>JAIOSF010000022.1 GCA_021107755.1 Arcobacteraceae bacterium
CAGATGAGATGATTAGTGGATATACAGCTCTTAATGATAATATCTCTAAAACAATTGAACTTATCAAAGATGTAGAGATGGCTAGTAAAGAACAAAGAACAGGAATTGAACAAATCAATGATGCTGTTAATAGTCTTGATCAACAAACACAACAAAATGCAATGATAGCTTCTCAAACTCATGATGTAGCTCTTGATACAGATAAGATAGCAAAACTTGTTGTAAGTGATGCTGATGCAAAAGAGTTTATTGGTAAAAACGAGGTGAAAGCTAAAACTATGGATAAACACCAAACAGCTTCCCCAACTACAACACCAAAAACTACTTCAACAAAAGAAGAGACACCAAAACCAGTATCACAATCTAAACCATCAAAACAAATAGAACCTATTAAAGCTTCTAAAGATAATGATGATGAGTGGGCAAGCTTTTAGTAGCTTGTCTTTTCATATTTATTAAATTATCTTTTTTGTTCTCAAATCATATAATCTTCTTTTAGGTACAATACAAAATATACAATAAACTTAAGGAATATTTTGTCCCATATAATTCTTACTACTTTAAATGGTAGATACTCCCATTCAAGTTTGGCTTTACGATATCTCTATGCAAACTTAAATGAACTACAGGAATACACCACAATACAAGAGTATGTTATTAATGAAAATATGCAAGATATTGCAGAAAAAATCCTTTTACAAAATCCAAAAATCATAGGTATTGGTGTATATATTTGGAATGTATCTGATGTATCGCAACTGATTCATATCATAAAAAAAATAAGTCCAAATACTACTATTATCCTTGGTGGACCAGAAGTTAGTTATACTCCATTTAGAGTCAATTTAGATGATGCTGATTTTATTATACAAGGGGAAGGTGAAATTCAATTTTATACTTTATGTAAAGATATTCTTAAAAATAAAGAAATTAAAGAAAAAATATTTCCTCCACAACTTTTAGATGTAAGTAAGATAGAACTTCCTTATAAATACTATACTACCAATGATATTCAAAATAGACACATCTATGTGGAAGCTTCGCGAGGTTGCCCCTACAATTGTGAATTTTGCTTATCTTCTATTGATAAAAAAGTGCGAGATTTTGATGTTGATACACTTTTAAATGAGTTTGAACTTTTATGGAAAAGAGGTGCTAGAGGATTTAAATTTATTGATAGAACTTTTAATCTCAACATTGAAGTTGCTATCAAACTTCTTGATTTCTTTTTAGATAAAAAAGAAGATTTTACAACTCACTTTGAAGTGATACCAGATAACTTTCCAGAGCCTTTGAGAGAAAAAATAAAACTATTTCCCAAACATAGTTTACAACTAGAAGTTGGTATCCAAACCCTCAAAAAAGATATTGCAAAAAATATCAAAAGAAATCTCAATATCAAAAAAATAGAAGATAATTTAGCTTTTTTAGAAAATGAAACTAACGCCCATATTCATGTTGACTTAATTATGGGATTACCAGGTGAGAGTATGGAAAGCTTTGGTGAAAACTTAGATAAATTATCCTCTATAACACAATGTGAAATACAGCTTGGAGTATTAAAAAAACTCTCAGGGACAACACTTAATAGACACGATGAACAATATGGTATGGTCTATAGTGATATTCCACCTTATGATATATTAGCAAACAATTTAATCCCTTTTGAAACGATGCAAAAACTTAAAAGATTTGCAAGATTTTGGGATATTGTTTATAACAGTGGAAACTTTATAAAAACTTTTGAACTCTTAGTAAAAGATAGAAGTGTCTTTGAAACTTTTTATAGTTTTAGTGAATGGCTCTACTCTCAAACATTTTCCACTTGGCAAATATCACTTGATAGAGTTGCTAAGTTTTTATTTGATTTTATAGTAGAAAACCAAGGCTTAGAGAAACAAAAAGTAGCAGATATACTTGTAGAAGATATTTTAAAAGTAAATGGTAGAAGACTCCCAAAATTTTTAAGAGAATATAGTGATATACGCATTCTTTCAAATAATGAAGATACAAAAGATATAGAAAATAAAAACAAAAGACAACAAAAAAGGTAAAATATGTGTTTGATTATAAGTGGTGTATTTAGCTATTTAGCCTATAGTTTTTATATAGATGGAGATACAACTAATGCTTTGATAAATGGTGCTATTGCTCTGTTTTTTGTAGGATTATTAATAAGAAATATATTGAAAACAACAAAAGAGAGAAAATAAACTCTCTTTTTTCAACTGTTATTTTCTAAAGTGCAAACTTATTTTTTAATTTAAAGAAATACACTATAGTTTTATATTGAATAAATATAAATGGAATCATTAGTATAAAATATGCTATTGAATATTTCGCAACCACACCATTCATCGCTAATCCTAAATTGATAAAAAACATACCAAAAACAAAAAATGCAACACCTGGACAAATCAATGCAAATGATACTGGAGATTTTTTCTCACCATGTACAAACTCTTCAAAGTACCCTATTCTTTTCATTACAGAAAATCCTAACATACCAAAAATCAGTTGTAGTGCAAAAACTAAACTTGTAAGTGTAAATAATGAAGCGTTTTGTAAAGCTTGATTAAAATGATGGTCAAGTCCAAAACTTACTCGTATAAATGTAATACCAAGAAGTGTTAAAATAGGTATCATAATCCATAAAGATGGACTAGCTTCGCTCCCAATTCCATGTTCAAACATGTTTTTAAATCCAAGTATAAGCTTAATAGTTATCAATAATATTGAGATAGCTGCAAAAAATATTGCTCCAAATATACCTATAGCATTAATAGTTATATTATGACTCATAGCACCTGGTGCTGCAAATCCAACTGCAACCATAGAAAATGCAAAGATAGAGATCATTTGAGAGAGATTATTGTTTTTTGTAAAATCAAAGTCGCCTGTTGTAATCAATCTGCTAAAATACTCCATAAATATCTTCACTGCATAATATCCAGTAACCATAAAACCAATCAAAGCACCAGGAAATAGATACTCAACAATGCTCCATAATCCTGGTACAAAAACTGCACCTAAAACAAAACAAACATTGATAGTCATAGCAAATGTAAGTGGCATTGTCATCAATGTGATCTCTGCATTACTATTTTTTAAAGTACTAAATGCTTCTGTTTCTTTGAACGCTTTATATTGCTTAATATTCCATATCAAAAGTTTGAAATGAAAATATGCAAAAGCGATAATAAATACTAATGAAAAAGCTGTCACAAATGACAACCAATCTCCTTGCATAAGCGCAGGCATAACCTGATCATATGTTGCCATTGGTGTTTTTGGATGTGGAATCAAAAACATCAAATACATAAAAAATGATACAGATAATCCCCCTGCACCTAACGCGGCTAAAAAATACATCGGTGAGTATTTCTCTTTTAATAACATTTAACTTCCTTTTTGTGTAATTTAACTAAAATCACGAGATTCTATCAAAACAATATTAAATAAATATTATAAGCTAGAACTATGGGTCAATTTTTATTTAATTTGTAAATAATCGAAACTATTATGAAAACTAAACTCTTTGTAATACCTAAATTTAATATTTTTTAGTTATGATTAATCTCTAATTTAAACATAAAGGGAATCGATGAAAAAATTTATACTTTTACTTTTAAGTATAGCTTATCTTCAAGCAGCAAATCCTATTGCTGTCTTAGAAACAACACAAGGAGATATAGAGATAGAGTTACGACCAGACTTAGCACCAATTGCTGTTGAGAACTTCTCTACACATATTAAAAATGGATATTATGATGGACTAATTTTTCACAGAATCATCAAAAGATTTATGATACAAGGTGGAGACCCAACTGGAACTGGTCGAGGTGGAGAATCAATCTGGGGAAAACCTTTTAAAGATGAGTTCACATCAAAAGCTATGTTTAATCGTGCTGGTGTATTAGCTATGGCAAATGCTGGACCAAATACAAATGGAAGTCAATTTTTCATAACAACTATAGAAACACCTCACTTAAATGGGAGACATACGATTTTTGGTTATGTGAAAGATAAGAAAAGTTTTGCTATTGTAAAGAAATTGGAAAATGTACCTACTGGGTATAGGGATAAGCCTGTAAATGAGCAAAAAATTATAAAAGCCTATATAAAATAAAAGGAGAGAAAATGCAAGTATGTAACTGTAATGATGTAGAATATGATGAGATCAAAGATGCTGTGGCAAAACATGGTAGTGATATCGAGATAATCAAAGAGGAAACAAGTGCTGGAACTGCTTGTGAGTGTTGTTTAGAAGAAGATTGTGATATGGTAGATTTACCATTGCCACTTGCTATTAAAAAAGCTGTAGAAGAATTGGCTTAAATTATTCTCCCATAAAAAAAGGGTTCAACTTTTTAGTTGAACCCTTTTTTATTGTTTATGGTTTAGTATTAAACTAATTTATCAATAACTTTCATCAAAAATTGTGCAGAGTTTTTTGCACTAGATTCTAAAAATTCATCAAAATTAAATCCAGCATCCATATCTGCTGTATCACTAATAGCTCTTAATATCAAACATGGAACTTGTAAAGCATCACATACAACAGCAACACTAGCTCCTTCCATCTCTAAAGCATCTGCTTTGAAAGTTGTTTCAATAAACTCTTTTCTTTTTTCATCTGCAACAAACTGATCACCAGTAGCTATAATACCCTCAATGATTTTAATATCATTTTCACGAGCAACTTCTAAAGCGATGTTTTTTAACTTTTCATCTGTATTTACATACACCTCTCCACCTGGTACATATCCATGTGGATGACCAAACGCTGTGATATCTAAGTCATGTTGAGAAAGTTTGTTTGCTACGATTAGATCCCCTATTTTTAACTCAGGATTAATACCACCAGCAACTCCACTAAAAAGTAAAGTATCACAACCAAACTTTTGTATCATAGTTGAAGCTGTAAGAGTTGAGAAAACTTTCCCAATTTTTGAGTATGCGATAACCACATCAAGATTTCCAAGTTTACACTCATAGTATGTATTATTCGCATAGTCATTTTTTTTAATATCAGTAAAGTACTCTAAAAGAGGAGTAATCTCCTCTTCCATCGCACCCATTATTGCTAGTTTTGTCATTTAAAAGCCTTGTAATTTTTTGTTTGGATTTTAACATATTTGTTTGTAAAAGTGGCTTTAGTTATTTCAAAACAAAAACACTAAAATATTACAAAATGCAATATTTTTAACCTTTCCACAAATTACTCGATAAAATACTTTTATTAAACTTAGGAGTACTTTATGAACTTAAGCAATAATCACAATATAGAAACTACAATATATGAAATAAGAAAGATAAAAGTTATGCTTGATAGTGATTTAGCAAAACTTTATCAAGTAGAAACAAAAAGAATAAATGAAGCAGTTAGAAATAATCCTGAAAAATTTCCATCTGATTTTATATTTGAACTTACAAAAGAAGAGGAAGAAAGTTTAAGGTCGAAATTTTCGACCTTTAATGAAAGCTTAAAATCAAGAAAATACCGTTCGAAAGTATTTACAGAACAAGGTGTATATATGCTGGCAACTGTGTTAAAAAGTAAGATTGCTACTGAAGTTACTATAAATATCATGCGAACTTTTACAAAAATGAGAGAATTTGCTCTAAACTATAATGATATTACAAAAAGGCTACAAGAGATAGAAAAAACTATCAAAATTGATCAACAACAAGTAAATTATAATAGCCATAGAATAGATGAAGCTTTTGAGTTGTTAAATGAAATATTACGAGATACTCAAAAAACAAGTAACAATCTCATAGGATTTCGACCAAAAGAAGATAAATAAAAAAGCCCTATGTTTCCATAGAGCTTTTAAAAACTATTTTATTATATAGATATTATGCCAAAGTTTCCAATGTTGACTCTAATGACTTCATATCAGATACATTCAATGTAGGTGTATCTTTACAAATCTTTCTATTAAGCCCTTTTAAAACAGCACCATTTCCAAACTCTATAAATAACTCAACTTCACTTGCTTTTGAAACAATAGAGTGTTTATATTTTACTGGAGATATTAACTGCTTACCAAGTAAATCTATAGCTAGCTCTTTTGTATTGTAAGCATCAGCTGTAACATTTGAGATAACTGATGTTTCAAAGTTATCTGTTACAAACTCATTTAGATATGGATTTAACTTCTCTACAGCACTATTAAGAAGCTCACAGTGACTAGCAACTGACATATCAAGTACGATTGCTCTTTTAGCCCCTGCTTCTTTGTATGCATCTGCTAAGCTTTCTAAATCTGCTTTGATACCAGCTACAACAATTTGACCATCCATATTGTAGTTTGCTGCCCATATTTTTTTACCCTCTGCTCTTTGTGATTCTGTCATAGCTTCAACAGTAGCATCATCAAGTCCAACAAGTGCCATCATACCAGCCCCTGCTCCAGCACACGCTTCATTCATAAATAGTCCTCTTTTATGAACTAACTCTACAGCATCAAGATATGAGATAGCACCACTTGCTACAAGGGCAGAAAACTCACCTAAAGAGTGACCAAGAACAAACTCTGGTTTTATATCACATTGTGACTTGAATACTTCAAGGGCTATACAACTTACCAATAAAATCGCAGGTTGTGTAAACTCTGTTTTTCCTAAATTTTCATTTTCAGTAAACAATAACTCTTCAAAACTAAAACCTAATCTTTCACTAGCTTTTGCTATCATCTCTTTTGCAATATCACTATTTTCAAAAAAATCTTTTCCCATACCTACAGATTGACTCCCTTGACCAGGGAAAATAAATGCAACTTTTTTCATATTTACTCCATATACTTTATTATCTTTTTTAAATCTCTATTTAAATGTTCAACGGATTATAATATAATTTTATTGAACATCTGTTTTAAGAGATTTTAGTTACAAAGTTAATAACCTTAATAAAGTGTTATTTGAATTATTTAAGCTATAAAACAGCAAATTGATATTACCATTTTAGTATAAGTGACTAAGAGTCATTTATAACTCTTTATTTACATATTAAGGAAAACTTATGTCTGATAACTTCAAAAAAATATTCCTCTTCATAATTTTAATAGCTTGTACTGTAGCTTTATATTTTATTTACAATTATCTACAAATTCCACAACTCCCAAAAGAATTTGCTGTAGGAAATGGAAGACTTGAAACAACACAAATAGATATCTCTTCAAAACTATCTGGAAGATTATTAGATATCAATGTAGATGAGGGCGATACTGTAGAAAAAGATCAATTATTAGCAGCTCTTGATACGAAACAACTCGACTCAAAACTCCAAGAAGCACTTGCTTATGTTGAACAAGCAAAACAAAACAAAAACTATGCACTTGCGATTGTAACACAAAGAGAAAGTGAATTGAATTTAGCAAACAATAATTATAATAGATCAAAAACTCTGTACAAAAACAAAAGTATTCCTCTTGTAGAGTTTCAAAGAGATGAAACTGCCTATCAAACAGCTATTGCTGCTCTTACTGCTTCAAAAGCTCAAGTAATAAGTGCTAATGCTGCTATCAATGCTGCACTTGCACAAGTTGAAACAATACAAGTTCAAATAGATGAAAGTAAATTATATTCACCTATTAAAGGGAGAGTATTATATAAAATAGCACAAAATGGAGAAATTATCTCAAATGGTGGACGAGTATTAGTAGTGTTGGATTTAATGAATACCTATATGACTATCTTTCTTCCAACATCTCAAGCTGGATTGGTAAATATAGGCTCTGAAGCTAGAATTGTCCTTGATGCTTTACCAAATGTTTCTATCCCAGCAACTGTTACCTTTGTCTCTCCACAAGCACAATTTACCCCAAAAGAGATAGAAACACAAACAGAAAGAGAAAAGTTAATGTTTCGAATAAAAGTTAAAATAGATTCAAAATTACTTGAACAACATTTTAATAAAATTAAAACAGGACTTCCTGGTATTGCATATATAAGACTTAACTCAAATACCCCTTGGCCAGAGAGTTTAAATAAACTTCCAAAGAGTACAACATACAGTGTAGAATAATATGAACTTTATTGCTAAGTTAAAAAATCTATCACACCACTATAATGATGTTATTGCTTTAGATAATATCACTTTAGAGATACCATCTGGGAAAATGATAGGTTTTATAGGTCCTGATGGTGTTGGAAAATCTACACTATTATCCATCATTTCAGGTATAAAAAAAGTTCAAACTGGTAGTGTAGAAGTATTAGGTGGAGATATTACAAACTCAAACTTTAGAGATGCAAATTGTCCTAAAATTGCTTATATGCCACAAGGACTTGGAAAAAATCTTTATATGTCACTTTCGGTATATGAAAATGTAGAGTTTTTTGCCAGATTATTTGGACAAGAAAAAAGTGAACGAAAAGCTAGGATAGATGAACTTTTAAAGAGTACAGGTCTTTTACCTTTCAAAGATAGACCTGCAGGAAAACTCTCTGGTGGAATGAAACAAAAACTAGGACTTTGTTGTTCTTTGATACATGATCCTGATCTCTTAATACTTGATGAACCAACTACTGGAGTTGATCCACTTTCAAGAAGACAATTTTGGGAACTGATTGGAAAAATTCGCCAACGAATGTCAAATATGAGTGTATTAATTGCCACTGCATATATGGAAGAAGCACAATCTTACGATTTGATAATAGCTATGGATGACGGTAAAATTTTAGCATCTGGTACACCACAAGAGTTATTAAAAAAAACAAATACCACTAATATTGATGAAGCTTTTATTGAACTTTTACCATCAGAAAAAAGAAAAGGTCATAAAAAACTTATAGTTCCTAAAAGAGTGGAAAAAGAAGATGATATTTTTGCCATAGAAGCAGATAACTTAACTATGAAGTTTGGAGATTTTATAGCTGTAGATAATGTTAGTTTCAAGATAAAACAAGGGGAGATATTTGGCTTTTTAGGCTCAAATGGTTGTGGAAAAACTACCACTATGAAAATGCTTACTGGACTTTTACAACCAACAAATGGGAAAGCAAAATTATTTGGAGAGTATGTAAAAGAGAATTCTTTAGAGATGAGAAAAAAAGTGGGTTATATGACACAAGCATTTTCACTCTATACTGAACTCACAGTTCTTCAAAATATTTCACTTCATGCAAAATTATTTCATATTAATAAAACATCTATGCCAAAAAGAATTGAAGAGACACTTATTCGATTTAATCTAAAACAGTATCAAAATACTCTAGCAGAGGAACTACCACTTGGTATTCGACAAAGACTATCTTTAGCAGTTGCCGTTATTCATAAACCAGAGATGTTAATTTTAGATGAACCAACCTCTGGAGTTGATCCTGTATCTCGTGATAATTTTTGGGAATTACTCATCGATCTTGCGAGAAATGACAATGTTACAATATTTGTTTCAACACATTTTATGAATGAAGGGGAAAGATGTGATAGGATCTCTTTAATGCATCAAGGGAAAGTTTTAGCAAGTGATACTCCAAAACAACTTATAAAATCAAAACAAAAAGAAAATTTAGAAGAGTCTTTTATATCATATTTAGAAGAGGCATCTAACTCAAAAGAAGATTCAACTGCTCTCTCACAAGATAAAAATACAATAACTGTAAAAAAACAATCAACAAAACACAAAAAATTTGATTTTCTAAGATTATTTGGTTACAGCTATCGTGAATCACTAGAGTTAACAAGAGATCCTATTAGACTAACTTTTGCACTCTTAGGAAGTGTTATTTTAATGTTTATTATGGGATATGGTATCTCAATGGATGTAGAAGATTTAAAATTTTCTGTTTTAGATTATGATAAATCTCCTCAAAGTAGACAATATATAGAAAATATCTCTGGCTCACGATATTTTTTAGAACAATCTAAGCTTAATTCACAAACACAACTTGATCAAAATATGAAAAGTGGTAATATAAATTTAGCCTTTGTTATACCTCCAAATTTTGGTCAAGATTTAACCAAAGGTTACAATACACAAATTGCTGTATGGATTAATGGTTCAATGCCTTTTCGTGCAGAAACGATTAAAGGGTATGTTGCAGGTATACATAATACCTATCTACAACAACTTCAAAAAGAATCTACTAATTATAAAAATACAAAGAGTATAGTAAATATAGAATCAAGGTTCAGATATAATCAAGATTTTAAAAGTATTTACTCTATGGTTCCAGCTGTTATACCTATGTTGCTTATTTTTATCCCCTCTATTTTAATGGCACTCAGTGTTGTAAGGGAAAAAGAGTTAGGTTCAATAACAAATTTTTATGCAACACCTGTGACAAAATTAGAATTTTTAATAGGAAAACAACTTCCTTATATAGTTGTAGGTATGATTAGTTTCTTTGGACTGATATTATTAGCAATTTTTGTTTTTAAAGTTCCTTTAAAAGGAAGTATTCTCACACTCACTTTTGGAACATTTTTATATGTAATTGCAACTACAGGTGTTGGACTACTTATGTCCTCTTTTGCCAAAACTCAAATTGCTGCAATTGCTGGAACTGCTATATTAACACTTTTACCAACTATTCAATTCTCAGGCTTAAAAGAACCAGTAAGTTCACTAGAAGGCATTGGTGCTGTAATTGGTAATATCTTTCCTGCAACCTATTATATAAATATCAGTCGTGGTATTTTTAGTAAAGTTATAAAGAATTCATAATATTAGGAATCTCTATTGTTGTGATTACTATTTTATCAATGTTAGCTCTTAAAAAGCAGGAAGTATAGATGAAAAACCATTTACAAAATATTTATAATCTAAGTATAAAAGAATTTCGAAGTTTATGGAGTGATAGAATTATGTTGATTTTAATTGTTTATTCATTTAGTTTAGCTATCTATGTAGGTTCCTCTGCTACATCAACTGAAATAAAAAACACCTCTATTGCTTTTGTAGATGAAGATAGAACAACCCTTTCAAATAAAATCATCTCCTCTTTTTATAAGCCAAGATTTAATACACCACAAATTATATCTTTATCTCAACTTGACGCAAGTATGGATAGTGGACTTTATACTTTTATTATTATAATTCCTTCAAATTTTGAAAAAGATATTCTTTCTGGAAATAGTCCAGATATTCAAGTGAATATTGATGCAACTCGAATGACACAAGCTGGTATCGGGAGTGGTTATATTAAACAAATTATTTCACAAGAACTACAAAACTATATTTTAAAAACTCAAGAACATACTAAAACAAATGTAGAAATAGTAACAAGATATAAATATAATCCAAATCTTACTAGTAGCTGGTTTGGGGCTATCAATGAAGTTATTAACAATATTATTATGCTCTCAATATTGCTCTCCAGTGCTGCTTTAATTAGGGAAAGAGAACATGGAACAATCGAACATCTTTTAGTAATGCCTCTAAATGCTACTGAAATTATGTTCTCAAAAGTACTCTCTGTTACACTTATAATATTAGTCTGTGTTATCTTTTCACTTTTTATAATGGTCCAAGGTATATTACATGTACCTTTACCAGGTTCCATCCCTCTATTTTTATTTTCTACATTTTTAGTATTATTTTCCACTACCTCTATAGGAATTTTTATGGGAACACTTGCAAAAAATATGCCACAATTAGGGATGATATTTATATTAACTATTCTTCCTTTAATGATGCTTTCTGGGAATATAACCCCCTATGAAAGTATGCCAGAAATCATACAATATATTATGTACTTTATGCCAAGTAGTCATTTTGTAGATATTGCACAAGCAATACTATTTAAAGGTGCTGGATTTAATATAGTTTGGAAAAGTATAGTAAGTATATTCGCCATTGGTGTAGTATTTTTTCTCTTTGCTCTTTTTATGTTCAGAAGAAGTTTAGAATCGGAACTCTAAAATATTAGACAAAAAAAATCCTCTTATTAAAAAACAAGAGGATTTATCAACACTAAAAATTAAATTAATGTTAGCTGTTTTTACAACCTTCACCATCGTGACCACCACAACATTCGTGCTCTTCACCATGTTTTTCACCACCACAACATTCAGTTTCTTTCTCTTCATGTCCATGATCATGTGAACCACAAGATCCACCACCACAACATCCACCAGCAGCAGCCATACCACCAACGATACCTGTTTGAAGCTCTTCTGCTGTTGCATCTCTTACATCTAAAATAGCAACACTAAACATTAAAGTTTTACCAGCCATTGGGTGATTATAATCTATTGTTACTCCATCATCAGCTACTGTTTTAACTGTAACTTGAACTGTTTGTTGATCCTCACCTGTTCCATATAAAGTCATACCTTCAACTAAATCAATTCCTGCAAATTGCTCTTTTGGTAAAACTTGTACGGCTTCATCATTATATTCACCATATGCTTCAGTTGGCTGAACCATAACATCAACTTTTTCACCTGCTGCTAAATTTTCAATCTCTTTTTCTAAACCTGGAATGATTTGACCCATACCGCTTATAAACTCTAATGGATTTCCACCAACATTTGTATCTAATTGCTCTTTTGAATTTGCATCATTAAGAGTATATTCTATTGCTATTACTTTTGACATATTTCTGTCTCCTTTGTTTTATTTGGTATTATTTTTTTATTTTTTTAGAAGCTTCTGCTGCTTCATTTGAATCTGGATAAACATCTACAATTGTATTGTAGAAGTTTTTTGCATTCTCCATATCTCCTATCTCTTCAAATGAGATAGCACTATGAAGCAGTAACTTTGGAAGATATTTTGCTTTGTCGTACAACATCATACTAGTTTTAAAATAATGCAATGCATCTTTGTAATTTTTTCTATAGTAATTAATCTCACCCATATAATAATTACATTCAGCAGGTCTATGCTTCACACTTATTAGATGTTCCAAAATAGGGATTGCTTTTGTAAAATAATCTTTTTTAAATAGTTCCCTTACCTCTTTCATCAATTCTCTGTTAGGTTTATTAGGAACATTTGATTTAGTACTAGCTTTTGGTTTACTGCTTACTAGTTTTTTATCTAACATAGATAAAAGCTTATTAAACTCATCTTTTGTCACATAATCTTTATTTATTTTATTTGCTAATTGAACTATTTTATCAAAAGATTCTTTTAACAATTCCATATTTTTATTATTTAAATCTAACTGTTTTTTTAAATCAACTATATCTTCTTGTAATAATTCTATTTGCTGATTTTGTGTTTTTGTTTTCTCTTCTAAAACTTCAACCTGAGTTTCTTGTTGTTTAAAGTCTATTGAAAGCTTATTTAACTTTCTGCTATCACCTTCATATAAAGATTCTAGCCCATCAACTTTATCATAAATTTGAGTTATTTTAGAGTCAACTTTTTTTATCTTTTTTTCATTATTTGTTGTTGTTTTCTTAGTTTTTACTATAACCTCTTCTGTGGGTGTCAGTCCATAAGGTGTCGGAGAATTTAAATCACCAGCACCAAATACAGACTGTTCGGCATGAATATACGAAGTTAATAATAAAACTATATAAATAGATACTTTAATCAATAAATGCTCTTAAACTATAAACTATGGTAGTAATCTGTAATCTACTCTTCTGTTCATTTTCCAACAAGTTGTATTTTTTTGTGTACATATTGGATTACTTTCACCAAAACTTACCATAACAATTTTTTCTGCATCTACACCATCAGCTATTAAAGCATCTTTTGCTGTTTTTGCTCTTTTTAAACCTAAAGCATAATTATACTCATCAGTTCCCCACTCATCACAATTACCTTCAAGTTTCACTTTAAGACCATTGTATGATTCTTGTACAATATTTATTTTATTGTAATTTGAAGTTGCAACTTCTCTCATCTGATCAGTTAAATTATATTTATCAAATGCAAAATGAACAGATTCTAATAAAACTGTATTTCCTTCAATTTCGCTTTCAACACTATTTAAACCTTCATTTGTAACTGCTTTTAAACTATTTGTTATAACATTAGCATTATCATCTACAGATTGTTCATTTGACCCAGCTATATTTGCAGCTTTACCATCTACAGACTGTGCATTTGTTGCTGTATTATCATACTCAACATCTTTTGAACTACATCCTGCTAGTAAACCTATTGCACAAATACTAAGTATTGTATTTTTCATAATTTTTTTCATAATTTTCCCCATTTATTTTAGTTCTTGTTATTCTACACTATTGATACTTAAACGAATATAACTACCAGTCTATCGATTGTAACTTACCACTTTTTAATGGAAAGAGAAAGCTTTTATTATAATTTAACCGTATGATTCCTAAATAACTTTTAGTATCATTTTTTATAAATAAAATTGATTCTCCATTTGATGAAAATTTCGGAAACTGATTTCTACCATTTGTTGTTAATCTTCTTACATGATCACTATATGTTGACATTAAATAGAGATTAAAAACATTATCTCCAAATTCATTATCTGTTTCTCTACTTGCGTACACTATATAGTCACCACTAGTTGAACACTGTGAGTTATTTCGTCCATGATATATGAGACGCTCAACTCCCCTTTGCCCTATTTTTTTTGCAAAAATATTTGGATACTTTAATCTATCCGATACAAAAACAATTTTACTATCATTCTCAACAAAACTGCCACCAACATCTATTCCATTATATTCTGTTATTCGTGTTTTTAGTTTATTAATCGTATCATAAATATAAATGTCTGGCTGTGAGTTTGGTGCCATAGTGACAACTAATTTTGTACCATCACTACTTACATCAGAACATACTATCATACCATCACTTGATAAAATTTTCTCAGACTTTGTTGTATATAAGTTTTGTTTCACTAATGTTGGTTTTTCATAATTATATGTAGTAAAGTAAAATTCACTTTGCTCTTTATTTGCCCATTTCGGGAATATATTTAATCCACCTTTTACTACAACTTTTTGATATGTTAAAGTATAATCAGACACAACAATTTCACTTGTTTTTGAATCTAAATATCTTGAAAATATTATAAATTTATCCATCCATTCTATTGATGGAGCTTTTAAATACTTATTGATATCTATTGCGATTTTATGAGATAAAAATGGATATCTAACAATTGATGATGTGATATATGATTTACTCAATACCAAACTATTTGCATTCACATCATAAAGTTTTGTATTCACTACAACACTGTTATCTTGTGGATTTTTCTTTAATTGTAATACTAAATATAAGTCAATACCGTTAGTTTTTAATGTTTTATAATCTGCTATATTTTCATAATTATTATCCACATTAATATCATTGTTGTTAAAATGTCCACTTACTAATAAATCTTTTTTTACTAAAGCTAACACCTTACTATCTAAATTATCTTCTATTTGAGTATCTGTTGAGATTGCATAACTTATTGTAGGAAGTGTAGATTTATTTTTTATAATCTCCATTGTTGCATCTAAGGCAAATAGATAACTAGTTAATAGTAGCCATATTACAATCTGTTTTATTCTCATATTTATCCTTTTGATTGAAATGATATCTCAATATTCGTTGTGTTATTATTTGGGTTTATTGGATATTTTTTTAAGCTTTCACTATTTAAAAAATCTTTTAATTGCTGATCAAAACCAATATTTTCAGAGTATTGTATAAACTTAAAACTAAAATTTCCATTATTTGTTATAGTTACTAGTACTCTCGCACTAAGATTATCTGAAAAAACTGTAGGACTCCATCGTGATGAAAGCATCTGATGAATTTCAGAGAAATAGGGATCTGTTTCATTTTCAGATTCATTTAATACTACTTTTTTAGCACTATTTTGACTTTTTTGTTTAATTAATTCAGATATTACTACCTCTTTGACTTTTTTTTCTTTTTCAAACTTTGATTTAAATCTACTTGAAACACTACTTTTTTTTACATTTAGGATTTTTTCTTTATTAACCTTTTTTGCACTTGTTTTAACATCGGTAAACAATGATTTTAAATCTGATTTTTGTTTAAGGCTATTGGATGTGGTTTTTTTTACTACTTTTTGAGCTAGTTTGCTATTATCTTCACTTTTTATTTTGATAGCTTTTTTTTCATTGGTTGGTGTATCAAAAACTATATCTAATTGTAATACAGTATTTTTAGTCAATGCATCTATTTTCTTAACATTACTCTCTTTTAAATATAAGAGTAATAGTAATACTAAAAAAACATAAATAAATAACGCTAAAACAGCTGAAATATATAAATTTTTTTTATCAACCATCTGTTATCAATGCAACTTTAAAAAATCCAGCTTCTTTTACTGTTTTTAAAATATAAACCACATCTTCATATTTTAAATTTTTATCAGCTCTTATGTGCACTGGTGTATTTCTATCTCTATCTTTTGAAAATAAAACAAAATTATCAGAAAAATTGTCAAACTCGTATTGGTTTTTATTATTTATATTTATAATTTTATCACGATTAACTAGTATATCAATTTTATTATTTTCTTGAAGTTTAACGGACTTACTACCTTTTGGTAGATTGATATTTTCTTCATACTCTAAAACAGGTGCAGTAACCATTAGAATTGCTAGTAGTACTAACATCACATCCACCAAAGGTGTGATGTTTAAATCTGGTTTTTTTTCGTAGTCATACATCTATTTATTTCCTACTAAGAATAATATCTATTTGAGATTTTAAATAAGTATTTAACTCATAAACCTTTCTTGTTAGTATTTGATGAAATGTATAGGCAAAAATTGCCACAAAAATACCTGCTGCAGTTGCAACAAGTGCTTCACTAATTGCAGGTGCAATCGTTGCAAAACTCACTTTACTAGCAGTTGAAAACCGAGCAAAAGATTCTAATATTCCAACAACTGTACCAAATAGTCCAATAAATGGTGCTGTAGAAGAGATAATAGACAACCAAGAGATACCACTACTGGCATCTCTAATTAATGTTGTTTCACAAACATTTAAATATTCTTTACTTACCGTTGTTCTACTTAGACATTGACCTAACCGTGAGAGGGGATTAATTGTTGATTCTCTTGCAAGAAGTGAGTTTAAATTGTTAATTTCTGTAGTTACATCAGATGATAGTTTAAAATATTTATAAATAAATATCCAAAAAACAAGAATAAAATAAGCCGAAAGTAGTACTAATACCCCAATGGATATTGCACTACTACCCCCTAAATAATTTAAAGTTGAATCTATCATCTAAGCTTTTACGCAAATGAATTGATTTTTGATTCAACTGCCGCCATAGAAACATTTGAATCTTGTACTGAATTAACTAATATTTTAGCCTCTTCAAGTTTTGCTGACATATCTGAATCTTTACCTTCAGATAAAGCAACTGCACCATCTACAAGGATATCTACTGAGTCTTCAGAAACTTTTACATGTCCCCAGTTAATTGCTACAGCTTCTTTTAAAGCATCTTTTTTTTCTATCTCTATTACACCAACTGTTAAAGAAGATACAAGTGAAGCATGACCAGGCAACACTCCAAACTCTCCCTCTTTTCCAGGGAGAGTTACTGATTTAACTTCTTTGTTAAATATCTCTCCATTTGGTGTAACTATTGATAATTTAATTGTATCCATATTTATACCTTTTTAAGCAATTATGCTTTTGCTTTCATAGCCTCAGCTCTTGCGATAGCTTCATCAATACCACCAACCATATAAAAAGAGTTCTCTGGCATATGATCATAAGATCCTTCTAAAATACCTTTGAATCCTTTGATTGTATCAGCTAATTCAACATACTTACCAGGACTTCCTGTAAATACTTCAGCAACAAAGAATGGTTGAGATAAGAATTTTTCAACTTTTCTTGCTCTATCAACAACAAGTTTATCAGATTCACTTAACTCATCCATACCAAGAATTGCAATAATATCTTGAAGATCTTTGTATTTTTGTAAAAGTGATTGAACACCTCTAGCTGTATCATAATGCTCTTGTCCTAAAACATCTGCACTTAAAATTCTTGAAGTAGAATCTAGTGGATCAACCGCTGGATAAATACCTTTTTCAGCAATTTTTCTGTTAAGAACTGTTGTTGCATCAAGGTGAGCAAAAACAGAAGCAGGAGCTGGATCTGTTAAGTCATCCGCAGGTACATAAACAGCTTGAACTGAAGTAATAGAACCATTTTTAGTTGTTGTAATTCTCTCTTGTAATGCCCCCATCTCTCTTGCAAGTGTTGGTTGGTAACCAACTGCTGAAGGGATTCTTCCAAGTAGTGCTGACATCTCAGAACCTGATTGTGCAAATCTAAAGATATTATCAACGAACATAAGTACATCAAGACCTTTTTCATCTCTAAAGTACTCAGCCATTGTAAGACCTGTAAGTGCAATTCTATTTCTTGCTCCTGGAGGCTCACTCATTTGACCATAACATAAAGCAACTTTGTCTAATACATTAGATTCTTTCATCTCGTAGTATAAATCGTTACCTTCTCTTGTTCTTTCACCAACACCAGCAAATACAGAGTAACCATCATGTTTAAAAGCAACATTATGGATAAGCTCCATAATAATAACTGTTTTACCAACACCAGCACCACCAAATAGTCCAACTTTTCCACCTTTTGCGTAAGGAGCAAGTAAGTCAACTACTTTAATACCTGTTTCAAACATCTCTGTTGAAGTTGATTGCTCTTCAAATTTTGGAGCCTCTCTGTGAATTGACCATTTTGGAGCATCTGCACTTACAGGAGCACCATCATCAACTGGTTCACCAATAACATTAAAGATTCTTCCTAGAACTTCTTCACCAACTGGTACCATGATAGGAGAACCTGTTGCAACAACTTTAGTTCCTCTTGTTAACCCCTCTGTCATATCCATAGCAATTGTTCTAACTCTACTATCACCAAGGTGAGCAGCTACTTCTAGTACTAATCTCTCTTTAGTACCAGGTACTTCGATTGCATCATTAATTGCAGGTAAGTATCCGTCGAATTCGACATCTACAACTGGACCCATAATTTGAATAATTTTACCTTCCATATATCCTATTCCTTTCTATTTACTTTTATTTCATCGACTCTACACCAGAAATGATCTCAATCAATTCTGTTGTAATTGCAGCCTGTCTTGCTTTATTAAATTCAACCGTTAAATCATTAACTCTCTCTTTTGCATTATTAGTTGCATTTTCCATAGCTTGCATTCTTGCACTATGTTCTGCTGCTAATGAATCAATTAAAGAGTAATACATATTAAAATCAACATACTTTGCAGTAAGTTCATTTAAAATCTCTTCGTCATCATCTGGCTCTACATCTAACATAGATGATGATTGTTGCTCTACTGAAACAGAATTAAGTTCTACTGGTAAAATAGTTTTTGTTTTTAGCTCCTGTGTAAGCATATTTAAAAACCCATTATATACCATTATTACTTTATCCGTTGCACCAGTATTAAACTCTTCAAAAGCATCAGCAATAAAATCAGATGCTTTTTCATAAGTTGGAGCAGATGTTAAACCAACAATACTATCAGTTAATTCTCTACCTTGAAAATTAAAGTAATCAATACCTTTTCTTCCCGCTGCTCTTAATCTTACTGTAGTACCTTTTGAAGAATACTCTTCAATCATGTTTCTAACAGCTTTTATAGTAGTCATATTAAAACCACCACAAAGACCTTTATCTGCAGTTACAAAAACAATATCAATTGTTTTTGGATTTTCATTAGGAACAAAAGCTCGACTAATATTTGCTTCATCTTGAACATTTGCTATTCTAGTAGCAATTTCAGATAAAATATCATTAATTTTTAAAGCATAACTTTTTGCTTGTTCTGACAATTGCTGTGTTCTTCGTAACTTTGCAGAAGAAACAAGCTTCATAGCTTTTGTTGTCTTCTGTGTATTCTTAACACTTTTTATTTGTCTTGATATATCTTTTAAGTTAGCCATTAATTATCCTTCTTAGTCTGCTTTAAAGATTGTTTTAAACTCATTTATAGCAGTTTCAAGAACTTCTTTAATATCATCATCAATTTTCTTTTTAGCATTTAAGTCTGTTAATAAACTTGAATATTTTGATTCAATAAATTCATGGAACTCATTTTCAAACTTAACAACATCTGCAGGAGCAATATCATCAATAAATCCATTTACACCAGCATAAAGAATAGCAACTTGTTTTTCAATAACAAGTGGTTTATTAACACCTTGTTTTAAAAGCTCAACCATTCTTTGACCTCTTTCTAGTTGTGCTCTTGTTGAAGCATCTAGATCTGAAGCAAATTGTGCAAATGATTCTAACTCTCTATATTGAGCAAGATCAAGTTTTAATGTACCAGCAACTTGTTTTGTAGCCTTAACCTGTGCAGCTCCACCAACTCTTGATACAGATAAACCAACATTAATAGCAGGTCTAATTCCTGAGTTAAATAGGTCAGTTTCTAAGAATATTTGTCCATCAGTAATAGAAATTACATTTGTTGGAATATACGCAGCAACATCACCAGCTTGTGTTTCAATGATTGGTAATGCTGTTAGTGAACCAGCACCTAAATCATCATTTAATTTTGCAGCTCTTTCAAGTAATCTTGAATGTAGGTAGAAAACATCCCCAGGGTATGCTTCTCGACCTGGAGGTCTTCGTAATAATAATGACATCTCTCTATATGCAACAGCATGTTTAGATAAATCATCATAGATAATTAAACAGTGTTGACCATTATCTCTAAAGTACTCACCCATTGTAACACCTGCATATGGAGCAAGGAATTGTAATGCAGAAGACTCAGATGCACCAGCAGTAACAACTGTTGTATACTCCATAGCACCAGCAGCTTCTAAAGCACCAACAACATTTGCAACTGAAGATGATTTTTGACCAATAGCAACATAGATACATTTAACATCTTGCCCTTTTTGGTTAATAATTGCATCTATAGCAACAGTTGTTTTACCAGTTTGTCTATCACCAATGATAAGCTCTCTTTGCCCTCTTCCAATTGGAACAAGTGCATCAATAGCTTTGATACCAGTTTCTAGTGGTTCATGAACTGATTTTCTAGCCATAATACCAGGTGCTTTTTCTTCTAATAATCTTTTTTCATTTGATTCTATAGCACCTTTACCATCTACTGGCTCACCAAGTGCATTTACAACACGACCTAGTGCACTAGGACCAACTGGAATTTCAAGAAGTTCTCCAAGTCTTTTACAAGATGTACCCTCTCTTAAACCTTCACTGCTACCTAATATAACTATACCAACTGCTGACTCTTCTAAGTTAGATGCAAGACCTCTAGCACCATTTTCAAACTCAACAATCTCACCTGCCATAACATTTTTTAATCCATAAACTTTTGCAATACCATCTGCAAAAGATATAATTTTTCCTGTTTCGTTGACATCTACATTTAATTCAAAATTATCAATTCTTTCTTTGATTATAGAACTAATTTCATCTGCTTGAATTTTTGTACTCATTCAAATTCTCCTTTATTTTTCTAAACTGCTTTTAAAATATGATCAATCATTTGTGATTTTAATCTGCTTTTAGCGAAACCAATTTCACACCCTAGTCCATCTATATCAACTTTTATACCATCATAATCACAAATATTTTGTGATAATGTTAAATTCACATCAAATTTTTTAGAAAATTGTCCGTTAAGTTTATCCATATCTTCAGAGCTTAACTCTTTATTTGTATAAACTACTCCAGTATAAGAGTTACTTAAAACTGCTAATTCTTTATCTAATTCTTTTACTATCTCTGGGATAATATCTAATCTTTTCTTTTCACCAAGAAGTTTTACTAAATTAACAACTGAAATACTTCCATTATCTAAAAATGATACAATTAATTCAACTTTTTTTTCAACAGATAAATCTGAAGAACTTAAAATTGAGATGAACTTCTCATCATTAAATGCAGATGCTATTGTTTTTAACTCATTATAAACTAAATTCAAACTATCGTTATCTCTTTGACTCATCAAAGCTTTAACATATCTTTTTGCTACTAATTCAACCATCTTAAGCAACCTTTTTCAATACAATACTTGTTAACTCTTCTTGAGTTAAATCTATATTCTCATTACTTAATAACTGATCAAGTACGCTTTGAACCACTTCTCTTTTTACTTTTTTCGTTTCAAGCTCTGTTTTTTCATCAAAACTCTTAGAAAGATTAGCTATCTCTTTTTCCATAGCAACTTCTACTTTTCTTTTTATTGCTTCTATATCGCTATTTGCAGATGATACTAATTCATCAGCAATTTTCTTAGCGTTTTCAATTTCTTGCTTAGCATTAATAACTTTTTTTTCTGATTCTTTCATCAAATCTTGAACTTTATCTAATTCAGCTTGAATAGATTTTGTTCGATCAGTAAAAAATGTTTTTAATTTATCTGCTAACAAATAATATATAATAGCAGCAAAAATAAAGAAGTTAACTGTTCTTTCTAATATATCAGTTTGCACATTTGAATCATTAGCAAGTAATGCTAATGGTGATGCAACCAACATTATAAATAAAATTTTCTTCATTCTTTTACCACCTTATATTGAGCTTAGCTTAGCTTTTAAGCCTTCTTTAAATAGAGGCAAGTTAGAAACTAGAGATTTTTCTAAAGCAACTTTTTCTTCTGCAAGTGTATTGATAAATTGTTCATACTTACCATCCATCATACCTTTTGCTTCTGAAAATTTTGCTTCTGTTGTATCAATAGCTTCTGCTTTAGCTTTTTCACGAATTGAAAAAGCCTCTTTTTTAGCTTGAGCAATAATACTATTAGCTTCCTCAAGCATACCTTCTACCTCTGCTGCATTGCTTTTAGAGTTTTCCAAATCTGTTTTAATTTGTAAATCTCTATCATCCATATGCTTAAATAAAGGCTTGTAAAGACAGCTATTTAGCCTTGCAAGTACTAATAAAAACACTAAAGCTGAACCAAGTAGCAATATTGGACTTATGTCTAACATCTATTTCTCCATACAATTTTTACAGTTTAGTTACACTAAAACTTGCGGGTATTGTATCGAAAGGAAACTATAATTTATATTAAAGCTGGTTATGATTTTTATTGATTTTGAAAATAATTCAGTATATTTTCTATATCATCTTGTGAGTTGATTTTTATTTTAAAGTAGTTTTTATCCACTTTTATTTCTAAATTTTTATTGCTAAGCTCTTTTTTTAAGCTATCTAGAGGCTTATAATCAATATTTATTTTATTGTCTATTTTTTGTACAGTTTCTTGTGTAGATTCTGTATTTTCTTTTATTTTTTTAACTAGTATTTCTGTTTCTCTTACACTTAATTTTTGTCCAATGATAGAATCAATGATCAATTTTTGCTCATCTTCACTTAAACCAACAATAAGTTTTGCATGTCCAAGGGTAATTTTTTCACTTCCTAACATTTTTTGCGCATAGTTACTAAGGGTCAAAAGTCTTAAAATATTTGATATACTACTTCTACTTTTCGAAACAAGATTTGCTAACTCTTCATGTGTAATATTATAATCATTAATTAAACCAGCATAAGAATATGCTACTTCAATAACATTTAAATCATCTCTTTGAATATTTTCTATAAGTGCTAACTCTCGTAGTTTTGTATTATCAACATCAAATACAATCGCTTTGATCAGCGTAATACCAGCTAGCTTAGTAGCTCTAAGTCTTCTCTCCCCTGCAATCAAAAGATATTTATCTTTATCTCTTGTAACTGCAATTGGTTGCATTAATCCGTTTTTGACTATTGAATTACTTAATTCTTTAAGTTTTTCCTCATTAAATATTTTTCTTGGTTGATAAGGATTTACTTCAATATCATCTACATGTATCTCTAAAACATCACTTTTACTGATATCATTATTGTTCTGATAAGCTGTTTCAATTTCACCTAATAGTTCACCCAATCCTCTACCTAATGCCATAAGTAACCCTTTATTTCAAAATAGATTTTGCCAAATTAGTATACGCTTTTGTTCCACTTGATTTCTCATCATATAACATAATTGGCTTACCAAAACTAGGACTTTCTGCTAATTTTATATTTCGTGGAATCACAACATACGACTCATCGTTGAGTTTAAATAGTTTTGATTCAAAATGTTTTGCAAGGTCAGAAAATACTTGCTTAGATAAATTATTTTGTGCACTATACATAGTTGGTAAAAAACCTTTTATCTCTAATTGTCTATTTATAGTTTGTCGAATAAGCTTTACTGTATTTAAAAGTTGTGCTAAACCCTCTAGAGCAAAAAATTCACACTGAATTGGTATAAGTACTGATGTTGCAGCACTTAAAGTATTGATTGTAAGTGGTCCTAGTGCTGGTGGTGAATCAATGATAATAAAGTCATAATCATTTTTAATTGGATCAAGTTTTCTTTTTAATACTAACTCTCTGTCTTTTGTATTTTTATAAAACTCTTTTTCAATCCCTACTAAACCAATATTAGAAGGTGCTACAAAAAGATTTTCAATATCTTTCACATCTAAAACAATATCTTGTAAATCTTTAGTACCTAACATAACATGGTACAGATTATATTCATATGAATCTCTATGAAAGCCAAGACTTGTTGTAGCATTTGATTGTGGATCTGCATCAATTAAAAGAACTCTTTTACCCTCTAAGGCTAAAGCAGCACTTAAATTAACAGCAGTAGTAGTTTTACCTACTCCACCCTTTTGGTTTGCGATTGTTATAACTTCCGTCATCTTAAACTAAATACCTTTTTATTGTCTATAAATATAGAGCCATCACCATTCAGTTGAGCTGTCTTAAGTGAGACTTTTTTATTATCTATTGTGGTTTTATAAACTTTACTTTTTTCAAATTCTATCGAAAACTTACTAAAAATTTGCTTCCAAGTTTTTTTTCTCAATAGATAAAAAAAATACTCTTTTAATAACCCCTCTATATCTACATTAATATCTAAAGAACTGTAAGTATTCTCTATAGCAACTAAATTTAATCCTATACCACAAAATACCAAATCACCCTTAATATTTGTTATTGTGCCACCAATTTTATTTTCATTGATATAAAAATCATTTGGCCACTTTAACCAAACATTAGAACCAAGTTTTTCTAAAACCTCTTTTAATAAAAAACTAAAATATATTGAATACGATTGAATAGGTAAATCTTCAGGTAATAAACCTTTATGGATAACAAATGAGAAAAAAAGATTTCCTTTTAAGCCAACCCATTTATTGTCTCGACTCCCTATTCCATCTGTTTGATTGTTTGTTGCTACAGCTAATGGCTTGTTATATCCATTTGTTTGGATAAATTCTTTTAAATATGTATGGGTAGAGTTTATACTCTTAAGATATATTATCTCCAATTTCTAACCTCGCTCCTCTAATGTAATCAACAACATTCATCTGTTTCTTTGATTGTGGTTGAACATCTATAATTTTTATAGTCCCTTTATGACAACCTACAACAATATATTCTTTTTCTATTGCAAGAATTTGTGCTGGTTTATTTACAGATTCTGTTTCAAGTAACTCACAAGTTTTAACCTTAAGACCATTTTTTAAATATATATCTGGCCATGTTTTATAAGCTCTATACTTATTATAAACTAATTTTGCATCGTTAAAATTTACAATACCATCTTTTTTATTTACTTTTTTACAATGAGATACTAAAGTTAAGTTTTGTTTCTTTGGTTGAATTTTTTCAAAATTTTCTAAGATTTCGATTGTTAATTTTGCTGCAACTATTGATAACTTATCAAACAGTTCCGCTACAACTGTATCTTTATCTATTTTAACATACTTATACCCTAAAATATCTCCACTATCAAGTCCAATATCCATATTCATAGCAGTTACGCCTGTAAATTTATCATCGTTAAGTAAACTTTGTTGTATTGGACTAGCTCCTCTATATAAAGGAAGTAAAGATGCATGTAGGTTTATACAAGGTGCAATATCCAAAACTTCTTTTGGTAATATTTGTCCATAGGCTGCAACAATTATAATATCTGGTTGCAGTGTTGATATATTTTCTATTGCACTTTTCTCTTTAAGTGAAATTGGCTGGCATATTGGTAAACTCAATCCATTTTCCAAACAAAACTTTTTAATATGGGGAGGGGTTAACTCTTGATGTCTACCTACTGGTTTATCTGGTTGAGTAAAAAGGGCTACTACATTATAATCATTTTCTAATAATTCTTGAAAAATAATAGTCGCATAATCAGGTGTTCCCATAAAAACTATTCGTTGTTTTTTATGCATAAATCTATCCTTTTTTATTGAGCTTTAAATAAAGTTCCATTGTTGTGTAGATTATCAAGAAGATATTCTTTTGCACAAGTTAAATCAAATCCACTACTTAAAAACATTTTTTTGTTGTTTTTTATTAAAAAATCTGCTGCTTTAAGTTTTGTCACTATCCCACCTGTAGCAAATTCACTATTTGCACTATGTTTTTGCTTTAATTGTTCACTATCAATAGTATGTACAATTTTTTGAAGTTTTGCATCACTATTTTCATGAGGATTTTTATCAAAAAAACCATCTATATCAGTTAAGATTGACAATAGTTCACAATCAAAATAGTGTGTAACATATGCCGCTAATTGATCATTATCACCAAAGACAAGTTCCTCAATAGCTGTTACATCATTTTCATTAATAATAGGTACTACCTTATTTTCCAATAAAGTGTTTATTGCATCTTTTGCATGAGCTAATCTATTCATATCTGAAAAAAGTGTTGCCTCTATTAGTACTTGCGAACAAATAATATTATATTTTGCAAATTCTGTTCTATATGTATGCATCAAAAGTGGTTGTCCAATAGATGCTAAAGCTTGCTTATTTGCTATAACTTTTTTATCAAGTGGTAATAGTGTATATCCAGCTGCTACAGCACCCGAACTTACAAGTATAACTTCGTACTTCTTTTGAAGTTTTGAGATAAACTCAACTAAATTATCTAACCTTCTATGTGCTATATCACCCTCTTGTGTTAATACTGCACTTCCAACTTTTAATACTATTCGTTGCATTAGTCCCTACTTATTAAATCATATAATGCAAATTTAATAGGTTCAATATTTTGTTTAGTAGCCGATGATATTGGTAATACAAAATATGGTAAATTTTCATCATATCTATTATATGTCAAATCTTGAAGAAAATAACTTTTGTCTTTGTCAAAAGCAAAACTATTTTCTTTTGTTGTCTCTAAGCCTATTGCTTTTATAAAACCTTCAACTTTTTCATTGAGTTCTTCTTGTGGTATTGCATCTATTTTTGTTAACGCAATTGCAAATTTTCTACTAGCTAATTCAGGTGAGAACTTTTCTACTTCCTCTTGTAGTACATTATATTGATCTAACATCTCCCTATGGTTTGCCATATCTATCATATAAAGAAGTGTTTTTGTTCTTTCAATATGTTTTAAAAACTCAATCCCTAAACCTCGCCCTTCTGCAGCACCCTCTATAATTCCAGGAATATCAGCTGCCACAAAAGAGTTATAATCTCCAACTTCAACAACCCCAAGCTTTGGAGTAAGTGTTGTAAACTCATAATTTGCCACTTGAGGTTTTGCATTTGATATTGTTGAGATAAGTGTTGATTTTCCAACATTTGGATATCCAACAACACCAACATCCGCAATAAGTTTTAACTCTAATCTTACAAGTCTTTTTTCACCCATAAGTCCTGGTTGTGCATATGTTGGTGTTTGGTTTCTTGAATTTTTAAAGTGTGTATTTCCAAGGCCACCCTTTCCACCTTCTAAAAATAAAACTTTTTGTTTATCTTCAGTAAGATCAAATAAAACTTCTTCTGTTTCTTCATCAATTACAATAGTTCCAGGTGGTACTTTTAATACAATAGGTTTTGCAGATTTTCCACTACAATTTCGCCCCATACCAGGCTGACCATTATCTGCTTTCACATTATGGCACCCTTTATAGTTTGATAGTGTATCAGTGTTATTATCTACTTCAAAGTAAACATCTCCACCTCTTCCACCATCTCCACCATCTGGTCCACCTTGAACCACAAACTTCTCTTTTCTAAATGAAACACATCCTGCTCCACCTTTTCCAGACTTTACTGAAAAACTAGCACTATCTACAAACATATAATTCTCCTACTAGTGTTAAGTATTGAGTAATAAAAGTTAAATTATACTTAACTCTTAGCACTTAGCACTTAGCACTTTTCTAATTAAAAAAGGGTATCAAGGAAAATTCCTCAATACCCTTTAAATTCAAGTTGTTAAAAATTTCGATTACGAAGCGTAAACAGAAACTTTCTTTCTTTTTTTATCTTTTTGTTCGAATTTAACAACACCATCTATTAAAGAATAAATTGTGTGATCTTTTCCAATTCCAACATTAGCACCTACATGTACTTTTGTACCTCTTTGTCTTAAAATGATGTTACCAGCAACTACTGCTTCTCCACCAAATTTCTTAACTCCTAGTCTTCTACCAGCTGAGTCTCTGTTATTATTAGTACTACCTTGACCTTTCTTGTGAGCCATATTATATTCCTTATGCTGCTATTTTAGTAATTTTAACTTTTGTGAAGCTTCTTCTGAAACCTCTTTTAACTTTACTATCTTTTCTTCTTCGTTTTTTGAAGATAACAACTTTCTTGTCTCTTCCTTCAACGATAACTTCAGCTGTTACTTTGGCACTTGCTACTGCTTCACCAGTTGTTAATGCTTTACCATCGTTTACAGCTATTACTTCTGTGAATTCTACTGTTTCTTTAGGTGCTTTACTTAATAAATCAACATTTAAAATATCACCCTCTGATACTTTATACTGTTTTCCACCTGTTTTGATAATTGCGTACATGAGCTTATCCTCTTAAAATTTATGAAGCGAATTATACTCAAAAATACTTTAAACTTTCTTTAAGAGATTTTATTTAGTGATAATCAGCAACTGTTGCTATTAAATCCATCTCTATCATCGCATTTTTAGGCAGTCCCGCAACTTGCACTGTACTACGAGCTGGCTTATGCAACCCAAATACTTCAGCCATAATTACATTTACTACACCAAAATCATTCATATCTGTTAAAAAAATATTAATTTTTACAACATTTTCAAAACTTGTGTGATTATCTTCTAAAATTGCACCAAGGTTTGCAAAGATTTGTCTTGTTTGTTTTTTAATATCATTTTCAATCATTTCACCATTTAGCTTTAATGCTATCTGACCTGATGTATATAACAACCCATTTACTCTAACTGCTTGAGAGTATGGTCCAATTGCTGCTGGTGCGTTGTCCGAATGTAGTAGCTCCATAAATTTCCTTTTTCTTTATAGTTGTAATTTTGAAATTATACACAAAACCTATTAATAATTGTTTTAAACCGCTATAAGTTTTTTTTGATTTAGTTCAATTAGTTTATGTTTAAGTTCAACAGTTTTTCTAGCTTTTATTTTAAAATCTATGGTTTCATCAAATTTTAATTGTTGTAATCTTTTTTTATAATAAGGAACAAGAAGTATTTTTAATTGATTATCTAACTCCTCTTGTGTATATGAAATTATATGTTCATTTAGCATCAGTCCATGTAAGTTTGGATCATTAATATCTTCTAATAACATATTATATTCATGTGCATGTGTTTCAAACATATCAGGTCGTAGCTCATTTTTTACCACTTCTAATAACATTGGATTGTCAAGAATTGTTTTAATAATACTTAGTTCTGATATATTCACAGAGGTTAGATTTACTTGATTAACTCTTTGATTATTAAAGTGTTGTACTTGCACAAGTTGAGAATTGACATTCAATTTCCGTGCAACTAAATTTTGATATTCCTCTTGCAAAATTGGATCTAGTGTTTTTAAAAACTCATTTGATTCTTTTAATGCTTGTTGCTTATCTTGTGGATTTTCTAAATTATATTTTTGTATTATATAATCAATAACAAAAGGGATAAAAGGCTGAGGATTTGAAAACATAGAGTTAAGTTCATCCATCTTATTTGCTACAACCATATCAGCTGGATCTTGCCCCTCTTTAAAAATAACAACTCCACCATTAAAGTTACTATGGCTTAAAAGTAAACTGGCTTTATATGCAGCATTTAAACCCGCTTTATCCCCATCGTAAGCCACAATAACTTTAGGTTCTCCCCTTTTTAATAAAGGTAAATGCTCTTGCGTTAAAGCTGTTCCAAGAGTTGCTACAGTGTTGGTAAATCCTGCTTGATGAAGCATAACAACATCAAGATATCCTTCTGTTACTATAATAGTTTTTTGTTTATAGATAAACTCTTTTGCAATATTATATCCATAAAGAAGCCTTGATTTATTGAAAAATTTTGTTTGTGGCGAATTTACATATTTTGCATTGTGTCCAGTTATTGTTCTTCCACCAAATCCTACAATATTTCCATTAATTGTATATATTGGAAATGTGATTCTCTCTATAAATCTAGCATATAGTCCATTTTGTCCTGTATCAATTATCCCAAACTCTTTTGCATCTGCAAGGTTTAAAAAATTTGTTTTGAGATAATTGATAGTATCTTGTGAACTACTAGCGTACCCTATCTCAAACTTTTCAATTGAAGAGGAAGATACTCCCCTTTGTTTTAAATAATCCATAGCATTTGGATGATATACTAAAAGTTTTTGATAGTGATTATTTACTTTTGTAATAATTGATAAGTCTACTTTTTTTGCATCATTATCATATTGTAATGATACATTTGACATGGACGCTAATTTCTCTATAGCTTCAGGATAGGAGAGTTTTTCATACTCCATCACAAACTTTATAGAATCTCCACCAACACCACAACCAAAACAGTGATAAATCTGCTTTTGTGGACTCACAACAAAGGAAGGTGTATCTTCCCCATGGAAAGGGCAACACGCTTTAAAATTTGCTCCACTTTTTTTTAACTCAATAAACTGAGATATAATGTCAACAACATCAAGGTGAGATTTTAAGTTTTCTATTGAGTCTTTTGTTATCATGGTAATGGTATAATACCATTTCACAACTTCAAATATAATATCAAAAAAGAAAAAGGCTCTGTTTTAATGGAAAACTTTATATTAATATTTTTAACAATTTTTATTGGTTATTTTCTCAATAGACTTTCAATCTTTCCACAAGACTCAGCTATAACCTTAAATAAGTTTGTTATTTTTATATCTTTACCAGCTATGATATTTTTACAAATACCAAAACTTACACTTTCTTTTGATATTGTGATACCTATTGTTATATCTTGGTGTGTGATTCTTCTGTCTGCAATCACTATCTTCTTTTTATCAAAACTGATGAATTTTTCAAAAGAGATAACTGGTGCTTTACTTTTAGTTGGAGTTTTAACAAATAGTTCATTCCTCGGTATCCCTATAATTGAAGCATTTTATGGTGGTGATGCATTGCCATATGTAATGGTATACGATCAATTGGGAACTTTTTTAGCACTAGCAACATACGGTACTTTTATAGCATCTTACTATAGTGCAAAAACTCAGATTACTTTTTCAATGATTGTGTATAAAATAATCACTTTTCCACCATTTATAGCATTAATACTTTCTCTATTTTTTATAGGAGTTGAATTTCCAACACCAGTAAAAAGTGTTTTATCTTCAATTGCTGCTACTATTGTTCCTGTAGCATTAGTTGCAGTTGGATTACAACTGCAGTTTAAATTACCAAAAGATGATTTAAAGCCTTTTAGTGTTGCATTAATAACGAAACTACTATTTGCACCAATTATTGCGATAATTATATGTACTATTTTTTCTTGGAATAATTTAGCAGGTCAAGTATCTATACTAGAAGCCGCAATGGCTCCAATGATAACTGCAGGTGCCATGGCTTCTATGGCAGGACTTGCCCCTCGTCTTAGCTCTGCTATTGTTGGTTATGGAGCAATTATATCTTTTCTTACTACTTATATCTTTTATAGATTAATTTAAATCTATACTAAATTATCAATAGTATCCTCTATATTCTGAAATTTAAATTCAAATCCAGCATCAAGAAGCCTTTTAGGCACAGCACTTTGTCCATCTGTTAATACTTTTGACCCTTCACTAAAAATTAAATCTAAAATAAAAGCAGGAACGGGAAGAATAGTTGGTCTATGAAGTGATTTTCCTAATGCTTTTGTCAGTCCATAGTTTGTTGTAGGAGTTGGTGCTGTCATATTATAAATGCCCTCTATATTATCATGTTCTAACGCAAACTCAAAAGCATTTTTTAAATCATCAATATGGATAAATGAAAATACTTGTTTTCCATCACCTATAGTCCCACCAAGTCCTAATTTAAATGGTAAAAGCATTTTGCCTAATGCACCTCCATCTCCTAAAACAATACCAAATCTAAATATAACAGTTCTTATACCTAAAGTTTGAACTTTTAAAGCTTCCTTTTCCCAATCTTTACATAATTTTGCTAAAAAATCATCTCCATAGTTGAAATTCTCTTCATCGTATGTAGATTGATTATCATAAATACCCACGGCACTTGTAGAGATAAAAATTTCTGGTTTGTTTTTTGTTTTCTCTATTGCTTTAAAAAGGTTTCTTGTTGTACCAATTCTACTGCTATACAAAAGATTTTTATATTCTTCACTCCACCTACTAATAATATTCGCACCTGCAAGGTTGACAACCGCATCACACCCATCAAGAAGATTTGATAATATTTCAATATCTTTTAAATCTTCCCTTTTTATTGCTATAACATCATGACCATTTTGATGAAAAATATCTTTTAAATTTGAGCCTACAAAACCACTTGCACCTGTAATTGCTATCTTTGCCATAATATCTCCCTTATATTCTTAAGTTATTATAATCTATACTTTATCTATTTGTAGCTGAAAAATATACTTAAATTTTCAACTTAAAGGAAATGTAATTATAAAACAAGCTCCTTTATATTTTTTCTCTTTATATTGAAATATTTTATTTTCTACGGATACTGTACCATTCATATGTTTGGAGATAATCTCAGCAGACATATAAAGTCCTATTCCAGTACCTTGTGCTTGATGTTTTGTTGTAAAATATGGTTCAAATACTTTATCAATAATATCTTCAGGTATCCCACCCCCACTATCTTGTATAGTTAAATAGGCTTTTTGATTTTCTATAAAAGTTTTTATTAAGATAACTCTATCATCAATATCTTTTTTTTCTAGAACATCTTTTGAGTTATTTAAGATATTCATTATCACTTGTACCAACTCATTTTCAAAACCTAATATTGTAATACCAGTCAGTTCTTTTTCAATTACAATACTTCTGTTTCTAAATTTTGAGATTACAATATTTAAAGACTTTTCAATAGCGTGAGCCAACAAAAATTCAACCTCTTCTTTATCCTGCTTAAAAAAGTTTCTAAAATCATCTATGGTACTTGAAAGATGTTCTGTAGTTGTTACAATAAGTTGTAAAGATTCGTCCATCACTTTCTCATCAAGTATATTAAACTCTTTTTGCATCTGAATACCACTTGCAGCTGTTGATATTACAGATAAAGGTTGTCTCCATTGGTGTGCTATATTCTCAAGCATCTCCCCCATTGCAGCCATTTTTGATTGTTGAAAAAGTATTTGCTCTTTCTCTTTTAAGAGTTTTTCTTGTTTTTTTTGTTTTGTTATATTGGTAAAAACTGCTATATAGTTTTTAACACTACCATCATTTTTCAATATTCTATTAATAGTTAAAAGCTCAACATAAAAGGAACCATCTTTATTTTTATTTACAATTTCACCATGCCAAAAATTATCTTTTTCTAATACTTTCCACATTTTATTATAAAAATCGTTATCATGTCTTTGTGATTTTAATATATTAGGATTTTTTCCCACTACATCTAATAGAGTATACCCTGTATTTTTTGTAAAAGCTTTATTAACATCTACTATTTTAGCATCTTCATCTGTTATTAAAATCCCATCATTTGTATTATCAAAAACAGTATAAGCATTTTTTAGCTTATCAGCATTAAGTTTCTCTTCTGTGATATCATTTCCAATAATCACTAACTCAATTTGACCATCAAATTCTATAGAACTAATTTCTACATCAAAACAACGGTCTGTATTATATATATCTTTTACAATAACCTCTTTTTTGATAGTTATATTTTTATTATAAGATAATATATTTTCTTTAAGCCATTTTTGCCCTTCACCTTCCCAACACAAAAGATTATAAAATTTTGAACCAACTACTTCCTCTCTTTTTTTATTTAAGAATTTTTCAACCTTATTGTTAATCTGAAGAATGGTACCATCAACTTTTACTATTGATATTAAAAAATTATTTTGCTCAAAGATAATTTGAAATCTTTTTCGACTTTGATTTTTTTCTTTTTCATATGCAATCTCTTTAGCTCTAGATTTATCATATTTTAAAATCAATGCAATAATCAACACTGCACATAAAAATATTAAAAAACTCAACAATAATAAAACAAATACTCTCTTCTCTTCCCAATTTCGTAAACTTTCTTTATAATCAAGTTTGATGGCTATATTTAGTGGATATAATTCTGACAATTGGTATGATGTTAAATACTCATTATCTTTAATAAACTCCTCTCCAGAAGCAAAACTTTTTTCTAGTGAATCCTTATAAAATTTTGTTTCTACAATAGTTGAATTTAACTTATGATTTTTTTCAGTAGAATAAAGCAATTTACCATCTACCCTTATAATATCAATATGATCTAAATTTTGAGCAATTGAATCTTTATATCTATTAACAAAATTATCAATATTAATAACAATTATTATTGTATAATCACCTTTGAGTGTAGATACTTTTTTACTAATAGGTATATATACTAGTTTGGTGTCACTTTGGTTAATATCTCTCCCATACTCTAACTCTCCAAAGCGTAAAATATATTTATCAAACACAGGAGTTGGATAGTAATCACTAATATCTATTTTGTAACCTATATTTTTACTATTAGAACTTTTAATTATAAAATTGTTTTCATCAACTATATTTAAGGAACGAATATATGGATTTGAAGTTAAAATATCATTTAAATTTTTTTCTAATAACCTACTATTTGTATTTTCTAAAAAAAAAGATAATCCACTTACTGTATGCTCTATACTATTAAGAGTTTGTGTTAATTGTTCCGAAAAAACATTTGAATGAAACTTAGCAATTTCTATATGATTTCTAATCGCTTCATTTTTTAAAATATTCATAGAAAATAGAATCCCACCTAATATAATAGATATAATAAATAAGGAAATTAATACAATTTTATAAATACTCTTCAAATTTTTAACTTATTGTTATTTTAATTTTGCAATTGGTTCAAGACCATTTGCTTTAGCTGCTTTTAAAAGTCGTCCATCTTTTTTAATATCACTGATAAATTTTTCAACTCTATTATAAAACTTATCATCACCATAACTTGTAGCCCAAGCATAGGGTGTCATATGGTATGTTTGTGATGGAATGATCAGTTTTGCCCAGTTTGTTTTAGCTAACATTCTTTTTCCAAAAGGATAATCTGTCATAAACACATCAGCACGACCTGATTGTACTTCTTGTTCTCTTGCATGATAGCTATTTACTACAAGTAGTTGGGCATGCTTAAGTTTTTCTTTCATTACAGGTTCGTGGTAAGTTCCTTTTGCCACTGCCACAACAACACCTTTTTTATCAATATCATCCCATGATTGAATTTTCCGATTTGTTTTCGTTGTAATTGCATATATATCACTAGACAAGTGTGGAGTTGTAAATCGAATCTTTTCTCTTCTTGCTGGTGTGTTTCCTATAGCAAACATTGCTATATCACATTTTTGTATTGTTACATCATCAATAAGTTTTGCAAAAGAACTTTGTACAAATTCTAACTTTACATTTAAGTCTTTAGCTAATTCTTGAGCTAAATCACTATCAATACCAACAAGTTTTTGAGTTCTTTTATCTAGATATGAGATACCATAATATTCTGGCCAAATACATACTTTTAGCGTATTTGTTGCTATTATTTTATCAAGCTTTGATTCTTGTGCTATTAAAAAAGTCCCAACAAAACATACTAATAAAAAAAATTTAATAAACTGACCCATAAATATACCTCTTACTAGTGAGAATATTAACCAATATTACTTAAAAGTATTATTAATTTTTTTTATTATTATCTTGAGGAATTACAATTGTAAAAATAGCACCACTAGAACTATTCTTAACACTTAAATCACCATCAAAACTCTCACAAATAATTTTATGACAAATATAAAGTCCTAAACCTGTACCCATACTTTTATGCTTTGTAGTGAAATATGGTTCAAAAATCTTATCTATAATATTCTCATCAATTCCACCAGCATTATCTTCAACGGTTACAAGTATTTCATCTTTATACTCTTTAAGTTCAATGATTATTTTTGGTTCTTTTGTTTTTCTTTCTTTAAATACATCTTTAGCATTATTTATAAGGTTTGTAATAACTTGTATAAATTCACCTTTAACCATTGTTTTTTGAATATCTTTTGTACTAATAAAGACCACATCTATATAGTTGTTTTTTAAAGTAGCTTCCATAATTTTCAATACAGATTCAATAACCTCAGCTACGCTAACACTAATTAATTCTTTATTATCACTTTCTTTAATAAAATCCCTAAATGTATCAATAGTTTCAGAAAGATATTTTGTATTTTCTACTATGTAATCCATATTCTTCTCTATATCTCCATCTTGAAGTAACCCATATTGTTGTTTCATATGTACACCACTAGCTGCAGTTGATATTACAGATAACGGCTGCCTCCATTGATGAGCAATATTTCCTATCATATTTCCCAAAGATGCCATTTTTTCAGAATACAGAAGTTGGTTTTCTACATTTTTCAGATGTGTTATATCCACAAAAGTGATAATATAATTGTTATCATAAATTCTATTATTTATATCAAAATCTATATAAAATATATGTGGCTGATGCTTTTTGTCATCCATCTTTACTTGAATATTTAAATTTAAATTTTGTTTTATATACTCAAACCAATTTAAACCATTCATCTCTTTTAACAAATAACCTTTCCCTTTTTCATCAAGAAAAAAATCACATATACAGCTATAGTATTTTTGAAACTCATCAAGCGACTCATATCCAAAAAATTCTAAGAAAGTATTGTTTACCTTTTTTATATTTGTTCCGTCTGTTATAACTATGAATGAATTTTGAGAGTCAAGAATTTTTTGGTTATTTTTTGATTCTACTTTTGCTTCTATTTTTGAAAGGTATTCTCTGTAAACAAAAAATATCATAAACCCAAGTACTATTAAAGTTATCACAATAAGTTGTGTAAATTCTTGTAGCCTATTTTTTATAAATTTATCACTTTTTGATACATTTAGTGAGCCAACAACCTCTCCACTTATTTTATTTATAACTGGAATAATTATAGTTAACTCATCAACATTATTAAAGTGAACAGAAAAAGGAGTCCCATGCTCTATTTTTTTAGCAATAGTATCAAATACCTCTTTTTTGGCTTTATGTTGTACAGTTTTTGCCATTGAAATTTCAAGTTTTTCAACAATATTTTTATCAAAATAATATCCCTCTACAGGGCTTTTTATATAATTTGATTGTTGATTTGTAAATACTTTTTCATCTATAACCTTTTTACTAACTAAAAAATTTACCCGTTTAGTTTCAAAAAGGGTCATATAACTATCTATAAAACTTTTAATATCAAAACTTGTCTCAACACTTCCTATATGTTGATTTTTATCATCAAAAAGTGGAAAAACATAACGAAACCCATTGTAAATTCTCCCCTCTTCAAATCCATAAAATGGTTTAAAACTATTGTTAACATATTCAACACTTTGTCTAATACCAACTAAACTATCCCCATACACACTTGGCTTATGCATTCGTAAAAAACTGGATGAATCAGGAAGATGAAAATGAAGCTGTCTTAAATTATATTTTATTTTCAAAGATTTATATTTATCCAACAAAATACGATATAACTTTTCTCTATCTTGGTTTTTAAATACTTTTATAATTTCAGGTTTACTTAATAACTCTAAAAATATAAACTCTGAAATATCTTTGTTTTTTTGAATAATGGAATTATATTCTAAAAGTGTTTGCTTTATTATTGTTTGTTTATAGTTTTCAATATCCCCAATATATTTTATCTTTATAAGTTGATATATACTAAAAGCTAAAATAAAATAGATACCTAAGATTGTTAAAAATATTCTTAAAGAATAAGACTTACCCTCTATATTTTTAATCTCTATTTTATTAAAAAAATAAAAAACTAACAATAGTATAATAATAGAAAATAAAAGATAAATATTATGAATATATTCTATATAGGTTATTTTACTAATATCTATTTTATCAATGCTTTGTAAAAGCAAAATATGACCTAGTGTTTTATCATTTAATTGAGTATTGAGTTTATAATAACTCACAATACTATTAAGACTATAGTCTATATAAAAATCATCTACGGTAAGATTGTCAAAATATTTATCTATCCCATATTTTTGAAGGTAGTGTACCAAATGTTTTTTAGCATCTAAATTTGCTACATAATAATCATTGATAAATACCTTACTAAAAGCGTGTGTGAGTTGTTTTTTATAGTGTTTATCTGCTAGTATAATTGTATCTACTTTTTTCTCTTCTAGTTTTTTTGCAATCGAATTAAAGTGTGTTATCACCTCTACAACACCCAAAAATGTTGTGTTGTCTTCATCAAATACAGGAACACTTGACTTGAAAGTCATGTCAAATTTACCAACACTTATGCTATTTAATATTTTTCTATCTTTGAGTATTTTTTGTAAATCAACTCTAGATTCTGATATTTTATCATTTTTATACTCTGTCCAACTTCTCTGTATTGATATCCCATCTTTTGTAACAAGTTGGAACCATACATTTTTAAAATCTGTATTAATTTTTAGTTGTTTTGAATAATCTTTAAGTAAAGTTGGATTTATCTTTATATCTTTTAAAGCAGAAATAATATCACTATTTCGTGATAATCCTAAAGCGATAGTAGATGTGGCATTTTCTTTCTCTTTGATAAGTGTATTAAGATAAACCTTTGATTCTAGAACTTTATCTCGGTATGTATCTTTTTTATATCGTTCTATTTCATTATTTTTTAAATAATTTATAATTAAATATAATGCAATACTAAGTATTATAAAAAATAATATAACAAATATACGACTTTTAAATACACTTTTCACTCACAATCCTTAACCTATTAGCTTCTTTATTATAGGACAGTATTATTTACATACTTATTAATTTGTATTTTTTTGCAATATAAGTAATAGATGGTAGCAATATGAAGCATCATAACTAAATATTAACTGAATATAAACTACTGTTGTTCTTAAAACCTATTAAGAAATATTTGTATTTTTATACTGATTTTCGATTCATTCATATTATAAATATCTAGTTAAAACTCTAACTATTTCCCTTTTAAGTCATTTAGTGTATATAAAAAAAGGAAGAGTTTCCCCTTCCTCTAAAATTTGTTATGTATCTATTTTCAGTTTAACATACTTGGTATTAAAAGATAACATCCAATAGCAGTAATTAATTGAATACAAACTATTGCTATAAAATCTTTTTTATTATTTTTAATATTTGAAGCAATAGCACTCATCTATCCTCCTTATTCTATCTCGATTTTTTTCTTATTTTTATCTTTTTCTAATTTTGGAATAACAACCTCTAAAACACCCTTGTCACTAGATGCTGTAATATTCTCTACATCTACATTTTTTGGAATTGTAAAAAATCTTTGAAATTTACCAAATGAGGTCTCTACTTTATAGTAATCCTCCTCTTTAACTTCCTCTTTTATTTTTCTCTCCCCACTAATTGTGAGTTTCCCATCATCAATATCTATAGAGATATCATCTTTATTTACTCCTGGCAAATCAACATCAATATGATAAGCGAATTCACCTTCTCTTGTATTTACAACAGGTGTAAATGTACTTATTGCAGTATCCCCCTCTTTTGTAAGTGCTGGATAACTTTGAAAAACTTTTTGCATATTTGTAAACTCTTTAAATGGGTCAAATCTTGTAACTAACATCTTTATCTCCTCAGTATTTAATTTAGTTTAAAATCAATAAGTTGATACCTATTAATTTCAAAAACAATTATATCAAATATTTTTAGCACTTGTCAAGATATAGTGCTAATTATTTTAGCACTTGACTATAACTAGTGCTAAGTTTTAAAGTTTATTTAAATTTTATATTTTATAATTTTATCCTCTTTAGTCCCGTATAACTAAAGTAAAATCTTATTCATTAAGGAGCAAACTATGACAAAAAAACTACTCGCCTCTAGTTTAGCATTCGCTTTAACAACTACACTTAATGCTACATCATTTTTTACAACTGACTTAGATAATCATGTGAAAAGTTTTAATGATGAAATTGCAATGTTTTTTAATAATGAAAATATTTTTAAAACATATCCAAAGATGAATGCATTTGAAGATGAGAAAAAGTATATATTTAAATTTGAATTAGCAGGTATTGAGAAAAAAGATATTAAAGTATCAATATCAAGTCAAAATATTCTCTCTATAAAAGGTGAAAAAAAATCTTTTTCTAAAGATGAACAAAAAAATATGATACGACAAGAACACTTCTATGGTTCTTTTAATAGAAATATCTCTTTACCAGATGATATTGATAGGGAAAATATAAAAGTAAGCTATAAAAATGGAATATTAACTATTACTATAAATAAAGATATGACTAAAAATAAAAATAAAAATAAAATTCTCAATATAGAATAGATAGTATCCTTACACTATTTAGTTATATAACTAAATAGTGTAAGTTTTTTTATTTTATTTAGATTAAATAGAATAAAAACTATAATAGTAGTTATTACTATATTATAGGAAATTCTTATGTCTAAATTAAGCTCTTTATTTAACAGTTTTTTAAAAAACCCCATACTTCTCAAACTCTTTTTTGCCCTTTTATTTGTCTTATTTGCCATTATGATTGCTACTATATCTTTTGCAGTGCATTATAATTATGAAAATAATTATATCAAGAAAGATATACATCATAAAGCTATCTCTTTTATAGAAACTAAAACTAATATTTTAAAAAATCAAATTGATAAAAATAAACAATATTTATATTCACTTAAAAATAATACTATTTTGAAATCCTATATAAAAACAGGTGAGAATAAAGTAACTACAGTTGCACTGTTTGAACAAATCATCTCTGCAGATAAAGATATTATGCAAATACGATATATAGATGAAAGTGGAATGGAAATTATTCGACTTGAAAGAAATGAACAAGATGAAAAGTATAGTATTGTCAATGAAACTGCTCTTCAAAATAAAAAAGATAGATACTATTTCAAAGAGACCTCAAAACGAAATGAGAGTAGCCCTATATGGTTATCTGATATTGATTTAAATATAGAAAATGGTAAGGTTGTAAAACCATATATCCCAACATTAAGACTTGCAAAACCGCTATTTGAAAAAAATAAATTTAAAGGAATTATCATTATTAATATATTTATGAAAGATATATTAAACCAACTTGCACAATCAGATATGTTTATGATATCTTTAATGGATAAAAATGGTGACTTTTTAATAGGAAAATATGAATTAAAAGGAAAATTATTTGATTTTGCATGGTCTAAATATATTTTAAATAAAGTTAATATTGATGACTTCTTAACTCAATATACAAACCAAATATTAAAAAGTCTCCATTATGATAGTGAATATCTTCACTCCAAAAAGATAAACCAAGATTTAGCTCTTGATCAAGAGCTCATTTTGGTTGCAAAAATAAAAGAGAAAAAAATTGAAGAGTTAAAACAAAACACTATACATAAAATATTAGACACCCTTGGTATTGTACTTCTTATTAGTGGTCCACTTGGTTTACTCTTAGCATATATACCAGCTTTATTATCTACAAAAGTTCTTGCTTCATCTAAAAAACTTGATGAAAAAACAATAATATTTAATGAATATTTAGAAGCTATGAATATCAATAACATTATCTCAAAATCAGATCCTAAAGGGAAGATAACTTATGTGAATAAAAACTTTTGTGATGTAACAGGGTATACACAAGAGGAGATTATAGGAAAACCTCATTCAATTTTAAGAGACCCAGATGAACCCAAAGAGACATTTAAAATTCTTTGGCTAACTATTCAAGCAAAAAAAGTTTGGAAAGGAATTTTACGAAATAGAAAAAAAGATGGTAGCTATTATGATGTAGATATAGCAATAATGCCAATAATTAACCAAGAAAATAAAATAATTGAATACTTAGCTATTAGACATGAGATAACTGAACTTATGGAACAAAGAAAAAATCTCATCTCAATAGCCACTAAAGATCCTTTATGTGAAGTTGGAAATAGATACAAATTAAATTTTGATTTACAAAAACAGATAGTTAATAATCTTGCTGTTATTGATATCGACAAATTTTCTGAGATAAATGACTTTTATGGACATAAACTTGGTGATGAAATTATTATTAAATTTTCAAAACTTTTACTGGAAAATATTACAGATGAATTTGAACTCTATAGACTTCATTCTGATAAATTTGCTATACATAACTATACATTGAGTAGTGATAGGTTTACAAACTTTATAGTACATCTTAATACAAAAATGATAGAGTCTATTATAGAAACTGACATAAAATCATTTGATATAGTAACAACTGCGGGTGTATCATCTTGTGATCAGGATATAATACTATCAACTGCAGAGATGGTAAATAAATATGCAAAAAAAATAAATAAAAAAGTACTTTCCTATTCAACAGAGTTAAAAATAGAACAGGTATTTTCTAATAATATTGAGTGGACAGAAAAAGTAAAAAAAGCTCTTCATGAAGATAGAATTATTACTCACTATCAACCTATTTATAATAACATAACAAATAAAATTGAAAAATACGAAACCCTCGTTAGACTTCAAGATGAAGATGGAACTATTATCTCCCCATTTTATTTTCTTGATATTGCCAAATCTTCAGGTCAATATATTGATATTACAAAAGTTGTTATCCAAAAATCATTTAAGAAATTTAAAGATTTAGATATGGAGTTCTCAATTAATTTAACTGTAGAAGATATACTTGATGAAGAGTTACCTCTTTATCTTGAAGAGATGCTTGAACAATATAATATAGCACATAAATTAGTACTAGAACTTGTTGAGAGTGAAGGTATAGAAGAGTTTGATACTATCCAAAAATTTATTAAAAAAATGAAAAGTTTTGGTTGTAAAATTGCAATAGATGATTTTGGTACTGGTTATAGTAATTTTGAATATTTAGTAAAACTACAAACTGATTATATAAAAATTGATGGTAGTATGATTAAAAATATTAATGATGATGAAAATATGAAAGAGATAGTAAAAACTATTATTGATTTTTCTAAAAAGATGAACTACAAAACAATCGCTGAATTTGTATTTTCTGAAGAAGTTTATAAAAGTGTAAAAGAGCTTGAGATTGACTATTCTCAAGGATACTATATAGGTGCCCCTCAAGATACTTTATTGTAAAAGGTTACGAGAGTTGTAACCTTTTTATTGCTCTAGAAACTTGACCACTCATCATCATCTTTATTTGATACTACAGTTTTAATACCTACCGACTTTCTATCGTGTGATGCTTCCTCTTTTTTATACTCTTTTATTTTATCATGATACTCTACAGTATCTTTTGCCTGAGGAGTTATAACATCTCTTCCCCTCTCAAGTTTAAGTTCATGACATTTATGAACCTTAACTTTATCAATACCTTCAAATACTTTTGTTGTATTTTCCTCTATACTTCTTGCTATAGTATGAAGTTTTTGATCATTTCTATTTTTTGCATCTACATTGATAAACTCTTGTACTCCACTATGTACTTGCTCATGTGCTTTTAATAACTCTTGCCAATCAGAGTTTTGGGTAAATTTTTCATTTGTATGTTGTTCAATCCATTTTCCAAGAGCACACTCATGATGATTTTTTACAGTCCACTGCTTTCCATCTCCAACATCTTTGAAGTTTGTTTCTTTGAAGTTAATATGGTCAAGCTTTAACTTAGTTGTATCAAACACCATATTTACATCACACACTGAGTCACCTCTTGCTTTATCAAAGCTTGTTCTATTTACTACAGCTATCAATTGACTTGAAATCTCACTTAATATCATAGCTTTATTTGCAACTATCTCAGCACCATTTGCATTTTCTTGTGTAGCTTTATCTAATTGATTTACTGCACTATTAATTTGCTCCATCCCTATTTTTTGCTCATGAGTAGCTTCTGTTACCCCAGTAACCATCTCAGTAACTTCAGCAACTTTTTCATTTAAGAATTTAAAGCTATCAACCATTCTATCAGCAGTAGTTTTTCCCTCTTTAGTTTTCTCTTGTGCATAATTAACAAGGTTTTTAATCTCATTTGCAGCTTCAGCACTTCTGCTAGCAAGATTTCTAACCTCTTGAGCAACAACAGCAAAGCCTTTACCAGCTTCACCAGCAGTTGCTGCTTCAACAGCTGCATTTAAAGATAGAATATTTGTTTGGAATGCAATTTGATCAATAATAGCTATAGCTTCAACAATATCATTTGTTGCTTTATCAATCTCCTCCATTGAAGAACCTGTTTTATGTGCAAGTTGATCATCTTCATTACTTGTTGCCTGCAATTCTTTTGCGATTTGTAACATTTTGTTTGTTCGCTCATCTGTTTGATTAATAGTTGAAGTTATCTCTTCAATAGCAGCTGCTGTTTCTTCTAGAGATGCGGCTTGCTGTGTGGAAGAGGCAGAAAGTTCTTCACTAGTTGCTGCTAGTGCTTCTGCATTACTAGATAATCTTAATGCTGTATTATTTACCATACACAATACTTCCGAAACAGATACACCTAATGCATTTGTCCCTTTAATTAAAGAACCTACATTTCCAGAACTTTTTGCATCTATTACATAATCATACTTAGCATTACCAAATTGAATCAATGCATTTGTTATGAGTGATAAATTATTTTGAGTAACTTGAAGCATCTCATTTACTTTTACTCTTAATTGTTCAACTTGAGGAGATGATGCTTTTTGTTTTATCTCATAAGTATAGAATCCATCTTTTGCTTTATGTACAATCTCTATAGCCTCTTCAATTACTTTAGTATCTTGCTTGATACCCTCTTCAATTTTGTCTAAGTATTTATTAAAATTAGCCGCAACTTCCCCTATCTCATCTGCTCTTTCTATCTCTACTCTTTCACTTGTATTTGAGTTTTGAGATATACTTATAATCGCTTCATCAAGCTCACGAAGTGGTTTAATAATAATTTTTCTTGAGAATATAACAATAATTATCGTAATAACTATTAAAATCAAAATAATTAATCCAATTGCTGTATAGATAAGTCCTTGAGATTGTGCTACTAACTCCTCAAGTTCAATACTATCTTCACCTATTACATAATAACCTATTTTGTTACCAGTATAATCTATAACTGGAGAGATTGTTAAAAAATATTTATCACTCATCATAAATTTTTTAGATACAAGTTCTTTTAAATTTATTGTAGCAATATATGAAGCAAAATTTTTATCAAAAGTTTTTTGATTAAGAATATAATCTCCCACTTTTGAAAGTTTTTGAAATGACTTATCATCTAACTTTGTCTTTAGAATATCTTGTTCTAAAAGCATTAAAGCATACGCTTTATCTTGTTTTTTCAAAGATTTTATAATAGAGTTGTAACCTGCTTTAAATTCTACAGAGCCTACAAACTTACCGTCTAAATCAACTATTGGTGCTACACCAATCATATTGATATCTGTTTTACTTATTTCTGAACCTACTACTGCTTTTTTAGTGATATGCACATCACTAATTGCTTTTCTTTCATCTAAAAGTTCATCCCCAAAACTATCACTTTTCCATGAACGCAAAAATGATTTTCCATATTCATCATGGATATGTATTTTAATATTTTTAAAATTAGTATTATTTTTAAATACTATTGAAAGTCTTTTCATAGCATCAATTGCTTTTTCTCTATCATTGTTTTGAAGAGCTTCCACTAGTGTTCTATCATTAGCAATTGATATTGCATTAGAGAGACATATCTCACTTTTTCCAACAATCTTATCAGCCATAGAACCATTTAAATGAACTGCTGTATCTTCATATACATGTTCTTTAATTTCACCTAATTTAAAGCTAAATAAAACTAATGCTAACAAAAGTCCAACTATTGAACTTCCCACAATTAAAGCTATTAGCTTATTTCCTATTTTCCAATTATTCATATAATAATATCCTTGATAAATTTTTAATTATAGTTATTGTAACTTTATTATGCTAAAATAGTAATATTAAATTTAAAAGTGAAATAATGAAAATCTCTATACCTCTGTTTATATCTATTATAACTCCCTTATTTGCTCAAGAAGCTAGTTCTGAATCTTTTTTAAATTCACAATCTTTTATCTTTACTATTATATTAGTAATAGTTATATACTACTTTATAAAAAAAGAGAAAAATCTTGAAAAATCATATCATCAAATTGAAGCAGTGATCAACACAACAATTGAATCAATTATCGTATCACAAAATTATAAATGTATTGACTTTAACGAATCAGCACTAAAACTTTTTAAAATTACAAATAAACATGATGCTTTAGGGAAACACCCTTTAGACTTTATTGCTCAGGAATCTAAAGAGTTAGTAAAAAAGAAAATTATTCTAGATAATGCTGATCTTTATGAAGCTATGATCGTTACCATGGATGGAGAAAAAATTCCTGTTTTACTCAAAGGGACAAATATAATTGTAGATGGGAAACATTTACGAATATCTTCTATTATTGATATAAGTGAACTAAAAGACAGAGAATCTAAACTCATCTCACAATCTAAGTTAGCTAGCATGGGTGAAATGATAGGCAATATAGCTCACCAATGGAGACAACCTCTCTCTGTAATATCCACAAGTGCTACAGGTATGCATATGCAAAAAGAGATGGGATTGTTAACAGATGATGAGTTCTACAAATATTGTGAAGTTATCAATGAACACTCTCAATTTTTGTCACAAACTATTGATGACTTTAGAAACTTTATAAAAGGGGACTCAAAACCTGTAAGATTTGATTTAAAAAATGATACAGATAGTTTCATAAAACTTGTAGATGCAACTATAAAAAGAAATAATATCACCATTATTTTGGATTTAGAAGAAAATATCCATATTCAAGGATATCCAAATGAGCTTATTCAATGTTTTATGAATATTTTTAATAATGCAAAAGATGCTTTAGTAGAAAACAATGATGAAGATGATAGATTTATTTTCATCTCACAAATTATAAATGAGAATAATGTAATTATAGAATTTAAAGACAATGCAGGTGGAATTCCTGAGGATATTATTGATAAAGTATTTGAACCATATTTTACAACTAAACACAAATCACAAGGTACTGGTCTTGGACTTCATATGAGTTATAATCTAGTAACAAATGGTATGAAAGGAACTCTTGAAGTTAAAAACGATGAATATGATTTTAATGGAAAACATTACAAAGGTGCATGTTTTGGTATTGTGATACCTTTAAATATTTCTTAATTACTTATCCACTAGTGCAACTATTTTTCTAATAAATTTGAAATAATAAATATTATTTCAAATTTTTATTCTTCTTTCTTTAAAAGATTATCATAAAGTGTTTGTAAGGCAACATCTGCAATATTTTGAGAAACACCTATATGAAAAGATATTTTAGAAGGGCTCATATCAAAAAGGTCAAATGAGATATTATTCTCTTTTAATGCCCATATAGCATCTACTATAGCAAAGCTATTCTCTTTAAGTCCAATTCCTACAATAGTGATGATAGAGAGATTATATGTTATAAAAATATTGTCTGTTTTTATTCTCTTTTCTATCTGTCTTCTTAAATTATTTATATTCCCTTTAAGACACTCTTGATCTACTAAAACTGCAATATCATCTTTGTCTGTTGGATAGTGATATGTATTAATTCCAAACTCACTAAACACTTTTAATAACTCAGCCATAAAACCTATCTCTTCTGCTAGCATATCTTTTTGTATATGTATTGAAGCCATATTATCAAGTCTAGCAATTCCTACATTGTCTTCCATAGGAACTCTTTCACTCAAAATCAATGTACCTTCATGGTCTGGATTATTTGTATTTCGTATATTGATTGGTATTTTACTTTTTTTACAATTTAACATTGCATCAAAATGAAAAACATTAAATCCCTTTGAACTTAAAAGTCGTAACTCTTTAAATGTAAGTCTTGGTATTACATTAGCATCTTCTATAACTCTTGGATCTACTTCATACACACCATTTGTATCCGTCCAGTTTTCATAAACATCAGCATCAAGTGCATAGGCTAATTCTCCACCTGTTAAATCACTACCACCTCTACTCATCACAGCTATCTCTTTATTTTTTGTAATTCCATAAAATCCTGGAACTAAATAAAGGATATCCTCCTCTATACTAAAATCTCTCTCAATATTTTCATATGACTCATTTAATACTTTACCATCTGTAAAATTTTCACTTAATATAAACCCAAAATCTTCAGGAAGCATTAGTTTTACATTTATCTTTGATTTTTTCATAAATTGCTCTATTACTTTGGCATTATGATGTTCACCTCTTGAAAGACAAAAAGCCTCCCTTTTTTCATCTTTTAATTTTGTATTTTCTAAATCTTTTTTTAATGGTTCTATAATCTTATTTTTATCAATACCTAAATCTATACATAACTTTTCATATTTAGTAATAATTGCTTCAAAACTTTGTTGTGCATCTACTTCTATTAAGTGGTCTGAAAAATGTTTTCCATTGGTTGCATAGTTTAATAGATGATCTGTGATCTTTTGATCATGTAAGTCATCTCTACCAGGTGCAGAAACAACTACCACCTTTCTTGATTTATCTTGCTGTAATATTTTTATAACTTTTCTGATTTGTGTAGCGTCTTTTACTGAACTTCCACCAAATTTACATACTTTCATATTATTGTATCCCTTTTATACTATTTTTGTACTATTTCTTTTAATTCTTCTAAAGAGTTATCGAGTTTTTTAGATAGTTTTGTCATCTCTTCAGAAACTATTGAGAATCTTCTCCCTGCTTCCCCTTGTGCTTTTGAAGCTTCTATATGTGCGTTTAATGATATAAAATTTACTGATTGAGAGATATCATCTAACTCTTTAAAAATTGTATTTACTTTAGAGTTCATAATTAACTCTTTACTCTCACTGGTGTATAATCATTTAAAGATAAAAAATCTGCTCTTTTTGTAGGGGCAGAAAATGGTTTAATTGGTTTATTATGTACGCTATTATAAACAAAAAATGCATTTGTTCTAGGATCAGGGGAGATATTATCTGGGCTTCCATGCATAATATTTCCATCATGTATCACTAAAGTTCCTGCTTTTCCAAGTGCTGCTACAATATCTTTTGATGACAACTCTTTTATTGCTTCTACACTAGGGACACCATACTCTTGCTTTTTTAAAGAATATCTATAGTTCTCAGCAGGAGTCATACCTTTACAACAAACATATTTTTTATGACTTCCTGGTATTAAATATAACGGTCCATTAAAATGTGTATTATCTGTTAACATAACCCAAGCTGTTAAACATCTGCATCTTGGCAGTCCATCTTCACAATGCCAAGTTTCAAAGTCACTATGCCATGGGAAAGATTTCCCCACATAGGCTGGTTTTATATTGATACGACTATGATGCATATAAACATCTCCACCTAAGAGTTGTTGTACTTTATCTAGGATCCTACCATCTTGTGATATTTTTTCAAATGCACTACTAAATATATGTTGGTTAAAAATAGTTCGTAAATTTTCACCATTTGGTTCAGTTATAAACTCTTCATTTTGTCGTAATTCATCATTTGAAGACATAATCTCTATATCTTCTAATAACTCTTTAATCTCATCGGCACTAAATAAGTTAGGTACTACAATATATCCATTTTCATCATACTGCTCTCTTTGGATATTATCTAAACTTTGTTGTCCAAAATTTTTATTACTATAAACTGTTTTGTCAACTCTGTTTATAATCCTCTCTTCTTGGCCTCTTGATGGATACAAATCTTCCATATATATTTCTCCTTTGATTAATTTTTAAGTTTATAACCTCTATTTCTAACCGTATCTATCATATCAATATGAAATCTTTTTTTCAATTTACTTCTAATTTGATTGATGTTTACTTCAATAACATTTTGACAAACCATCTCTGGGTCATCCCACAATGCATAGATCATCTCATCTTTTGATATGGGTGGTCTATATCTATTTTGATAGAGATAAACCAATATATCATATGCTTTACCTCTTATTTGAAGTTCATTATTATCATAATCCACTATCTCTTTTTGCTCTTTATCGATACCAAAATAGTTTTCATGATAAATCTTTTTTTCAAAATTTTCCCTATGGATTGATTCTATTTTTGCCCATAACAATTCACCATCAAAAGGATTGATAACACACAATGCACCATTTCGAAAACACTTTAGATGAAATTTTTTATCATCACTATGTGTTAATACAACAAATGCTGTATGGGTGTTATCAGTTGCTTTTAAAAGTGTCATACAATTTTTTAAATCATCTTCATACATTATGACTAGATTGTAAAACCTTACCTGTAGATGATACAAAGCATCATCTAACTCATAGGTTCTATCCACAATATAATGTTCATCATATTCTAGTTTTTCAATAATTTTATTATCAATATTATAAGCTAAAAGTCTCATCTATTATAACTTCACTTTTTTTTGTTTTTTATCTTCAAAAGTCAAAATAATCTCATGATTATTTTGCTCTATACAAGAAACTATTTTTATATTTACTTGCTTATTTACCTCAAGGAATTTTTCTATTGCCTCTTTAGCAAAACCAATATCTGAATTTTTAGCAAATTCTAAAATAAGCGAATTGTCATTAAGAACAATCTTTTGATTTGTAACTCTAAAGTTGGTAAATGAACCCAATAAAACAAGAAATTCTCTTTTTTCATCTCTTGATATTGTTAAATAATTTTCTACATAAATAAATTCCAAACCTACACCTCTAGTGGATATACTCCATTTTCATCATGATTTTCTGTCCCTTTAATTGGTGGATTAAAAACACAAATGAGTCGCATATCAACACTACCACCATATAAGTTATGATCATCATGATTATTTAAAGCATACATAACACCATCATAAATATCATGTATCTCACCCGTAGCTAAATCTTCTATTTTTCCATCTCCAGCTACACAATATACAGCTTCAAGGTGATTTTGATAGTGTATATGTGTTTTTGTACCAGCTTTAATAATAGTTTCATGAAAAGAAAATCCCATACCATCATCTTTTAAAATCATTCTTCTACTAGTCCATTGTCCCTCTTTAGCATGTACCTCTTTACTACTTCCTATAATATCTTTTATATCTCTTACAATCATTTTTTAAAACTCCTCACTTAACTTATCTTTTTTATCAGCAAATAGTTTATCTACAGCTGTTTCAAATCTTTTTAGTCCTTCTCTTAAAGTATCTTCATCTATAACTAATGGTGGAAGAAATTTTACAACTTGAGAGTCACTACCACAAGTTTCTATAATAAGATTTTCTTTAAAAGCATATTCTGATATTTCTCCAGCTATTGTTTTATCATCTTTAATCTCAAAACCATATGCTAGCCCTCTTCCTCGTATATCAATAGTATAGGTATCTTTATGTTTTTGTGCAATTTTTTCTAAAGTCTCTTTTAATATTTTTTCTTTATAAAATACAGCATTTGACAAGTCATCGTTTTGCCAGTAATTCTCTAAACTCACTCTTGAAGCTACAAATGCAAGATTGTTTCCTCTAAATGTTCCTGTATGTTCCCCTGGTTTCCATTGATCTAAATCTGGTCTGAATAATAAAAGTGCCATTGGTAATCCACCACCAATTGACTTAGAAAGAGTTACCATATCAGGGTTGATTCCAGCAAATTCAAAAGAGAAAAACTCTCCACTTCTACCATTTCCAACTTGAATATCATCAATGATAAGTAAAATATCATACTCTCTACAAATTGATTCTAACTCTTGTAGCCATTTTGCACTAGCAACATTAATACCACCCTCACCTTGAATAGTTTCAACAATAACAGCTGCTGGAATATCAACACCACTACTTCCATCATCTAAAAATTTTCTCAAATACTCTAAAGTATTCCAATCTCCAAAATATCCATCAAAAGGCATAAAAGTAGCATTACATCTACTAATATAACTCTCATCTCTATATTCATTGTTTCCTGTTACTGCAAGTGATCCTTGAGATAATCCATGATAACCATTGGTAAAAGTTACAATATTACTTCTACCTTTTACAAGTCTTGCTAGTTTTAGTGCTGTTTCAACAGCATTTGTTCCCGTTGGTCCAGTGAACTGCAGTTTATACTCTAAATTTCTTGGCTTTAAAATTAGATTTTCAAATGTTTGTAAAAACTCTTTTTTTGCAGTTGTAGCCATATCAAGACCATGCACTATCCCATCATTTTGTAGATATTCTATAAGGGCAGCACTTATTGCATCATTATTGTGACCATAATTTAGTGTCCCAGCTCCTGCAAAAAAATCTATATACTCTACATCTTGTTCATCTGTAAGTATTGCACCTTTTGCTTTTGTAAATATTGTTGGGAAACTTCTTATATAACCTCTAACCTCTGATTCTAAACTTTCAAATATTCTCATTTAATTTTTCCTTTTATTTTTTTAATTCAATTTTATATAACACTTCATCTTCATGAGCATCATTAAAATCACTGATTTCAAACATTGTCTCTTTTTCAAAAGATACACCATAGTTCTTTGATAACTTCTCAAACAGTTTTTGAGATGAGCTATTACTTGGACTAATAGTTGTATGTATAGTTTTTACATTTTTTGCAGACGCCCTTTGTAATATATCCATAATCATTTTTCCAGCAAGTCCTTCTCCTCGCATCTTGCTATCAACAGCAACTTGCCATATAAACAAAGTATCCTCTTGATTTGGTATAAGGTACCCTGAAGTAAAACCGACAACTTCCTCTTCTAATAAAGCAACACTACAAAACTCTCTAAAATGAGTTGTTTGTAAAAGATATAAATATTCAGAATTAACATCTAAAACATTTGTATCTTTTACTAACTTATAAATATGTTTTGCATCACTTTTAATTGGTTCTCGAATTGAAATACTCAATAAAACTCCTTAAATTTCATTATATATGTTATAAATTTACTTATTTAATGTATTTTTTTAACATAAACTATGTAAGTTATATCATAATTATCTTATATTATTCTTAAATAAAACTCCACTATAGTAATATTTATTCATTAAATATTGTATTCTTTTTACATTTTATGTTATAAAATTAACATATAAATTGATTTTTTTTATATATAATGGTAATAATATTAACAAAAAGCTGTATTAAAAATATTTTTTGATATAATATATTTCAATAAATATAGATTAGGAAAGTAGCGTGGCACTATTAGATAACGAAAAAGATATATTACCCTTGAGTTCAATTGCGGAGCTTCTTACTGCAAAAATAAGAACACTTAAAATGTATGAGGATAAAGGGTTACTTCCTCAAAAAGATCATCAAAATAAAAAACTTTATTCTATTAACGATGTAAAACTTATAGCATTTACACACTATTTAGCAAGTGTAAAAAAAATCAATGCAAATGGTATTAAATATATTGTAGAGATGCTTGAAAATAATATGGATGAAAAAAATAAAACAGAATTTTTAGATATTGTTGAAGCTAAAATGGAAAAACTCTCAGGTATTGATGTTAAAGATGTAGATGTAATTTAAAACCTAAATACACTAGGATAGTCATATCATAGTATATTTAGTACCTTCGAATAGATTAAGAATTCAAAGTAATAGATGGCTTCCCTAAGTGAAATCCTTGTGCGTAATCTACCTCTATTTTTTGTAAAAATTCTAATATCTCTTCATTTTCAACAAACTCTGCAACAGTTTTAACCTCTAACTCTTTTGCTAAAGATATTATAGATTTTACAAAAGCTAAATCTTTTTTATCTTTGTGAATATTTACTATAAAATCTCCATCTATCTTTATATAGTCAATTGGAAATCTTTTTATATAATGAAAAGAAGAGAAACCACTTCCAAAATCATCAATTGCAAAACTAAATCCTTCTATTTTTAAGTTTTGTACAAATTTTTCTAATAGTGCAAAACTTTTTACAGTTTCTCTCTCTGTTATCTCAAATACTATATTGTCTCTATTGATATTATATGTTACAGTTAATTTGACGACTTTTTTTATAAACTCACCTATCATCAGGGCTTTTGGTGATAAATTTATAAATAGTAGCCCCTTGTAATCAGTCTCTTTAATTTTTTGGAATGCTTTTTCTATAACAATATAATCCATCTGATGTACAATTCCTAGAGACTCCGCTGTTTCTATAAATTTTCCAGCACTTATCATCTCCCCATCTAGTTCTATTCTCATAAGAAGTTCATTGATCTCTGTAGTACCTGTTTTTACATTTACGATTGGTTGAAAATGTGGTACTATTTTCTCATTTTTAATAGCATCTAAAACTATCATCGAGTTATCTTCAAGTTCTTGATGAATCTCTTCTATATCATCATTTGTTGGAAATTTTACTGCATTTTTACCCTCATATTTTGCTCTATACATCATAGAATCTGCTATATTAAATAGCTCTTTTGGGTCAGTTGAATGTTCTGGAAAAACTGCAATACCAATTGAAACAGTCATAGTTATCATACTACCATCTGGTGCGGCCAATTCAAATTTTTCTACATTTTCTAAAATTCTTTTTGCAACTGAATATGTTTCATTATGATCACTTTCTGGTAAAATAATGGTAAACTCATCTCCACCATATCGAGATAAAATATCTTCATCTCTTTTTGAGTGAGTTAAAATATCCGCAAATGCTTTTAAAAACTCATCACCAAAACTATGTCCATGAGTATCATTAATAGGTTTAAAATTGTCACAATCTATTACTAAAACTCCAAAGTGATAGTCATGTCTTGTAGCTCTTTTTACCTCATAATCCAATAAGTCTCTGAAAACTCTTTGTGAAAACAGCCCAGTTAGAGGGTCTCTTGTAGCATAGTATTCTAAGTTTTCTGTATATTTATTGATAGCTTTTATTGAACCAACAAGATTTAAAAGTGTTGTTAAAATAGAATCGATTACGATAGAATGAATAGAGTCTTTCTCCATTCTTGATTGGATACCAAGTCCTACAATCCCCCCTATTTTTGGAGCATCTAAAAGAATTGATTTTGCTTCATGTTCAATATCATCTTCCTCTAAACTTGTTAAACAAAAGCTTTCATTGGAGATATTATGATTTATTATCATCTCCTGAACTTCTTGGTTATGATGTTCTGATATCATATTCTTTGCTACATCTTCAAGATGTAGCTTTAGTCCATTTTCTGGTTTACCTAGCCAAAATATCTCTATCTCATAAAACTCATCCTCGGTTTTAAAAATAGTAATTAAACAATGTACTGGTAAAACTATATTTATCTCATGGAGGAGATCTTTTATATACTCTTTCCAATCTCTAATAATATCCGAGGTGATAACCATTTTATCAAGAAGCTTAACTTCAAATTCCAAAATATCTTTATCTACTGCTATATTTTTTAATTTAGCACTTAGAAGATTTAAACCATCCATAATTTTATCAAACTCTTGAAAACTATCTTTTGAATTAACTATGTCGATATTTTTAAAATCTTTAACTGTATTGATATTTTTTACTTTATCACCAAAATTTTCAATAGAAAGATTCACTTTTTTTAAAAAATTAATTGAAACTAAAAATGCCATTATAAACATAATAGGTAAAATTATAAGTGAAAACAGCAAGTACTGTTCTCGTGTTTGAACAATCATATCATTAAAGTCATATTCAACTTTCACAGCACCTAAAACAGCACCCTCTTGTACATTTGTGTGACATGCTATACACTCTTGCTTTGCAATAATTGGGGTAATAATTTTTGTTGTATTGTCTGTAGATTTAAAAAGCTTTTCTTTTGTGTCAAATACCTCTTGTATATCTATTGTAATTGGTGATTGTTTAATAATTCCAAAATGTTCTTCAACATTTTTTCCTCTATATATCTCCACATCATACGAGCTATTTTCAAAAGAACTTTTTGTTTCACTTATAAAAGCTTGTAACTCTTCTCTACTCCAACCTTTTCGCATAACTTGATACATAGAGTTAAAAACTTGTTTTGATAATGATTCTGATATTTTTTGATTTTCTTCTATTGTTAAATTTGTATGTATATACGATGAAAAGATATAAAATATAAAAAATAAACTGAATGTTGTAATTATCATCGAAAGACGAAAGTAATTTTTCAATGTCTTAATACCCATGATTTAGACCACCTATTAAATAAGATTAAATGTAATACTAACTAATATTAGCTTTTGCAAAGATTATAACTAAAAGTAATCTATAATTTATATAGATTTAAATAAAATGGTACTAAACTAATACAACTAAAAAAAAAGAGTGTTATGATAAATCCAAATAGTGAACTTTTTAAATATTTACCAAAGGTGATTGAACAAGCGACCAATGGAATTGTAGTTTCAGATCCAAATCAAGAAGACAATCCAGTAGTATATGTCAATGACATAACTTGCAAAAGATTTGAATATACAAAAGAGGAGTTTCTTGGTAGAAATTGTAGATTTTTACAAGGAGAAGATAGAAATCAAAAAAATATTAAAGCAATAAAAGATGCTATAAAAAACTGTATCTCAACAACTGTAACAGTTAAAAACTATTCAAAAAGTGGAAAACTCATCTATAATCAATTTACCATATCTCCAATTTTTGATGAAAATAATAACTTAAAATATTTCTTAGGGATACAAAGAGATGTTACAAAAGAGGTAACATTAGAAAAACAAAATTTTCAATTACAAAAAGAGAAAATAGAAGATGCTCAATATAACGCTATAGGGAAACTAACAGGTGGTATAAGTCATGAGATAAACACTCCACTAACAATTATTAATGGCACTATGGAGTTTTTAAAAGACTCTATACAAGAGCTAGAACAAAGTCCTCTAAAGCAAAATATCATACAAGACCTAGAAGATATATCAATACAACTTAATAAAATAAAAAACTTAACAGAATCAATGAGAGAGATAGCTGATACAAAAACTTTTGAAATAAAAAAGATAAATATATATAGAGCACTTATTATCTCTCTTCGATTAACTCATAATAAAACAAAACACATAACAAAGGTTAATTTACTAAATGAAAATTTCTCTTTAGACATAGATAGAGAGAAGTATATGTATTATGTTAACGGAGATGCTAGAAAGTTAGAGCAAGTGTTTATAGCTATTATTGACAATGCCTTGGACCAACTTAAAATGACAGGTACAATTCAAAATAATAAACTAGATATTTCATTACAAGTGACCAAAGATAACACCACCATTACATTTGAAGATAATGGCGGTGGTATTGATGAAAATCTTTTAGAAGATATATATAAACCGTTTAAATCAAATAAAGAGCACAAAGGGCTAGGTATAGGACTTAGTATCGCTAAAAAAATTATTGATCAACACAACTTTATAATAGATATCAGCAATAATCAAAATGGCGCTATTGTTAAAATAGAGATTCCCCACTAGTAGTTATCATATTTACCATTGTGTACATCATCTTTCAAACTATCAAGTTTTCTTTGTAAAATCTCTAATATCATAGCTGCTGCTTTTGCATCATCTGCTTCAGGAACATCCCAATCTGTTATTTTCATATTTGTTTTAAATAAAAGTTCTAACTGATTTTCAATAGCTTCTTCCCTACTTAAAATCTCTTTTTCAGTCATAGTTGTATCTTCATTTTCTATTTCAATACTTTTTTGGGAACTTAACCAAGCAAGAGCATCATCAATATTTTCGAAATACTCCATCTCTCCCAAACTAAATAAGTTTGATATTTTTATACTATATTCTTGCCAAGATTTATTGCCCACAAAAGCAACTTTTTCAAAATCTTTATTATGTTTTAAACCTAGTTTTAAATCATCCCATGCTGCTTGCAAACTCCAGCCATCAAACTTTGTTGCATCTATCAGCAATGATATTTTTGGCTCTTCAACACCTTGTAAGGCATTTTCTAACATTGGGATAATAATCCCATAATCTTCATGGGTCAAACTACCAATAATATCCATCTTAATAAAAAAATAGTTCTTTACTCTATTCAATCCAATTGAGATACCGTGTTTTTGATTACTAGACATAGAAACTCCTTTTTAAAAGTATATAGTAAATAGTTATACCATACACCAATATAATCTACCCTTATTATATCTCTTTTTAATCAAAAATTCTATATTATAAAGATTAAAAAATAAATGTAAAAGGAGTTTCTATGTTAGATAAAATTCCTTATAAAGTAAAATTTATAATTATTTATATTGTTTCTATCTTATTTCTAACTTTAGCTATATACTACACTTTTGAACAATTTGGTAAAGGTAATGTAAATAGAGTTACCATAGAAAATCTACAAAAAAAACATAAAGAAAAAAATATTTTTATTAATAGCTTTTTCGATCAATATATCACAACTATCAAAGCTTTACAAGGTGATATTCTTATAAATAAATATATAAATAATCAAATAGATACCCCAGAGATAGAATCACTTTTTTTAACAATAAAAAAATCTCTTCCCTGTGCAATACAAGTGCGATATATAGATACCAATGGAGATGAAAAAGTTAGAATAGATGGAACTCCCATAAAGCTTTTTAAAGAAAAAGCTATCTCTAAAATAGTACCACAAAATCAGCTACAAAATAAAAAAGATGAAACTTACTTTAAAAAATTTATATCTTTGAGCAAAAATGAAATAGGTATCTCTCATATAAATCTTAATAGGGAACATGGGACAGTTGAAAAAACTAAAAAACCTGTTATAAGATTTGGAGTCACTATTTTTGACAAAAACAATATAAAAAAAGGATTTATTGTTATTAATGTATGTTTGAGAACATTTTTTAAACAACTAGAACAAGCAACACTCTATCATATCTATTTAATAGATGAACAAGGTAGATTTCTTAAACATAATAATCCTCAATATGGCTTAATGAGTGATAGTTTTGAAAGTTATACTCTGCTTCATCAATTTGGCAGTCAAAAAGCACAAAAGATACTTAACAATGATACTTATCTTGATGATACTCTCTATAGTGGAATTTTAAAAGATTTTAACAATAATCAAAAACTAAAGTTACTCTTAACATCAAAATTCGATATGTTAACGAAAACAAATATAGACAACTCTAATACTATGATATATATAATAATATTTTTAGCTATTCTACTCTCTCCTCTCGTATTTTACTTTGCTAGACTACCAGACTTTTTAAAATCTAAAATAGAAAACAGTATCAATATTCATGAGATTACAAACTTACCAAATAGAATTTCTCTTGCTAAAGATTTAGAAAATGAGAAATTCCCAGATTCCCTAGTGATTTTGGTAAAAATTAAAAATATGACTAAGATACAAAATCTTTATGGTTATAAAACAGCCGAGCAGTTAATTTTAGAAATTGCAAATTATTTACAATCATACAAAGATACTAATATAAAACAAGTTTATATAGTAAGCTATGGGACCTTTTGTTTAGAATATACAGACTTCAAAGAAAATACTATAGAATTTTGCCTAAAAAAATTACTTGATAACTTAGAGAGTGAACACTTCTGTTCGAGTAATGACTTAGATATATTAGTTGATGTAGCAATAAGTACAAGTAGTACAAGCAGCTTACAAAAAGGTATTGCCAAATTAAAAGAAGCTGAAATAGCGCTTGACAACGGTATAGAAACCAAAAATGACCTCTCTACATACTCCCAACAACATATTCAAAAACTCCAAAAAAATAAAGATAATATTGAGTTAGCTAAAAAAATAAAATATGCAATAGAAAATGATACTATAGAGGTACACTATCAACCTATTTATAATAACTATACTGAAAAAATAGAAAAATATGAAGCACTTATTCGATTAAGATATAAAGATGAATTTATTTTTCCAGACCAATTTTTACCAATTGCAAAAGAGCTTAATAAGTACCAGCCATTAACCTATATGGTTATAAATAAAGCTTTTAAATTTTTTCAAGATAAAGATTTCGAATTTTCAATCAATATAAGTATGTTAGATATTGATAACCCAAATTTCAAAGATTATTTATTTGAAAGAATCCAATATTATAATGTAAGTAATAGACTGGTTTTAGAGATAGTAGAATCTGAAAGTGTAGAGGACTATGAAAGCTTTTATAAGTTTATTAAAAGCGTGAAAAAAATAGGTTGCAAAGTAGCTATTGATGACTTTGGAAGTGGCTATAGTAATTTTGAACATCTTTTAAATTTAAGTGACCATATTGATTATCTTAAAATTGATGGTTCTTTAGTAAAAAATATTACAACTGATAGTAAAATACAAATACTCGTAGGAAGTTTAAAATTTTTATGTGATAATCTAAGGCTTCAAACAATAGCTGAATATGTAGAAGATAGTAAAACATTAGAGTATATCAACTCAATAGGGATAGACTATTCTCAAGGATACCTTATAGGAAAACCTTCAAAAGATTTAGTCTAAATCTTCATACACTTTTGGTAAAATAATGTTGATTTGAGCACCATAGTATATATTTGTATTATATTGATATTTTACATTTTCTATTGATATTTTTCCATGCATTCCACCTGTAATCATATTATAGGTCATATGTAATCCAAGTCCTGTACCTTGTGATTGATGTTTTGTTGTAAAATATGGCTCAAAAACTTTTTCTATAATAGCTTCATCAATTCCATTACCATTGTCTTTAAAAATTATCTTTATATGATTTTCATCCTCTTCTAAAACCTCTATAAACAATAGCTTTTCCTGATCTTTTAACTCTTTGAGAGCATCTTTTGAGTTATTAAAAATATTTATAAAACATTGTTGTAGTTCATTTTCATAACCTTCAATCTCAATATTATCTTTCATTAAAAGTATTACATCAATATTATGTGACTTGATAGAAGGTTTTACTAGATGTAAAAAACTAGTGATTGTATCTTTAATATTAAATTTTTTTAATTCTCTTTCCCCTTTAATAAAATTTCGAAAATCATCAATTGTTGTAGAGAGATATTGAGCATTATCATTAATCGTTTCACATATTGAAGGGATGGTGCTTTTATCTAGTACACCATACTGATACTGCATTTGTAACCCTGTAGCACTCGTAGATATTACTGAGAGTGGTTGTCGCCATTGATGAGCAATATTTCCTATCATCTCTCCCATAGATGCTAATTTTGATTGCTCAAATAAAAGTCTCTCTTTATTTTTTTGTTCACTAATATCTACAATATATCCTATAAAGTATTCTATATTTCCATTCACATCTCTCACAATTGTAGTATAATCAAGTACCCATTTTATCTTATTATCTTTTGTAATTACTCTATATGGATTATGTGCAAAAAAATCATTTTTTGACTTTGATCCCTCTTTTACCTCATCAATAACTGTTTGTAAATCATCTAAATGTATAGATGAACTGTATGGTATTTTATTTTGTAAAATCTCTTCTACTGTATAACCTAAAAGAGTTTCTACACTTTTTGATACATGCTCTACACTCCAGTTTTCATCATTTTTCCACTTAAATAAAACAGAATCACCTTTATCAAATAAAGAGAGTAGTCTTTCTTGCTCTTGTGATTTTTGTGTTATAAGTTGCTGTTGTGTTATATTTTTATAGAAGAAATAAAATACAATCAATAGAAAAATAAATATACTAACTAAAATATAGTTTTTATCTTTATAAATAGTATCGATTAAACGCACATATTCATAAGAAACAACCCAAGCAACAACATCTTGTGTAATATTTTGTTTCACTGGATAAAATGCTATGACATTGGATTGGATTGATATTGGAATATGGAGTACAAATTTCTCTTTTAATTTTATTTTTGCAGCAATTTTATCTTTTATATGAAGAAGATTTTTTGTATTATTAACTATACATCTTTCATGAGTATGACTTGATGTAATATGAAACATCAAATCACTATTTTCAGCACTTTGAAAATATTTCATCACCATATCATCTCTTTCCCACGCTTTTGAATCAAAAATACTTTTATTAATTAAAAAATGGGAGTGTATTCCACTAATATTTTGTAAATATTCCTGTAACAACTCACTAGAAAATGATACCTCCACAGCTCCTAGATATTGTTTTTGTTCATTAAATATTGGATATACATTTCTAAATCCATGTGCTGTTCTTCCATTGGAAAACCCACGAACTATCTTTTTATGTTTATTGACATATTCAAAATCTTGTCGAATTCCAGTTAAATCATCTGCAAATTTAGATGGCTTATGCATCCTTAAAAATACATGATTATTTGGAAATACAAAGTGATATTGTAAAATACCTTTTGCTTTAATTTGTGAATATTTCTTTTCTAATATTTTTTGGAGTTCATCTCGTAGAAGTGTTATTTTGTTTGCATCTTGAGTTTCATTTGCTTGGGTAAGGATTTTAAGTACACTCTTTATATTCATAGTATCATCAAAAATATTATCAGCTAATACCTTTTGATTATACATGAAAATCTTATAATTTGTTTCTAGTTTTGAAAGCTTATTTGATAAAACTAAATCAACTCTTTCTTCATAATTCTTTTCATTTAGATATATTACAATACTAAATAATAAAATAAAAAATAAAGAAAGATATACTAAAATAGTTTTTTTGTTTTTCAAAAAACAATCCTCAGGTTTAATTTTAAAAGTCTATCTAATTTTCTCTTAATAAGATTTAAAGTTATTTATAAGCTTTGAGATCAGATCTTAATGCAAACTCTTTTGGATAAGGATTTAAGAACTTTTGTGTTTTTAAGTACTCTTGATTAAATCGTTTTACATAAAGATTTAATAATTTTATCACAGCAATTAATGGAATAATACCTTCTTTATATTCCTGACAGGCACTTAATATATGTTCTTTCTCCTCTTTTTGAATTAGCTTTTTAAAATATCCAAATATATGAAGTAAGACATTGTATGTTTTGTTAATGTTTCCTTTTTCTCCAATTGCAGCTAAAAATGAACTCTTATAGTTTTCCAATACAACACCTAACTCTTCTTTCTCATGATTTGCTACTATCGCACCTAAATTTTTATAAGATGCCTGGGATTTTGCGTAGATAAGATATTTATAACTAGTATGAAACTCTACAAGATTTTTAAATGTAGGATTTGAATCTAAAAACTCCCCTAAATCCTTATAGGCAAATACTTGCATTAAAAAATTTTCTTTTAACCAAGGGTCATTCAATCTTCCATCTTCTTCAATTGGTAGAAATGGCTGTTTCTCTTGTACTGCTTGTGCAAACAAGCCCGTGGCTTTTTTTTCACACATGTTACTATTGTTTTGATATAGTTTAACTCTTTCTACTCCACAAGATGGAGACTTTGCTTTAAAAATAAATCCACATAACTTGTCATCAAATGCTTTTTGTGCCAATGTTTTTGATATAGCACTTAACTCATTAGTTACATCTTTTTGAATTTTATTTGAGATAACCTTTATCTCTCCATCTATATCTACAAGTCGGATAGATTCCCTAGGTATTCCAAACACCATCTCTTCTGGACAATAAGGGATTAGTTCAAAATATTTTGAAAGTACATCAACAACAAATTCAAATTTACTACCAGCTCCATCATAACGACATTGATTCCCAAGTAAACAAGACGATACACCTATTTTCATATACTACTCCTTATTTAATATTCATTATACTGCAATTTTATATTATTTCATATACTTTTCCTATACTCTTTATCTTATAAAAATTCATTCTTTATTCTGTGGTACTATAAAAATATCTCCGTATAGTTTATAAGGATTTTTTTCACAATATGCCAAAGTATAAGCACAAACTATAGCATCAAGTTTATCCTCATGATTTTTCAGAGCCTTCCCTCTTAGATTCTTTATATCAACTGAAAAGTTACCTTTTAAAGTAGATGTGAGATAGTTTTGCAGAGTATTTAGTTGCTCTCTTATAAAATTTGTATCTCTGTCTTTTTTTCTTTTGTAAGGTAAAACTTTCCCATGAAAACATTCTAAAATAGTCACATGTGGATAAACTTCAAAAAGATTTAACCCAAGTTTTTGAGGTATCATATCTACTAGTTTTTCTGAACGAATAATGCCTAAATCATTTTCAAGTAGGTTTCTATTTACAGGATAAACACCAAGTTTCTTTGAACTATAGTCTTTTAAAAATAGTTTTTCAATTTCCCTATTGCCTATTTGATTTGGGATAGATAAAGGTGCATCAACCCCTACTTTTGCATCTGGATATTTTTCTATAAACTGAACAATCTCTTCTAATGAATCCATAGTATCACAAAAAAGCACCTCATCATCTTCCATAAGAGCAACTCCAGATAAGTGATTGGCACTCCAAGCTAAATCAATCCCAATAAAATACACTATTTCTTTTCTAATAATAATTTTGTTTGTTTATGACGATAATCAAACATGTTTTGTATATCTTTTTTTATCAAAGGTGCAATTATTTTTCCAAAAATTCCCAAAAGTGCAGTTTATAAAAATTGATTTTGTGATGGTTTCCATAAGTTCTCTTTTTTATCCCTTCTATGTATTTATTATTCTATTATAATTGAATTAAAACTAGTATATTAAATATAAAGTTTATTGTTTTTCCCATTTTTACTTTAAGGCTCTAATCTATGAATATCCCAACTTCCATTTTCTTCTAAAGAGTATTCAAATCTATCATGCAGTCTATCTTGTCCACCTTGCCAAAACTCAAAAAGTGTAGGTTTGATAATATATCCACCCCATTTCTCTGGGAAAGGTATCTCCCCTTTAACAAACTTTTTTCTAATCTGATCAAACTTTTGCTCTAATATACTTCTTGAAGTTACAACTTCACTTTGATGTGATACCCAAGCCCCTATTTGACTTCCCCTTGGACGACTTAAAAAATATTTAAGTGATTCAGTTTTACTTATCTCCTGAATAGTTCCCTCAATTCGTAGTTGCCTTTCAAGTCCTAACCATGCAAAATGTGCTGCTACAAAACTATTTTGTTCTATTTGCTGTGATTTTTTACTCCCATAGTTTGAGAAAAATACAAAACCACTCTCATCATATCTTTTAAGTAATACTGTTCTTTGAGATGGTTTAAGATCAACTCCAACAGTTGCTAGTGTAAAAGCATTTGGTTCTATTAGTTTTGCTTCAACTGATTGATTAAACCATAGTTCAAATTGCTCATATGGATTTTCAAGCATATCTTTTTTGTGAAGCCCTTTTGTTGTATATTCTTGTCTCATAGTTGCTAAATCTACCATAATACTTCCTAAGAGATTTTTTTATTTATTATACTCTTTATATATCATTTTTGTATCTGTAAAATGTCAGTTAAACTTTTATAAAACATTCATTTATAAGTCTACTAATTCTTGAGGGGATTTAATAATAAAATCAGCACCACTTTTCTCTAACTCTTTCACAGTTCTAAATCCCCAAGAAACTCCAACTGCTATCATATTTGCATTTTTTGCTGTTTTCATATCTGTTGAAGTATCTCCTACAAAATATATCTCTTGTGTTTCTATTTGAAATTTTTTTGCTATGTCCAAAGCCGCAGTTGGATCTGGCTTTTTTTCTACACTCTCTTTTTGACCAGCAACCACAACAAAGGGGATATCTGGTAACAGTTTTTCCACATAAAGTTTTGTAAACTTGTCTGGTTTATTTGATAAAACAGCAAGAGGTATTTTTTGTGACACTAATTGATTTAAAAGTGCTTTTATACCCTCATAAGGTTTTGTATTTGTATGTAAGTTTTGTTCATAAAACTCTATAAACAGATCCAAAGCCTCATCAAGATAATTCTTTGATATATATCTAGGCATTGCATTTTCTATCAATACTCTAGCTCCATCACCTACAAAATGTTTATATTGTTCTAAAGAGTGTGTAGGGCAATTAAGCTGCCTAAGAACTTTATTTGCATTGATTGCTATATCTTCAAGAGAATCTATAAGTGTTCCATCTAGATCAAATATTACTGCTTTTTTCATAAAAGAACTCCTTTAGAAGTTATAAAGAGATTGTAGCTTGATTTTTAGGAATTTGTCAATGGTGCAGATGATGAGATTTGAACTCACACGCCGTTAAGCACGAGCCCCTCAAGCCCGCGTGTCTACCATTCCACCACATCTGCATTTTTAGAAATCGAATTATAGCAGAAAATTGCTGTTTAAATCTTAAACTCTAACTCAATCTCTTTTGCTTTTTCTAATCCTATCATTGTAAGGCTATCTTCAGTGATAAAATTTTCACTTTTAAGATATTTAAGATACTTTTTTCCAACTTTTTTTGTAAATACTCTACTCTCTTCCATCACTCCAACTATATCACTAAAGTTTTCATCCTCTCGCTTTTTATAGAGTGCCAAAAGCAAAACCCTTATCTCTATATTTTCCATATTTAAATCTAAACTCATAAAAATACCCTTTTGTAATAATATGCAACACCTATAAATACTGTACCTAATAATATTGTAATTATATCTAATGTAACTATTGAGGCCATTAATCCTATAAAAAATGTAGTTGCAACTGTTGAGAGCATAAATATCATCTCGTTGTATGCTAATACTCTTCCAAGATATTTTCTCTCCACCTCTTCTTGTAGCATAGTATAAGTATATGACCAAATAGTTGTAGTAGTTAGTCCCACTAAAAACATCCCAATTAATCCTAAATAAAAATTGTCTTGCAAAAATGCCCATAGTATGATAGCTCCACCTTGGGCTAAAAACATATAAAACATTCTTTCTTTTGTTATCCAACTACTTAGAAATAATGGTCCAACCATCAAAGCTAATGCTCTCATACCATTTGTAAATCCAATAGCAAGAGGTACTGCTATGATATATTTATAAGACTGATCAGCTAGTAGTGTTACAATAGTATCAAATATAGTAAAACCAACAGTTGAGTGTAAAAACATATAATGGAAAAGATATTTGTTGTTTTTGAGATATTCAAACCCATCTTTGATAGTTTGAAACATACTATTGGTAATTTTTTCTACCTCTATACTAAACTCTATTTGTGACAAAATGGCAATCGCTACTAAAAATAAAGCTCCATCAATAATAAATGATGTTTTCACACCAAGTAAACTTACTACAACTCCACCTAGTGCCATACCTGCTGTAAAAGTTATAGACCATACCATTGAGTGTATCTCATTTGCTTTTATAAGTGCTTCACCACTTAATAGTTTTGGTAAAACAGTCATCACTGTTGTAAAGAATATAGAGGCACTTCCCATCCGTATAAAAAGAAATAACATCAAAAGCCATACATCTTCTATACTATTAATCAACAAAAATGCTATGGTCATACTCATCTCTGTAATAAGAAGTATCAACATAAGTTTTTTTACCGCTATTCTATCTACAATTGAGCCATTAAACGGAGAAAAAATAACCCCTGGGAGAAAATGAAAAGCTGTTACTGTTGCAATTATTAAAGCACTTGCATCAAATTGTACAAGCATAGTATATATAGCTACATTTGAAAACCAAGCACCAAAATATGCTATAAATTGAACATAGGTAAGATGTCGTACAGGCTTATTTAGCCTTAAAAGCTCAAGATGTGTCAAGTTAGATTATTTAAATTCTATTTTTACAAGTTTTGAAAATTTTTCTGGACTTGGAATAATTATCTCACATTTATATGATGAGATATGTTTACTATCAGCTACATCATAAAGTTTTGCAATTTTTAAATCTGACTTTTTATCATCAAGATATATCTCTTTATCCTGTATTGTTGCAGCATCATCTATAGGGATAAATATCTCAACTTTTCCTTTTGATAAATCCATAGCCGTATACAAAAGTGTTCCTGGAGTTACATAATCCCCAACCTCTACTGATACATCATAAATATAGCTATTTTTTTCACTTAAATTTTTGTTTTTAATTGTATCTTTTAGTGTTGCAATTTTTGTTTTTAGGTCATTTATTGTTGAAGCAGTATTTAGTATCACTATTTTTTGATTATCTCTATCAAACTGTGATTTTGAAGATACCCTTTTAAAACTTTCCAAAGTATTATCTTGAAGTTTTAATACCTGTTGCATATTCCCTAATTTCTCTTGTGATTGTTCTAATTCAATCAAATCAACACTATCATCAAGTTTTACAACCATTGCATTTTGTGCTATTTTTGACTCTAATGCACTATTAGCATATATCACTTTTCCACTTACACTTGATTTTACAGTATAGCTATTAATCGGCTCTACTTTTGCAAAATAAGTTGTAGCAAAACTAATTGAACTTAACAACAATAAACCACTTACAATTTTTTTCATCTTTTCTATCCTAAATATTATTCTATTTTTTCTAAACGAAATATATCATCATTAATCTTTATATTTAGTTTAATTTTACTATTATTTTCATCTGTGAATATACCTTTATAGGTTGCTTCATTGTATTTGAATATTATACTGTTATAGTTTAACAAATTATTACTATAATCAAATATAACATTAATCTGTGATTCATAATAATAATTAAAAAAGCTATCTAAATCACTTTTTGAAATCCTAAAGTAAACCTCTTTAGATACAAAAGTATCAATATGATAAATATCTTCAACCCCTAATTTTGCTAAAAATGAATCACTATTTTCATCATATTTTATACTTTGAAATTTTGGTTTTCCATAAATTACTTTAAAAGCTTTATTAATACTTCTTTGTATAATAGGCTCTAGATTTTTTGAATCTTCATAAAATTTTTTAAGATTTTTAAGCTTACCATTATAAAAAGCCACCTGACCTTGGTATTTTTCATCTATCTTTTTTTGCTCATCTACCCTACTTTCTTTTACAGCTTTTAATCTTTGAATATAGTTAAAATACTGCTCATATTTTATAGGCTCTAAATTTGCATCATCATCTTGTAACTTTTCTTTTTGAGGTAAAATTGGTTTTAGATTTTCTAACTCTTCATTTACAAAATAATTCACCATAACATTGATTTTTTCATCCACTGGTAAACTCTTATAAGGATTCACAACAGCTAAGGAATAAGAACTCAATAGTAAGATGAAAAAAATAAATTTTGCTATCATTTTAAATATCTTACACATCGTACAGTATATTTATTATCTCTTGTACTAAAATTTACAATACCAGTTTTAAAATCCACATACCAAAATTGATTAGCATTAAGATGATAAGGACTCTTTGACCAATATTTTGAACTAGTAGTATATTGAAACTCTTTTTTAATAGTTACATTTTTATTTGTTATATCCATAATAGTTTGAAGTTCTTTAATTGTTGCCATTTTCCAATCTATATAACCATTTAATATTAGATTTTCACAATATGTTTTAGCCATAGTTATATCTTCAAGATATTGTGTTGATTCAAGATTATCTTGCCACATTATATTTGCTGTTTTATCTATAACTATATTTAAGCTTTTTTCAAAGTCATTTGCAAATATTGAGATACTAACCATAAAAAATACAATAAAAGTTTTCATCAATACTCACCAGCTTTTTTTGATATCTCTCGTACACATCGTATATTGTACCTTTGCATATCTGATGTAAAGTTTGTAATTCCATCTTTGAAATCCACATACCAATTATTATCTTCAGCCATCAAACTTTTTGAACCACTCCAATATTTATTTGGGATAACATATTTTATCTTTTGACTTGTTGCTGGATTATGTTTTTGGTAATCAATCAAATTTAAAAGTTCATCATAAGAGGGAACTCTCCAATCTTTTCTATTGGCTAAAATCAAATCTCTACAATATATTTTGTACTCTAATATATTAAATTGTTTTGATATATTAGTAAGATTATCTTGCCACATAAGTGTACCATCTACAAAAGTACTATCTGAATATTTTTCTATTTTTGTTTGTTTAATTTTCTCTAAATACTCTTTATATGCTTCCACTTTTTGAGGATACTTTTCATCTACATATTTTTTAATAACTATTGCAACTTCATCTTTTGTAATATTAGTTTGAACAGCACTTCCCCACTCAAACTCTTGTGCAAAACTATTTGTTATAAACAACAATAAAATTACTAAAATTTTGTATCTAATCGTATACCCTTTTTAACTAAACTATTTAAAATATCTATTATCTGTTTTTTTACACTCTTAAATTGTTCATTATCTAGCTTTGTTTCAAGAGTAAATATCATTTTATCTAAATCTTCATCAATTTTTATAAAAACCACCATAGTTTTTAATAACTCATTTTGTGTTTTAGCTTTTTTTACTATTTTTATAAGTGGAATATCCTCTTGTTTTTTTGTTTGTTTTTTTAACATAACAATAACTACAACACCTATAACACCAACCATCAGTCCTAAAAGAAAATAGAGGACTTTTTCATTGTTGGATAATTGTACATTTTGGATTTGAGGTGTTGTTTTAGTAGTTTGAATATCATCATTAGCCACTTCAAGTTGTGTTACTTTTTTCTCTACTGCTTCCACTTTTATATCAAAACTTTTTGTTTTGATTGTTTTAATTAATTTTGTCTCTTTATCAAAATACTTTAAACTAATTTCAGGAATTGTGAAAGCTTTTGTAGGAACTATTGAGAAAGCTTTTGTATATACTCCCCCGTAAATATTATTTTGAATATCATATTTTTTTTCAGAAGGATTTTCATACACAGTTGCATTTGGAATATTTAATTTTACCTCATCGATATCATCAACATTTCCACGACCATTTATAGTTATTTTATAAGATACAGCTTCCCCCTCTTTTACACTATTTTTATCAATTGTAGCATCTATAGAAAAATCACCTATTAGTTTTACATTTTGTGGTATTGGTTTCACATCTAGTTCAATTTTATTTGAATACACTTTTGTTCTTTTAGTTGGTGCTGTTACAAAAAAACCGGTGTTGTATCTATTTTGAGTAGTAACTGCTTCAATTTTTAAAGGTCCTATTTCTAGCTTTCCACTTTTTTGTGGGAAGAGGATATATTCTAACTTTTGAAAGGTATATTGATTATCTATTGGTAGATTTTCATTTGATTTTAACTCTTTAACCCAAAAACTTTCAAACTTGGGCTTTTCAAACTCTAATCCAATAATATTAAGATCTTTTTTATATTTAAACAAAAGAGTTAAATGGATACTCTCCCCCACATAAACCTCTTTTTTATCTACTTGTATAGTTAAGTCATAATCAGCTGAGACTGTTTTTTCCACTTTTTGCATACTTATTTTTTGTGGTTGTGTTTTTTCTATTTTTCCATTCACAGTTATTTCAAAAGAAGGTATTGTTATATCTTTTGTTGGTCTAAAAGTATAATTTTTGATTAGTTTATCACTTCGTACACCATTAATTATATTGGTTTGAGTTGAAGTTCCTAAACTTTGAACTATAAAACCATCAATATCTTTTATATCTGGCATCTTGATATCTTTTCCACTAACACTTAGTGAAAACTCTACACTATCCCCTTGAAAAAAACTCTGTGGTGCACTTAAAGTTACTTGTGCAAATGCAATTATGGGAAAAATTAATAATAAAAATATCTTACCAAGGTTTTGTTTCATCTGTTTGACTCTCTTTTTGTGTATTTGCTTTTCTTAATAATATTGGTGTTGTTTGTTTCTCTAACTGTTCCATCCATTTTCTCTCTTCCATTTGAGATATCTCTTCTTTTTTTACATTATCTTGGCTCTGTTTTGATTGAGATTTTTCATCTTTACTATTTTTATTTTCTTCTAATTTTTCTTCTTGCTTTTGTTGCTCTTTTTTATTCTCTTTTTTTTCTTTATCTTGCTGTTGCTTATCTTCTTGTTTATTTTTCTCTTTATCTTTTTTATCTTTATCTTGTTTATTTTGATTCTCTTGATTTTTTTGATTCTCTTTTTGCTCTTCATTATTTTTATTATCTTTATTTTCTTGATTTTCTTGATTCTTGTTTTGTTGTTTCTCTAACTCTTTATTTACGATATCGAGATTTTCCCTTGTTTCCTTATCCTCTTTTATTTTTAAAGATTTTTCATAAAACTCTTTTGCTTTTTGTAGCTCATTAAGCTTTACATAGCTATTTCCAATATTGTGTAACTTCTTTCTCTCCAACTCAGCATCTTCTGTAACAACTTTTTTATAAGTATCTATACTCTCTTGATATTTTTTATCTTTATAAAGAGCATCTCCTAAGTTATACAAGCTTTGAGCAGTTGCGGGTAATTTTCTATATTCAGTGATAGCTTCATTGTATTTTTTCTCACTATAGAGTTGATTTGCTTTTTGTATAGTTTGAAAATTGAAAATATCTGCATCTACTTTTGATGGTACACAATACAACCCTACTAAAAAAAACACTGCTATATTTTTTTTGAAGATTCTTGTTGGGAGTGAACTCAATGCTAATAAAAAGAAAAATAATCCTAAAGCCAATGGATAATAAAAAAGCTCAGTATATGTTTTAAACTTTTGAACCGAAAGCTCCTCTTTTTGTGACTGTGTATTGATTCTATTGAGTATCGCTTTTACATCACTATTATCTAAACTAAAATCTACATACCCACCATTTGTTTGAAGGCTTAACTTTTTTATTGATTCATTGAGTGTTACAGTTACTATATTTCCATCTTTATTGGTTAAATATCCACCTTGTTTATTTGGTATTACTGCACCGTTTTTTGTAGCAACTCCTATAGTATATACAGCGATATTTTTATCTTGGGCATATGCTATCTCCTCTTTATAATCATCACTATTTCCACCGTCACTTAAAATTATAAGATTTTTTACATTGAAATCTTCAAGCATATAATTAGTAGCATCAAGTGTAGCAAAGATATTAGAACCATTTGGAAAGTTAAGATCTGTCTCAAGGTTTTTTACTATATAATTTAATGAAATAAAATCCTCAGTGACTGGACTTAAAACAAAAGAGTCTTTTGCAAAAAGTAGAACTCCTATTGTTGTATTTTGACTTAATTCTATGATTTGTTTAAGTTTCTCTTTGGCTAGGGAGATACGATTTGGATAAATATCTGTTGCCATCATAGAGGTTGATACATCTAGTGCTATAACTATTGGGATAAGTTTTTGTTTTATATCTTGCTCTTTTTGATTGATAACTGGGCGACCAAGTGCTACTATAAAAAGTATTAGAGTAAAAAACAACAACCCATTTCGTGTATTTTTATCCAATGCTTTTCCACCAACACTTAACTTATCTAAGAGATCTTTAGAAAAATATTTTTCCATACTGTTTTTTGATGTAAGGAGTAATACAATTAAAAGCACTAAGGGTATTAACATCATATAAAATACTTTAGGATATAAAAAACTCATGTGCAATTGTATAGTATAGATTATAAAATATCCCTTTTTTTTCAAACTACAAATATAAAAACTAGCACTCTATTGAGTTATTTGCTAAATTTTTATTTTTTTTATTATATTACTTGACATTTGAACGCTCATTTGATATAATTTTATTAGCACTCAGAGTTTTGAAGTGCCAAATTAATGAAAAATGGTTATAAGTAAATGATTGATAAAAAAGAGTTTTTATTGGATTCTATTATACGAGCATATATAGAACACCTTGAACCTATTGGTTCTGGGCAGTTAAAATCTATGTATGATATAGCCTACTCTCCTGCTACTATTAGAGGATACTTTAAAAAGTTAGGAGAAGAAGGTTATCTTGCTCAAGAGCATTCAAGTAGTGGAAGAACTCCAACTACTGAAGCTTTAAAAGAGTATTGGTCAAATAGATTGAATATAAACATTGGACTAATAGACTTTGAGAGACTAAATATTTTATCAAAGCAAATAGGACTAACTGTATTTTTAAAAGAGCAACAAACTCAAGTTTTAAATAGAGTTTTAAATATTGAAAATCTTTATTTATTATTAGAGTTTAGTTCATTTTCTATAACTATTAAGTACAACAATCCACTCCATAAGTTTTTAAATGATATGTGTGGGTTAGAGGCTTTGAATATTTTGGAAGTATCAAAACAAGTTGGTGCTACAGATTTATATACGGAGCTTAATAAATATCTTTTTAATAAAGATTTTGAGGTTATCAATATCAAAGAGTTTTTAAGACTTTGTGTTGATTATGATCTTGAAGAGATCTATATTAATAGATTTTTAACAGGTAATGTGATGAATAGACTAGAAAATGGTATATATTATCATGGTGAAGTTGGATTAAATCAAATTTTACCAGAAAACTATATGGGTATTGCACATGATGCCATTGTAGGAAATAAAAAATACAAGATGTTAGTTATAGGTGAATTATCAAAAGACTATGAATATTTTTATAAAGGAATTATGTAAATGAGTAAAGATACACAAAACGAAGAAGAGATTCTAGAAACTCAAGAAGAGGTTCTCGAAGAAACTCCAACAGATACACAAGTTGAAGAAGTAGAAATTGATGATAGTGAAAAGTTTGCATCTTTAGATGAAGAGTTTAAAGCAAAAATGGAAGCAAAAGTAGCTGAAGCTGAAGATAAAGCTAAAGAGGCAGAAGATAAGTTTTTAAGAACGCATGCCGATTTTGATAATATTAAAAAAAGATTAGAAAAAGAGAAATATCAAGCTATAGATTATGCAAGTGAAAAATTCGCTAAAGATTTACTTTCAACTATGGATACTTTAGAGATGGCTTTACAAAGTGCAACGAGTGAGGGAAGTAGCGATGAATTAATTGAAAAGTTAAAAGAGGGAATAGAACTTACTATTAAGAGTATGTTAACTACATTTGAAAAACATGATATTAGTGTAGTTGATACAGATGAATTTGATCCTCAAGTACACAATGCAGTGATGCAAGTTGAAAGTGAAAACCATGAAAGTGGGCAAATAGTTCAAGTGATGCAAAAAGGGTACATGTATAAAGAGAGATTGCTAAGACCAGCGATGGTATCTATAGCAAATTAAGAAATTCTTTTGGAAAATTTCTTCGTTGAGTTTCAAAATTTAAAATAGTCACTTACTTTAGTAAGCTCCTACTTTAAATTTATCACTCGCCTTGAAATTTCCTCAAAATAATTCCTTAGAGGTGGAAAATGTGACCGTAAAGTCAGTAAACTATCACAAATAAAAATAAAATTTAATAAACAAAATAATAAAAAAGGATGACAATATGGGAGCAACAATAGGAATTGACTTAGGGACAACAAATAGTTGTGTGGCAGTTTACGAAGGTGGAGCAGCAAAAATTATAGCGAACAAAGAGGGGAAAAATACAACTCCTTCAGTAGTAGCATTTACAGATAAAGGTGAAGTTTTAGTTGGTGATCCAGCAAAAAGACAAGCTATCACAAATCCAGAAAAAACAATCTATTCTATTAAAAGAATTATGGGTCTAATGATGGATGAAGAGCATGCAAAAGATGCTATGGATAAAGTTGGATATAAAATAGTAAATAGAAATGGTGCAGCAGCTGTTGAGATTGCTGGAAAAGTTTACACACCACAAGAGATCTCTGCAAAGATTCTTGGAAAACTAAAATCAGATGCAGAAACTTACTTAGGACAAACAGTAACTGATGCAGTTATTACAGTACCTGCATACTTTAATGATGCACAAAGAAAAGCAACACAAGAAGCTGGAACAATCGCAGGTCTTAATGTACTAAGAATTATCAATGAACCAACAGCGGCTTCATTAGCTTATGGTTTAGATAAAAAAGGTGAAGAGAAAGTTGTAGTTTACGATTTAGGTGGGGGAACATTTGATGTTACTGTACTTGAAATTGGTGATGGTACATTTGAAGTTCTTTCAACAGATGGTAATGCATTCTTAGGTGGAGATGACTTCGATAATAGAATCATCAAATGGCTTGCAGATGAGTTCAAAGCTGAAAATGGTATAGATTTAACTCAAGATAAAATGGCACACCAAAGACTTAAAGATGAAGCTGAAAAAGCAAAAAAAGAGTTAAGTGCTACAAATGAAACAGAGATAAACTTACCATTTATCACAGCTGATGCAACAGGACCAAAACACTTAGTAAAAACATTAAGTAGAGCAAAATTTGATTCTATGACAGAAGATTTAATTGCTGAAACACTCTCTCACATCAAAACAGCTATGAAAGATGCTGGACTAGATATTAGTGAGATTAATGAAATTATCATGGTTGGTGGATCAACAAGAATCCCTAAAGCACAACAAGTAGTTAAAGAGTACTTCAAAAAAGAGTTAAACAACTCTGTAAATCCAGATGAAGTGGTTGCAGCAGGTGCAGCAATTCAAGGTGGGGTTTTAACAGGTGATGTTAAAGATGTACTTTTACTTGATGTTACACCACTATCTTTAGGTATTGAAACTTTAGGTGGAGTTATGACTAAACTTATAGAAAAAGGGACAACAATCCCAGTGAAAAAATCTCAAGTTTTCTCAACAGCTCAAGATAATCAACCAGCTGTTTCAATTATGGTTGGACAAGGGGAGCGAGAGTTTGCAAAAGATAATAAAGTTCTTGGAACATTCGAACTATCTGATATCCCAGCAGCTCCAAGAGGGGTACCACAAATTGAAGTAACATTTGATATCGATGCAAATGGTGTTTTAAATGTAAGTGCTAAAGATAAAGGTACTGGAAAAGAGAACAAAATTACAATCTCTGGTTCGTCTGGATTAAGTGATGATGAGATCGAAAAAATGGTACAAGAAGCAGAAGCAAACAAAGATGCAGATGCGAAGAAAAAAGAGTTAATCGAAACTAAAAACCAAGCAGAAGCTATGCTTCACTCAACTAAAAAATCTTTAGAAGAAAATAAAGGTGTAGTGAGTGAAGAAGAAGAGCAAGCTATCGTTGATGCAGCTGCTGCTTTAGAAGAGATTTTAAAAGATGAAAATACAACAAAAGAGCAAATTGAAGAGAAATTAAAAACTCTTACAGAAGTGAGTCATAAACTTGCTGAAGCTATGTACAAAAAAGAAGGTGGTGACGCTGGTGCTGCTGGTGCAGGTCAAGCTGATGCTAAGAAGAAAAAGGATGATGACGATATCATCGATGCAGAAGTTGAGTAATATTTAACTTCTCAAATATAGAAAAAGGGAGAGTAGCTTTACTCTCCCTTTTTTATTTTCAAATAATTGTGGTCGGATTTTGCGACCACCCAAAAATTAGCCACTCCCAGACTTTCATATTATCAAAAAGTTTGAATTTAAGTCAATCTTCTTTTTGAGACAATTATAGTGTTTTACTTCACCGACAGTTGAACTGTTCTGTGCTATGTTTTGTTGTATGAATAGTATTTACCTATACAGTACTACTCACTTCCCTTTAAAAAAATTTTCATCTCTTTATCAAAATCTGATTCTATTTTTTGTATTTTATTAAACTCTTCATATTCACCAAATGCTTTTTTTTCTGCTTGACTTCTTGAAATACTTCCTTTATTTTCAAGTATTTTATACTCATTAAATTCAAGAAACTTATTGACTGAATTTGCTAAACTCTCCATTGTAAAAGTTGTATGATTTTTTATAATTCTTTCAATATAATCAAAGTATCCACTTATTGCACTTTCTAAGTTTTTTATTTCTTCTTCTGTTAAATAATTTTTTGCAATAACCGAGTCAGATTTTAACACTCTTCCATCAGGTGAATTTTTCCAAGTTTGAAGTCCCATAAATGGTTTTGTTTTATCTGCTTTTTCATGAATTATTTCTGCCGATGTTTGCCCTCTTATGGCAAAATGAAATTTATTTTGAACTGTTGCATAAAAGTCTTTTGTAACTGACGAGTTTTTATCATAATCGATACTACACTCTGCAAATATATCTGTTATTTGTTGATATATTCTTCGCTCACTTGTTCGTATTGAACGAATTCTTTCAAGGAGTTCTTTAAAATAGTCTTTACCAAAATAACGACCGTTTTTCATTCTATCATCATCCATGGCAAAGCCTTTGATGATAAACTCTTTTAAGATTTTAGTTGCCCATATTCTAAACTGAGTAGCTTGTAAAGAGTTTACACGATAGCCAACTGATAGAATTGCATCAAGATTGTAAAAGTTTATATTTCTTTTTACTTCTCTATTGCCCTCTTTTTGAACTATTGGGAAATTCCCAATAGTTGATTCTTCTTCTAATTCATTTGTTTTATAAATATTCTTTAAATGTTCATTTATGGTTGATATATCTACTCCAAAAAGTTCAGCTATCCTTTTTTGAGGAAGCCATAAAGTTTCATTGTGTAGATATGTTTCTACTTTTATATCACTGTTTGGGGTTGTGTATAGTAGGAAGTCTGTTAGTTCATCTTTAATTGTTAAGTTGGTATTCATTTTATTCCCATTTTTTGAAAATATTATTTCAAGTTATCTATAAAAAATCTTCAAATGTAGATTTATTTATAGTTAGTTCATTTTCCATTATGTTAAGTGCTTGGCCTCTAAATAATGCAGATAATTTTTCATTAATAATTTCTATTAGTTTATATTCAAAATCAAATACTTCCAATTTATTTGGAATTACAAAATTAACTGAACTTAGAGATATAATATTAAGAAGTTCAAGCCTATATATAGGAATTGTACCATATGATATAGCCCACTCTTGCTTTTCTATACAATTACAACAAGAGCAAGAAGAATCAAGTTTACAAATTTTAGTTATAAATTTCTCATGCGCTGTTAGATTATCTCTTGTTTTTTCTTTTTCATCAAAAAAATAATCATATGAATATCCCTTATTATATTTAGAAAGTATTGATATATTTATGTTTTTATTTTCACAATAAATATAAATTTTCCGCCTATTTTTTTCAGATAGTTCAAAATCCAATATGGCATCATGACTTGTTAAAATATCATAGATTTCACTTTTTATATCTTTTATATCTCTCATTGAGTAACTTTCCTTGAAAATTTAAAATACTATTTTACCTAAAGATTGATTTAGTACTAATTTTATTCATACAACGGCTGTCTTGAGGAACAAGTGTATTTAACGGCTTGATTGTTTGAACTTTTAGTTTCTTTATGCGACACATAAAAGCTCTAAATATCGGCAGTATACACTTGTTTCTCTCCTAGTATTTGTTAGCATTAATTGTATATTATATACTTATCTAAATCGTTTAATTTATTATTTTTAATATATTTTCGACCTAGATATACAAAATCCATTAAAGAATTAAATTCTTTAATTTCTATTGTTTTCTCATCAAGCAAACCTATATGGTTATACACATCTTTTGCACCTTCAAAATCTGAATATAGTTTTCCATTTTCTTCAATGGTTTTATTTACATCTTTCAGTCTATCTATGCATAGCACATACATATTTTCTGGAGCATTATGTAATGTAGTTTTAATCCATTCTTCAGCAATGTTTTCACCGTATTCTTCAGTAATTTGTTTTTTTCTTTTGTCTAGCGCATCTCTTGGAACAACACTTAATGTCTGTAATATTTCTTTTTGCTCTTCTATCCAATTTAAAGATTTTTCATAATCATAAGCTTTAAGTATGGCTAATGATAATCTATCTATGACATAAATATTGGTATTGTCTTTTTCATATAAATAATTTAAAGTTATATATCTAATAATTGGCGGTAACAATGAAAATTGATTAGATATATCATCATTAATACCAAAACCATATTTTTCAAAATACTGAATAAATATATAGGAGTAAAGATTAAATAAACTATCAATACATCTTTCCAAATCATCTTGTGTTATTGATTCAGTTTTTTGGGTGTGAGTACAGTCATTCCCATCATTTTTTATTATTTCCAATGATGTTAATAATAGAGAATTATTATTGCTGACTTTTTTTAATCTTCTTAGAATATCTCTATCTCCAAGTGTCACTTTTTCTTGATTTGAAATATTCAATATTCTTCTTATTATTACTTCTGAATATTGTCTTATTGTAGCAACCTTACCTCTTAACGAACCATCTTTACTATAAAATGCATCATTTATTAGATCACTTACTAAATTTTTATAAACTTCATTATTAAATTCTGACAAATATAATCCTTTGTGGTGATATTATTTAAGCTAACTCTTTATTGAACATACATTATATACAAGATAGCCTGAAAATCGACAAATAACATACACAAAATATGTCGTATATCAAAATGACTACAAACACTTTAAATAAGCTATTTTTGAAAATTTACTATACAAAATATTGTAAAACACCATGTTATTTAAATAAATTTTAAGTTTATGATATAGATTTTATGTATGTTTATTGTCGATATTCAGATGATAATAGTACATTATGTATGTGTATTGTAGCAAAATCGTGATAAAACTGCATTATGTTAGTTTTTATATTTGTTTAAGCTTAGAGGTTATTATGACTATGAAACTATTCTGAATCGCTAGATATGAGATTTAAAAATACTCTATTAAAAATCAAACAAACTATCGTTATAATATATCCACTATGACAGATAAAAAATTAATATATATCACTCTTATTATCTTTATTGGTATTGTACTCTATGGTTTTTATGAAAAAGATAGACGAGCACAACTCCTTACAGATTTTCGCAACAATCAGCCTTTACAATGTGATGATATAATAGTCAGACAAAGTGATGGTTGGAAGATTGGTGGAAATCGTGTTTTTACAAATGGCAAAATTGCTAAGACTATTATCTTTTGTAAAAGTATTAAAAAATAAATTTCTACTCTAATGGTAAACTAATATGAAATATTGCTCCTTTATATTTTTTACCCTTATATACAAAGTTACTATTGTCAGCATCAATAGTACCATGCATACCATCTACTATTAAATTATAGGTCATATGAAGTCCTAATCCTGTTCCAATACTTGCATGTTTTGTTGTAAAATATGGATCAAATATTTTCTCAATAATGGTAGAATCAATTCCCCCTCCACTATCTTTAACAATTATATGCAAAGTTTTATCTATTACTTTTGCTTCAAGAAAAACCAATCGGTCTGATTCATCTTTCACTTTTACTGCATCTTTCGCATTATTAAATATATTAATTAAACACTGAACAAGTTCATTTAAATACCCATTGATTGTAATATTTTCTTCCACATCTACAATAAATTCTATATGATGTGATACTAATGATGGTTTAATTAAATGTAATAACTTTTTCATAATAATATCAAAGGTAAACTCTTCTTTTGTTCTATTCCCTTTAATAAAATCTCTAAAATCATCTATTGTTTTTGACAGATACTGTGCATTTGAATCTATCGTATCAATTGTTTCATTGAAAGATTCGTCAGTTAAATTACCAAACTGTTTTTGTACTTTCATACCTGTTGCAGCAGTTGATATTATACTCAGTGGTTGTCTCCACTGATGAGCAATATTCCCTATCATCTCACCCATTGATGCCATTTTTGATTGTTCGTACAATAACTTGTCTTTTTTCTTTAAATCAGTAATATTTTGAAAAGTCAGTAAAATATCCCCATTATTTTTTAAATACGCTGCACTTACAATAAAATAATACTCCTCATCTTGAAATTTTAATGATACAAAATGTTCTTTTTTAGAATTATTTGCAAGATAAATAGACCATAACTCTCCAAATATCTGATGATTTTCAGGAAAGACAACTTCATCTAAAGTGAGAAAAAAATCACATATACAATTATAGTGTTCTTTAAATTCATCTAAATTTTTATAATGGAAAAATTCAAAAAATCTATTATTTGCATTTACTATTTGAGAGTTTTGAGTTACAATAATAATACTTGGATTCGTATCTAATATTGTCTGTATATATCGTTTTTCATTGTATAATTCTTTTGTTCTTTTAATAACCTTGATGTCTAATTCTTTTGTATGCTTTCTTGCCAGAAAATAATATCCTATTAAAATAACCACTAATATAAATAATACTATATAAAATATCATGTTTGTTTTTATAGATTCAATATCATCCATATTCAAAGAGTCTAAATCTTTAAAGGCAATAATACTTCCCATAGGATTATTATAAATATCTGGAATATTATAAACTACAATAAATTTATTCTCTTTTTGGTCAATAATATATTTTTTTTCACTATGTATATAGTTTTTTATACCTTTACTTTTTATATAATCAATTATCTCCTCTTTTACATTTTCATTTGCAACATAATAATCATCTATAAATTTTTTTGTTAATGCTTTAGATAGCTGAGTTTTATACTTCTTATCTACAACTATAATAGAATCTATATCACTATCAAGAAGTTGGTTTGATATAGAATTAAAATGTGTAATAATCTCAAACATACCTATAAAAGTACTTTTATCATAAATTGGAACCATCGATTTAAAAGTCATATCAAACTTACCTGTACTGATTGTACACATAATTTGGGGTTCTTCTATCATTTTTGCTACATCAAGTCTTGACTTAACGATTGGATCACCTGTTTTTTCAACCCAACTTCTATAAAAGGCAATCCCTTTATTGTCGATTATTTGAAACCATGAATTATTAAGTTTTATCGCTTTTTTTAGTAATTTTGAAAATTCTTTTAATTGTACTAGTTCAGTATCATTGTTTTTTAAAGCTTTGATAATATTTTCATTTTGTGATAAAGATAATGCAATAGCCAGTGTTAAGTTTTTTTTATGTTTCATCAATATACTTATCTCATCATATATATTTTTTGAATAGATATTATATTTTTCTTTTTTTATGATCTCTATTTTATTTTGTGTAATAGTATTTGATACAATAAATACTATTACACCCATAGCTAATAATAAAATAACTACAATAAAATCAAATAATCTAGTTTTAAAAATATTTAACACAAGAAGTCCTAATTATTAAATCTAACTTCATAATAGTATAATATAACTAAAAGTTATATTATACTCTTTTTTCTAATAACTTTAATTTATCTCTTGTATATATAAACATATATATTGCTGCACTGTAAATAATTAATCCTACCACAATCCATACATACACAATATCTAATTTAAAAATATCAACAACAAAATAGAGTAATACAATTGGCATCAAGATTTGTCTATAAAAACTTATATAAGGTATAATAAAAGGTTGTTTTATCCCTTGAAGTGTTGAGTTTGAGATAAATATTGTGATATAAGCAAAAAATACAAAACTCTCAATCACCACATAGATATATGCTACAGATATAACCTCTTTATCACTGTCAAATATCATAATAATATATTCACCAGCTATTGCTAAAAACAACACTCCAATCCCACTCATAATATATCCATATTTTAAAGATTTACTTATCACCTCATAGATTCTATCAAAATTTTTAGCCCCGTAATTATTAGCAACTATTGAACTTACTGCTATATTTAATCCCAACATTGGCAGTAGTATAATTTGCTCTACTCTATACCCTATCCCAAAAGCAGCAACACTTTTATAACCATATTGAGATACAAAATACATAACTTCCATAGTCCCTAAAGACATGATAAACATATTTAAACTTTGAGGCAATGCTTGTATAAGAATTTTTTTGTATACCCTCATATCTGGTAAAAATAATTTGTGATTTTCAAAATTAAAAAGTGCTGTTTTATACAGCTTCATCATAATATATCCAAAAGTTATAAACTGTATAAATATTGTGGCATAAGCTACACCTTTGAATCCAAATGCTGGTATAAAACCATATCCATACATAAACAATGGATCTAAAAGCAAATTCATAAAAAAACCAAAAATTAAAGTATTTCTATAACTTTTTGTATCTCCTCGAGCTATAAGAACTGCATTTGCCCCAAGACCTATTAACATTGGTAAGACACCTATGAGTATTATATAAGTATAATCAAGGGCTAAAGACAACGCTTCATCTTTTGCCCCCATTAAAGAGAAAATATCTTCTAAAAAAATAAAGCCCATACTACAAAGACCTAAAGCTACAAAACTTACAAATGTAATACCATTTGAGATAAATATCTTTGCTAAGTTGATTTTATATCGCCCAAGTGAGTTTCCCACATGAGCTGTAATTGCGGAAGAGAGTCCAAAACTAATTGAAAGTAACATAAAATAAACTATAAAACTATAAGAAAGTGCAGTAATAGCTACAGTAGAGAGTTGCCCCACATAAAAGGTATCTACTACATTATACATTGTATTAAAAAACATACCAATACTTGATGGAATTGCAATTTGTTTAATCAGGCTATTTATATCATTTGTTAAAAGATGGTTTTTATTCATTAGAAATTATACCATAATATATTAATCACTTTTTAGCTATAATCCAAAAAAATCATAAAATTTATTTTTATAGAAGGAAAGTTAAATGGCAAAAACGCTTGTTATTACAGGAGCAACAAAAGGTATTGGTAAAGCTTGTGCTTATAGATTCGCTAAAGAGGGTATCAATGTAGCTTTTACATACAATTCAAACGAAGAGGTAGCTAAAGAGATTGCTGCAGATTTAGAAGCAACTTACGGTATAAAAGCTAGATACTACCCTTACAATATCTTAGAGCCTGAAACAGCAAAAGAGTTATTTACTAAGATTGATGAAGATTTTGAGACTATAGATTATTTTATCTCAAATGCTATGATATATGGTAGAGCAGTAGTTGGTGGATATGGGAAATATATGAAACTTAAACCAAGAGGTTTAAACAATATTTATACAGCAACTGTTGATGCATTTGTTTGTTGTAGCCAACAAGCTGCGAAAAGAATGGAAAAAAATGGTGGTGGAGCTATGGTGAGTTTAAGCTCTACTGGAAACCTAGTATATATAGAAAACTACGCAGGTCATGGTACAAATAAAGCAGCAGTTGAAGCGATGGTGAGATATGCAGCAACGGAACTTGGACAATATGGTATTAGAGTAAACGCTGTAAGTGGTGGACCTATTGATACTGATGCACTCAAAGCTTTTACAAACTATGAAGAAGTAGCAGCAAAAACAGCAGAACTATCTCCTCTTGGAAGAATGGGACAACCAGAAGATTTAGCAAGTGCATGTTACTTTTTATGTAGTGATGAAGCTACTTGGATAACAGGAAGTACTTTACTTGTTGATGGTGGGACAACTTTTAAGAAGTGAGAAACACAAAAAAAATAAACTGCTTTATTTTTTTCGTTTCGAAACCGAAATGGTCGGAACGAAGTGAAGCCATGAAGGATGTTTCCAATTGAAAAATAAAAATTTAAATTTACCAAATATATTAGCAGGTTTTCGAATACTTCTAGCGCCACTAATGCTTTGGTTTATGATAGATCAAAATAATTCTCTTTTTAATGGGTGGCATCCTAGCTGGTTTGATTATTTTGCTGGTTTGATTTTTGTGATAGCTTCTGTTACAGATTTTTTTGATGGATATATTGCAAGAAGTTGGGATCAGATGACAAAACTTGGTGGGATTTTAGACCCACTTGCAGATAAGATGCTTGTACTTGCTGGATTTATAGGACTTATAGTTCTTGATCGAGCTAGTGCATTTGCTGTATTTTTGATACTTTCAAGAGAGTTTTTTATCACTGGACTTCGTGTTGTTGCAATAAGTGAAGGAAAAAATGTCGCTTCAACAATGGCTGGAAAAATAAAAACAGTAGTACAGATGATAGCTATTGGGTTTTTGATAATGGATTGGCCATATGGGAGCGAACTATTATTGTTTGCTGTAGCCTTAACACTATACTCTGGGTATGAATATATAAGGGATTACTTAAAATAATGGGATTTATAACATTTATAATTGTTTTATCAGTTTTAGTTTTTGTCCATGAGCTTGGACATTTTACAGTTGCACGACTTCTTGGTGTAAAAGTATATGTATTTTCAATAGGTTTTGGAAAAAAACTAATTACAAAACACTATAAAGGTACTGATTGGACTTTTTCACTTATTCCACTTGGTGGATATGTAAAGATGAAAGGTCAAGAGGATTTAAATCCAGCATTAGCAAATAATGACCCTGATAGCTACTTAACAAAAACTCCTTTTCAAAGAATTTTAATACTTCTTGCTGGTCCTTTTGCAAATTTTTTACTTGCATTTGTGGTATATATCATGATTGGACTTCTTGGAAATAATGCACTTTCACCAACTATAGGAAAAGTCATCGAAAACTCTCCAGCAAGTACAGCTGGACTTAAAGCAAATGATGAGATAGTAAAAATAAATAATATGGAAATCAAAACTTGGGATGATTTAAGTGATATTATAAAAAATTCTAATGGAAGTTTAACTTTTTTTATAAAAAGAGAAGGAAGGCTTATATCAAGAACACTTTATCCTAAAGTAAGTGATTCTGTTAATATGTTTAAAGAAAAAATTAAAAAGAAGATGATAGGGATTGCACCTGCACCGAAACTTGTAAAAATTCACTATTCACCTCTTGAATCAATCTCTTTTGCTTATGACAAAACACTGGAAGCTAGTAAAATGATATTTTTAGGGGTGCAAAAACTTATCCAAGGAATTGTACCTCATAGTGAAATAGGAGGAGTTATAAGTATTGGTACAGTAATAAGTGATGCTAGTGCTTCAAGCTTTGTAGCACTTTTAACTATTACTGCACTTATCTCTGTAAACCTGGGTGTTTTAAATCTCCTCCCCATTCCAGCACTTGATGGTGGACATATTATGTTTAATCTTTATGAGATGATAACAGGACTTAAACCTAGTGAAAAGATGTTAATAAATCTCACTATTGGTGGCTGGGTTATATTATTGGGACTTATGAGTTTGGGGCTTTATAATGATATCAATAGATTATTAGGGTAGTTTTAGATATAATGGGAAAATATAATACAAATAGAAAAGAAAAAAGGATAATTATTTTATGGTAAAAGTTGTAAATTTAAAGAAATCATTTGGTAACAGAGTTTTATTTCAAGATATAAACTTATCATTAGACACAGGGAAAAGATATGGTCTAATAGGTGCTAATGGTGCTGGTAAAACAACATTTTTAAAAATGCTTAGTGGAACTGAAGATATCACAGATGGTGAAGTACAAGTACAAAGTGGAAAAAAAGTAGGAGTATTAAGTCAAAATCAATACGCTTATGAAGATTTTACCCTTGCTGATGCTGTTTTATATGGAAATAAAAGACTATATGATGCAATAAAAGAGAAAGAAAAATTGTATATGGAAGAGTATACTGATGCAATTGGTGAAAGATTAGGTGAGTTGGAGATGATAAGTGTAGAGGAAGATCCAACTTATGAGTATGATGTTAAAATTACAAAAATACTTGAATCACTTGGATTTCCAGCAGAACAACACACTGATCTTATGAGTACAATAGCTGGTGGAGATAAGTTTAAAGTTTTACTTGCACAAGTATTATTTCCAAAACCTGATGTATTATTTTTAGATGAGCCTACAAATAACCTTGATATGGCAACTATCTCTTGGCTAGAAAACCAACTACAACACCATGAGGGAACTATGGTAGTTATCTCACATGATAGACACTTTTTAAATGCTGTTTGTACACACATACTTGATGTTGATTTTAAAAAGATTAGAGAGTTTACAGGAAACTATGATGATTGGTATATAGCTTCAACTGTATTATCTAAACAAGCAGATGCACAAAGAGATAAAAAACTTAAAGAGAAAGCAGAACTTGAAGCCTTTGTTGCAAGATTTAGTGCCAATGCTTCAAAAGCAAAACAAGCAACTTCTAGACAAAAACAACTTGATAAAATAGATATTGAAGCTATTCAAGTAAGTTCAAGAAGAGACCCATCAATTGTATTTAAACAAGAAAAACCTATTTCAAAAGAGGTTTTAGAGATAAAAGATATTTGTAAATCTTATGATGGTGAAGTTGTATTAAAAGATATTAACTTTATGTTAGAAAAGAAAGATAAAGTTGCTTTAATTGGTCCAAATGGAGCAGGTAAAACAACTTTGTGTGAGATATTAATGGAAAATATCAAACCTGATAGTGGAGAGGTAAAATGGGGTGCAACTGCGCTTATAAGTTATTTTCCACAAAATACAACAGATTTAATCAAAGGTGATATTACACTTTACGATTGGTTAAGAGATTTTGATAGACAAGCTGATATTGGTGAGATTAGAAACTGTTTAGGAAGAATGCTTTTTAATGGTGAAGAGCAAGAAAAATCTGTTATGAATTGTTCTGGTGGAGAAAAACACAGAATGATGCTTAGTAAAATTATGCTTGAGAAGAGAAATTTTTTACTTCTAGATGAACCTACAAACCACCTTGACCTTGAAGCTATTATTGCACTTGGTGAGGCATTACTATCATATGAAGGAACAGTTATTTGTGTCTCTCACGATAGAGAATTACTTGATGCATTTGCAAATAGAATCATGGAGATTCAAGAAGATGGTTCTATTGTCGATTTTGATGGAACTTATGAAGAGTATTTAGAGTTTAAAGCTCAAAACAAAGGATAAACCATGAACTCGCTTGCTTTCTTTATATCTTTAACACTAGTTATTGTCGTTTTTTTAATGAGAAAAAAAATTGTAGAATATCTTTTTGAAGAGCATGATATTTATATTGGAAGCGAGATCATAGTTTATATTACCTCTATCATTTTTATTGCTTTAATTTTGATTGGGATGCTTTTTGATGGTACAAAAGAGAGATATAGTGATATAAGTCAAAATTATGATAAAATGAGACCAAAAACAGATAACAAGCCTCATAGATACTTTGATATTAACTTTGATTCACTCTTTCCTAAGAATTAAAGACTATTTTAAGTAGGAATTAGGTAATATTCCAAATAATTTTACACTCAAGGAAATAAAAATGGCAAGAAGATGTATGCTTTCTGGTAAAGGTCCAATGTCTGGAAATAACGTAAGTCACGCGAAAAACAGAACAAGAAGAAAATTTTTACCGAATTTAAGAACAGTTAGAATATCATTAGAAGATGGTACAACAAGAAAAATCAAAATTTCTGCAAAAGAACTTAGAACTCTTAAAAAGAATTCATAAGACAAAAATAAAGATGTTTTTATGAAAACCATAAGAAACATCAAAAAAGCTATTGGCTGGGACTATCGAAGTTCCAAGCCAGAGTTTGACCTCGACAAAGAGATATACTCTCAATTTAAACACTTTAGACTTCCTTTAATATTATTACAAGTCATTATGATGGTTGGTACCATTGGCTATATGATAATCGATGATTTTACAATACTCGATGCAATCTATCAAACAGGTATTACATTTACAACAGTTGGATTTGGAGAAGTTTCTCCTATATCACCTGCTGGAAGATTATTTACTATAACACTTATAATATTTGGATTTTTAATATTTACTTTATCTATTACTACGCTTATACAAGTATTAGTAAGAGGTAAATTCCTAGACCTATACAAGGAGAGAAATATGTTGTATAAAATAGCGCGGCTTCGAAATCACTTCGTAATATTCAATCACAATGAATACACAGTACAACTAGCAGAACAATTTAAACAAAACAATATACCTTTTGTTATTGTTGACCCTACTGATGAATTAGAAGAGATAGCTGCTAAGAACAACTATCCTTACTATGTTAAAGAGGAAACATATACAGAACGAGCTTTCTTAAAATCACACCTTTCAAGTGCAAAAGGGGTAATATCTCTATCAAAAAACATATCAGATAGTATTACAATTATCGCATCTGTTAGACTCTATGAAAAAGAGCTAGGGAGAAAAAATCCTTTTCTTATCATTTGTAATGCAGAATCAAAAAAAGATGTTGAAAGATTAAAAAAACTTGGAGCTAATAAAGTTGTAGCTCCACCTGAGCTTATGGCAAAAAGGGTAAGTGCTATGGCAATAAGACCAGAAATGGAAAATGTTTTAGAAGAGTTTTTATATAAAAAAGATACCCCTATTGATATGGAAGAAATTTATATCAATGATGATAGTTGGTTCCTTGACCAAGCAATACAAGATGCTCATTTAAGAGATAAAATAAAAGTAAGTATTATAGGGATAACAGAGATGAGTGGAAAGTTTATCCAAACACCAAAAGGAAGTACAAAAGTATCTAAAGGGTGTAAGCTTTTAGTTATAGGAGACCAATCTGGTATAGCTAAAGCAAAAATATTAATTAATAGAAAAGAAAAACCAAAGGAATTAATAAATGTTTAGTATATTTCCTATAAAGGGTACTATAAGTGATATAGATGGATTTTATTGTAACGGTATAAGTGCAGGTCTTAAAGCAAATAATAAACTGGATATGGGATTTATCTATAGTGATAGTTTATGTGAAATTGAAGCTGTATTTACCCAAAATAACTTTAAAGCAGCACCATTACGACACTATATGCAATATGATAAAAATTTTAAAACAAATTTTGTGCTTATTAATTCTAAAAATGCAAATGCTATGACAGGAGATCAAGGTATTGAAGATATTAATGAACTCTTTTCATCAATAAAAGAAAAATTTCCTTCTATTGAAAACCCAATTATGAGTAGTACAGGTGTTATAGGGGTAAGAATACCTCAAGAAAAAATTCTCAATGGTGCATTAAGTTTTGATTTAATGGAAAAAAATGGAGAAAATCTAAGTCAGGCTATTATGACAACAGATGGGTATCCTAAAACTACCTATTATGAAGTAAAACTTGAAGATGGTACAAGCTTTAAAATAGGAGCCATTGCAAAAGGTGCGGGGATGATAAATCCAAATCTTGCAACAATGCTTTGTTTTATTTGTACAGATGCAGCTATACCAAAAGCTCATATGAAAGAGCTTCTGCTCCTAAATAGTAAAACTACTTTTAATGCAATTAGTGTTGATGGTGATACTTCTACAAATGATACTGTATTACTCCTATCAAATGGCAAGTCTAACTCTTATGATAAAGTTGCTTTTAGTGAAGCTTTACGACTTGTGATGCATGATATGGCTATGTTAATGGTTGCTGATGGTGAAGGTGCTAAAAAAGCAGTTGCATTTGAAGTTAATGGAGCAAAAGATGATGAGGAAGCAGAAGTTATCGCAAAAGCATTATCAAATTCACTTTTAGTCAAAACTGCCCTTTTTGGGGAAGATCCAAATTGGGGAAGAATTGCTTCTACAATTGGTGCTAGTGGTATGGCTTGTGATGAAACAAAACTTACTATTACATTTGGAGATATTACAGTCTATAATCAAGGTGAAATACTATTTACAACAGAACTGGAAAAAGAAGCAGCACAAGTTTTAAAAGGAAAAAGTTTTAAAATCACTTGTGATATAGGAATTGCTAATGGTTCTTTTACTGCTTGGGGTTGTGACCTTGGGTACGAGTATGTAAAAATTAATGCCGACTATCGAACTTAAGTTACAACTAAATGCAAAGAGAAATAAATGACAAAACAATACGATTAAGATATATTAGAGTTCTAGAAAAATTCAATACTAAAACTATTTCACTTTTAAAGTATGATAATTTTGATCTAGAACTTTTTAAAAAAGCTACTTTAAAAGCATATGAAGAGCTTAAAAAAGCAAAAACTTGTGAACTATACAGTGAGTATCCAGTTGCTGTTAAAAACCTCGCACAAACAATTCTTAATACTCTTGATGAACATTCAAAAGATTTTGAAAATGAAAAAGCACTTATACTTAAACAATCAAATCTCTTAGAAAAACTCAAAAACAATAATCGGTATAAAAAAGATAAGCATAAGAAGAAAAAATTTAATGATGGATACTAACGAATCTTTTAAATTATCGGGAACTCTCAAAAAAATACTTTTCTATAATCAAGAAAACAACTATTATATTGCCGTGTTAGAAAATGATCAAAAGATTTGTGGACAATACTTTGATACAGATTTAGAAAAACTTGTAGGAAGTGAAGTTATAATCACTGGTCGTTGGAATACTCATAAAAAATATGGTGTTCAGTTTGTATTTACCTCCCTTGAGCTCAAAGAAGCGGAGATATATTTCTTTTTAACAAAAATAGTTAAAGGTATCTCAAAAAAACTAGCTCTTGAATTGACACAAAAATATGATGATGAAGAGTTATGTGAAATCTTAGATAATACCCCTGCTAAACTTTTAGAGATAAAAGGGATAAAAGAGAAAAAACTTACCCAAATAGTCACTTCATGGAATAAATTTAAACACCTCCGTGAACTAGGAAGTTTCTTAGCACAATTTGGTGTAAGTAGTAGTTTTATTAATAAAATATATCAACACTTTGAAAATGTTGATAATCTAATAGAGAGAATAAAAGAAAACCCATATATGCTTACTTCAATAAAAGGTATTGGATTTAAAAGAGCAGATGAGATAGGGACAAAACTAGGAATTGATAAAGAGAGCTCTTTTAGAATCACAGCTTGTATGAACTATACATTAAAAGAGTTTTGTGAAGCAAATGGAAATAGTTCTATAGGAAAAGAACAGCTTTTTTCTCTTATGAATGATGCATTACATTTTAAAGAGAAAGATACTTTATATGAAAATGCATTGATAAACCTTGTAGCTAAAGAGGAGATAAATGAAACTATAAAAGATAGGTTTGCACCAAATATCTACTTTCGATGTGAAACAAAAATTTTAGAAATTTTAAAAAATAGAAAAGAGTACAATAGAGATAAAAAAATAATTAAAGATTTTGATACTTATATTACTAAAAAACAAGAAACCTTAGGATTTACCTTAAGTAGCGAGCAACAAAAAGCTGTAAGTTTAATCAATGTTGGGGAAAATACTATTTTACTTATAGGATATGCAGGGACTGGTAAATCAACCTCTAGTCGTGCAATACTTGAACTTCTTGAAGAGATAGTAAGTTATGATGATATCCATTGTATGGCACTTAGTGGTATTGCAGCTCAAAGAATCTCTGATACTACAGGATACAAAAGTAGTACCATACAATCATCACTAGTAAAAATAGAAAATAGTGATAAAGATTATTTTGATTACAAAGTAATACTCATAGATGAGTCAAGTATGGTTAATAGTGTTACATTTTATAAAATATTATCAAGAATTGATCCCGATACTATTTTAATAATAGTTGGAGATGATGGGCAACTTCCAGCTATTGGAGCAGGAGATATTTTAAGAGATGCTATTAAGTATGAGTTAGCACCTATTTGTAAACTCACAAAAATATATAGACAAAATGAACATCAAGCAATAGCAGTGATTGCAAATGAGATACGATGTGGAAAAGTACCTAAGTATAAAGAGGAGTATGAAGATTTTAAATTTATCGATGTTTCGATCCCAAACTATTATGTACAAAAAGCAGTTTTAAGTGACTATGAGATAAATAACTTACGAAATGAAAATAATATTAATATTCTACATACTATTTTAAATACAGCTTCAAATTTTATAGAACCTATGTATAAGTTTATTCAAGAGAAACAAATCGATAAATTTCTTACACTCTTTCAAGTAATCACCCCTATAAAAGGTGGACCTCTTGGTGTTGAAAATCTAAATATAAATCTACAAAAACTTATTAACAATACTAAAAATAATGGTATTCAAACAAAAACTTATGAGTATAAACTAGCAGATAAAGTTATCCATATAAAAAATGAAAATATGAAATCGCAAACAATGAAAACATATAAAAATGGCTCAACTGAATATATTGAAAAACGGGTTTTTAATGGACAACTAGGGATGGTAATAAAAATCGATCATGAGAATAAAAAACTCTTAGTACTTTATCCAACTGATGATATGGTAGTATTTTATGATTTTGATACACTTGATAGTTTAATCTCTTTAGCTTATTGTTTAACCATTCATAAAACACAAGGTATGGAGTATGAAAATGCACTTATACCTATGAGCTTTAGCCACTTTATTATGCACAATACAAAACTACTTTATACGGCAATTACCAGAGCTAAAAGTATGTGTTATGTAATAGGAGAAGATGAGGCTTTTACAAGTGCTTGTAAGAAGTTAGAGATAACAAACCGCCAAACTGTTATTGATGATTTATTATTTAAAAAGAGCTAAACTACTCTCTTTCGTGAAGTATTCTATCCAACAATGCAAACACCTCATTACTTGCTTCTTCCATCTCTGTAAAAGAATTTAATAAAGCATCATAGTCTAATTGTTCTTTTTTAATCTCATCAAATACATGATGTGTACCATTGTGTACTTTAGAATGAGGAATATCAAGTTTTGAATAACTTGGAGTGTTTGCAAAATATCTTTTTCCTAAACCTTCATTATACCATTTTCCCAGTCTACAGTTTTTATGATCAACAAATGCAAATGCGGGTTCTTTATTTGCTACAGAAAGATATGTATTTACTTTCCATATAACATGATCAAGTTTTGCTAAACTCATAAATATTCTATCAGTGATATGTTCAAGACCTGCAAAAGTATCTTTTGAAGTTACCATTACATCATTTATGTTTTTAGAATACGATATGGTTTCATTAGATATTGCATCTATAGCTTTTGTCATAACTGCAAACTTTTTATTCGTTTGCTCAACACTATCTTGTATAGAGTTTACCACATTAGTAATCTGTCGAGCTGCTTCTGCACTTCTTGTTGCTAAGTTTCTAACCTCTTGTGCAACAACAGCAAATCCTTTCCCAGCTTCACCCGCAGTTGCAGCTTCAACAGCAGCATTTAAACTTAAAATATTTGTTTGAAAAGATATTTGATCAATTGTAACAACAGCATCTGCAATATCAGATGCTTTTGTATTTAATTCAGTTACTACACTATTAATATCTGTAGCATTATTATTTAATGAAGCAATATCATTTACTATTATGTTTAATTTATCTTTTGAATCTTCATAAGTGCCATTTATCTTATATGATTCACTTAAATTTGTTCTAGCTAACTCAGTTGACTCTGAAATATTTGCTTGTATATCTAATAATCCTTTTTTAAGGTTATCATTTTGATATTTGAAAAGTTCTTTAACTTTTTCATCATTTGTATCGAAAGAAATTTCTTGTCTATTTTCTTTTAAATATTCAATCTCTTCTTTTAATTTCTTCACTTCATCAACTAATAGTTTATTACTTTTTTCACTATTGAGTAGTTTTTGATTTAAAGAGTTTAACTCTTCTGATAATTTACTTTTTTCTTCATTTAAATTCACTATTTGGTTTTTAGAAGATTCTAATTCTTGTTTTAATCCATTATTAAAAAACATTTTTGATATCCTTGATAATTCATAATATCAATAATTATACAACAAATAGTTTAAATATCTAATACTAAAGAAACCTCGTCACATACAGGGAAATGCTTACATTTAATACAATCTGCCCATATTTTTGTCTCAGGAATACTCTCTTTTGGAATTTCTACAAAATCAAAAAATTCAAAAAGCTGTTTTTTGTAAGTTAAAACTAATAATCTTTTTAACTGTAAAAACTTTGCCTCATTTATTGCTCTTTGGATAAGTTCTTTGGCAATTCCATGATTACGATAATTTTCTTTTACAACTAAACTTCTAATCTCAGCTAGCTCTATTGTATGTATGTGAAGAGCTATAAAACCGACAGTTTCATCGCCATCATTTACTGCTGTATAAGAACGAATTGTTGTTGCCATCTCATTATAATTTCTATCTAGTATGTTACCATTTTCTACATCTGGGGCAACAAGTTTTTGCATTTTTTCAATATCTAATACATTTGGCTTAAAAAAATTAAATTTATTCATACCCTACTCTCCAAATAAATAATTAGCAATTCTTTTTTCTAAAGCTTGCATACCTTTATTTTTTAGATTACTTATAAAAATTCCATCTGGATATTCTCTCTGTAATTTTTGTAACTCTGTTTGTTTAAGCTTATCAATTTTTGTAAAAGCGTTGATAATAATCTGATCACCTCTTTTTATATGATTTAGAAATTCATCAACACTTTTATCAATATCTAATGTTGAGTGTCTTGCATCTATAAGATGTACAAAAATTTGTAATGATGCTCGTTGTTCTAAAAAATCTGTTAAATTTTGATGCCAATTCTTTTTTAAAGATTTTGAAACTTTGGCATAACCAAAACCTGGTAAATCAACAAATCGAGCATAATAATTTTTCACTTCGTTCTCTTCATTATAATCTTTAAATGTAATATCAAAATAATTAATAAGTTGTGTTTTACCTGGTGTTGAAGATGATTTAGCAAGCGTCTTTCTTTTTGTTAAAGAGTTCAAAAGTGAACTTTTCCCAACATTACTTCTTCCTAAAAAAGCTATCTCTGCTTTATCTGGTGGAGGTGAATCATCTAATCTTTGTGCTGAAGTTGCAAAAGTCGCATCAACTATTCTTAACTCTTTCACTTTTGTTCCTTCTTTTCTTCAATTTTAAGTCTAAATTTAACAGGTTTATTTGCATCACCATCTATCTTTGTATGTCCTGTTTTTTCATCAATATAGATTTTGTTTGCACTTACTTTTTTTCCCTCTTTTGTATCTTCTAAATAACCATTTCCTATTATAATATATTTTAATTCATCTGGGTAATACAATACTGTATCACCTTTTCCTTTTAAGATATTTTCGGCAGTATGAATTGTAAAATGAACATTACCCGTTGCTTTATAATCTTTTGGTACTTGTTTTTTTGGATTATCTTTTGATGGAACTGTGTTAATAACGAGTTTTTTACAAAGCAATATATCTTTGTTCTTCGTCATCTTGACATCCCCTTTAAATATCATAAGTTGCTTCTCTTCATCTGCTTCAAAAAAAGATGCATCTATATTTAAATATGTTTCCTCTGCATTTAAAAAATTAAAACTTATTATTAAAAATAATATACCGAATAATTTATTCATTTATAACCTCTATTTTCATTTTTGTATTATCTGATTTAATATATTTTTTCATCAAATCTAAATATAAATTTTCACCTTCATATCTATTATTATATTGTATCGCTTCAAAAGGTAAATTGTTTTTCGCAATTTTAGTTTGGATATTATACTCTAATTGTTCAGTTGCAATATCAATATCATTTTCAAGTTGTAAATTTACATTTCCATCTATATAAAGTTGGTTTTCAATTTTTATAAAATGATCTCCACTTACAATATTAGCACTATTGTTTGTATCACCTTTGCTTATTATTGTACCATCAACTAATTCTTCTCTTGTTTTATACATATAAGCTTCACTTGAACGAACAACCTGTTTTACACCTGTTGTTGTGATATCATATGCTGTTGAGTTATAAAAACTTATCTCAGGTTTTTCTTCATTATCTATATGAACAACTTTTGTATCTTTTTCATAAAATAAAACTATTACAGTAGCTACAAGTAACAGATATATAAATTTATTTATACCCATAACTCTTTTAAGCCTTCTAATTGATCCTCTTGTATAATATACTCAATCATCTCTCTAACAGCACCATTTCCACCATTTTTTGTGCAAACTACATTTACTAAAGATTTTATATCATCAACAGCATCACCAACGCAAAACGATAAAGCTACCTTTTTTAACATTTTGTAATCATTTAAATCATCACCAATAGCAGCAGTTTGCTCCCATGTTAAGTTTTCCTCTTGCAATATTTTTTCTAATATCTCATCTTTATTATCGAACCCTTGATAAAGATGTGTAATACCAAGTTCTTTTGCTCTTCTCTCTACTAGTTGTGATTTTCTTCCTGTTATAATTGCAGCTTTTTTTCCCATCTTTTTTGTCCAAGAGGCAACTGCTAGTCCATCTTTTACATCAAAGTTTTTTAACTCTTCTCCATTATTTGAATAGATAATAGAACCATCTGTTAATGTACCATCAACATCAAGTATAATAAGTTCTATCATCTTATAAAACACCTTTTGTACTAGGGATGCCTAACTTTTCATTTGTAACTAAGGCTCTTCTTAATGCTACTGCAAAAGCTTTAAATGCTGCTTCGATGATATGGTGTTTGTTTCTTCCTCTATCTTGAATAATATGCGCTGTAATTCCACTATTCATAACAACTGCATGAAAAAATTCTTCAGCTAGTTCTACATCAAAAGAACCAACTTTTCCAAATATATCCATCTCATATACCAAAAATGGTCTATTACTTAAATCCAAGGCACAAGTTACACTTGCTTCATCCATTACAACTGTTGCATTTCCATATCTTTCAACATTTTGTATAGGGAATATCTCTTTTTTTAAAAGTTGTCCTATAACAATACCACAATCTTCAACACTGTGGTGATCATCTACATGTAAATCACCATTACAATTTATCTCAATATCAATACCACTATGTTTGCTCAAAGCTTCTAACATATGGTCAAAAAAACCAATACCTGTTTCTATTGATGATTTTCCAGTTCCATTTATATCTAAAGTACAACTAATTTTTGTCTCTTTTGTAACTCGTTCTATCTTTTCCATAATGTATCCTTACTGAGCTATTATCATAGCTGTTTTTAGATTATTTTTTTCTTTGAAATCTCTCGCTTCATCTTCACTTCTAAATCCACTTATCCAGACTCTTTTTATTTTTGTACCATTTAAAAGTCCATCTTTTAAAACTACTCTATATTTATTTTCATCTAAAATCATTTCAAATTTTCTTTTTGTAATATTTGCACCCTCAACTCTTGCAAATACACCAACTTGAACATAATAATTTCCTACAGTTGCTGTTGCTTGTTTCTCTTCATATGTTGTTGCAATTTTTCCATTAAATCCGAGGACTGTAATTTTAACTTTTGCTGTCCCTTTTTTTACCATATCTATATCATGTGCGGCTTTATTGGAAAGATCAATTATCCTACCAGTTACAAAAGGTCCCCTATCATTAATTCTTACGACTGTACTTTTCCCATTTTCCAAGTTGTCAACTCTTAGCATTGTATTCATAGGTAATGTTTTATGCGCTGCTGTTTGCCCATACATATTATATATTTCCCCATTACTTGTTTTTTTAGCATGGAAATCTGGACCATACCAAGATGCTATTCCGCTAAATTTATCATTTACATGTGCAACTGTTGGGTGATAAGTCTTACCAAATACCTCATATGAACGCATTGTAGCTCTATGCATAGCTTGACTATCATTGATTTTCTGTGTTTTTGTGGCTGTTTTTTGATATTGTTGATTAGAATATGATGAAGAATAATAACTTTTATCAACATAGCCGTATCGACTACCACACCCTGTAAATATTATTATTAAAAAAAGTGCTACTACTTTATCTAAACTTAATAACAATTTTATCTCCAGTTCGTATCATACTTGTTTTAAGATTATTATCTTTCATCAATTGTTTAAAATCTACATTGTGCTTTGTTGCAATCTTACTTAATGTATCTCCTACACGCACAGTATAATGAATCGGCCTTTTGTAAAGTTCTGGGTCAACTGGTATTACTAGTTCTTGATTTACACTTAAAAAGTTTGATTTTAAATGATTATGTTTTTTTATCATTTTATAATTTATTGAATATTGTCTACCAATAGAAGCTAAACTATCCCCTCTTTTTACTTTATATACCTCATACTGAGTTGCTTTTAAATTATGTTTATTTGCATTGTATCTTGAAAGTTTTGAATAAGGTATGTATAAAGTATAAGTATCATCATCAAGTGGTAAGATATTTCTTTTGATATGTTGATTTAACTCTTTTAGTTTCTCTTTATCAACACCTATAACCTCTGCAACATTTCGTAAAAGCACTCCACCTTTTACCTCAATATTTGCGATTGGATCACTTATACCCCTATTTAAAAGATGAGTATTTTCATCTTTAATTAAGAAGTCACTATTATTCATCATAGCTAACGATATGATTTTTCTTATATACCCTCGGCTCTCTTCAGGTAAGTATTGTCTAGAAACACCTTTTTGAACAACTAACAGTTTATCAATATCTGGTTTATAATCCCACTTTTTAACTGCTTTATATACTTTATTGAGTTCTCGAAATTTTACTCTTCTTGTTTGATAAAGTCTTATTGTTTTTCTATATTCATTAATCTTTGCTTCTTTTCTACAAACTTTGTACCCAACATCTTCACAATACATATCAATAGTAGCTCGAGTTAATCCCTCTATAACTCTCCCCTCTCCACAGTTATATGCAACAGCTGCTAAATACCATTTATCAAACATCTCATGAAGTCTTTTTAAATATTCTACCGCAGCTTGTGTTGATTTTACAATATCCATTCTCTCATCAATAAACTCATTTGTTTTCAATCCATAGTGATTTGCAGTACCTTCCATAAACTGCCACATCCCTTTTGCACTTTTATGACTAGAGGCATCTAAAACAAAATTTGATTCAGCCATTACAAGGTATAAAAAAGCTGATGGGATATTGTTTTCTCTTAAAACTTTTTTAATTTTAGGGACAAATAAATATGCATTATTGAGTTTTTGTGTATACCGCTCTTGAGTATATTTTAAATTCTTTTGGAACTCTTGTTGTAATTGATAATCAGTAATATACTCACTGCTAATATCTAACTCTTCTAAAACTTTTAAATCACTATTTACAAATGCGGTGCTTACTAATGTAGCATTTAAAAATGATGCTACGAGGGACAATAATATTACTTTTAAAAATAACTTCAACTAAATACCTTTTATTTAAATTTAATAATTGTATATATTTTAGCTAATTTTATCTATCAAACTCTTTAAATAAGGCTTTTGCATTACTTGTAGTAAGATTTTCTATCTCTTTTTTTGATTTTTTTAAGATTTCAGAGACTTTTTCTGCTATGTTATTTGTATACATAGGTGTATTTCGTGTTCCTCTGAAAGGGTGAGGTGTTAAGTAAGGTGAATCTGTTTCAATAAGCAGTTTTTCGAGTGGAATTTTTGGCAACACCTCTACTAGTTTTTTTGCATTTTTAAAAGTTACTACTCCACCTATTCCAAAATAAAAGTTATGCTCACTCAAAACAAGTAAGTGTTCGCTTGCATTATAGCAATGTAGAACACCTCCAACTTCGCAAGCTTCTGATTCTATTAAAATAGTTCTACTATCATCTGAAGCATCCCGTATATGAACTATAAGAGGTTTTTTCACCTTTTTTGCAAACTCTATTTGTGCTTTGAAGATATCTTTTTGAAGTTGTATATTTTGTTGTTTTTCATCTTCATCAAGAGGGAGTCTAAAATAATCTAAACCACACTCTCCTACAGCTATACACTTAGGATGGGTTACATACTTTTCTAAAATTGCTAAATCAAATTTTTCACAATCATAAGGGTGAACACCAACAGCAAAAAACACTTCATCATATTTTTCACTTAAAGCTACAGATTTTTCTAGGTCATGAGGATCTGCACCTGGTATTAAAAAAGCTTCAACACCATTTTGTAATGCAGTTTGTATAACATCATCTATGTCATCTTGGTATTGTATATTATCAAGATGACAATGTGTATCTATTATTGACATTAACTAAACAAAAAGCCTAAGCAGCCATTCTTGTTTCAACTTCTTTTAAAAGTTCTGGTAGTTTTGACACATCTTCTCTTTTAATCCAAGCAGTTATACCAAAGTTTTTGAACGCATCATAATCACTAGGATCATCAATAATTGCTATTGAAGTAAACTTATCCTTACAAAGATCATGTTTTTTCTCTTCATAGTCAAATATACTATTGATATCTATTATAACCACATCTGCATCTCCATCACAACCACTATGTACAAAACAAATTTCGTAACCTTCTGCTTCTACATCTTCAAAACTTGAAATTTTCATAACTTTCTCCAAAATGAATTATTAACTATTTTAACCAAACCTATCTTATGGCATTATAAAATATATCGAGCGGTATCTTCGTTTTGAGCAATATTTTCTAATTTTTCAAGAACTAATTCTTTTTTAACTACTATTGTCTCTCCACTATGTTCATCTGCATCAAAACTAATATCTTCTAAAACTTTTTCTATCACAGTATGTAATCGTCTTGCCCCTATATCTTCAGCTTTTTCATTTGCACTCACACTGAGCTTCGCAAAAGAACGAATCGCATCATCTTCAAACTCTAAATTAACACCCTCTACTTTTAGTAAAGCTTCATATTGTCGTAAAAGTGAATTTTTTGTATTTGTAAGAATCTTATATAATGATTCTTCATCAAGAGGATTTAACTCCACTCTTAAAGGAAATCTTCCTTGAAGTTCTGGAAGTAGATCACTTGGTTTGCTTACATGAAATGCCCCAGCAGCTATAAAAAGGATATGATCCGTTTTAATCTGTCCATATTTTGTATGAACACTACTTCCCTCAACAATTGGTAATAAATCTCGCTGCACCCCCTCTTTACTCGGGTCTTGGTTTTTACTTGAGTTTCCCGTTGCTATTTTATCTATCTCATCAAGAAAAATGATACCACCATTCTCACATCTGTTTACTGCCTCTTGTTTTAAAGCATCTTTATCAAGAAGGTTATCACTAGCAAGAACTCTTAATTGTTGTTTTGCTTCTTTTATAGTAACCTCTTTTTTTATCTTCTCTTTCCCCATTTTTCCCATCATATTATTGATACTTTCACTAATAGCACTCATATCCATAGGCATATTACTATCAACTATCTCAACATGTGTTGTTTTAGGAATCTCTATAGTGATTTTTTTATCATCCATAGAACCATCTTTTACTTTAGCTTCCATCATATTGTATGTTTTTATAAATGATTCTTTTGCATTTTCACTAGCACTTTCTGGTAAAGGTGGTACAAGTATCTCTACAATTTGTTTGATAACTTCATCATCAATAGAGCCTTTTATTTGTTCTTCATATTCTTTTGTTACCAGATTATAAGATTCATGTGCTAAATCTTTTATCATAGATTCAACTTCTCGTCCCACATATCCAACTTCTGTATATTTACTCGCTTCAACCTTAATAAATGGAAGATTCATCATCTTTGCCATTCTTCTTGCAATCTCTGTTTTACCTACACCAGTACTTCCTATCATAAGGATATTTTTTGGCATAATCTCCTCTTGCATAGAAGTATCAAGTTGCATTCTTCTATATCTGTTTCGTAAAGCAATCGCAATAGTTTTCTTAGCATCTTTTTGACCAATGATATAATCATCAAGATAAGCTACTATCTGTTTTGGAGTCATATCCATTATTTCTCTTCCTTATTCAGTGTTAATGTTTTTATATTTTGATTTGTATATATACAAAGTTCACCTGCTGTCATTAATGACTCTTTCACAAGTTCCAATGGTTCTAAATTTGAATGTTTTTTTAAAGCCCGTGCTGCTGCTATTGCAAAGTTTCCACCACTTCCTATACTTGCTAAACACCCATCTTCAGGCTCCACAACATCCCCAGTACCACTTAAAATAAAGATATGGTTTTCATTTAAAACTAACATCATCGCTTCAAGGCGTCTTAGTGTTTTATCTTTTCTCCACTCTTTTGAAAAGTTTATAACTGACTTTAGTAAATCACCTTTTGTATTTTCCAAATGTACTTCAAACATATCAAAAAGGTTAAAAGCATCTGCAGTACTACCCGCAAATCCTGCTAACACTTTTCCATTGTAAAGTGTTCGTATTTTTGTAGCATTATTTTTTAAAACTGTATCACCAAATGTAACCTGTCCATCACCACCAATTACAGCAGTTCCATCTTCACTTTTATATGCAAGTATCGTTGTAGCATCAAACATAAATTAAACTCCTAAACTTCAGCTATAACATCAATTTTAGCAATAGCATGAATACCATTACCAAGTTTACAATCAGCTTCAAAGATACCTACACCTTTTATCTTATCTTTGAGTGTTATTTGTTTTTTATCAATACCGATGTTTGCTTGTTCATACATCACTTGTTGAACCTCTTTATTTGTTACACTTCCTATTAAGTGTCCATTTGCTCCAACTTTATGTTTAATTGTAAACTGAAAACTATCTATTTTTTCTTTAATCTCATTTGCTTCTGCAATCTCATCTTCTAAAGCTTGTTTAATATTAGCTTGCTCAATTTTCCACTCTTCTAAAACTTCTGGTGTTGCGTGTTTAGCAAAACCTTTTCCTACTAAAAAGTTTTTCCCATAACCATCTTTTACCTCTTTTACTTCTCCAGCTTTCCCTAATGACTTCACATCTTTAATTAATAATACTTTCATTTTAAATCCTATTTGTTAGTTACTCTATAGTAATAATTTTTGTGAATTATACCATACAACTTCTTTGATGAGATTTGTAGTCTATTTACTAAAGTATTTTATTTAGCATCATTAAAAGTTTCTCACTTTTAATTGGTTTAGTAAGCCAAGCTTTTGCCCCAATATGTTTCCCATAATTAATTAAATCTTGATTCATATAATCAATAAGCATAATAATTGGTATTTGGTCATATTGTATATTTTGTTTAATTTTTAAAAGCATCTCTCTAGAACCAATATTTTTTGTACTTAAATCACATATTATAAGATCTATATCATGATTTAATACTTTTTGATACCCATCATCTCCATTATCTGCCATATAAACATTGTATCCATTTTCCACTACAATTTTTTTTATCATATATCTTATAATCGTTGCGTCTTCAACTACTAGAATAGTTTTTTTATCTTCTTCCTCTATAAGACCATTTTGGGCTATTTGAAGATAATGTTCAAATTCTTTTTCAAAATATATTGTCAAGCTTTCAACTACTTCATCATCAAATATACCCATTGATACATTTTTTATAGCTAGTGCAATATAATCTTTAAATTCAATAAATAGCCCACAAATATTTTCATCCATAGAGAGTTTTTTATTTCTAATATCATCTAGTAAATCTTCTGCTTTATGTGTTACTCCAACTAAAGAGAACATCCCTAGTAAATCAGAAGTGCTCTTAATAGTGTGAATAGCACGAAACATCTCATTGATAACTTCAGTGCTATAATCACCATTTTTAAGGTCTATAAGTGCATTCTCTAAGCTTATAACTTTATTATTAAACTCATCGAAAAATATATTTTGATCAAATTCCATTTTCATCCAAATTTTAATTTATTATAGTTATTATACCAAAGAAGGATTAAAATATGAAAATGATAACTATTATAAACAATAGAATTGATGAAATAACAAATGAAGTTTTAGCATTAGTGGATAATCAAAAAATAAATTTAACTGATAAAAACGCCTTAATGCAGCCATTAGTTGAAGAAAAAAAAGTTCTAGAACATACCCTTGTGTATCTTGAAAAAATAAAAAATACTAATTATAAAGGGTTATGTGGAGGGGGATAATTAAAATTTATACTAAAGTTTAAGTTGAAATATAAGTTAATTTTAGTATTATTCGCTTTCCATTTGTAGTATTGATTACATTTGAGATTAAATATACCAATCAGGAGGTCCATTATGGCTTTAGATCAGGACGTAAAAAACGAGATTATCTCTAAACACCAAAGAGATGCAAAAGATACAGGTTCAGCAGAAGTACAAATAGCAGTATTAAGCGCACAAATTAGTAGATTAACAGATCACTTAAAAGAAAATCACAAAGATCATCATTCAAGATTAGGTCTATTAAAAATGGTTGGTAAAAGAAAAAGACTTCTTAAATACTTAAGAAGAACAGATTTCGCTAAATTTACACAACTTGTTGCTGATTTAGGTATCAGAGCAAAATAGTTTTAACAAACTATAATTTTATAAAAAAGGGAGGTAACTTAATGTTACCTCCCTTTTTTTTTCTTAAATTAACTTTAATTCAAATCAAACAAAAATTGTCTTAATTAAAACATTACAAGATTTTTAGTACAATTGCTTATATTAAAACAGTAGGAACAATATGTTATTAACAAAAAAAAGTGAATATGCTTTATTATCACTTGTAAGTATTGCAAAAAGTGACCAACCTAAAAATGTAGATATATTAGCAACTGAATTGGGTATATCAAAATCTTTTTTAGCAAAAATTTTACAAAACTTAGCAAAAAATGGGATACTGAACTCTTACAAAGGAAACAATGGTGGATTTACTTTAAAAAAACCTTGTGAAGAACTTACTATTTTAGAGATCACATCAATTGCAGAGGAAAAAATCCCTTCTGTATTTGAATGTACTAGTATTAATAGTACTTGTAGTGCGAGTGTTAATGGTGGCTGTACTGTTTTTCCACTCCTTGCTAATTTACAAAATAAAATCAATGGATTTTTAGATAATCTAACATTAAAAGATATTTTATAATCACAAACAAGTGAGTTGTAATCACTTTTAATGTATAATAACTATACAAAATAATAGAAGGTTTTTTCATAATGAAATTTTTTCACATCTCTCACACAGATATGGATGGCTATGGCTGTCAACTTATATCAAAAAAAATTTTTCCTAATGGTACTTTTTTAAATGCTAATTATGGTTTAGAAGTAAAGCTATTTATCAAAGAGGTATTGGATAAAATTCAAGAATGCTCAACTGAAGAGGAAATTCTTTTTTTAATAACAGATTTAAACCTTACAGTAGATGAGTCAAAAAATTTACATAAAAAAATATCACAATTAATAGAAAATAATTATAAAATAACTCTACAACTTTTAGACCACCATGGAACTGGGAAAAAAAGTAGTGAAAAATATGATTGGTATTATCTTGATACCTCAAGATCTGCAACAAAAATAACTTATGACTATTTTTGTGAACATTATGAACAATTTGAAGAAAAGTGTGAACCAAACTTTGTAAAACTAGTTCAAGCAATAAATGCAGCTGATATTTGGAAAGATAAAGATGAACTTTTTGAGTTTGGAAAAGTTTGTATGAGTATGGTAACAAAATCATTTGAAATCAATCACCTTTTATTTCCTACACAACATAGAAACTATAAACATTTTTTACTCACAAAAGCGTTAGATTTTGTTACTAAAGAAGATGGATATATTTTACTTGATGAAAAAATATACTACTTTAAAAAAGAATTTTTGAACAGTAGTGCAAAAAACAACACTCTAGATAATCTTAGTTCCGCTTATCTTGTAGAATCTTTAGACAGTAAAAAAGAAGAACTTACTGTTTACTATAAGGATTTTAAAGGATTATTAACATACTCTTTAGGAAATATATCAATTTCAGCAAACGCATTTTTAAAAGCTAACCCAGATTTTGACTTTTTTATGGATATAGGGAGACGAGGTCGTGTTGGGTTTAGAGCTGATCATAAAATTGATGTATCAATTTTGGCGCAAAAACTTGCAGGTGGAGGGGGACATCCAAATGCTAGTGGTGCTGCATTTGATGACTTTAAAGAAAGTTCTTTATATAGTGATGTGAAAAAATATGTACAAAATAAATTAGATAATTGTGATTAATAGTATGAATAAATTTATAGCAAAATCAGAATCTTCAAAAAAGTTATTAAATATAGCTCAGATGTCTTCAAGTCTCCCTGTTAATATTTTAATCATAGGTCCCAAAGGTGTTGGGAAAAAAATATTAGCTCAAAATATTTTACCTGATGCTTCTATATTTGACGCAAAAACATTAGAAGAAACCTTAATAAACAAAACTGCAAATATAGAAGAGTTTATAGAGATTATCATTACAAATATTGAACAAGTTGTAAATAAAAAAGAGTTTTTAGAAAGACTCTCAAATATTAAAGTTGTAGCAACTACAACTTACCTACCTCAAGATATTGAAGCTTCATTTGCAGTGAAACTAGATATACCGCCACTTATTGAGAGAAAAGAGGATTTAGAAGAGCTCATTAAACTCTATTTAAAAGAGGCAAAAGAGATTTACGAAATAGAGATTGATTCAAAAGATATTGATATTGATTTATCCTCAAACGGTGTTTCTCTTAAAAAATCTATATTTAAAAACTCTATTTTAAAATCACTAAAAGATGATGATATGGATTATAGTTTAGAACAATTTATCTTGAATAAACTAAAAAAAGAATATAGCTATAAAGATTTATTAGAATGTTTTGAAATCCCTCTTTTAAAAGCTGCTAAAAAAGAGTATAAGTCTCAATTACAAATGGCAAATAAACTACAAATAAATAGAATTACTTTACGAAAAAAGATAGATCAGTATTCTACTCAGTTAGAAGATTAGGAGTATTAATGAAAGATTTTTATGAACAACTTATAGAACATGACCTTAATCCATATTTACTATTTGACTCGAGCGGAAAGGTTAAAAGCTATAATAAAGAAGCAGAATTTTTACTCAACTTTGTAAGTATTAAAGAGCTATTTCAATTAGCTGTTTCAAATGCTAGTTTAAATTTTGGTTTTAACCATAAATATATATCGTTAAAATACAACAAGCAATCATATTACGCCATACTTGTAGGGTATGCAAATGATGATGAGATAGCACTTCGACTTTATAAAGTAGTATCAAACACCACCCATACTATAAAAGATGATAAACTTAAACTAGTAAATATTTTTAGTTTAATAGATTTATCAAAAAATAGTACCCTATTACATTCAAAACTCAATATAAATGAGCTGTATGATATCTCTATACCTGAAATTAAAATAAATATTAATGATTTTTTATTATGTTTAAATGAATGTTTTTCAACCTTTAAAGAGAAACAAAACATCTCACTACAAGTTTATATTAAAACTGGTGAATATGAGATTATAAATCAAAAGAAATGTAAAATTGTAGCATTAGAATTTATCTCTGAAGAAAATCTCTCTTTTGATAAAAGTAATGAAAAAAACCTTGAAACGAAAGCACTTAAATCAAATGCAAATGTATTTTTTGACCATAACTCTATCAAATTAGAACTTCCAATGATACTCTAATTGTATATTTTATATACAATTATTCCATTTTAGGAAAAAGTATTTATGCTATAATTGTATACTTTTTTCTAAGGATTTTAAAATGACACCCGAAATATCTTATGTTATTGATACATTTTTCGCACTATTTGCGTTTGTATTGATAATATTTATGGTTCCTGGCTTTGCTATGCTTGAAGCGGGAATAGTAAGAACTAAAAATGTTACATCTGTTTTGATGATGAATACAATGATTTATGCTGTAGCTTCTATGGCTTTTTTACTTATTGGTTACTCTATTGCTTTTGGTGATTTTGGAAGTGATAGTATGAGTATGTGGGCAGCTTTTTTGTTTCAAATGGCTTTTGTTGGTAAAGTTATCAATATTATGAGTGGAGGTGTGAGTGAACGAGCAAAAGTTATCCCTCTTGGAATTTTTGCAATTATTATGTCTTCTGTAATCTATCCTCTTGTAGTAAACTGGTCATGGGGTTCTGATATGCTTGAGGGAACTGTGTTTGATTTAACTATGTATGATTTAGCTGGTAGTAGTGTTATTCACTCTACTGGTGGTTGGGCTTTATTGGCTGCGATTATGATTATAGGTGCTAGACATGGTAGATATCCAAAAGATGGAGGAGTTAGAGTAATACCTGCTTCAAACATCCCACTTGTTACACTTGGAGCATTTTTACTTTGGATTGGTTGGTTTGGATTTAATGGTGGAAGTGTAGGAAGTATCGCTTCAAAAGAGAGTGCTAATGCTGTTGCTCTTACAATTTTAAACACAAATACAGCAGGTTTAAGTGGAGCAATAGTATCTGGACTTATTATGTATTTTATTTATAAAAAACTTGATATTACTATGGTACTAAATGGAGCTTTAGGTGGACTTGTAGCAATAACTGCAGGTCCTGATTTATACAATATATATCAACCTATCTTAATAGGTGGAATTGGTGGTCTTTTAGTTGTAGCAGCTGTTCCATTTTTTGATAAATTAAGACTTGATGATCCAGTTGGTGCTTTATCTGTTCATCTTGTAAATGGTATATGGGGAACTTTAGCTGTTGGTATATTTGCTAGTAACCCAGCTGAGGGTATTACATTTTTTGGACAATTAAAAGGAGTTATAACTATTGCAATTTTTGCTTTTGTAAGTAGTTATATTGTATTATTCATTATAAACAAAATCATCCCTCTAAAAGTTGCTCATGATGAGGAACTTGAGGGGTTAGATGTAAATGAGTGTGGTGTTGAAGCTTACCCAGAATTTAAAAGAGCTTTTTAATTAAATTAAACAATACGAAGGAATCAAATGAAAAGAATAGAAGCAGTTATAAAACCATTTAAATTAGAAGATGTTAAAGAAGCTTTAACAGGTGCAGGAATTACTGGTATGACAGTAAGTGATGTAAAAGGTTATGGAAGACAACAAGGTCACAGTGAACTTTACAGAGGTGCTGAGTATGTAGTAGATTTTTTACCAAAAATCAAACTTGATTTGATAGTAAATAGTGAAGATGTAGACAATGTAGTAAAAATCATTGCAGAAGCTGCAAAAACTGGAAAAATTGGTGATGGTAAGATTTTTGTTTCATCTGTTGAAAAAATTATCAGAATTAGAACCGGTGAAGAGGATGAAGAGGCTATTTAGTAACCTCCGCTCTTCTCCTTATTCTACCTCTCCCGTGACTGTGAAATAGCTACATTTCAAGTCTCTTAAAACCTAAATAATTTTAATATTTTTTACTACTATATTACCTTATCTATATATCCTTTTGTTTCATAATTTTATATGTATTGCATTACATATAATTTTATGATATAATTGGATTATAAAACATTTAAAGGCTCAGTTATGTTAGAAGAACTTTTCATTAAAAGTAGAGATTTCATTAATATCAATAACCAAGAGTATAAAAGATACTTCGTTACAACAAAACAACTAGAACATAGATTATCTATTATCATAGGTTCAAGAGGTATAGGTAAAACAACCACCGTAGCCCAATATATAAGTGAAAACTATAAAGACAATAAAGCTTTATATGTAAATCTTGATGATATTGAAAACACTTCAAAATACACAATGACACAAATTGCTGAAGAGTTTGTATTAAATGGAGGAAAGCTTCTGTGTTTTGATGAGATACATAAATATGAAAACTGGTCTGCGGAACTTAAAAATATCTACGATAGATTTGATAAATTAAAAATAATTGCTACTGGAAGTTCTGCACTGCAAATAAATAGAGGTAGTCATGATTTAAGTAGACGAGCTATTGTTTATAATATGGTAGGTATGAGCTTTAGAGAGTTTTTAGAACTTCATCATGGGTATAAATTTGATGTGGTTACATTAGAAAATATAGTATTAAAGCATATTGACCTAGCAAGCAATATAAAGAATATAATAGAAAAAAACAACCAAAAGATTATCCCTTTATTCAAAGATTATCTAAAGCATGGTTATTATCCTTATTTTTTATCTATTCCGAATGAGGTTTTATTCTTTCAGACACTACAACAAAATATAAATGTATCAATTGAAAGTGATCTATTAAATATCTATCCTAAACTCAATGGTAATAGTATAAAGAAAATCAAGATGCTTTTATCTGTTATAATAAAAAGTGTCCCTTTTGAGCCAAAAATGAGTGAACTAAAAAAAGCAGCAGATATAAAAGATGATAGAACATTAAAAGACTATCTATCAAAACTTGATGATGCAGGACTGATTAAACTTTTAATGCAAAACTCATTAAAAATGAAAACATTTGATAAACCTGAAAAGATATTTTTAGCTAATCCGAACTTGATGTACACAAAAGAGCCAGATATAGGAAATTTAAGAGAGACATTTTTTGTAAATCAATTGGATAACTACTATAAAAATAAGCAATCTTTAGATGATAAAGGGATTTTTAGTAGCAATCAAGGTGATTTTTATTGTGAAGAGAGATACACTTTTGAAGTGGGTGGTAAAAATAAAGGATTTAATCAAATTAAAGATCTACCAGATTCATATGTAGCTAGTGATGATTTAGAAGTTGGGGTTGGTAATAAAATTGCACTTTGGTTGTTTGGTTTTTTGTATTGATTGATTCTTGTAAGGTTAACGATATAGTAATATTGTAATATCCTTATTTTTGGTTTTCTTGATATATTTTACTTTAGTTATTGTTATCACCTCACCCTTATTATTTTCATCAATAGAAAAAATCATCAGAATTAGAATCGAGAAAGCTTCTCTTTTTTTCTTCTTAAAAAATAAACTCAATAACCCTCAAATCAAAATATATCAAAACCAAAAACAACACCGTACTTAAAAATACAATCGCTGTCACATCATAAGGTTTGCAATCATATAGTGCAGCAATGTTTACATTATTAACTGCAAGTGGAACAAGTAATGAGATTATCAAAATTGCACCAATATCATTTGGTAATGGTGATAAAAATACAACTACAATACCCACTATTGGTAAAAATATTAGCTTCACAAAACTTGTACTCAAACTCAATTTATAATTGTGTGAAGCTATTTTTGTTTTTGCTAAATAGACACCAAATATAATAAGCTGTATCACAATAGTAGCATATGCTCCCATTTGTAATACTAACTCTAATTGAGGATGAATCTGAAATCCTCTATAGTTAAAATACAATGCAAAAAGTGCAAACCAAATAATAGGTATCTTTACCATTTGTAAAATTGATTCTTTAAAATTAAAAGAACTTTTTGCAAAAAAATAGATTCCAACTGTGTATATAAAAAATATATTTGCAATATTGATAATACTAGTATAGGGAACACTACTCTCCCCAAAAAGAGCAATTCCAAGAGGAATACCAAGATTTCCTGTATTTCCTATAAGAGAAGTTGCTATAAATATCGATCTCTCTTTTTGATCATCAAAAAGATATTTGCCTACGAAAATTAATATGACTAAAACAATGGTAACAATAATAAAGTATAAAAATGGAGTTACTACAAGATTAAAATCAATTGGTGCTCGTGTAAGTCCCCAAAAAGTCAACATAGGTTGTAAAAAATACAAAGAGATAAGTATCAATGTCTTTTCATGAATATCATCTTGAAATACTTTTTTAGCCATAAATCCTATGAAGATAAAAAGATAAATTGATGTTATAGCTAAAAGTGTTGACACTGAATATTCTTTCTTATTTGATTTCAATGATTATACAATAATCTAGTTTACTTCAATGTTATTAAAAAAAGTGTACACTTTTATCTATGAGAATTAATAGAAAAATAACACAAAACTGGGCAAAAACCTATGAATCAAAACCAAGAGATATCTTCTATCTAAAAACAGAAAAAGAGATTATCCACCTAGTAAAGTATTGTAACAAATATCAAACTCCACTTAAAATTGTAGGTGGGGCAGATAGTTACAATGATATATTTTGCCCTGGGGAGTATGGATTTTTAGTAAGCTTAGAAAAGTTCAATAAGCTTTTAGATGTGGATAAAGGGAATCATACCGCTACCTTTGAAGCGGGTATGATGATGCCTGATTTAATAAAACAACTCAAAAGATATAATCTAGCTATCTCAAATTTAGGTACAAATATCTTCGATTGTGTTGCTGGAAGCTGTAGTACCGGTTATCATGGAAGTGGTATTAACTATAAGATATTTAGCTCTTTTGTAAAAACTTTTGAACTTATCACTCCAACTGGGGAGAAAAAAGTAGTTCACTCTGATGATGAAGAATTTGACATCTATGCAGTTGGACTAGGAGTTTTAGGAGTTATTACTAAAATCACTTTACAGTGTGAACCATCTTTTAACCTTGAGGTAGTTGAGAAAAAGATGAGTTTAGAAGAGATTGAGAAAAATTTTGATCAACTTCTAAACAACAATGAGCATTTTAAATTTATTTGGGTTCCCCATACGGATCATTTTATGGTTTGGCTTGGCAATAGAACAAACCAAGAAGAATCAACTAATTTTAAAAAGTTTATGACATATTTTGTATATGGTGTTTTAATAAATAATCTATTTCATGAGTTTTTACTCTTTTTTGCCTCTTTTAAAAGAAGTTTAGTACTTACGATCAATAAACTTATGTCAAAAATTCTTATTCCAAAAGAGAACAAATCCATATGGAAATCATACTGGGGATTTTTCTTACCACACCTACTCAAACAAGATGTAGTAGAATACGCTTTTGATATCAAAGATACTTTTAAAGTTTTTCGTGAAGTTATAGATACTATTAAAGAGAAAAACATCTATGTAGATACCCCTATTGAGGTACGATTTGTGCAAAAAGATAGTTACTGGTTAAGTCCTACAGGAGATACTAACAGTTGTTGGATAGGGACAAAGATACATTTTCCTTATGGGAAAAAACCAGAGTATTTAGAATATTTCACTACAATAGATGAGATACTTCTAAAATACAATGGACGACCACATTGGGGAAAACAGTTTCGAATAACTCAAGAAGATTTTAAAAAAGCTTATCCAAAATGGGATGACTTTTGGGTTTTTGCAGATAAAGAAGATCCAAATAAAATCTTACAAAATGATTTTGTTAAAAGATTACGAAAATAGATATTAGTTTAATCTAAACTTAAATTATATTTAGATAAAATTCGCGTTCAATTTAAAACAAGGAAACAAAATGTTACAAGGTATACTTAGAGATAGTATCGCAAAACAACCAACAAAACAGTTAAGACGAGATGGTTATCTAATTGCCAACATTTACGGAAAAGGTATGGAAAACGTAAATGCTGCATTCAAATTAAATGACTATATCAGATTTTTAAAAAATAAAGAAACAGTTGCATTTGATGTAGATGTTGCAGGAACAACTTATAAAGTTGTTGTACAAGAGTACCAAAAACACCCAGTTACTTCAACACTTTTACATGTTGACTTAATGGTTGCACAACCAGGTGTAAGAGCTACTTATACAGTGCCTGTAAAAGCAGACGGAACTCCAAAAGGTCTTAAAAATAAAGGTCTTTTAGCATACCACAGAAATAGAGTTGCAGTTAAATGTACAATTGAAAACTTACCACAAGAGTTCAGATTTGATGTAACAGATTTAGATACAGGTGACAACTACCTTGTAAGAGATATTAAATTACCAGATGGTGTTGAGTGTTTCTTAGACCCAAGAGTACCAGTTGTTGGTGTAATTAAAGCTAAATAATCTAAAAGTTTAGATTGTTATGTATCTAATCGCTGGACTTGGTAATCCAGGTGATAAATATAAACTCAACCGACACAATATAGGTTTTTTGGTTATCGATGAGATAACCAAAAATCTACAAACTACAAATATCACAAATCACAACTTCAAAGCAGAAGTGAAAAAAAACCTTACAAATATCTATGCAAAACCTTTAACATACATGAATGACAGTGGAAGTTCAATTATAAATATCGTAGAGTATTATAATATTGAAAATAGCAATGTTATAATAGTACACGATGATTTAGATTTGCCATTTGGTACAGTTAAGTTTAAATTAGGTGGTGGACATGGTGGACATAATGGACTTCGTTCAATTGATTCACATATAGGGAAAGATTATTTAAGAGTAAGAATTGGTATAGGAAAACCCGTAGAAAAAAATGATGTAGCAAATTATGTATTGTCAAATTTCACAAAAGAGGAACTAAAAGCATTAGAGGATATAATATCTCATACTATTAAAGCAATAGAGTCTCTAAAGACACTATCACTTGAAGAGGTTAAATCAAAATACACAATAAAAGCTGATATATGAAAATAATTACTAAATATCTTTTACTAAAATATTTAAAATACTTTTTTATTATTTTAATCTCTTTAGAGTTTTTCTTTGTGGGGATTGATCTTTTACAAAATCTCTCTGACTTACCAAACTCTGCAAACTTACAATTATTGTATGTGATGTACAATGCATTTTTTACTTTTACTATTACACTGCCTTTATCTTTAGTATTTGGATGGATTGTAACTATAACAGTACTTATAAAAAATAATGAACTAGTAAGTTTTTATTCTTTGAGTATATCCAAAGCTGATATATTACGACCAATTATTGCTATCTCAATATTTATCACTTTTATTTTAATAGTCTTACAAGCAACCCCCCTTGCATACTCAGTTGAAAACAAAAACAAAATTTTAGATAATAGTTATTTTGTGAATGAAAAATCAAATATCTTTTTAAAATATAATGACTATTTTATCTACTTTAAAAAGCTCTATCCTTTAGAAAAAAAGGCTGAAGATATCCATATTTTTAAAACTAAAAATCACGATATAGTTGAGATTGTAGTAGCAAAAAAAGCATACTTTCAAAATAATAGATGGTATGTAATAGATACAAAAATTACAAAAAAACCAGAAGTTATTAACTGGAGTCAATCAAAAATAACTACAACTAATGAAAAGTTTTTATACACACTAGAAGGTTTTGAACCAAAAATTATAAACAATGTATATAAAGGAGAAACACAATTTTCCATTATAGATGCAGTAAGAACCATACTACTACTTGAGAATCAAGACTTTAATACAAATAAGATAAAAACTATACTTTATTCTCAAATCTTTATGCCTTTTTTTGTTATACCTTTGATTGTAATAATATTTTTATTTACAAATCCTAGTAGTAGATTTTTCAATACTGCTGCTTTTACCTCTGTAACAATTTTTACTACACTGATAACATGGGGAGTGTTATTTTTACTTCAAAAGCTTGCATATGGAGGAATAGTTTTAGGTGAACTTGCTATAATAATGCCATTGGTTATCTTATTTCTTATAACCTATTATATTTATAATAAAAAAGTCATATAAATGAAAATAAAAGCTTATGGTATCTGTTTGTATAAAGTTGAAAAAAATAGCATTAAAATCTTGCTTTGTAAATCAATAACCAGTAAAAACCGTTGGGGATTTTTAAAAGGTGTTCAAGAAAAAGGGGAATCTGATTTCCAAACTGCGATAAGAGAGTTTAGAGAAGAGTCTTCAATAAACATTGAAAAAAGATATCTTGAAAAATATTTTGAACAAAAAAATAGTGAAAAAGATATAGGTACTTATCTAGTTAATTATAATAATATTCATAGTATTGAAAAATATTTCAATGATGATATATTACACAAAAAATATCTTTCATGGGAAAATAATGATGTTAAATTTTTTAATATTAATACCTTACCAAATATAAAGAAAAAACAAAATAGTCTAATACAGGATGTTATAAAATATTTACAAAAGGGGTAAGAGATGAGTGATTTATCATTTTCCAATGATGAAAATAGATTTATAAAGGTACTTGGTGCTAATGGTGGAAAATCACATAGTACACACTTAACCTCTTTACAAATTTCAAAAAACATAGTCATTGATGCAGGTAACCTTGTAAATGAAGCACATGAAAGCCCTACAAATATAGATCACATTCTTATAACCCATGCACATCTTGATCATATTGTTGATATAGCATTTCTTATTGATAATACTTTTGAGCTAAGAAAAAAACCAATTAAAGTATATGGAAGAGAAGAAAACTTAAATATCATAAAAAAACACCTTTTAAACTGGGAAGTTTGGCCAGATTTTACTAAAATACAACTCATAGGTTCAGATGAATTTGCAATAGAACTTATTCCTATTGAACTCAATGCCCCTTTTATTATTGATAATATAGAGATAACTGCTATTCAAAACAATCATACAAACTCAAGTAATGGATACATAATTAAAAATAATAAGCGTTCTCTCCTATTTACTTCAGATACTTATTGTTGCAGTAAGATTTGGGACTATGTTAATAATGATACAACAATATCAACAGTAATAATAGATGTATCTTTTCCATCAAGAATGGGAAAACTCGCACATGATAGTAAACACTTAACTCCAGAGCTTCTACATGAAGAGTTAACACAACTTAAAAGAAAAGATATCGTATTACACCTATGCCACATAAAACCATTTTATCAAGAAGAGATAAAAAAAGAGGTAGAACAACTTGACTTTCTCCTTAATGGTGGTACAATTTTAAAAACAAATGATTGTATTAAGTATTGATTTATGAATAAACATCTTAAAAAGTTTTTTTACTACTTTTTATTAGCAATAACAGTATTTATGGCTATCTTATTTTTTTATTCCTATATTCCAAAAACACTTAATTCTTTTGATAATAGACTAAGAGATTATATGTTTATCCTAAGAGGAGAAGTGGAAGATAGTAAAAATATAGTTATTATTGATTTAGATAATAGGTCATTAAAAGAAGTTGGTCAGTGGCCTTGGAGTAGAGATACTGTCTCTGAACTCTTAATAAATCTTACCAATGCTGGTGTTGGACTTGTTGGATTTGATATTGTTTTTGCAGAAGAAGATAGAACTAACCCTACAAAAATAATAAAAAAATATAATATACAAACAACACAAGAAATACCAGACAATGATGAATATTTTGCCTCTATAATCTCACAAACACCTACTATTTTAGGATACCAATTTCAGCTATCCAAAGATGATTTTGCAGAACAAAGAACTCCCGATATCCCAGCTATTTTTATTGAAAAAAATCTTACTGATAACAATAAAGGTTTAGTAATTAATGCTTTTGGAACCATCTTAAATTTACCTATTATTCAACAAAGTTCTTACTCTAGTGGATTTTTTAACAATGTTCCTGATGAATCTGGTGTTGTAAGAAGTGTCCCTTTAATTATTAAATATAATGAACAAATATATCCATCACTTGCCTTAGAGATTATTAGAGTAATCTCAGATATTAAAAAAGTTTTTATTAACTATGATGAAAATGGTGTAGAAAATATTCAATTGGGTGATTTTATGATTCCAACTGATAGATATGGTAGATCAATAGTAAACTTTAGAGGTGGTGCAAAAAGCTTTCAATATATCTCTGCAGTTGATATACTCAATAATAATTTTGACAAAAAAGATATTGAGGGAAAAATTGCCATAGTTGGTACTAGTGCTGCTGGACTTTTAGATTTACGAGCTACACCTTTTGAATCTGTCTATCCAGGTGTTGAAGTGCATGCAAATATCATAGATAACATCTTAACAAAAAACTTTATCTCTAAACCCTCATGGGTAGATGGTTTAAATATATTACATATTTTTATTTTAAGTTTTATCATCATTATGTTAGTTGCTTATTCCCCTTTGTATGTTGCATTAACAATTATTACCCTTGTAGCCGTTTTAGATATTTACTTAATCTTTCTATCATTATTTACTTATGGTTTAATTTTAAATATTCTATTTCCAATTTTAACTATTATTATTTCAAGCATAAGTGCTATAACACTAAATTATTTTCTTGAACAAAAACAAACTAAAGCAATTAAAAATAAGTTTGCTTCAAAAGTTTCTAAAGAGGTTATGGAATCTCTTCTTGCAAACCCAGATGACACCTCTTTTTCTGCTATGGAAAAAGAGGTTACAGTGTTTTTTAGTGATGTAAGAGGTTTTACAAATATTTCAGAATCAATGCCAAATGCAAAAGTTTTGATTGAATTTATGAATGAATATATGGATCCTATGACTGATATTATTATCAATCAGCACGGTACAGTTGATAAATTTATTGGTGATGCTATTATGGCGTATTGGAATGCCCCAGGGAATGTTCCAGATCATGCAGAGCGTGCAGTTATAGCAACGATGGAACAACTTCATATGCTAGATGAATTAAATAAAAAATTTGAAAAAGATGAACGATTTGCAGATGTAGTAAAAATGTCAAAAGAAAATGGTGTTCCAGTAGTTGATATTGGGATTGGTTTAAACTCTGGTGTGGTAATAGCGGGGGAGATGGGAAGTTCTCAAAGAAGTGACTATACCGTTATTGGAGATCCAATTAACTTAGGAGCTAGACTTGAATCTCTTTGTAAATTTTATAATTCTAAATGTAATATTTCAAACTTTACAAAAGAAAGAATCAATAATGAAAAGTATATATTTAGATTCTTAGACCTTGTAACTGTAAAAGGGAAAAAAGAACCTATAGAGATATGGCAGATACATGATTACAATAGAGATGAGTCTCTACATAAACTTTATAATGTAACTAAAAAAAGACTTTTTGAAGAGTTAGAAAGATACCACAATGCAATTAATTTATACAAAGAGGCGAATTTTTCTCAAGCATTAACTATATTTAAAGAGTTAGAATCATGGGAAGACAAAACAAATAAAAATATTTATCAAATCTATATCCAAAGATGTAAACACTATATAGAAGAGCCTCCTGAAAATTTTAATGGAGTATTTGAACATACCACAAAAGGATAATATTTTAATTGTTTAGGTATAATAATAAAATGGACACTAAAGAAAATAACTACATACACCTTTTAAATGAGATAGGATATCTTCTATCAACAGAGAAGAACTTACATGTAATAATGCAAAAAATACTTACTGCAGCAAAAAAAATAACAAATGCAGATGCTGGTACTTTTTATCTTGTGTGTGATGATGATAAATCTTTAAAATTTACTGCAGTTCAAACTGATTCATTAGATATTAGCCTTTCGAGTGCCGAGGGGACAATACCCTGGCCAAATCTTCCTTTATATAAAGATGATGGAACACAAAATGATATAAACATATCTGTAAATTGTGCTTTAAATGATAAACTTATAAATGTAGAAGATGTATACAAATCAAAAGAGTTTAACTTTGAAGGTCCAAGAGCTTTTGATATAGCAACTGGATACAGAACAAAATCAATGCTTGTTGTTCCTATGAAAAACTATGAAAATGATATCATTGGAGTTGTGCAACTTATTAATAAACAAGATAAAAATGAAAAAAGTGTTGCATTTACAAAAGATGATGAAGATTTAATTCTTTCTATGTCTTCACAAGCAGCTATGTCAATAACACAACAAAAACTTGTACAAGATTTAGAAAATCTTTTAGACTCATTTATTCAAGCAATTGCTACAGCAATTGGTGAAAAATCTAAATATACTCAAGGACATATCAATAGAGTGTCAGAAATTTCTTTAGCTATAGCAAATGCTATAAATGAAGATAAAGATGGTATTTATAAAGATAAGTATTTTGATAAAGACCAATTAAAAGAGATTGATGTAGCTGCATGGATGCATGATGTTGGTAAAATCACAACACCAGATCATGTAGTTGATAAAGCAACAAAACTTGAAACCATTTACGATAGAATTGAAACTATAGAGGTAAAGTTTGAGTTACTTAAAAGGGAAAAAGAGATTGAGCTTTTGCGTAAAATAAACCATGAACCTAATATCGAAAAAATAGACCACCTAAAAAGTGTGTATAAAAATGAGATAACTACTTTAAATAATGATTTTAAATTTATTAAAGAGATGAATAAGGGTAGTGAGTTTATGGATGAAGAAAAAATAAAAAGAGTCCATAATATAGCAAAAAAACAGATTATTATGCACCATAAAAAACAAAACCTGCTTACTGAAAATGAGGTATATAATCTCACAATTAAAAAAGGTACTCTAACACAAGAGGAACGATTTGTTATTAATAATCATGCGAAACTTAGTATTGATATTTTAAACTCTCTCCCCTTTCCAAAAAAGCTTAAAAATGTTCCCACTATTGCAGGTGGTCATCATGAAAAAATAGGTGGAGGAGGATATCCTTTTGGTTTAAAAGGGGATGAAATAAGTTTTGAAGCAAGAATTATTGCTGTTGCTGATATATTTGAGGCACTCACAGCCTCTGATAGACCTTACAAAGAACCAAACACTTTAAATCAATCTATTAGAATACTCTCATTTATGGTAAAAGATGGTGAATTAGATAAAGATTTGGTAAAATTCTTTCTTGATAATAACTTACATCTAGACTATGCAAAAGACAACCTTTTAGAACATCAAATTGATGAAGTAACAGTAACTATAGACTAGTTTTTTATAAAATAGCTCTTTACACCCTCAGCAATACCAACTGCTATATTTTTTTGATATTTTGTCGTTTTAATTCTTCTTCCCTCTTTTGGATGAGAGATATATCCAACTTCAATTAAAATAGATGGCATTTGAGCTCCAACAAGTACCCAAAATGGCCCCTCTCTCACTCCACCATCTTTAATAGCACTCTTCCCATAAATAGCTCTTAGTTTATAAAGCATATTTCTTTGTATATCTATTGCAATCTTATTTGAAGCAGTAATTTTAGACTGATTAAGTATTGTTAAAAGTGAATTTTTACTCCCCCAACTCATCTTATCCATATCACCTTTATTCTCTAAAGCTGCAACCCTTTTTGCTCTAGCACTTCTTGCTGGACTTAAAAAGTAAGTTTCTACTCCATGTACATATTTAGCTTTTGACTTCGGTACAGCATTCGCATGTAAGGAGATGAATATATCTGCATTTTTTACATTGGCAAAATGTGTTCTATCATTAAGTTCTACAAATTTATCTCTAGACCTTGTAAGATATACTTTAAAGCCCATTTTATTTAGCTCTTTTTTAAGGTATTTTGCAACTGCTAGAACAATATTTTTTTCATAGTTTCTACCAGGTCCTACAGCTCCTGCATCTTTTCCACCATGTCCTGCATCAATTACTATTGTTTTAGCTGATGGGAAAAACATATCATTAGGCAACATCTGAACACTATTTTTTCTTGACTTAGTATTTAAATCTAAAACTTTTATAATAATTCGCTTTTTTGCAATTATATAAATAGTTTTTAGGTTACTTTTATCCCTTAATGATATTCTTAAAACATCGTCTTTATATTGATAAATTGTTATTTTATTTACACCTTTAATAAAAAGTTTTGTAGGTCTTGCATCTTTAAAACTCCCTTTTATATTAAACTCGTCATAAAAATAATTTTTATCTTTTCTTTCATCAAAATCGATAAAAGACTTATCTATATTTTCATAAAAGTCAATTGTAATACTATTTATATCTTGTGTTACAGATTTAATTGTATATTGAGATTTAACAACTTTTGGTTTTATAACTGGGGGTTTGAGATAGGATGTTGTTTGTACTTTGTTTTTTATTATAGTACTAGTATCGATTCTATTGAGCTCTTTTTGATATTTTAAAGTATTGAGATTAAGCTTATCAGCATAGCGTATAAGTTTTTTTAAATAATCAACTTCTTTGGCTCTATCATTAGACATAATAGCACCAAGATACAACCTTTTTGTTGTATCATATTTATCTTTATAGTACTCCTTACTTAAAGCAAAAGAGTACTGAGAAATTAATATAACAATTAAAAAGAGTTTAATTAATTGTTTCAAATCACTCGCCGTTTGTAAGTTTTTCCATCAATTCTTTTACAGTTATTAATTTTTTTACTTTATACCCATTTGTACCTGTAAAAAATAATCCTGTTTCAGTATCCCCCATATATGCAGCACTTAATCTATCAGCTATACAATATCCAACAGCTTTTGCCTCTTCTCCCCTATTACAAGGAGCAACACAGTTACTAATACAGGCTACTTTGGGAGCCGTACCATTTTCTATAGTTTTTTGTAAATTTGTTATAACACCTCTTGCTGGTAGTCCTACAGGCGACTTTAAAAGTTTAATATCTTTTTCTTCAGCATTTATAAGGACATTTTTCAAAGCATCACTTGCATCACACTCATATGTCCCTATAAATCGTGTTGCCATCTGAACACCCGCACAGCCCATCTCTAAAAATTTATCAATATCTTTTTTATCCCAAACACCACCAGCAGCAATTATTGGCATATTACCCCAGTTTTTAGCTTCTTCTATTACAGGAGGTACAATATTTTCTAACTTTGATTCCTCTTTAAAACAATCATCATATTTAAATCCTTGATGTCCACCACTCAATGGTCCTTCAACTATAACAGCATCTGGTAACTTATTATATCTTTTCCATTTTTTACAGATTAATTTTAAAGCTCTGGCTGAACTTACAATAGGTATAAGAGCAACATCTGGATAATCTTTTGTAAACTCAGGCATATTTGTAGGTATTCCTGCTCCTGTTATAATAATATCTGCACCTGCTTCACAAGCATCATGTACCACTCTACCATAATCACTTTGTGCATAAAGGATATTTACTCCAAGTGGTTCATCTCCACAAATTTTTCTAGCATTTTTAAATATCTCTATTAATGCCTCTTTTGAATAAAAGTTTTCTTCTGAATAAGGTTTATTTTGTACATTTTTTTTAGAGAACTTTTTATCTTGATAATATCCTGTACCAACAGCACTAATAACACCTAGTCCCCCTTCAAGTGATACATTACCTGCTAATCTATCCCAACTTATACCAACTCCCATTCCACCTTGTATAATTGGTTTTTCAATCTCATATTTACCTATTCTCATTCGCTACCCTTATTCTAATTTTGTACTAAACTATTATTTATTTTATCGTAACTTTTGCAAAATTCTTCTTACCCTTTTGCAATATATACTCTTTATTTTCTAAAATCATCTTATCATCATCAACTTTTTGCTGATCAAGTTTTACAGCCCCTGCTTTAATATCTCTTCTTGCTTGTGAAGTTGATGGAACTAATTCACACTCAACTAATGCTTGTAAAATACCTATTCCACTACCTAGTGTGTACTCTTTCATATCTGTTGGGATATCTTTTTTAGCAAAAATTTTCGTAAACTCATCTGCTGCAATTTGCCCTGCACCACTTCCATGAAATCTATCTACTATCTCTACTGCTAGCATATCTTTTGCTTTTTTAGGATGAACAATTTTAGCTTCTACATCAGCTTTTAATTGTCCTATCTCTTTTAAGCTTTTTGAAGATAAAAGTTCATAATATCTCCACATCAGTTCATCTGATATACTTAAAACTTTTCCAAACATATCATTAGCCTCATCGGTTACCCCGATATAGTTTCCAAGAGATTTTGACATCTTTTGAACACCATCAAGACCTTCTAATATAGGCATCATTAAAACAACTTGTTGTTTTTTGATATTGTATGCTTTTTGAAGTTGTCTCCCCATCAAAAGGTTAAATTTTTGATCAGTACCACCTACCTCAACATCAGATTCCAAATGAACACTATCATAACCTTGTAATAAAGGATAAGTAAATTCACTTACTGCTATTGGAGAATTTGAAGCATATCTTTTACTAAAATCATCTCTTTCTAACATTCTAGCAACTGTTAAATTTGAAGCTAAATGTATTATACCAGCAGCACCTAAATCATTAAGCCAAGTACTATTAAAAACAACTTGAGTTTTAGACTCATCAAGAATTTTAAACACTTGTTCTTTGTAGCTTTGTGCATTTTTTAAAACATCATCTTTACTTAATATTTTTCTTGTTACACTTTTTCCTGTTGGATCTCCAATGCTTGCTGTAAAATCACCAATTAAAAACTGTACAATAGCACCATATTTTTGAAATGTTGCTAGTTTTTGTAATAATACAGTATGCCCTAAATGTAAATCAGGTGCTGTTGGATCAAATCCAGCTTTTACATAAAAATTTTCATTTTTTTCAAAATAATTTTTTAAAAGAATCTCTAATCTTTCATTATCTATAATCTCTTCAGCACCTCTTGAAATCTCTTCTAGTGCTTCTTTAATCTTTAATTCCATTCACTTTTCCCTATTTATAAGCATCTAAACTTAAATAAAATTCAATAATTTTTGCTTTTTGTTCACACAAAGTTCGTACCTGTTCTTTGTTATCATTTTTAATCTCAAAATCTATTGTACAGTATTGATTAGAAGCATATTTATCTTTGCCATATTCTACAAGTAATATTGTAGCTTCATGCTCAACTGACAGATAAGTTAACAATCGTGCTAACTCACCTCTAATATTTGGTAAACTTACAACCATTTTATATTTATAAAATTTGTCTTTTACCCAATCACAATATAACATTTGATTATTTTTTTTCATTTTTTTGTATGCTTTTTCACATAATTTATGATGAATAGTTACATCTTTTTGATCTTTTAAAGCAACAATATCATCACCAAACTTGGGGTGACAACAGTGGTCAAATGATACTGTATTTATACTAAAATTTGAATATATTAAAACATTATCAAATTGAATCTTTTTTAAACTCAATCCTTGTACTTTAAATCTTGCAAAAATCCCTTCAGTTGAACGGACATATTTTTGTATTGTTTTTTTTGTATGTTTTAAATGGTCTAAGTTATATACTATTTTATTAAGATTTGTTAATTTCAAATCTTCTAATTGATCTAAAATAAACTCTTTATATCTAGAGAATATAGTATTTATAATGTTTTTACTACTTAAATCATCTATATGTTTTAATCTATTATGACACAAAGTTTTTATAGATTTTTTAGCTTTAGTTGTTTGTACCATATCTTGCCAAGTACATCTTGGTATTATATGGTTATTGGTAATTATTGAAATAATATCTCCACTTCTTAACTGTGTTAAGAGTGGTTTATTTACTTTATTAATTAGTGCTTCCATAGCATAATTTCCAACATCAGTATGGATAGCATAAGCAAAATCAAAAGCAGTAGAGCCACGAGGAAGCATAAATATATCACCCTTAGGTGAATATACAATAATATCTTCACTATATAAATCTTGTTTTGCATCATCATAAAACTCTTCCACACTCGCATCACTAGAGGCTAAAGAGTGAAGCCAATCCAAACTCGGTCCTTTTGCACTCGTAGTATTGCTTCTTCCGCTTTTATACTTCCAATGTGCTGCAACCCCATACTCTGCAATATCGTGCATATCAAAAGTTCTTATTTGTACTTCAAATATTTTTGAATCTGAAAATACTGTTGTATGGATAGTTTGATATCCATTCTCTTTTGGTACTGATACATAATCTTTAAATCGTGAAACTAATGGTTTAAAACTTGTATGAATAAGTCCTAAAATATTATAACAATCAATTGGCTCTTTTACTAGTATTCTTATAGCATAAAGATCAAGTACCTCATCTATACTCACACCTTTTCTTTGCATTTTTAAAAATATTGAATAATAGTGTTTAATTCTACTAAATATTTTAATATCATCTGTAAAGCCATTTTTATCTAGTACTTTTTTTGTTTTAGATAAAAAATTGTTGATTGTTAATTGTACTTTTTGCTGATATGCTCTCATGTGAATATCAATTTTTTCGTACTCTTGTGGGTACAAATAAAAAAATGCTAAATCTTCTAAAACATTTTTAATAGTAGAGATACCCAATCTATGGGCAATTGGTGCATATACAACTAAAGTTTCTTCTGATATTCTTTTTTGTTTTTCTGCTGATAATGCTTCAAGAGTAAGCATATTATGTAGTCTATCACAAAGCTTTACAACCATAACTCGAACATCATCAATAGCAGCTACTAACATTTTTCTAAAAGTAAGTGCTGAAGTTATAAGTTTTGCATTGTCAGTTGCTGGTGCTAATTCGTGTTCCCGTATCTCTGTAATTTTTGTTAAACCATCAACAATATGGGCAACATCTTTGCCAAATTCTCTTTGTATATCATCAATAGTTGTAGCAGTGTCTTCTACTACATCATGTAATAATGCAGCTATTACCATGTGTTCATCATTACTATAGTATGCTGTAATTACAGATACTAATATAGGGTGAACAACATACTCTTCGCCACTTTTTCTAAACTGATTTTTATGTGCTTGGATTGAAAAGTCAAGAGCTTTTTCAACATCAGTAGTTACTTGAAAATGTATTTTAAGTAACTCTAAAGCTCCATCTATTGTTTTTGTATATTTTATACTATTTAAAAACTTATTCAAAGCAACTCAAATTATATAATTTTGTGTTACTCTACGCTATCTATTGTTAATACACCTGATGCAATCTCTTTAATAGCGATATCTGTATATTTCATATTTTTAGTTTGATTACTATCAATTAAAGGTTTTGCACCTTTACTTAACTCATCTGCTCTTTGACCAACTGCAACAGATAATATATATCTATCATTATTTACTCTTTCTAAAGCTTGTGCTAATATCTCTTCAATTCTCATTTTTTTCCTTTTAATTTACTACTGAACATTGGCTAAAATCACCATTTACTATTTTAAACAAATTACCTTTTGTATTCATATTTGCAACTACAATTGGAAGACCATTATCTTTAGCAAGTGCTATTGCTGTGTCATCCATAACTTTGATATGATCTTTTAACGCTTCATCATAAGTAATTTTATCTAGTTTTACTGCATCTGAATATTTTGCTGGATCTTTATCATAAACACCATCAACTTTAGTTGCCTTAATTAACATTGTTGCTTCTATCTCACTTGCTCTTAAAGTCGCAGCAGTATCTGTTGTGAAAAACGGATTTCCTGTTCCTGCACTAAAGATTACGACTCTTCCTTTTTCAAGATGTCTTTTTGCTCTTCGTACAATAAATGACTCAGCTATTTGTTCCATTTTTATTGCAGTTTGTAGTCTTGCACTGATCCCTATATGCTCTAATGCTTCTTGCATAGCTATACCATTTACAACAGTTGCAAGCATCCCCATATAATCACCACTAGTTCTTTTAATAATACCATCAGCAGCAGCTGTAACACCTCTTACAATGTTACCTCCACCAATAACTATACCAACCTCTATGTTATTATCAACAAGCTCTTTTATCTCATTTGCTATATAGTCTAATATTTTAGTATCAATTCCATACCCATCATCACCAGCAAGTGCCTCACCTGAAAACTTTACAAGGACTCTTTTATTCAACTCAATTCCTTTTGTAGATATATTTTTGCGATTATATCTAAATTTTTATTATGACTTGTTTAAGTAAAACTGAATGCATATTAATCGTCTTGATTAAACTAACACTTAACTTACACTTCCTTGTTATACTTCCATACATCTTAAAGAAAGGAGGAGATAATGAACTTAAGTAAATATATTGCAATTTTAGCCATTATTGGTGTAACAAGTCTATTTGCAGCAGAAGTTAAACAAATTAGTATTTTGGTAGATCAAATCAACAATACAAGTGATGTAAAAGCGAAAAAGAACTTGATGGATACACTAGAGAAAGAACTTGAAATGCTAGATAAAAAAGATATTACTAAAGCACAAGCTATTGTTGATGAAAAATTGAAAACATCTAATTAAAAACTATACTATACTATACATTTACAGAACTAATTTAATAATTTTAGTAAAATATTTTATCATAATTGATAAAATATTTTACAACTACTATACAAAGTAAATTCTACACAAATTCTTTTGTCCACCTATAGATACTTTTTCAACTAACACTTAACTTACACTTCCTTGTTATACTTTCATACATTAAACAAAAAGGAAAAAATAATGAAGATAACTAAATACATCGCAGTTTTTGCAATTATTGGAGCAACTAGCTTGTTTTCAACAGAAGTGAAACAAATTAGTATGTTAGTAGACAAAATCAATAATACTAAAAATCACAAAGTTCAAGATAAACTAATAGATGAACTTGAAAATGAATGTTCTAAAGTGGAAAAAGAAGATCGAATTACAGCACAAGCTATTATTAGAGAAAAATTAACAACTTCAGATTAATAGCTTATAGTTATTGTAAAATATTTTATTATACCAAATAAAATATTTTACCTTTTAATATAAAAATTATTTAAAAGTAAGCTCTACGCAAGTCCCTTTACCAACAACACTTTTTATATCAATAGATATATTTAAAATATCACTTAGCTGTTTAACAATATTCATACCAATACCCAAACCATTTGTACTTTCTTTATAATATCGTTTAAAAACTTTTGTTGTATTTTTTATCCCTACACCTGTATCTTCTATTATCAGTTTTTGATTTTTTATCTCTATATGTACTTGTCCATTTTTTTTATTATATTTACAAGAATTTGTTAACAAATTGTCTATAATACGATCCACTCCACTTCTATTACTTTTTATAATAGTATTAGGCATACTCTTTGTAAATTTTATATTTGGATAAATTTTTTGTAGAATATTTATTTTTTCATTTATTAACTCATCCAATGCAACTGCCTCATCATTTACTATATCATTAGGATTCATAAATTCTAAATTTTTATATAAAGATGCAATCCCTTTAGCACTAAGTTCTATTCTTTCTATCTCCTCAAAATCTCCACGCTTTCTTAATAATTTTGAGTTCAGTAAAATTGATGTTGCTGGAGTATTTAAGTCATGGATTAAATCTTTAAGAAAATCTTCTAAAAGATGAAGTGCTTGTCTCATTGGTCTTAAAGAATAAAATGCAAAACCAATAGAGAGAAAAAATAATAAAAAGAAAATAATAATAGCTAACTTAAAAAGTTTTTTTATAAATTGATTATAAAGTTTTTCATATTTTGAATTATCAAAAATCACTTTTAAAAGATAAGGTCCTTTTGAAGGTATTTGAAAATAAGCACAAAGTCCCTCTTCAATATGATATATTTTAAAAATCTCTTTTTTCTTGTCATCTTCTACAATATCAAGAGAAAAAGTATCTCCTTGAAAATCATAAGTATACTCTTTCATTTGATAAAGGATTCTTTGCTCTATATCTTTAACTCCCTCTTCATGATACATATATAAAACAATACTAGAGAGGAGAAAAAGTGGGATAAAAAAGAGAAATAATGCTGTAAAAAAAGATTTTTTTTCATAATGTTTCAAGCTTATATCCTATACCTTTTGTATTTGTTATATTAAGTTCTAAAACCTTTTTTAATTTACTAATTAATACTCGTAGAGCAGTATCACTTGGTTTATTCATATATTCAAAAAATGTTGATTTATTCACTGTAATATTAATATTTTTTATAAGTAATGAAAAAATCTCTTTTTCTACAATCCCCAAAGAAACCTCTTTATCTTCTTTTATTATCCTGTTTTCAAACAAATCAAATGTTATATCGTTATATTTAATTATTGGATTTTGTCTTTTTAAGATTGCTTTGATACGAGCCAAAAGTTCATCTAAATCAAATGGTTTTTTAATATAATCATTACAACCACAATCAAATCCTTCTAAGATTGAAGCAGTATCTCTTAATGCTGTAATAAAAAAAGTTGGTGTATTATCATCAGCATTACGCAAAAGTTTTAAAGTATTCATACCATTGAGTAAGGGAACATTAATATCAAATAAATAAAGATCAAATCTATTTTCATATGTAGCTTCAAGTACCTCTTCACCATCTTCTACCAATGTTACATCATAATTTTCTTGTTCCAAAATTTGAATCATAGTTTGTGCTAAAATAGCATCATCTTCTAAAAGTAGTATTTTCATTTTTTTAAAGGGCTATCGTTATAATTTTGTGAGGGGAGTTTTTTCTTTGCTTCAATAATCGCATTTGATTCCTCTCTTGCTTTTTTATTGGCTTGTGCTAATTTTTGTTTTAATTGTTCAATAAGAAGTTTTTTTTCCTCTGCTGTATTAGCATGCTGAACTTTTTCTAATAAATTATCCACTTGAATATCTTTAGCAAAAAGTGTTATTGTTAATAAAAAAAACAAAACTATTCCAAGTCTATTAAATATCATTTTTGCTCCTCTGATAAAATTTTTATTTTATTTTTAACTTTTTGGATAGGAGATACTGTAAACTTATCTATATCACAATTATTTTTTTGTGCTAAATTATATTCTGTATCGTATGCTTTTTGTGCTTCATTAATATTTTGTGCAAATATATTTGGTGATCTATTTTCAATTAAAAATAGTTGTGCTTTAGCACCTATTAAATCATTTTGATGAAAATATCCCTTCTCAAATTCTTTTGTAACATAAGACAATGCATACTGCATAATTTTTATATGTTGATTACACTTTTTTTGTTTTTGAGTAAGAGATTCTTTATTTTTTTCCACATTTGATATATTATTTTTTTGAGTACATCCAGATAAAATAAGCATAAAACCAATAATAAAAAACAACTTTTGTAGTTTAGGCATTCCTCACTATCCTCCTAAAATAAATTTATATTAAAATTATTACTTTTTTTGTCCAATAATTCTTTTTCCTCTTTGTTTTGGTTGCACTTTATTCGCTTTTTTGTGTTTTTTATTTCCAAAAGCTCCACCAATTTTTTTTCTTTTTATATCATCTTTAGTTTCAACAATTTTTTTAGTTGCAATCATCCGAATTCTTGTTCCCACATCAAAACCTTCTAGTTCCAATTTTGGGATTTTTTGTTCCAAATATTTTTCAACTTCAATAATGGCAGCCATATCGTATTCATCAAGAAGTGAAATTGCAATTCCATTTTTTCCAGCTCGTGCTGTTCTTCCAATTCTGTGTACATAATCAATAGGCATAAAAGGCAAATCAAAATTAATAACATAATATAAATCAACGATATCAAGCCCACGAGCTGCAACATCTGTTGCTACTAATACTCGTATCTGATTCTCTTTAAATTGTGTAATCGCTTTTGCACGAGCTCCATGAGTTTTATCCCCATGTACAGATGCTGCTTTGAGTCCATCTAATTTTAAGTTTTTTACAATCTCCTCAGCACTTGCTTTTGTTTTACAAAAAATAAGTACCTGTTGCATATTTTGACTTCCAATTAAAAATGAAAGCATCTCCAGTTTTTTATCAGCTGTTACTGGATAAGCAATCTGTTCTACTCTATCATTGATTCTATCATTTGATTTCACTTCTATAATTTTAGGATTTATAAGTAAAGTATTTGATAATTTTTTTACATTTGCTCCAAGTGTTGCTGAACATAAAATAGTTTGTTGTAATGTTGTTAAACTTCCCATCACTTTTTCTATATCAGAAACAAAACCCATATCAAGCATTGTATCTGCTTCATCAAGAACTAAAGTATCAACTTTTGTTAGATTAATTTTCCCTTTTTCGATTAAATCCATTAATCGTCCAGTTGTAGCAATCACTATGTCAACTTTCTCTTCTAGTTTTTTTATCTGTGGTTTTATATTTGAACCACCATAGATACAACAAGTTTGAACATCTAAATATTTAGCATAACTATTGATACTTTTTTCTAATTGTAAGGATAACTCTCTTGTTGGTGCGATGATAAGTTTTGATAAAATTCTATTATTCTCATTTTTATCTTGATACTCTTTGATACTTTGAAGCATTGGTAATACAAAAGCAGCTGTTTTTCCAGTTCCTGTTTGCGCAATAGCAAGTAAATCTCGTTTTCTTAAAAGATACTCTATAGCCTCTTCTTGTATTTTTGTTGGATTTGTATATCCTAAATCTTCTGTAGCTTTAGATATCTCTTTGCATAACCCTAATTGTCTAAATGTCATATTCTCTCTTTATGTAATATTATAATACTTTTATGATATCTAAAGTTTACTTAAGTTTGCGTGTATATAAAATTTGGTACAATTAAACAAAATAAATTAAAACAAAAGGAGATAGATTGTGAAAGCTACTTACATATCTAAAAATATTATATTTAAAAGTACAAATCTACTCCTGCTTCATACATCATAATAATTCTAAAATCACACGAAAAAGTCTAAATTGAAAAATTTAAAATAATTTAATATATAACAAGGTTTATAAAATGACAAATAATAAAAATATAATCATATTTGATACAACATTAAGAGATGGTGAACAAAGCCCCGGTGCTTCTATGAATACAGCTGAAAAGATTCAAATTGCACAACAATTAGAAAAGTTAAGAGTTGATGTAATTGAAGCTGGTTTTGCAGCGGCAAGTCCAGGCGATTTTGATGCTATATATCAAATAGCTAAAACAATTAAAAATAGTAAAATATGTTCATTAGCAAGAGCTGTTGATAACGATATCAAAGCAGCAGGTGAAGCAATAGCAGCAGCAAATGCAAAAAGGATACACACATTTATTGCAACAAGTCCAATCCATATGCAATACAAGTTAAAAATGAGTCCTGATGAAGTGATAAAAAGGGCAGTTAACGCAGTACAGTATGCAAAAACATTTGTAGATGATGTGGAATTTTCTTTAGAAGATGCTGGAAGAAGTGAATTGCCTTTTATGAAAGAGATAACACAAGCTGTTATTGAAGCTGGTGCTAGTACAATTAATTTACCAGATACAGTTGGATATAGATTACCTCAAGAGATTCGATATATGGTTGAACAGATGGTAGGGTTTATTGATTCAATTGGTTCAAATGCAATTGTATCTTTACACAACCACAATGATTTAGGTTTAGGAGTCGCAAATACTTTAGCTGGTATTGAAGCCGGTGCTAGACAAGTTGAGTGTACTATCAATGGTTTAGGTGAGAGAGCTGGAAATGCGGCTATGGAAGAGATTGTTATGACTTTAAAAACACGACAAGACTTATTCCCTGGTATTACAACAAATATTAACACTAAAGAGATATACCAAGCTTCTAGAATGGTTGCAAATATCACAGGAATCGAACCTCAACCAAACAAAGCTATAGTTGGGAAAAATGCTTTTGCACATGAAAGTGGAATCCATCAGGATGGTGTTTTAAAACATCAAGAAACTTATGAAATTATGAAACCTGAAGATATAGGGATTGAAAAAAACAACTCTATAGTTTTAGGAAAACATTCAGGTCGTGCAGCATTTAAAGACAAGTTAGGGCAATTAGGATTTGCTGATTTAGCTAGTGATGAATTAAATGCTGCTTTTGAAAGATTCAAATTATTATGTGATAAGAAAAAAGAGATTATGGATGATGATGTTCGTATGATTGTAACTGATGAAAAATTAAATCATAACAAAATTTACGAGATCACTGCTGTTCAAATTTCAGATTGTAGTAGAGGTGTTCCAAGCGCTGTTGTTTGTATTAAACACAAAGATAAAGAGATCATAGAAGCTGGAATTGGTGATGGGACAATGGATGCTATATTTAAAACAATTGACAGAATAACTGGATATAATGGTACTTTATTGGATTACAATGTTAAAGCAGTCAGTGAGGGAAAAGATGCACTAGCTAAAGTAACTTGTAAAGTTACATTTAATGATGATAATCCTCCTATGATTGGGCATGGATTAAACCTAGATACAATGGTTGCAAGTGCAAGAGCTTATGTGGGAGCTTTAAATAGTTACTTATCTATGAAAGATATGTTAAATAAAAATAATCCACACCAAATATAAACAGAGAAAGGAGATACTATGAAAAATAAAACTTTAGGAATCATATTAGTATTTGTATTTACTTTAGTTTTTACAGGTTGTGCAACATGGGAAGGTATCAAAAAAGATACTAGTGATGGTTGGCAAGCAACAAAAAATGCTGTTAATGAAGCTACTGAATAATTTAAACATTATTTTATAGGCAATGTTTTAAATGGGTAACCTACTATTAAAACTTGCCTATTTTTTAGAAGGCTCTCACAAATATTATACCTTTAAACATTTTGTTTATGAATTTTTGGAAGACACTAGTTCTAAAAAGAAAAAATATTTTGACTTTTTGATGATATTTTTAGTACTTAGTACTGTAGGTATCATGATATATGAAGTAAATCATGTAACACTCCCATGGCTTAGTACTTATGAAACTGTAGCTATTATTATTTTTATTATTGAGTGGTTAGGAAGATTTTGGGTTATCTCCCATGCTCATAGACAAATCGTAGAAGACTATGAAAAAAGTCGTCTTATTAATCAAACTTTTCAAATTAAAGAATCTGTTAAAACTATCATAAAAGAGAAACTACGATTCGTATTTTCACCTATGTCTATTATAGACTTACTTGCAATTTTACCATATTATAGACCATTAAGAATTCTTAGAATTCTTATGCTATTTAGACTTTTTAAACTTCTTAGATATGCAAACTCTATCAAACAGTTTAGTGATGTATTTGTTGAAAAGAAATTTGAGTTTTTTACATTAGCTATTATGTTTTTTATGGCTATTACTTTTGGTTCAACAATTATTTTTATCTATGAAGGTGCTGGAGTCAATGACAATATACATACATTTTTTGATGCTGTTTATTGGTCTGTTATTACTATTTCTACCGTTGGTTTTGGAGATATTAGTCCAGTTACCACAGAGGGACGAGTTGCTACTATTTTTTTAGTTGTTGGTGGAGTTGGTGTTATTGCATTTTTTACCTCTATAGTTACTACTGCACTTAGTACTAGACTTTTAGCTTTAAAAGAGGAAAAAGTTATTGGGGAAGCAAATGCACTCAAAGAGTTTGTTATCATTTGTGGTTATGGGAGAATGGGAAAGGTACTTGCTCAAGAGTTTATAAAAATCAAACAAAAATTTATTATTATTGATCATGAAGATGAAGTTTTTTCCCATGCAAATACTCAAAATATTTTATCAATAAAAGGGGATGCAACTGATTCAAGTTTTTTATCTACAATTGGAATAAATAAAGGTGCTAGTAGTATTGTTGCTATTACTAATGATGATGCAGTAAATCTCTCTATCATCTTAACCGCTCGTTCACAAAATCCAGATATAAATATTATTGCTCGTGCAAATAACCAAAAAGTAAAAAAGAAACTTTTTTTAGCAGGGGCGAATGAAGTTGTTTCTGCAAATGAGATAAGTGCCTTAGTAGCAGCAGAATATATTGGACAACCAATTGCTTTTGAAGCAATTGATGATATATTATTAAATACTGAAGGTGCTATTATGGATGAAGTTGAGATTATTCAAAAATCAAACTATATAGGACATAAATTAGAAAATATTGACTTTACTCAATTTAATCTTACCCTTATAGGGATAGTAGAAACCTCTAACCATAAAAAATTTACTTTTAACCCTCAACCAGATCAATATATTATCAAAGAGTTAGATATTCTTATTATTATTGGGCATAAAGAATCTGTCTCAAAGTTTAAAATTGAACTTATAGGATCAAAGCCAAAAATATCTATGAGAAAAAAGATTTCTAATAAAATAATTTCTTCAAAAAAGCAGGATAAGTAAAATGATTGAAAATAGAATTATTATTTATAGCTTTAGTCAAATAGCTTCTAAAATAGCTATTACTTTACGAGAAAAAAAGTACAATGTGCTGATTGTTGAAGATGATGAAGATTTAGCACAAGAAGCAAAAAAATCTGGATTTGAAACCAAAACACTCTCTCTAATGGAGGATGAAAACATTATTGAACTTGGATTAGATAAAGATCATATTAAAGCTTTTTTTTGTTTAGGAAATAATAAAAATACAAATTTATTTATCACACTAAGTGTTAGAAACTTAAATAAAGATATAAAAATAATCTCTTTATCTTCTACAAAAGAGGATAATAAAACTTTACTTCTTGCTGGTGCAAATAAAACTATAAACCCTTATGAAATAGGTGCTCTTAGAATATTCAGATCTCTTCATAAACCTATTATTCAAGATATACTAGATAATATTTTATTTAGTTCATCAAATATAGAAATTGCAGAGTTTACAATACAAAAAGATTCTATTTTTAATGGTATTTATCTAGAAGATTTAAAAAAAATTCATAAAAAAAATATTATAATCCTTGGTATTCAAGATAAAGAACTTAGTGATAAATTTATCTTTTTTTCCACAGGAATTAACCATAAAATCGATGCTGGTGATACAATAGTTATGCTAGGATTTGATCACGACTTACAAGATTTCAAGAAGCTTATCTCAAAAATAATATAGTTTTTGCTATAATCACTTTGATTATTTTAGTTAAGGAAGTGTAATGACACAGTTTTATTTTTTTCTAAGACTTTTAAAAGAGTCTTTTAGAGATTTAATCCCTATAGTATTAGTAATACTATTTTTTCAGTTAGCAATTTTGCAAACTGTCCCAGAGGATTGGATTCCCACAACAGTTGGTATGATTATAGTAGGTATTGGACTTGCTATATTTTTACAAGGTTTAGAGATAGGTATATTTCCAGTAGGTGAAGGGCTAGCAAGAGACTTTGCAAAAAGTGGTTCTACTATGTGGATTATGGTTTTTGCTTTTGCTATTGGTTTTGGTACTACAATTGCAGAGCCTGCACTTGCTGTTATTGCAGATAAAGCTGCTGCTATTAGTAGTGGAAGGATTGATGCAAATACATTAAGATATGTAGTTGCAGGTTCAGTAGGTTTTGCAATTTTACTTGGTGTATTTAGGATTATTAAAGGTCATCCTATTCACTACTACATTATAGCTGGTTATATAGCTGTAGTTACTGTTACTTTTTTTGCACCAAAAGAGATTATTGGTCTTGCTTATGATTTAGGTGGTGTTACAACTTCAACTGTTACTGTTCCACTTGTTGCTGCTCTTGGTATTGGTTTAGCTTCTACAATAAAGGGTAGAAATCCTATCATAGATGGTTTTGGACTTATAGCATTTGCTTCACTAACTCCTATGATATTTGTTCAGGTGTATGGAATAATTGTTTATAACTTTTTTGAGGCAACAGAGGTTGCAAAAATAGTAGTTGAAGCTAAAGTTTCCCAAACTGCTTCCATAACTTTAGAATCAATTACAATGGGTATTTTAGCAGTTGTAAGAGATGTACTTCCAATATTAGCAATTATATTCTTTTTCCAATATGGAATCTTGAAAAAATCTATTGAAAACTTAAAATTAGTTATTATTGGTTTTATACTAGTTATTTTAGGTCTTTATGCATTTATTTTAGGTCTAGAAATGGGTCTATTTGCTCTTGGTGAATCTATGGCATTCCAACTCACCCAAGCTGGAAATGTATGGATTATCTATGCTTTTGCATTTGCTATTGGTTTTTCAACCACTATGGCAGAACCAGCATTAATGGCTATTGCAAAAAAAGCAAAAGAGATTAGTGATGGAAAAATAAATGATATGTCTTTACGACTATTTGTTGCTTCTGGTGTTGCATTTGGTATAGCACTTGGAGCATTTAGAATAGTTGATGGTGGACACATCCATTACTACATTATTGCGGGATACTTAATCGTAGTATTTTTAACTTTTATTGCTCCAAAACATATTATACCTATAGCGTATGATTCAGGTGGTGTTACCACTTCAACTGTTACAGTTCCACTTGTTGCTGCACTTGGTATTGGACTAGCTACAAATATAGATGGAAGAAGTCCGTTGATTGATGGATTTGGACTTATTGCTTTTGCATCACTTTTTCCTATGATCACAGTTTTATCTTATGGTATTATTATCGAAAAACTTCATGTCAAAGGTGATACAGATATAGCAAAAGAGGATGAAGAGTTAGTTACATCTAAAATACATGGTAGCTTAGAGGGTGTAGATGACATGTCTCTTTCAACTATCAATCTTGATGCTACAGATTTAAGACACTCAATGAGTTTAAATTTCTCTGCTGTTATTGTGATTGTCCCTATGGGAAAAGAGGATGATGCTCTTCACGCTGCTAAAGAAGCAGGTGCAAGTGGTGTTACTATTCTGAATGCTTCAGGTATGGGACTTGCTGAACTTGATAATTTCTATAGACATAAACCAGAAGAGACTGATAAATTATTATTATTTATAGTTCCTAGTATAATTGTTGATAAAATCATTAGAGAGATAATCAAAAAACTTCATATAACTACAAGTGGTGATGGTATAGCATTTACGGTTCCTATTTCACATATGAAAGGTATCTCTATGAGACAAGAAGATCTTTTTGAAAAAGAGGTAGAAGAGATTATAGAAGAGAAAAAGAAAAAGAAATAATTCTTTTTCTCTATCTTTGTAAACTTAAAAACTTATCTACTACAATCCCTTCTCGTAAGCCCTCATCAAATACAATTGAAAACTCTTTTTTTAATACTGTATAAATAAGTTTGAAAATATCTATCCCTGAACCTATATACTGCAAGCGATTTGTTCCTGTTAAAATCTCAGCTTCATCTAAAGAGATTGATTGTAAATAATTCTTATAATAATCCAAATCTTTCACATATACTTTTGTACCATTAATTATAGTTTTATCATAAGTTTTATAATTTAAATTGTGTTTAAGTGCTGCAATTGTTGTTGGTGTTCCTGCTGTTGCAATAAGTTGTAAAGAGTCTATATCAAAAGATAAAGAGTTAATATGATTTTGTATATCTTTTGCAAATTGAGTTAAAATATCTTTTTTATTCAAAGATTGTGTTAGGGTAACAATACCAACTTCAAAACTTTGATAAATTGGAATATTGTCTTTTACAAAAACTATCTCGGTACTTCCACCACCAATATCAACCAAAATAATATTTTCACTATTAAATGTTTCCTTTTTTAAACTATACTGAAGTCCAAGAAGTGTGAGTCGAGCTTCTTCATCTCCACTAATAATAGTAAAAGAGATTCCGGTTTCCTTTTGTATTTGTTGAAGAATATATGAGGAGTTTTTTGCCTGACGCATTGCTGAAGTTGTAACTGCTATTGCATCTTTTGGATTATATTGAAGTTTTTCTATACTTTGATTTATAGCTTTAACGATTCGATTCAAAGCTTCAGTTGAGATATTGCCAGTTTGTTTCAAACCATCAGCAGTCCCTACTGTTGTTTCAAAATCTCCAATCGCTTCATCTTTCGTAAAATCATAGATTAAAACCCTAAAAGAGTTTGAACCCAAATCACATGAGATAAAAATATTAGAGGATCTCTGCACGACCATTTTTCATAACAACTGTATCTTCAATTCTCACACCAAATTGCTCACCAAGATAGATACCTGGTTCAATTGTAAAAACCATATTATTTTCTATAATAACATCATTTCTACTATTAATTGTTGGATATTCATGGATATCTAACCCTACTCCATGACCAGTACTATGGACAAAATATTTTCCATACCCTGCTTTTTCTATAATATTACGAGTGAGTTTATCTATTTGACTAGCTTTCATACCAGCTCTTGCTTTACTAATTGCTATTTGTTGTGCTTTTAAAACTACATCATACACTTTTTGTTCTAACTTTGTTTTAAATTTTTGTTTTCTATGAAATGTTAAACTTTTATTCACTGCTGAAGTAGAAGTTCTATCGCTGCAATATCTTTGGTACTTTATCCCAGCGTCCACTAAAAGTAAATCATCTCTGAGAAGTATTTTATCCGTAGGAAGAGCATGAGGTTTAGCACTATTTTCATTTATTGCAACAATTGGATCAAAACTAAGGTCGAACTCTCCTGTATTACTCATAAACTCTTTAGCTTTAAAAAAGAGATATTTTTCACTTTTTCCTAAACCCTCTTTTTGAATATAAGAAGAAAACCTCTCAAAACCTTCTCTTCCTAAACTCATAGCTTTTTTAAGAAGTTTTATCTCATCATCTGTTTTGATAATTCGTTTCAATTTTGAAAAATTTGGCTTTTGAACAAACTTCATATCTAAGTTGTCTTTTAAAGAGTTATATGTAAGAAGTTTAAAATCATTTGGATCAAATGAGATTTTTTTGATTTTTGATTTTTTTAGTATTTTTCGCGTTGCTTTTACTAAATCATTTGTTACAACTACTTCGCAATTTTTAGCAAATAGTTTTGCCTCTATCTCATATCTAGCATCAGTGATGAAATATTTATCACCACTAATGTTTAAGAAAATAAGATTATCACAACTATATCCACACTCAAAATAAACAGCATTTTCATCTTGAAGAATATAGTTTTTCATAAATTATTTTTCTTCTTTTGGTTGCTCTTGTTGTGCTGCTATTTTTGCATTTTGTGCAGCTTTCATCTCATTAATAATTTGTGTTAAAGCAATAAGTCCCATATGGTATCCAAATGGTCCAAATCCTGTAATAACACCTAAACTAGCAGTTGCAGTAACTGATTTTTGTCTAAACTCTTCTCTTTTGTAGATATTTGAAATGTGTACTTCAACTACTGGTAAATTTACAGCGCTAATTGCATCTGCTATTGCTATACTTGTATGAGAATATGCAGCTGGATTGATAATAATACCATCAACAGTTCCTAAACACTCTTGAATTTTATCAACTATTTCACCCTCTAAGTTACTTTGAAAAAACTCTAACTCAACACCATTTTGATCAGCACTTCCTTTCATCTGTTGATGAATTTGATCCAATGTCATTGGTCCATAGATATTTTGTTCTCTAATACCTAACATGTTTAGATTTGGCCCTTGTATTACTGCTATTTTCATATTTGTATCCCTTTTAATTGTAAATTATAAATTTTTGGTATAATATCTAAAATATAATAAGAGGTTAATAATATAATGAAATTTTTTTACGCTGACTGGCTTGTAACTTGTGATGAAAGTTTTACTATCATTAAAGATGGAGCTATTTGTTTTGATGAAAAAATTATTGATATTGATGTGCGCGAAAACTTTCAAATAAAATATCCAAATGAGACTATTGAATATATGGGAGTACATTCTGTTCTTATGCCAGGACTTATTAACACTCATGTACATTTAGAATTTAGTGCAAATAAAACCACTTTAAAATATGGCAACTTTGTTCAGTGGCTTTTTTCTGTTATTAAAAATAGAGAAGAGCTTATAGAAAAAGCAGATAAAAAACTTATCGATACAGAGTTAGAAAAAATGATTCAAAATGGAACTACAACTATTGGAGCTATTAGCTCTTATGGTTTCGATATGAACTCTTGTATCCAATCACCAATTAATGTTGTTTATTTTACAGAAGTTTTAGGAAGTAAGCCTGATATGATAGATACTCTCTTTTTAGATTTTAAAGAAAAACTAAAAAGTGCTCAAGCTTATAGTTCTAAAAGCTTTATACCAGCTATTGCTATACACTCACCCTATTCTACACACCCTTTTTTAATACGAGAAGTATTAAAAATAGCAAGAGAAAAAGAGATGGCTGTTTCAACACATTTTCAAGAAAGTGTAGCTGAAAATGATTGGCTTAATTATAGTGATGGGGAATTTGGTGCTTTTTTTAAAGATATGTTGGACCAACACAAATCACTTACTAAACCAAGTGATTTTTTATACCAGTTTAAAGATATAAAAAACTTAAGCTTTACACATTGTGTTGAAGCAAATGAACAAGAGTTACAACAGATACATGATTTGGGTGCTTCTATTATACACTGCCCAAACTCTAATCGGCTTTTAAATAATGCAACATTAAACCTAAGCTATATCAAAGATATTCCACTTGCAATGGGAACAGATGGATTAAGTTCAAATCATACTTTAAACATGTTTGAAGAGTTAAAAAATGCTATTTTTATCCATACTAATTTTGAACCAAATCAACTATCCCAAAAACTCCTTCTTGCTGCAACTAATGGTGGTGCAAGAGCACTTGGGCTTCAAAAAGGGATATTAAAAAAAGGGTATGATGCTGATATTATTAGCTTTATGCTTCCTGATTCTTGTGAAGATCAAGATGATTTAGCAACAGCAATTATTCTTCACACAACACAAACAACACACACATTTATAGGAGGTAAAGATGAACTTCATAAGTAAGTTATTTTTCCCAATAACAGCACCCATACAGTTTATACAAAACAATTTTAAAACTGTTTTGTTTTTAACCATTTTATATTTTGTAGTTACTAATACAAATACTCAAAATTTAGAACAACCAAATCTTCAAATAATTGAGCTCTCTGGACCTATAATGATTGCGGATGATGTTTTAGAAAAAATAGAAACAGCTAAAAATGACCCACTTATAAAAGGTGTTCTATTTAAAGTAAACTCTCCAGGTGGAGCAGTGGCACCTTCAATTGAGATTGCTTATGCTATTAAAGAGTTAAATGAGATAAAACCAGTTGTTGCATATGCAAGTGGTATTATGGCAAGCGGAAGTTATCTGGCTTCTTTATATGCCTCATCAATTATAGCAAACCCTGGAAGTATGATAGGAAGTATTGGGGTGATTATGCAAAGTGTTGATGCTAGTGAACTTATGGCAAAAATAGGGGTAAAATCTCAAGTTGTTAAAGCTGGAACTTATAAAGAGTCTGGAACTCCAACCCGAGCTTGGACACAAAAAGAGAAAGAGGAACTAGAAAAAATCACAAATAATACTTATAATCTTTTTGTAGCTTATGTGGCTGATGCAAGAAAATTAAAAAAAGAGGATCATAAAACTTATGCAGATGCGCATATTTTTACAGCACTTGGTGCAAAACAGGTGAACCTAGTAGATACAGTAGCACCTATTTCTCAAGCAAAAGAGTTAGTAATCAATTTAAGTAAAGTAGAAAAACCAATATGGTCAAAAGAGGATAAAATGGAGAAATTCATGGAAAAAATTGTAACAGGTACAATCTCTAAGATATCAACAAATGTAAGTGGTCTTATGGCTTTTTAAAAGGAAATAATATGGCTAATGAAGAGATAGATGAAATTATTGTAACTAGTGAAGAGTTAAAAAACTTATTTAAAGATAATATTCTTCAAGATAGAAATGAGGGATGGTTTTATAAAGATACCCAAATTGATATTATAGCCTTACACAAACAAGAGCCAAAACTCATATACGATATAGCCAATGCACCAAAATATAAAATTAAAAGAAAAGAGAAAAGATACTAAATATGACATTTGAAGAAAAAATAAAAAACAATATAAGATTAAACTATGAAGATGCAATAAAACTTTATGATATGGATTTATTACAATTAGGAGAGATGGCCTCAAAAATACGAGAAGATAAATTTGGAAGAAAAACCTACTATAATGTAAATCGACATATAAATCCAACAAACATTTGTAAAGATGTATGTCAATTTTGTGCTTATAGTGCAAGTAGAAAAAATCCTAATCAATATACAATGACCCACAACGAGATTTTAGATACAGTTTATAATAGTGTAAAAAATGGGATAAAAGAGGTACATATAGTTTCTGCACACAATCCTAACACTGGTCTTGAATGGTACCTTGAAGTATTTAAAAAAATTAAAGACAAATATCCATCACTTCATGTCAAAGCACTCACCGCTGCTGAAATTCATTTTTTAAGTGAGGAATATAACAAGTCTTATGAAGAGATAATCAACCTTATGATTGATTATGGTGTAGATTCTATGCCAGGTGGTGGTGCAGAAATCTTTGATGAAAAGGTGAGAAAAAGAGTTTGTGGAGGGAAAGTAAGTTCAGACCAATGGTTACAAATACACAAACTGTGGCATCAAAAGGGACGAAAATCAAATGCAACTATGCTCTTTGGACATATTGAAAGCAGAGAAAATAGAATAGATCATATGTTAAGATTGAGAGATTTACAAGATATTACAAATGGATTTAACTCCTTTATTCCACTTGTGTATCAAAAAGAGAATAACTTTTTAAAAGTAACTGATTTTCCAACTGCACAAGAGATACTAAAAACATTTGCAATAGCAAGAATAGTCCTTGATAATATTCCAAGTTTAAAAGCATATTGGGTTACATCATCTATAAAATTAGCCCTTGTAGCTCAAGAGTTTGGAGCAAATGATTTAGATGGAACAATAGAGAAAGAATCTATCAACAGTGCAGCAGGAGCTGCTAGTGCAAATGGCATGAAACAAACTGAATTTATCGAACTTATTAAAAATAGTGGTTTTGAACCAATTCAAAGAGATAGTTTATATAACGAACTAAGTTAATCAAAGGGGAAAAATGTATACTAATAGATTTTCAAGAGTAGGTTTTATTTTAGCAGCAGCTGGAAGTGCTGTAGGATTAGGAAATATTTGGAAATTTCCTTATATAACAGGTGAAAATGGTGGTGGAGTTTTTGTATTTGTTTATCTATTAACTGTCATACTCATAGGACTATCGATTTTTATTGCTGAAGTTTTAGTTGGAAGTAGTACAAATCAAGATTCCGTAACCTCTTTTGAAACTTTGTCTCCAAAAGGTAAAAAGTATTGGAAATATTCAGGCTTTACATTTTTAACTGGAATTATAATATTATCTTTTTATTCTATTGTAGTTGGGTGGATTTTAAACTATGTAGTTATTGCACTAACGAATTTACCACAAAATAGTGCAGAGGCTGAAAGTGTTTTTATGACTATGTTAAAAGATGATATATTCACCCAATTATTCTACTATACTTTAGCTTTTTTAATTATCGCGTATACTATTTCAAAAGGTGTAAAAAAGGGAATTGAAAAACTTAATAATTATCTTATGCCTACTTTAATTATGATACTTATTATCATGTTTTTTTATAGTATGTCACTCTCTGGATTTACTAAAGCTTTAGAGTTTATGTTTTATCCAAATATAGAAAAATTTCACGCTAGTTCTATTATCATTGCTGTTGGTCATGCATTTTTTACACTCTCAATTGGTATGGCTACAATCCTTTCCTATTCTGCTTCTTTAGATAGAAATATCAATATAGTAAAAGCTTCCATAACTATAGTCTCTTTAGATACACTTATTGCAATCGTTGCTGGTATTATAATATTTTCAGTTGTATTCACTGCGGGTCAAGAACCTAGTCAAGGTCCAGGGTTAGTATTTGTTACACTTCCTGCTATTTTTTATGAGATGGGGATTATTGGAAATATTATGGCAATAGCTTTCTTTGTAGCTTTAGCGTTTGCAGCAATAACTTCTGCAATATCTGTATTAGAACCAACTGTAATGTACCTAGTTGAAAGAAAAAAAATATCTAGAAAAAAAGCAACTTATGGTATATCTTTTATTTTTTATATTTTAGGAATTTTTGCTCTGCTTTCAAATACAAATAGTTTTTCAGAAATTTTAACATTTGGAACTAAAAATCTATTTGATTGGTTTGATTTTATTACTGCTGCTATTTTAATGCCACTTGGTGGTATTTTATTAGCTGTATTTGTTGGATATGTTATGGATAAACAACAAATTAGAAATAAACTTGTACCTTTAATGGGTGAAAAGTTTTTTAAATTATGGTTGATTCTTATTCGATATGTAGCTCCTATATCAGTATTTTTTATTATGTTAAATGAAACAGGGTTATTGAAGCTATAAATAATTGTTACTAAAATGAAACATTCCTTTGATAATATCATATAATCAAATAAAAGGGGTGTTTTATGAAAATGTATGGTATAAAAACTTGTCCAAGTGTAAAGAAAGCAAAAGAGTTTTTTGATAACAATGCTATTAACTATCAATTTATCGATATAAACAAAGAACCAATAACACAAGAAAAAATAGAATATTGGCTTCAATTTACTGAAGCTAAAAATCTTTTCAATCCTAGAAGTAAAACATATAGAGATTTAAACCTAAAAGGGACAAATCTTAATACGAAAACAAAAACTAAACTGTTATGGGAAAATAACTCTCTTCTAAAAAGACCAATTTTAGAGCACGGTCTCAATGGTGAACAAAAACTTTATAGTGGATACGATTTAACTGATTACAATGAAATTTTTTTATCAAAATAAAATACTTTTATTAAAAGAATCAATCTAAGTTTGTATGATAAATTTTTATTAAGTGAAATTAATTATAATCAAATTTTACAATAAGGAATTTATATGTCATACAATCAATTAAATGAAGAGGAAAAAAGGGTAATTCTCAACAAAGGAACAGAGAGAGCTTTTACAGGAACATATTGGGATAACCATGAGAAAGGAGTTTATGTTTGTAAACAATGTAATACTCCTTTATTCAAATCGGATGCCAAATTTGATAGTGGTACAGGTTGGCCTAGTTTTGATGATATGATTGACTCAAATGTAAAAGAGTTACCAGATGCTGATGGAAGAAGAGTTGAGATAGTTTGTTCAACTTGTGGTGGGCATTTAGGACATGTATTTAAAGGGGAATGTTTCACACAAAAATCAACAAGACATTGTGTAAATTCTATCTCTTTAAACTTTCATAAAGAGTCTTAATCTTTAAGGCTCTCCCGTATCTCTAAAAATTTATCTAAGTTTTCTAAGAACAGATCAATAAGTTTAGGGTCGAATTGCTCCCCTCTTTCCTCTTTAAAAAGTTCAAGAATTTTTTCAAGCTCCCAAGCTTGTTTATAACATCTATCACTTCCTAAAGCATCAAATACATCTGCAATAGCAGTAATACGACCATAAATATGAATCTCTTCACCACTTAAACCATTAGGGTATCCTTTTCCATTATATTTTTCATGATGTTCCCCTGCAACCGTTGCTGCAGCTTTAAGTATAGGTCTACTTGAATGTTTTAACATCTCATATCCAAGTTCTGCATGTGTTTGCATAACTTCCCATTCTGTAGCATCTAATTTTCCTGGTTTTTTTAATACACTATCAGGAATTCCAACTTTTCCAATATCATGCATTGGGCTTGCTTGTTTTAGAAGTTCAGCTTCTTTTTCATCCATACCATACAATAATGCTAAAAGTTTAGAATACTCAGCAACTCTTTTTACATGATTACCTGTCTCTTTACTTCTTGTTTCACCAATTTCACCCATTTTATATATAATCTCTTTTTGGGTATCTTCTAGCTCTTGATGAAGATTGATAATTTCACTAATATCATGCATTAAATGCAAATGTTCAATAACATTATTTTCAAGTGAAACTATAGGATATATTAATGTATCAAGAAAGTATAACTCACCATTTTTTGCAATATTTGTAAATACTAAAGAGACTATCTCTTTTTGTTTCATTTTTTCAATAATATTATCACAATCATTCATCTTAATATGATTTTCATGTCGTAACTCTTTACAATTTTTACCTATAAGTTCTTTACTACTATAACCACTTAATCTACTGAACTTTTCATTTACATATATAATTGTATTATTTGTATCTGTTTTTAAAACTGCAGTTGAGTTATTGATTGCTTCTTCATATTGAGCTGTATAATTTATATTTTCTTTTAATGATTTACTTGTATCCTCAAGTTGATCTTTTAGTATCTCTTTATACTTTTCTAATTCACTAATGTCATGTCTTATAGCTACAAATTCAACTATTTTATTAGAAACATTTAGTATAGGTATTATTGTTGCATCAACTGTATATTGTTCACCATCTTTAGTACGATTAGTTATTGTTCCTTTCCATGGTTTTTTTGCAAATATTGTTTTCCACATATCTCTAAAAACTTCTCTAGAAGTAGATGGGTCTCTTACTATCTTATGTGGTTGTCCTATAAGTTCATCTTTTGTAAATCCTGATATTTTCACAAAAGCTTCATTTACATAAGTTATATTCCCTTTTGTATCTGTTTTTGATACCAAAGTTGTTTGATCAATAGCTTCTTGCAGTTGTTCTATTAAATTTGTTTTTTGTCTATTTAAAAAGTAAAAATAAACTAAAATAAGAATAACAATAAATGCGATAATAAACTTTACTAATTGACTAATGAAAAGCGAATGCACAGAACTATCATCTCTAATTGAAAATATATATCCAACATTATTTTTTTTTATATCTAAAAGTGGTAAAAATACAGCTATCTTTGTCTCCCCATTAAGGTGCATAGCTTTTGCAAAACTTTTATTATTATTTAACTCTGATTGAATATTATTTTGTAAATATTTTGCTATTTCTGGATTAAATAATTTTTTATCGTGAATTTTATTTGACATATAAAAATTATTATCTATCATACACTTATGAAAATACTTCGCTAGATGTTCCTTCGTAATAATATCTTTAATATTTTCTGCTTTTAAAATCATCGAAAAATCAGCTTTTAAAGTCTTTTCCATTTGCTCAATAATTGACTTTACTCCAATTGAACACTCAACACTTCCAACATAATTATTATTATAAAATAAAGGATATACATATCGAAAGCCTTCAAAATATTTTCCTACTTCAAATCCATATACCTTTTTTTTTGTTTCAACTACTTGCTTTATACTATCTCTAAAAAATAAATTATCTCCATACTTATCAACTTTGTGAAATCGTAAAAAACTATCACCATTTGCAAGATGAAAATGGAACTGTAATATCCCTTTTTCTTTTAAATAATTATATTTTAAATGAAACATTTTATAGAGTTTTTCACGATTAAAAGAAAGATTATGTCCATCACTAGCATCGTTTAAAATTGACTGTACTTCTAAATCATTTAGTACATCATCAAATAAAACCTCAACAACTCGTTTATTTGCAATTATTTTATCTTGATATTGTAAAGTTAAGTCATAAATTTTTTCATTATAAATTTCTTGTTTTTTATAACTAAATTCTATAAAAAGTACCATACCAACCACTACTGACAATAAAAAAATTATAAAAGCTTTTTGCATCCTATCCCTTTGAGGAAATAATTATACTAAAACTTCGGTAAATTTAATATTCAATACAATTTCTACCATTATTTTTAGCTTTATATAATAAAGCATCAACTTTTTTCATAAGTTCATTTTTAGTATCATTTTCTTCCACTTCTGCAACCCCTAAAGAGATAGTCACAGGTATATTTTTCTCAAACTGATACTCTTCAATACATTTTCTAAACTGTTGAGCTTTTTGTATTGCCATATCTAACTCTAAGTTGTGTAATATTATAACAAACTCTTCACCACCCCATCTAGCAAAAGTATCATTTTTTCTGATATGTTCACGAATACATTTTGAAATACTTTTGAGAACTTTATCTCCTATTGGATGTCCATAAGTATCATTTATATCTTTAAAATGGTCAATATCAAAAAAGATTATAGAACCTTTATTTCCTAATTTTATAAAACCTTCTAAATAGTTGTCAAAATATCTCTTATTATAAATACTAGTAAGTTCATCAGTATTAGCTTTAGTATGAAGATATTTTGATTTTTTATTCAAGATTGTAATTGTTTTCATATTTTTTTGAATCTCAGAACTAAACTGATTAAAAATAATATACATAAGGGATATAATAATTAGAAAAACAATTAAACTAAGTAAGTTTACAAATAATAATGATGAATTTTTATTATCAATAAAACTAGTTATATCTTTCATAACTAGAATTTTTGATACTACCTCACCTTTATAATCATATAAATTTAAGTTAGTATATAGTAAATAATACTTATGATTTGTATAAATAACTTGGGTAGATTGGTTTAAATCTATTGTTTTTATAAATTTTTCTGGAAAATTGATTTTAGATACTATAGCATATGGACCTAATTGCTGATATTCTTTTTTCTTTATTAAAACATCTAGTTTTTCTTTTTTTACTAAAATTAACGAATTTACATCATATTTTTCATTTAAAGAATCAACAAAATATTCAGGCTTTATACCAAATTCTAACACTCCAAGATGCTCACCATTGTGTATGAAAGGAACTGTAACTCTATATACCATACCATTTTTTCCAACTTCAAATCCAGTTTGTGTTTTTAACATCTTATTTACACTAGCAATAATTGGTCTTTTTATTGTAAGGTCATCATCATAAGACTCTGGCTTATGCATTCTTAAAACTGTAATATTATTAGTATCTATAAAATGCATTACAAAGAAATTTGAATCTATCTCTTTTATATCTTCATAATCTTTTTTTAATAGTTTATAAAGTTTTTCTCTCTGTTTTGTTTTAAAATAGTGTGCGATTAAATTTGAATTTATGAAATGTGTATTAAGTATCCTATATTTATCAACAAGGCTTTTCTCAGAACTTTGAAATAAACTAACCATATTATTTGTTAATGTTTGCTTTTGTACCTCTAACATACTATCATAATGTTTCACATCATAATAAACCCTAAATAAAAACATCACTGCTAAAATAAATGAAAGGGCAAACATATATTTTAATGCTATATGGTTATTTTTCATAATAAACCTTTAAACTTTTTTATTCAAAAAAGTTATAATACTAAATGTTACTCCATTTAACTTTAGTAAAAATTAAATTTAAATGTTATTTTTTTTTAATGCACACAATTAAAAAGACTTTGTTCTACCCTATCTCTACCATTATTTTTTGCTATATATAATGCTTTATCAACTTTTTCAAATAAAGTAAGCTTATCTTCGTATTCTTCAAATTGTGCTACTCCAAAACTAGCTGTCATATATTCTATATCTGAAAATTTATTTTCTTTTATTATTTTTCGTAATTTTTGGGCAAATTGCATTGCTCCATCTCTATTTGTATCTGGTAAAAGTATAATAAACTCTTCTCCACCCCATCTAGCAAAAATATCACTTGTTTTAATATTTTTTGTAATTAAACTTGAAAGCTCTTTTAAAGTCACATCTCCAGCTTGATGCCCATAAGTATCATTGATATTTTTAAAGTGATCAATATCAAAGAGTATAACACTCAATTGATTATTATAGTGTTTCGCTTTATTTATCTCATAAGAAAATATCTCTTCAAATTTTGCTCTATTATAAAGTCCAGTAAGTTCATCTCTTGTAGCTTTTTCTTCTAGTGAAGATGTTACGCTATACAGTTCATCAACTTTATTTTTCATCACTTTATTAATATTTTGCAACTGCTCTTTTGTTTTCTCGAAATCCGTTATGTCATGTCTTACTGCAATAAACTCTACAATATCTCCATCAACATCAAGTATAGGAATAACTGTTGTATCAACAACATAAGAACTTCCATCTTTTGCCATATTTGTTACAATACCCGTCCATGGTTTTTTTGATTTTACTGTATCCCAAAGCTCTTTAAAAGATTCTCTATCCATACTTGGATGTCGTATTATATTATGAGCTTTTCCTATTAATTCTTCTTTTTTGTATCCACTAATTTGACAAAACTTATCATTAACATAAGTGATAATACCTTTTGGATTTGTTTTTGAAACTATATTACTTATATCAACAGCTTTTTTATATTCTGCTAAAAGGTTACTTTGTTCATTGTGATTATCTTTATCTTCTCTTTGTAAACTATTATAAGTATCTGTTAGTTCAAGAGCGATATCTATAGTTATTGTTTCTAACTCTTTTTGAATATTATAAGATAAACTTCCATCTTGATAAATTATATCTTCTACAGAACTTTTTAATCGTAATATCAAAATAAAAAGTTCTGCTGATGTTACACCATAGCCCTCTAAAAGTTTTAGAAAAGTCATTCTTGCTTGACATTCTGATATTGTAAAGTCCCATTGAAAAATACTAATAAAACAATCACAAAACTCATAAAATATATTTTTATTTTTTTCTATAACTGGAACAGAATGCTTATGAATAATATTTTTAACCTCATTTGTTTCTGTCCAATTTTGGATTATGCTATTTCTATGTACTCTTAAAAAATATGAAAACTCTTTTAAATCAATTATTTTTGTCATCTCTTTTCCTTTTCGTTATTTGATTATATAACTATTTAAATAAAAATTTACCATAATATATATCAATATATCTTGATATATTAAAATATATATGTTATAATTCATAATAATGAAAAAGGATAACAATGAAAAAAATAATTTTTACAATTTTAATATTGCATTTATCACTTGGTGCAAATATTTATAATTTAAAACCACTTAAAATAACAGAAGATATCACTTGTGTGATAGGAGATTTTCATCCACCAATGAAAACTAACAATGGCTTTGTATCTAATATGTGTTATATAGATATAGGAGAGAGTTTAGTGGTACTTGATGCAGGTCCAACATATAAGTTTGCAAAAGAGTTTTATAACCTAATGAAACTCCAATATCCAAAACATAAAGTAACTCATGTAGTTCTTTCAAATTATCATGACGATAGAATTCAAGGGGCGTCATTTTTTAAAGAAATGGGAGCTTCTATAGTTGGACATAAAACAATAAATAATGATATACAACAAAATCAATCAAAATTTCAAAGGATGAAAAACATCTTACCTAAAGATGTATTTGATGGTACAAAAGTTATTCTTGCAGATATTTTAGTAGAAGGTGGATACAAAATAAAAGGGACAAAAAAGACTCTTGAGATTATAAAACCTAGTTTAGTAAGTGAAGAGAAAAGTGATATAGCGATATATTCACCTGAGGATAGCTTTTTATTTGTTGGCAACCTAGTATTTAATGGGAGACTTTTAAGTTATAAAACAACATCTAATATCGATGGCTGGATTGAGGCTTTAGAGAATTTAGCGTCCATGGATGTAAAATATCTTTTAGGTGGTCATGGAAAAGAATATGATAAAAACTCTTACAAACCAACATTAGAATATCTTACAATTTTAAGAGATGATGTAAAAAAAGCCTATGAAGATGAGATAGATATAATGGATGTTAAAAAATATGTTCATACTCAAAAATTCAACTATTTAAATCATTTTGAACAACTTAACAGTGCAAATATCTCTATTTATTATAATCAACTAGAATGGAAATAAAACATGATAATTGCTAGTAGTATATTTTTAGTTACTCTATTATTTGTCATTTGGCAACCAAAAGATTTGCAAATAGGTACAACTGCAATTATTGGAGCAATAACTGCTTTAATCTTTGGTGTGGTGAGTTTTAATGATGTACTAACTGTGACTAATATAGTTTGGGATGCAACACTAGCTTTTATAGGTATCATTATCCTTTCAATGGTACTTGATGAGATAGGTTTTTTTGAATGGTGTGCAATTAAAATGGCAAAACTATCAAAAGGCAATGGACATTTGATGTTTGTTTATGCTTTACTTTTAGGTTCTTTTGTATCTGCGCTTTTTGCCAATGATGGAGCTGCACTTATACTCACCCCTATTCTTTTAGCAAAAATGAGAATATTACAACTTAATTTTAAAACTATCATAGCCTTTTTACTTGCAGGTGGATTTATCAGTGATAGTGCTTCACTTCCATTTGTATTTTCAAATCTTACAAACATAGTAACTGCAAATTATTTTCATATTGGTTTTATGGAATATTTATCAAATATGCTAATTCCTTTTATTGTAAGTACTCTTATCTCTATAATTGTTCTTTGGATTGTATTACGAAAAGATATTCCAAAAGAGGTAGATATATCACTGCTTAAAAATCCAGATGATGTTTTAAAAAACAAAGCACTTTTTAAATTTAGTTGGTTCTTTTTAGCTCTACTTTTAGTTGGATATTTTATAGGAGATATTTATAATCTTCCAATAAGTGTGTTTGCACTTGGTGGTGGACTTTTATTTTTAGCAATAGCAAGTTACACAAAATCAGCTCGTGCATGGCTTACAATTAAAACTGCCCCTTGGCAAGTAGTATGGTTTAGTATCGGACTTTATATAGTAGTGTATGGACTTAAAAATGCTGGACTTACAGAATATTTAACACAAGTTTTAACAACACTTTCACAACAAAGTGATTTTGTAGCAGTTGTTGGTACAGGTTTTATAGCAGCATTTTTAAGTGCTTTTATGAACAATATGCCGACAATTATGATTATGGATATTTCATTGGCAAATATTGGAAATGAGGCGATGATATATGCAAATATTATTGGCTGTAACCTAGGACCAAAAATGACACCATTTGGTAGCTTAGCTACACTATTATGGTTGCATGTGTTAGCACAAAAAGGTGTAAAAATAAGTTTTGCACAATACAGTAAGTTTGGACTTATAGTGACACCACCTGTGTTATTTATCGTATTGTTACCATTGATTTAATTAAAAAAGGAAAAAACTATGGCAAAAAAAGTATTATTTGTATGTATTCATAACAGCGCAAGAAGTCAAATAGCAGAAGAACTTTTACGAAAGTATGGAGAAAATGAGTTTGAGGTGCAAAGTGCAGGATTTGAACCAGCAGGGATTAATCCTCTAGCAATTGAAATATTAAGAGAGGAAAACATTAATATAGATGGGAAAGAAACAAACTCTGTTTTTGACCTTTTTAAGGCGGGGAAAACTTTCAATTATGTTATTACAGTATGTGATGAGGGAAATGCCCAAAGATGTCCATTATTTCCAGGTCTTAACTATCGAATTCATTGGAGTTTTGAAGACCCAAGTAGTTTTACAGGAAGGGATGAGGAGAGATTAGCAAAAACAAGAACCGTAAAAGAGCAGATAAAAAAAGAAGTTCTTCAACTTATAGAGCTTGTAAAAACTGGTCAGTTAAAAGATAATTTTCCAACAACATGGAAAGTAGGATAAAAAGGAGAAAATGAATAATGGATAAAAAAGTATTAATCTTATGTACAGGAAATAGTTGTAGAAGTATTATTGCAGAAGCACTTATAAATGCAAAACTTGATGCAGTTGTAGCAAAAAGTAGTGGTGTAAAAGCTAGTGGGAAAGTAAATCCAAATGCAAAAAAACTTCTAGAAGAAAAAGGGATATGGCAAAATGAATATCACAGTAAAACTTTAGAAACTGTAATTGATGAAGAGTTTGATTTAATAGTAACAGTTTGTGATCATGCAAATGAAACTTGCCCAATGTTTCCAAAACCCACTCCAAAAATCCATGTGGGATTTGAAGACCCTGATGGAAAAGGTTTTGAGGCATTTGAAGTTACTTATAAAGAGATAGAAACTATTTTATTACCAAAAGTGAAAGAGGTCTTAGGATTATAATGTTTACTTGGTGGGAAAAAATAGTAGATAAGCTTGTTTATGAAACTTGGGCTTTAGATAGTTCTACCGCACTAGGAAGTGCTATTCATTTTTTTATCTATGATACTATTAAAATATTTATTTTACTTATCACTATTATTTTTGCGGTAAGTTTTTTACGAACCTATTTTAATACAGAAAAAGTAAGAGTATATCTTCAAGGTAAATCAGAATTTAGTGGAAATATTTTAGCAGCACTTTTTGGTATTATTACCCCATTTTGTAGCTGTAGTGCAATACCTTTATTTTTAGGATTTATGCAAGCTAGAATCCCTGTAGGGATAACTTTTAGTTTTTTAATCTCTGCACCTTTAAACAATGAGATTGCTATAGCAATGCTTTTTGGTCTTTTTGGATGGAAGATAACAGCTATATATATTGGTTTTGGACTACTAGTTGCTGTGTTTGGAGGGTACTTTATTGGAAAAATCAAAAGTATAGAAAAATATGTACTCATTCCTGTAACACCAATAGAAGGAGAACTAGAAGATATACAGATTAAATTATCTTTAAATCAAAGAGTCAATGAAGCTTGGGATTACACAAAAGATATATTTAAAAAGATATACCTATATGTTATGATAGGTGTTGGAATTGGTGCATTTATCCATGGCTATATTCCAGCAGAATTTATTGCAAAATATGCAGGTGGTGATGCTTGGTATGCTGTACCAGTTGCTGTATTAATGGGGATACCAATGTACTCTAATGCAGCAGGTGTGATGCCACTAGTGGAAGTATTAACTGCAAAAGGGATGTTGCTTGGCTCAGCTTTAGCTTTTATGATGGCAGTTACGGCTCTTAGTTTACCAGAAGCTATGATATTAAAAAGAATATTAGATGTAAAACTTATCGCTATATTTTTTGGTATTGTTGGTTTTGGGATACTTCTTGTTGGATATATGTTTAATATAATTTTATAGGAGAAAAGATGAAAATAGAGATTTTAGGAACAGGATGTGCTAAATGTAAAGCACTAGAAACCAATGCAAAAGAAGCTTTGGCAAAAATTGGTGGATTTCACGATGTACAAAAAGTGGAAGATATTATGGAGATAATGAAATACAATGTTGTAAGTACCCCAGCTTTAGTAGTTGATGGTATTGTAAAAAGTACGGGTAAACTTTTAAGTGTAGATGAAATAGTTGAAATACTCCAAATAAAATAGCTTAACCAACATAAAATTAACATTTAGATACAATCGCGATATTTTTATTATAAATTTTATGATTTTTAAGGAATTCGATGTACACAAATGTAAAAAAAGAGTGGTTTGGAAATATAAGAGGAGACATCCTCTCAGGGCTTGTTGTAGCTCTTGCACTTATACCAGAGGCAATAGCTTTTTCTATTATTGCAGGGGTTGATCCTAAAGTTGGTTTATACGCATCTTTTTCTATGGCTGTAGTTATAGCTTTTGCAGGAGGGCGACCTGCCATGATTAGTGCTGCAACTGGAGCTATGGCTTTAGTTATGGTAACTTTAGTAAAAGAACATGGTCTGCAATACCTTCTTGCTGCAACACTTTTAACAGGTGCGATACAAGTAGTATTGGCATATATTGGTGTTGCTAAACTCATGAGCTTTGTTGCACGAGCTGTTGTTGTAGGATTTGTAAATGCTCTTGCTGTTCTCATCTTTATGGCACAGCTACCTGAACTTACAAATGTGACTTGGCATGTGTACGCTTTAACAATTGTTGGACTTGGGATTATCTATCTCTTTCCCTATGTACCTAAAATTGGTAAAATTTTACCTTCCCCTCTTGTTACTATTGTCCTTTTAACAGTTTTTGTTATGTTCACTGGTTGGGATGTACGAAATGTAGGAGATATGGGACAACTTCCTGATACACTTCCTATATTTTTATGGCCAGATGTTCCTTTGAATTTTGAAACTTTACAAATAATTTTTCCATACTCTTTTGCACTAGCTATAGTTGGTTTACTTGAATCTTTTATGACAACAACTATTATCGACGAACTAACAGATACAAAAGGGGATAAAAATAGAGAAGCGAAAGGTCAAGGGATTGCAAATATAGCAACAGGTTGTATTGGTGGTATGGCTGGTTGTGCTATGATTGGTCAATCAATTATCAATGTAAAATCAGGAGGAAGAGGAAGACTTTCTACTTTTGTTGCTGGTTTTTTCCTTTTGATTATGGTTGTGTTTTTAAGTGATATTATCTCTGTAATTCCTATGGCTGCATTGGTTGCTGTTATGATCATGGTTTCTATTGGAACATTTGATTGGGGAAGTATTAAAAATCTTAAAACTTTACCACTTTCAACAAATATTGTAATGCTCTCAACCGTTGCAGTTACGGTTGGTACTCACAATCTGGCTCTTGGAGTTGTAACAGGAGTTCTTCTAGCCTCACTATTCTTTGCAAATAAAATCAGTCACTTTATGTATTGTAATACTAATTACAATGAAGACAATACTATAAAAACTTATAAATTTATAGGACAAGTGTTTTTTAATAGTAGTGATAAATTTTATGAAACATTTGACTTTAAAGAAGTATTAGATAAAGTTGTAATAGATGTTAGCCGTGCTCACTTTTGGGATGTATCTGCTGTATATGCACTTGATAAAGCTGTAATAAAACTTCGTAGAGAAGGAACAAGTGTAGAGGTGATTGGTAAAAATGAAGCATCATCAACTATAATTGATAGATTTGGTATCTCTGATAAACCAGAAGAGATAGAAAAAGTTATGGGAGGTCACTAGTATGAGTGGTTTTATACTTTGTTGCGTAGATGGAAAAAACTTCAATGAAGCTGTTTGTGATTATGGGGTATATGTTTCAAATAGCACAAATTCACCTCTTCGATTTTTAAATATTGTTGAACACAACAGTAGTGCAAAAGAGCTAGATCTCTCAGGAAATATAGCTCTTGGTGCGAAGGATGACTTACTTGAAAAGTTATCACATGATGAGGAAGAGTCTAGTAGAGTTACAATAAAAAAATCTAGAGAACTTCTCAAAAACATAGAAGATAGAGCAAAAAAAACAATCAAAACAGATGTAAGTATTTCTTTGATTCATGGTGAAGTTGTACAAAGTTTAATTGAACTAAGAACTGATATAAAAATTGCTCTTTTAGGTATTCATAGCAATAACCAAACTAAAATTGGTGATAATATTAAAGAGGTGATTCGAGAGATACATAAACCTGTACTTCTAGTGAACCAAGAGTTTACTCAACCCAAAAAAATACTTATAGCTTACAATGGTTCAAATGAGGCAAAAGAGATATTAAAAATAGTTGCTTTAAATCCTCTTTTTGGAGAAGTTCAAAGAACTATTATCAATAGCAATAAAGATGTAACAATAAGTGAAAAACTTCTCCAAGAAGCAAAAGAGATATTTGCTTCACAAAATATAAGAGTAGAGACTCATTCATTACAAGCAGATAAAAAAGAGATAATAGATTATTGTAATGATAATAATTTTGATATTTTAGTTATGGGGGCTTATGGGCACTCACGATTCACAGATTTTGTATTTGGAAGTTTTACCTCTTATGTGTTAGAAAATTTCAACAAACCTATCTTGCTTTTTAAATAATATAAGGCTCTTTACTTTGAAAAAATATATAATAATTTTTTGTATCTTTAGTGGGTTTTTATATGGTTCAGTTTTAAATTATGAACTGTACAAAAAAGAAAATAGTGATGGAAATACTTTATTAGTAATTGGTGGAATTCATGGTGATGAACCAGGTGGCTATTTTGCACCATCTGTATTGGTGCAAAACTATACTATAAAAAAAGGATCACTATGGATAGTTCCAAATCTTAACTTTGATAGTATAGTTAGAACTAGGCGTGGTATCTATGGAGATATGAATAGAAAATTTAATAGTGTAAAAAAAAGTGATAAAGACTATAACACTATCCAAAGTATTAAGAAAACTATTTTAGATAAAAAGGTAAATTTAATTTTAAATCTTCATGATGGAAGAGGATTTTATCGACATAAATGGGAAAGTTCAATTTTCAATCCAGGTGCTTGGGGTCAAGCTTTTATTATTGATCAAACAAAACTCCATAAAGATATAAAATTTTCAAACCTAGATGAGATAGCAAGAAAAGTAAGTGAAGATTTAAATAGTGATTTGGTAGAAAACCATCACTCTTTTAATATCAAAAATACAAAAACAAAAGAGAAAGATGAACAGATGCAACTCTCTTTAACCTATTTTGCTATTACTAATAATAAGCCTGCATTTGCAGTTGAAACAAGTAAAAATATCACAGAATTAGTGAAAAAAGTAAAATACCAACTCAAAGCTATTGAGAGCTTTATGAGAATAATGAATATAGAATATGAGAGAGATTTTGATTTAGATAATCTTGATGAACTTTCTAATATACTAAAAAAATATAAAAAAGTAAAAATCAACGACCGTATCACACTTGATTTAGAAACTATAAAATCTACAAACTACTACTTTCCACTTAAAATTGATGATAATAATTTCAAATTTGAGCATCCGTTGGGTGCTATAGTTAAATATAAAGGAAACTACAATTTTATGATAGGAAATAAAAGAGTAGGAACACTTATCCCTCAATATTTTGAATATTGTGATTCTAAAGAAGATATAGCAATTGTTATTGACAATAAAAAACAGATAGCTCAATTTGGAGATATCATTGAAGTTGAAAAAAACTTTAAAATTGAAGCAAGTGACAACTTTAGGGTAAATGTAATTGGTTTTAGTCAAGATAATATTGAAAATGAAAACAATCTTCTTATTTCACAAAACAAAATTCTTAATAGATTTGCTGTCGACAAAGAACAAAAAAGCTTCAGGGTTGAATTTTATGACAATAGCAATAAGTTTTGTGGTATGATTATTATAAAGTTTAAATAAAGATACACTATGGAAATATTTTTAAAGACAATTAGTAGTTTAAATGATGAAACAAGAATAAAAATACTCCATTTTATAAATATTAATGGTGAAGTTTGCGTATGTGATATAGAAAATTCTTTTAATATGATTCAATCAAGAATATCTAGACATTTAAAAATATTAAAAGAGGCTGGTTTTTTAAAAGTTGATAGAAAGAGTAGATGGGCATATTATAGTATTAGAAAGCCCCTTGACCAATTTCGCCAATCGATACTTAAAGAGATTAGTTATTTAAATATGGAGATACCAACTTTAGAAAAAAGATGCAATACTTAAATTAAACTAAAATTAAGCCTCTTTTTACAATAATATAAATGATATTTCAATAGGAGTTTATCATCGAAGAAAAATTTATTTACATAAAAAATTATATATATTTATCAAGACGAAATAAATTAGAATTTTTTAAACTTACAGGTAAGTTTAAAAATTTTCGTATTTCAAATCAAAAGATTATTCTTAGTGATCAATCGATACTTATTGAGTTTACAGAAAATACTGATATTGATTCTGCTAAAAGAACTATTGATGAGTTTTTTCAAAAAAAAGCAATCACTAATGTTGAAACAAAAATACTAAAACAACTACTTCTAGATAACAAACAAATCAAAATGATTTTTCAAAACAATGAGCAAAAAAACTTAAAACTTATTCTTTAAACTTTTAATAGTATTATAACTTTAAAATCTTCTAAAATCATAGATATATAAGTTGAAAAGTTATAAAATAAACTAAATTTGTAAACAAGGAATACGATGCTCAAATTGTCGTTTATTACCATTTTAATAATACTCTTTACGGGTTGTGAAGATCAAACTGAACCATCACAAAAAACTCAAATTTACACAAATCAAACAATAACAATTATTACACCAAACTTAGGTAAAAAAATCAGTGGACCAATACTCAAAGAAGCAAAACTGTTTGAAAAAGAAACAGGTGCAACGATAAGAGTTGTAACTCCAAGCTGGGCAGATACAATCCCTAAAATAGAAGAATCTTTAACTGATGAGAAAATCAATTATGATATTTTTGTGACAATGACTAGTTGGAGTGGATTTTTATTCTCAAATAATACAATAGAACCTATTCCCCAATGGGCAAAAGATAAACTTGATTGGGACGATATTTTACCAATTTATAAAAAAAATATTTTAACTTGGAATGGTCAAGACTATGCTTATCCTTATGATGGAGATTGTATTAATCTTTACTATAGAAAAGATATTTTTTCTAACAAACAGTATAAGGATAAATTTCAAAAAGAATATGGATATCAACTCAACCCACCTAAAACATGGCAACAATACAAAGATATAGCAAAGTTTTTTAATGGATGGGACTGGGATAATGATGGAAAAATTGAATATGGTATAGCGGGAAGTAGACTCAAAGGATACGGAACTATTTTACAATTTTTTACTCAAGCTTCTGCCTATGTCAAACACCCAAATGACAAAGCATATTATTTTGATAGTGATAGTATGAAACCTCGTATAAATAATGCTGGATTTGTGAAGGCTTTAGAAGACTATATTGAGTTGATGCAATATGCCCCAGAAGAGATTTATAAATTTTCCCCTGGAGATGTTAGAAATAGTTTTATAGGAGGAGAAGTTGCTATGACAATAGATTGGGCAAATACTGGAACAATGGCTCAGAACTCAAAAGAGTCTGTAGTTAAAAATTTAGTTGGCTATGAACAACTACCAGGTCTTGCAAAAGTTTATAATTCTAAAACAAATAAATGGGACAATTTATCTAATACCCCCTCTTCTATAAGTGGAAACTGGGTACTTCTTGTAAATAAAAACTCAAAGAATAAGCAACTAGCTATCGATTTTGCAACACATATGAGCTCTAAAAACATCACCTCAGACTTAGTAACAAGAGGGGATAGTGGAGTGAATCCTTCAAGATATTCACATTTTGAAAATAATTTTGATCTATGGGATAAACATGGTTTTTCTAAAGAATCAGCAAAAGAATATTTAACTACATTAAAAGAATCTCTCAAAAATACAAATGTAATGACTGATTTGAGAATTGAATCTTCAGAAAAGTATTATAATATCATAAGTTTCTATATTGATAAAGCTATTAAAAAAGAGTTAACTGTAAAACAAGCCCTAGATCAAGCTGCTAAAGAATGGGATATGATTACCGACTCAATTGGTAGAGAAAAACAAAGTAAACTATACAAAGCATCAATCAATGAATAAACTACCAATTCGTAACCTTACACTTTATAGTTTTTTAATCTTACTTATATCTATTATGGTAAGTTTTATTATTATGTTTTATTACCTAAGTGAGATTAGAACTTTAGATAGTAGATTACAAAAGCTATCTAATGCACACAATAGTTTTCTAAAGTTAAAACTTAATACAGAAAGGCTTCTTACAACTATAACACTAGAAGAGACAAAAAAAACTTGGAAAGAGACAATTGAAAATTTCGATAAAGCTTTTGTCCTTCTTCCTCAAAACCAAAAAGAAAAAATTGATGAATTATGGTATGTAAGTAAAAAAGAGATTATTGTAATTGAAGAATTATTAAATAAGAAAGTGGTATCTCCTATAAATTTACAAACTAAACCGATACTTATAAAACAAGGTGAAATGTTTGTAAAGGGTGATAATAGTTTATTATATTTTACTTTACAAGAGTTAACAAAAAAAATAGAATATCTTATTCAATATGAAAGCTTTATCCTTGATGAATTTGATAAAATGGAAAAAATAGATATTAATCATATTAGAAGAGATATCACTACAACAATATATTATGCAACCTTTTTCCCTCTAATTATATTACTTATTACTTTATTTTTCATAGTTTATACTACACGAAAAACAGCCATAATGGAAAAAAATTTATTAGATACAAAAGAGACTTTAGAATCAACTATTTTACAAGAAAAAGATACTAGACTTTTAATAAATAATATTATAAATTCTTTAGAGGTTGCTATATTTTGGAAAGATATAAATGGTATTTTTATGGGGGCAAATAACTTCTTTTTACATGCTGCAGGATTACAAAAACCAGATGATATTTTGGGTAAAAGCGATTTTGATATGCCTTGGGCTCAAAAAGAAGCACAAAATTATATTAATGATGACAACGAAGTTTTAAAAACGGGAAAACCAAGATTAAATTTTGAAGAAACCCAAACAACTCCAAGTGGAGATACAATCTATCTCTTAACTTCCAAAGTACCTTTAACCAATACAAAAGGGGAGAAAATAGGGATATTAGGTTCTTATTTAGATATAACAGAACAAAAAAAATCTACTTTAGAATTAACACATAAAAATAAATTGCTCGCTCAACAATCAAAAATGGCAGCAATGGGAGAGATGCTTGAAAACATTGCACATCAATGGAGACAGCCATTATCTGTAATTTCAACTGCATCTTCTGGACTTAAAATGCAAAAACAGTTCGGTGCTATTAGTGATGATTCACTTTACAAAACCCTTGATATTATTACCCATACAGTAGAACATTTATCTCAAACTATCAACGACTTTAGAGACTACTTTAATCCAAATAAAACAGTTGTTAACTTTGATTTAAAAAATATAATTGAAAAAACTCTTTATTTTGTACAATCAAAACTTCAAAATAGAAACATATCAATTATTAAAGAATTTGAAAGTATTGAACTTCTTGGCTTAGAAAATGAATTAGTACAGGTTATTATAAATATACTGAATAACTCCAGAGATGCATTTGAAAATAGTAGTATAATTGAAGATAAATTAATTTTTATTACTACAATGAAAGATGAAAAAAAAGATTATGTTTATATAACTATCCAAGATAGTGCGGGTGGTATTCCTCAAGATATTTTAAATAGGGTATTTGAACCTTACTTTACAACAAAGCATAAAAGCCAAGGGACAGGAATCGGTTTATATATGTCTCAAGAGATGATCGAGAAACATATGAATGGAGAACTTCATGTAGAAAATAGAACTTTTCAATATAACAATAAATCATATACAGGGGCTTTATTTACTATTAAAATTCCACTTAAAATGGAAAATATTTAAATAAATTCTTTTGAATAAAGACAAAAAAATTAAAGTTTGTTCTTTAATTTTTATTATTTAATAGCTTAAGTGCCTCATTAAAATTAAATTTTTCAATAATTTTTTTTACACTTTCAAAAAGTTTTTTATCCTCTTTATTTAATTTATATTTATTAATAGTATCAATAATTTCATAACAACTTTTTGGTTTTTTTGTGGATATAGCTTGTTGTAATTTATCAAACAAGATATCTTTATGCTCATCATCTATCTCTAATTTTTCTTGGTTATTCTCACTTTTTTGTATCTCTTTTAAAGCTCTAAGTTCTTCTAATATTATCTCTAATTGCTCATTAAACTGTGTAATTAAATCACTTTGTTTTATAGTTGTTATCTCTTTAACTATATTATAAAATCTCTTAGCACCTATATTAGCACTTAACCCTTTAAGCGTATGTATGGTTCTTTCAAACTCCTCTTTTGTTAAAGATAATAAATCTAGTTTTTTATAATTATTATAAAAACTCAAAAGAATTTTTAAATAAAGTTTTTTGTTTTGATTAACCATTGTAAGACCATAATCTATATCTATACTTTTTAATAAAGGGATTATTGTTATCTCCTTTTGGGGATTATCCTGTAAAATTATTTTTTTATTTAAAGAATATTTTAAAATAAAACCATAAAGTAATTCAACCTCGATAGGTTTACTTAAATGTTCATTCATCTTTGCATTTTTGCTATTTTGAATATCTTGAGACATGGCATTTGCACTTAATGCAATAATTGGTATCTCTTTATCATATTCTCTTATTATTTTTGTAGCTTCATATCCATCCATTATAGGCATCTGAATATCCATCAATATCAAGTCAAAACTATCAGGAGATCTTAAAAAAATATCTACTGCCATTTTCCCATCATAAGCATCAACTATCTCAATCCCCTTAAACTCAAGTAATCCTTGTAATAAAAATCTATTTGTTTCATTATCTTCAACTAAAAGTATTTTAATATTATTAAGTTGTTGCATCTGCTGTTGTAGTTGACTTAAAGAGTGTAAAGAGGTTTCTGTATTCACTAGTACCCCTTTTTCTAATGGTATCTCAAATATAAATTCACTCCCTTTTCCAAACTCACTATCTATTGTTATCTCTCCTCCCATCATCTCAACAAGTTGTTTAGAGATAGATAATCCTAATCCAGTACCTCCATATTTTCTTGTAGTACTTATGTCTGCTTGTGAAAAAGATTGAAATAACATCTCTTGTTGCTCTTGGGTAACCCCTATTCCAGTATCTACAACTCTGAACTTCACCCTACCATTATTCTGATTTTCAATATAAACTTTTATCCCACCTATATGAGTAAACTTAATTGCATTATTGACAAGATTGATTAGAACCTGCCCAAGTCTAATAGGATCACCTATATAAATACTATTTTCCTCATCATAAATAATCTCATATGTAATATCTTTCTCATTGGCTTTTAATTCAGTAATATTACGCAAGTTTGCTATAACATTATTCATATCAAAACTAATCTTTTCTACCTCTAACTTTCCAGCTTCTATTTTAGAAAAGTCTAATATATCATTGATAATAAAAAGTAAATTTTTTGCAGAGCTATCTATTTTTTGTATGTATTCTTTTTGTTTTTCCATATCATTAGATTGCAATGCTAAATGTGTCATACCTAAAATACCATTCATAGGTGTTCGTATCTCATGGCTCATATTTGCTAAAAAATTAGATTTAAATTGTGTTGCTGCCTCTGCTTTTGTTTTTTGTTCTTGTAACTCTCTTACTGTTTTTTGAAGCTTTAGTTTAGTAATTTGAAGATTTTGATTCGTTTTTGTCATTTGCTTTGATTTGACTGCAAGCTTGGCATGGGACTGAATCATAGAACCTTGTGTTGCTTTTTGATCAGTTGTATCAACTAATATGGAATATTTTACATCTCGTCCATCTGGCCAACTAATAAGTTCATCATAAGACTTTACCCATCGATCATCTATTTCATCAAAAAACTCACAAGTATATTTCTCTTTTTTTACTGCTCTATCGCCTCTTTGTTGCAGATGCATAACACTACACCAGCTACAAATTTCATTTTGTCCATATATTCGTTCCCAACAATATGTTTCTTGTGGTGCGTACATATTTTCTCTTACAATTCTATTTGCATATACAACCTCATAAGTCTCTATATCAACAGCATATGCTCCAAAAGGGATAACATCAAGCAGTGCTTCAAATAACTTATTTTCTAACATATAGTATCCCTTTATATAATTTTATAATCTAAATTTTAAATTATTTCTTCCACTTTTTTTTGCTTCATAGAGTTTTTTATCTGCAAAATCAAGTGTCTCATCTATTGTTTGATTTTTCTCTTTAATACTTAATCCAATCGATACTGTTAGATAAATATTATCTTTTTTAGATATTATTGAAAGATTTTCAACATCTTGTCTCATCTTTTCAAGTTTATTGACCACCTTTTTTTCATCTTCACTTACTGTTAATAAAGCAAACTCTTCCCCACCAATTCTTGCAAAAATATCTTCTTTTTCTAAATTTGTAGTGATAGATTTTGTGAATTCTTTTAAAATAGTATCACCTGCTTGATGTCCATAAGTATCATTTATATTTTTAAACTTATCAAGATCAAACATTGCTACATATATTTTTTGATTACACGGTAACTCTTGTTCCCATATATTTGCTACTAGTTCAAAAAAGTTTCCTCTATTATTTATACCTGTAAGAAAATCTTTTTTTGCCATGTATTCTAACTTTGCATTAGCCTCTTTGAGTTTTTTTGATTGCATGGCAAGTTTAGTATGAGTCTTTATCATATTTGCTTGTATCTCTTTTTGTTCAGTTATATCAACTGCAATAGAGTACTTCACAGTTCGTCCATCTGGCCATCTAACTAACTCATCATAACTTTGAAACCATTTATCTGTTACCTCATCAAAAAAATTCGTAACTAGCTTTTCACTTTTATATATTGCTTTTCTTTGTTTTAATTCAGGTATTGTACACCAACTACAAACTTCTTCTTGTCCAAAAACTTTTTTCCAACAAAAATTTTCTCTAGGTGCATACAAACTTTCTTGCATTAGTTTATTTGCATATACCACTTCATAAGTCTCTATGTCTACAGCATATGCTGCAAATGGTATTACATCTAATAATGCTTCAAAAAGTTTGTTTTCTTCCATTGTTTAACCCTTAAATTTCTTCTTCAAGAATATCTAAATCTTCATCTTCTTCATCAACAGCATACTCTATGAAAACTTCACCAATAGAAGCTGCTAATTTATCTTCAGTGATTGGCTTTAACATATATCCAACAGCTCCTGCTTGAATAGACTTAATCACCATATCTTCTTGACCATGAGATGTTACCATAATTATTTTTGCATCTACATTATCTTTTATTATATGTTTTACAGCAGTAATACCATCCATATCTGGCATTGTTATATCCATTGTTACTAAATCTGGTTGAGTTTTATTATATCCATCTATTGCTTCTTGACCATTTGTAGCACTACAAACAACTTCATGACCTAATTTTTCTAATAAATTTGTAATCTTTTTTCTTATAATAAGTGAATCATCTACAACTAAAACTTTTAACATCTATTTATCCTTTTATTTTTATTTTATTGAATCTTCTGAACCAACAGCACTAATACTTAATACACCATACTGTGTTGTAATATTTGCACTAACTATTTTAGAGTTTTTATATTTTTTTATATTGGAAGCGTCATTGATTGTAATTGGTGGTGTTATTGTTACACCCTTACCTCTATTTGGAAATGTTGGTAAAGCTAATCCTATTATTGTATTGATTGTTTCTCCTGAAACACTATCAATAACTTCAACTAATTCTTCCTCGGGAACCTCTTCTCCATCCATAAAAAGTGTTACTAAATGGTTCAATAAACTACTATCATAACTAATTATTATCATAAGATTAAGGTTTCCACCCGTACCGATCATTGATGTATAATCTTTCAAACGCAATTTATCTGGATTAAGTTCATCAATCGTTATTTCTTCAATATTTATTCCCATATCTTCAGACAAAAAAAGTTTTGATTGAAGTATTAATGCATCAAGTATCATATTTATTCCTTTATAGTTTTATGAAAGTGGTACCACGATTTCCAAAGTGGTTCCAATATCTTTTTGTGAATTTATATTTATCACACCATTTAACTTATCAACTTCATTTTTCACTGCACTCATTCCTACCCCTCGTCCAGAAATTTCTGATATTGTTTCTTTTGTTGTAAAACTATCATTAAAAATAAACTGGTATATTTCATCTTCAGATAATTTTTCTACATCTATATTATTATTTCGTAACTTTTCCTTTAATTTTTCTATATTAATCCCTTCTCCATCATCTGAAATCGTTATAGTTAGCACCTCATCTGTAGTAGTAAAACTACATACTATTGTACCTACTTCATCTTTATCTTTTTCAACTCGTATATCTGGTTTTTCAATCCCATGATCTACTGAGTTCCTAAAAATATGTGTCAGAGATTTTATAAATGGTTTATATTTATCTTGTAAAGCAAAATTGCTATCTCCCATAATTTCAAAATCATAAATCTCTTTTTCAAGTCTAGCTGCTAATTGTTTTGTTGATGCAATAAAAGGGTGCAGTAAAGTTGTAAGTTTTGTAGTAGAAAGATTTTGAACCTGACATAATAATTCATAGCATTCAGGAGTAGTCTCTTTTAACTTACCTAAAACTTTTTCAATTTTCTCTTGTAAGTCAACAATATCCAAATAATCAACTTTGATAAAATTATCTGATTCTAAAAAATCTTCACCTAAAACTTTTCCTATAATATCAAGGCTTTCATCTAGTGTTTTATGAAAATTACTATTATCTAAAAGTTTCAAAAGTTGTTCATTTGTACTAATTGTTTTGCTCTGTAAAGCAGATATTTCACTCTCTAATTTATGTAAAAATGATACTATTTTTTGAATATAAAGTTGAGAAAAAGTCCCTTTAAATGTATGTATAGTTCTATATATAGTACTTATATTATGTAATGGTGTTTTATTTTTATCAATCAATTTAGAATAAGAATTTATAAAATGGATATACTCTTTTCTTAAATCAAAAAACATCTCTGGTTCACTCACAATTGCAACTATCATTTTCAAGGTGTCTTGCTCTTTTTTTACTTTATTTTCAAGCTTTTTTTGGGATGTTATATTTGTTAGAATCAACATAAAGTAACTCTCATCTAATACTTTATATTCAATTTTAATAGCTTTTTTATTTAATAAAATAATTTGTGGCAATAGTGATATAAGTGATTTTCTTTTTATATCACTTTTCTCTTTTAAAACCAATTTTAGTGTATTTTTAAAAAACTCTTTTCTACTATCATCACTAAATAAAAGATTGGTTATATCATTCGATACAATATCCTTACCTAAAATTTTAATACACTCTTTTGAATACTCTTCATCAACTTGAAAATTTGTATTAAAAGTTAAAAATCCTTGTCCCGCATTATCAAGTAAAACTGATACTTTATTTTTACTTTTTTGAATTGTTTTATTTAGTTGAGATAACTTACGATTCCAATAGTAAAAACCAACCAATAAAACCAAAATAACTGCTAGTATTTCTAATAAAAGTGTATAATCAATACTACTTTCAACATACATCGCATCTGGATAGATTAACTCTTTGATATCAACTGTAGACTTTGATAAATCCAGTAAATTATATGTTTGTACGATTTGACTTATAATTTCAGGTTTAAACTTATGATACTCATTTGTTTTAAAATGACTTAGCTTTTTTAACTCGTTCCCTTCAAATATTAAATGCTCTAGTGATTTATTTTGAGTATTATATTTGTCTTGAATAATTTTTGAACTCTCTTCTATATTATTAAATGCATACTCCCAACCTTTTTTAGTAGCATTATAAAAATCTCTTACTAGCTTTGGATCTTTTTTTAATAACTTCTGAGAAGTAAAAAGAATATCATCATAAAAATTAAACCCATAATCAGAAGGATCAAATATGGTATATTCTAAACCTTTTTCAACCATATGAAAAGGCTCATTTGATAAATAAGTTGTCATTGCATCTGTGTTTCCATCGATTAAATCTTGCGTGTTAAAACTATGTTTTTGTGATACAAAATCTTTCTGTGATAGATTATTGACTTTAAACATCGCGTTTAGTGACGCCATAGTAATTTGATTTGGCGTTAACATGATTTTTTTACCTTTTAAATCATGTACAGTTTTTAAATCTTTCCGTTTTTTAGCCATTAATACAAAAGGAGATTTTTGCAATAATGGCATTAATAAATAAACATCCAATCCTTGAATTTTATCTAAAATTAGTGATGAGCTATCAACTCCAAAATCACTAATTCCAGTACTTACATCTTGAGCAATATTAGTTCCAAAATTATACTCTTTTATCTCTACATCAAGTCCTGCATCTTTATAAAAACCTTTCTCTTTTGCCATATAATATCCAGCAAATTCAAACTGATGTTTCCATAATAATTGTATTGATACTTTTTTCTCTGCCCCTTGTGCAAATAGCACAAATAAAAAACTTAAAATCACAATATTTTTAATTAACATATCTATCCTTACAGTGGTATTACAAACTCAAAAGTTGTACCAATATTTTTTTGTGAAGTTATCTCTATTTTCCCACTGAGTTTTTCACACTCATATTTTACTACACTCATACCTACACCTCTTCCTGAGACACTTGACACTTCATCTTTTGTTGAAAAATTATCATCAAAAATATAATTATATATCTCATTATTTGTTAATTCTTTAGTTTCAATACCTTTTGTGTGAAGTTTTTCTTTCAACTTTTCAATATCAATACCAGCACCATCGTCAGAAATAACTATATGTAATTGTTCATCTTCTATTTCAAAATTACAACTAATAGTTCCCTTTTCATCTTTATTATTTTCAACTCTTACTTCAGGTGTTTCAATCCCATGATCAATACTGTTTCTAAATATATGAATTAATGATTTTATAAATGGTTTAAATCTATCATTTACTACTACTTTACTATCGCCAATAACTTCAAAGTCATATATCTCTTTTTCAAGCCTAGTTGCCAACTGCAATGTAGAACTAATATAAGGATGTAAAAGAGAAGACAACTTTGTACTAGAAAGTTTTTGCACTTGACATAAAATATCCTTACATTCAGGTGTTGTATGATTATAGTTATCTAAAATTTTCTCAATTTTTTCTTGTAAAGAGACTATATCTGTTAATTCTATTTTTAAATAGCTGTCAGAATCTAAAAATTCACTTCCTAAAACATCTTTAATGATCGAGATGCTTTTTTCTAAAGAGCTAGTAAAGTCACTTACCTCTAAAAGTTGAATAAGATCATCATTACTATGTGTTGTCTCTTTTTGTAATATTGAGATATTACTCTCTAAATTATGTAAGAATCCTACTATTTCATGCATATATAACTGTGCAAAAGTACCTTTAAATGTATGTATAGTTCTATATATATTTATAATATTAAATAAAGGAGTTTTAGAGACATCTATATGTTTCATAAAATCTTTTATAAAATTTTCATATTCTATCTTCGTTTCGTAAAACACCTCACTTTCACTCACAACAGCAACGATCATTTTTAAAATCTCTTGCTCTTTTTTTATCTTTTTTTCAAGCTTTTTTTGAGATGTTATATTTGTAAGTATTAACATAAACTTACTATCTTCAACTATTTTATACTCTAGTTTTACAGCTTTTTTATTTAATAAAACAATTTTTGGTAGAAGCGAAATATAAGCATTTCTTTTTATCTCAACATCATCACTTAAGGCATTTACCAATGTTATTTTAAATAATTCTTTTTTTGCTTTCTCTTTAAATAGTAAATTTGTAATATCTTTGTGAGCTATATCTTTCCCTAAAAGCTTAATACACTCTTTTGAATATTCTTCATCAACCATAAAGTTACTATCAAATGTTAAGAAACCTTGTCCTGCATTATTTAACAGAGTAGTTACTTTAACAGTTTTTTCCTCTATCCGTTTCTCTAGATTTGTATTAAGTTCATGTATCTCTTCATGTAATTTTGCACTTACACTTATGTTTTCATTTAGACTTTGTGCCATTTGACCAAATTCATCATTTGTATCTAAAGCTATTGCTTGTGTGCTATCTTTTTTATTTTGTAAAAATAAAAAGAAATTATCAAGTCCCATTTGTAATTTTTTTAATGGATTATTTACAAATATTATTAATAGAATAGAGGAAACTAAAAGTATCAACACAAGTGAACTAATCCCTATGTACAATTTCATCGCTTTAGCTTTTTCAAGCTCATTATCTATTGTCAAATCAAATTGCTTAATCTTTGTTTTTGTATCTGTTTTTAATTGTGCAATTTGATTTTTAATAATCGATTCATCGTAATATAATGTAATAGAGCCTATTTTTTCTTGTTCTAAACTATTTGTTTGAAAAATAGGTTCAGAAAGTTTTGTAATATTTTCAAACCTTTTTGGCAACAAAGAGGAAAATTGTATTTTTTCATCCTCTTTATATGCTACAAGAAAATTTTCCTTTACTACACTATCAAATATAACTATAGCTTCAATTCCATCTCTGTTTATATCAAATGTCAAACTTTGTTCTAAACCATCTTTGTCAAAATTGAGCAAAAATACAGATGAGTTTTTTGCTATCATTTTTACAGTGTCTAGCATCTGTTTTTTATTTAGCTCAAGACGATTTTCAAGTCTATTATCTAAAGCATCCATTGCTGTTTTAAGATTATAGTTTCTTATTTTTTCTATTAACTCTTTATCACTTTGTTGAGTAAGATAATTTGAACCTATAAAAATAGCAATAAAGACACTTCCTAAAATAAGAAGTGTTTTTAGTATGATACTTTGTTTCATATAATAATTTCCATTCTACTTAATGTGTATATTTTAACAATATTTTATTGTATATACCATTATTTTTAATAGTATCTAGTGCTCTTTGCCACTTTTGAATAATTTCATCATCGGTGTTTTTATTAAAAGCGAAATAAAGATCTCCCTCTTTAAGAGTATAAATTATCTCATATTTATTTGTATCAAATCCTAGCTTTTTTGCATTTTCAAAAGCTGCTTTTGTCTCATAAGCAAATATATCAATTCTCTTATTTTGTAGTTTTAAAAAAGAAAGGTTTATTGCATTTTCACCAGATACAGACTGAATTTGCTGACTATTTACACCTAGTTCTGCTAATGTTGTTTCCCCTACATCTTTTAAAACAGCACCAATTTTATATTTATTAAAATCTTCTATAGAATTTATAGTTATTTTTTTATCTTTTAAAGCAATAGCTCCAACTTTTGTGTTCACAATAGGTCCAACCCATTTAAATAAGGGCTCTCTTGATTCTGTTCTTGTAGTTGAAAATACCATTGAATTATTGTTTTTTAAAGCTATTGAGTAAGCTCTAGACCAGTTAGTAAGGAGAACATCCTCAATGGTCTGTTTTGAATTTAGTTGTTTTAACACTGCTTTTAGTATCTCAATACTAAGTCCCGTTAACTTTCCATCTTCTTTCATATTGTAAGGTGGATAAGTCTCAGTAAACATTGAAATATTTCCAGCTGTACTACCATATAGACAACCTGAAATAAGAAGACTATATAATATATTTTTAAAATTCATGATTCTTCCTGATAAGTAATATATCTCTGATCGATTATAACAAAAAAAAGTCTCATTAATGTCTTAAAACTCAAAATTTATTTCTAAAAAATATTGTGATACTCTATTTTAGAGTCTTCATGTTACTGTCTGCCTCCACCTTTTCCGCCAGCTCCTCCATCAAAACCTCTTGAACCTTTATACATACTACCTGAACCACTACCATCTTGTACTCTTTGTTTCATTTGTTTCATATTTTTGTTTTGTATCATATTTTTATTTTGCATACCTTGACCGTTCCCTCTCATATATTTTGATTGCTCTTCGGGTGTAAGGTATTTCATTTTTTCTTGAAAAGCACTTCTGAAAGCTTCCCTCTCCTGAGTAGGGACAGTTCCTCTTAAATTTGAAAGTTCATCCAAACTCATTGTATTATAATCAGTAGCAAAAACTGATGTAACTATTACAGCCATTACAAATAATCTTTTCATTTTATATCCTTTTTATAAACTTATTCTTTTATTATAGCTAATTCTTAACAACAAATAATAAATAATAAAATTTAATTAAGTAAACTTTTTTATAATAACACACTATTTAATAAAAAAGGTATAAGTTATGAATATACAATCAGCATATTTCGCAGGTGGATGTTTTTGGGGAGTTGAATACTACTTTGAGAAACTTGAAGGTGTTAAAGGTGCTATTAGTGGATATATGGGAGGTCATTTAAATAATCCAAGCTATCAAGAAGTATGTGGAGGGAGAACTGGTCATCTTGAAGTTGTAAGAGTTGACTATGATCCTGATATTGTTACTTTTGATGAGTTAGCTGAACTTTTTTTTGAAATTCATGACCCAACACAAAAAAATGGTCAAGGTCCAGATATTGGAAATCAATACTTAAGTGCAATATTTTATAACAATCAAGAAGAAAAAGACATTGCGCAAGCTTTAATAGACATACTTAAAAACAAAGGATATGATATTGCCACTCAATTAATATCTACTATTAATACACCTTTTTTTGAAGCGGAAGAGTATCATCAGAATTATTATTTCAAACACAATAAACAACCTTATTGTCATAAATATATAAAAATATTTTAAATTATTATGTATTTTCTCACTTAAAAAATTCACCAATATCTGTATCTAATGCTATAGATATTTTATATAATTGTTCAATATTGTAATGTTTATTTTCAATGTTTGCCTCAATTTTACCTATAGTACTTACAGATTTATGTCCTATTGTTTGTGACAATTCAGTTTGTGTAATTTTTTTCTCTTTTCTAATTCGTCTGACATTATTAATTATTTTTAAGTGAAAGTCCTGTATATCTTGTTCATCAATATCTAAGTAGTGTAGCATCCTAATATTATTCCCTATAGTAAATTTTTTTCTTTTAAGTTTATTACTGATACAATAATTTAATTATTCCCTATAGTCAATATTTTATACATATTGTATATTTATAATGGGTAAAATTTATTTAGAAGAAGGAATATTTATGAAAAATCAAATACTATTAGCAAAATTTATATTCGTATACATATTATTTTTAAGTATACTAACTATTTTATGCTCTTTAAAAAAAGAAAATGATATAGCACAATTTTTAAAATATACTACACTTAGTAATGAACAAAATTTTAAAGTACTTTACAACCAATATAAAAAAAATTCCACCCTGATTTCTGAGATGCTACAACAAAATAAAGAGATTATGAATATATTATCCCACACTAAAACTACAGATAAAAATTTGAAAATTATAAATCAAAAAAAATTGCTAGATAATCCATTTATCTCATATAAGGTTCTAAAAGAAGTCAATATAAAAGAACTTCATTTTATACTACCAAACAATGAAAGCTATCTATTTTTTAGTCAAAGTAAAATATATAAAAATTACAGTAGTAATTTCTCAGAGATTACAGAGTATATCAATCAGACAAAAAAACCAATTGGTGGATTTATACAAAATGACAAATTAGAAAACATTACTTTTTTTCATCCTTTATTTTCATCAAAACATAAATATTTAGGGGCAATTGCAATATCTTTTGACACTAAAATATTTAACAATAATTTTCATACTACTAATAATCAAAAGTTTACAGCATTTACCTATTTGCCAAATATAACTTATAATAAACAGTTATTATCTAAAATACCTCATGATAAATTTGACAATTCATATTCATTCTATGATTACTCTGATCATACTATCACAACCTTGATACCAATTAAAACAATAATAACTGAAGAGTTATTAGGAATATTTACTATTCAAAACCATTCTACTTATATAAACAATATAATAAATACATATTATATATCTTTATTATTGTTTTATCTCTTTTTTAGCGCTTTGTTTATTTATATTTATAAAATAAATTTTAAATTTAAAAATACAATCAAACAATTAGCACATGAATTACATATTCAAGAAATAATTTTATTCAAAAAATCTAAAATGGCTCAACTAGGAGAGATGATAGATTCAGTTGCCCATCAATGGAAAACTCCAATTAGTATCATAAAGCTGTATGCAGAACATTCTATACTACTATTACAATCGAAAAATAAAGATATAAAAAAAGTGGTAGAATTTCAAAATAAATCAATATTACAAATAAATCATTTAGTTAATACTATTGATGAGTTTAAAGCTTTTTATAAACCTGTTAGTGTGCTTGAAAATATACCTATAAAAGCAGTTATTGATTCAACATTGATACTTATGAAAGATGAACTTATCAGACATACTATTAATACAAATATTAAAGGAGATACAACTTCTGTTTTTAGTATCATCCCAAATGAATTTAAACATATATTGATTAATTTATTTAACAATAGTAAAGATGCATTTATAAAAAATGATATTGATAACAGAATAATCACTTTAAATATAATAAATGACTATAAATACAGTCAACTAGAAATATATGATAATGCAGGTGGAATTCCAGAAGATGTTCTAAACCATATTTTTGAACCAAATTTTACAACAAAAAATAATGAAATGGGTGATGGAGTTGGTTTATATATAGTAAAAAAAATTATTGAAAAAATTGATGGTAAAATAGAGGCTCAAAATACAAATGATGGTGTTTGTTTTAAAATCAAAATAAGAAATATTGACTTTATAGGATAAATAAAATTATCAAACTTTAAAAATAATTTCAAATAATTTTAAAATAATTATTATTATTTAAGTTGAATAGCGTTACACTTTTAATATATATTATTAAGGTTTAAGTGTGTCAAAAGAGCATTGTAGTGCGATATCTCGTCAAAAGTTCAATCCAAAAAATTACAATTTACTTATCATAGAAGACTCAAAATCTTTTAATAAGATATTAACAGCTGAGTTTACAAAAGATGGATTTAACTGTTTTAGCGTAACAACACTCAAAGATGCTTATGAAACTATACAAAACAATAAAATACACTATTTACTTTTAGATATTAATCTTCCAGATGGAAATGGTTATGAACTTATCAAAAAACTTGAAAATACCCCTGAAAAAATATTTGTACTTACAAGTGAAAATGATAAACAATTTCAAGAAGTTTCTTATCAAAGAGGTGTTATAGATTATATTGTTAAAGATAAAAGTTTTTTTCACAAAATACATCAAATCACTAAAACAATAGAACAATTAGAGAAAAATAAAACAAAAACTATACTTGTAGTTGATGACTCTTTTGTAATACAAGAGCAACTTAAAGAGATACTTTCTAATAGGTACTATCATGTAGAAATAGCAAGTAATGAGATAATTGCTTTAGAGATGATAAAAAACAAGAAAATAGATATGATGTTTTTAGATGTCCAATTAGGTAAAGCAAATGGTATACGATTTTTAGAAAAAAACCATCAATTAATAGTAGATATTCAAAAAATAGCTACTATTATTATCTCTGGAAATGTGGATGTTTCAGTAGTAAGAGATGGTTTAAAAGCTGGCGCTGTAGATATTATACGAAAACCGTATGTAATAGAAGAGATTGTTTTAAAAGCTGATTTATGGATAGATTACAAAAGAAGAGAAGAAGAGATACTATGTTCAAGTAAAATCTTAGAAGAATACAAAGACGCAGTTGATGAGAGTTCTATCGTTTCAAAAGCCACCCCAGCTGGAATAATCACCTATGTAAATAAAAAGTTTTGTGAACTTTCTGGATATAAAGAAGAGGAACTCTTAGGTAAAAATCATAATATTGTAAGACATCCAGATATGGGAAAAGGTTTGTATGCAAATATGTGGTATACAATAAAAGAACTCAAACAAACTTGGAAAGGAAAAGTTAAAAATAGAAAAAAAGATGGCTCTTACTATTGGGTAGATGCTATTATAAAACCTATTATTAATGCTAATGGAGAGATTGAAGAGTTTATAGGGTTACGGAATGATATTACTCAAGAAAAAGAGATTGAAGAATACTTTCACAGTAAATTTGAAGGGACGAAAGCAGAACTGAGTGTTGCAATGAAAACAGCTCAAGAGTATGAAAATGCTATTAACGAATCAAATATTTTATCAAGAAGTAACCTTAAAGGGAAAATTACTTATGTCAATGATAAATTTGTAGAAATTACTGGTTATTCAAAAGAAGAAATTATAGGGAAAAATCATAGTATTTTAAAACATCCAGACACTCCTAAAGAGATTATAAAAAACTTATGGGATACTATAAAAGCAGGAAATATTTTTCAAACGATACTCAAAAATAAAACAAAAGCTGGTGATACATACTGGGTAAATTCTACTATAGTTCCTATTAGAAATGAAGCAGATGAGATAGTTGAATATATGGCTATACGACATGATTTAACAGAGCTTTTTGAACTTCACGAGGAGATTGAAAATACTCAAAAAGATGTTATCTATAAAATGGGTGAAATTGGAGAGACTAGAAGTAAAGAAACTGGGAATCATGTAAAAAGAGTTGCTGAATATTCAAAACTTTTAGCTTTAAGTTATGGCTTGTGTGAACATGAAGCAAATATCCTTTTTACGGCAAGTCCTATGCATGATATAGGAAAAGTTGGGATCCCTGACTCTATACTTAAAAAACCTGCAAAACTTACATATGAAGAGTTTGAAGTGATGAAGTCTCATACAGACATTGGATACAATGTACTTAAAGGTTCAAATAGAGAAGTTCTTAATGCGGCTTCAATTGTATCACATGAACATCATGAAAAATGGGATGGAACAGGATATCCAAGAGGATTAAAGGGTGAAGAGATACATATCTATGGTAGAATAACTGCTATTGCAGATGTATTTGATGCACTAGGTAGTCAAAGATGCTATAAAGAAGCTTGGGATGATAAAAGAATCTTTGCACTTTTTAAAGAGGAAAGAGGAAAACAATTTGACCCAAAACTTGTAGACCTTTTCTTTGCACATAAAGATAATTTTTTACAAATACGAAACACATATAAAGATTAAGGAAAATAATGAATATTCTCATAGTTGATGATAGTAAAACTATTCTCAATAGATTAAAAACAAGTATAGAAAATGAACTAGGACTCAAAGTTTACACTGCAACTTCTATGAAGGAATGTGCTGATTTAATATTAAAGCATAAAGGTGATTTTACTTTAGCATTACTTGATTATAATCTTCCGGATGCACAAAATGGCGAGATAATATCTTTTATAAATAAGTTTAAAATACCTTCAATTTTATTAACAGGTTCACAATTAGACAAAAAAGATGATATTTTTAAAAATGAAAATTTGATAGATTATGTTCTTAAAAATGGAAGTTATGCAATAGATTATACTATTGCCATAGTAAAAAGATTTATACTTAATGCAAAAATAGAAATTTTAATAATCGATGATTCAAAAACATTTGCAGCAAAAATGGAATCACTTTGTAAAAGATATAATCTTAATACTACAGTGAACTATAGTGCTATTGATGCTTTAGAAACTATCAAACAAAGAGCCGATATCAAAATTGTTTTAGTAGATTATATGATGCCTATTATGGATGGTTTACAATTCACTATGGAACTTAGAAAATCTTACAAAAAAGATGAAGTTGCTATTATTGCATTATCTGGAACAAGTGAGAAAGAGATAGTTGCAAGCTTTTTAAAATATGGGGCAAATGACTTTCTTTACAAAGACTTTACAAATGAAGAGTTTATAGCACGGGTTAATAATAACATAGAGGTGATAGAACTTTTTGATTATACTCAAGATAAATCAAAAAAAGATCCACTTACTGGGCTTTTTAATAAAAGGTATTTGTTAGAGATTGGTAGAGATATTTATGAAAGAGCTGTTCAAAAAAAATCCCTTTTTGCTACTGTAATGATTGAAATTGATGAGTTTAATGTTTTATGCGATTCTTATGGACATGAAGCTGGAGATGAAGTACTATTTCATGTGGCACAAATTCTAAATAAACATCTCAATAAAGACTCAATAGTCGCAAGGTTTGGTGCGGAACAATTTTGTGTACTTTTTAAAAACAGAGCTTATGCAGAGGTGATACAAGTGTTTGAAGAGATACAAAATATAATTAAAAACACACCATTAAAAATAGATGATAATATTCATCATATTACTGTAAGTATAGGTGGAAATATCACTTTCACAGAATCCCTAGAAAATATGATAGATTTAGCAGATGAAACACTTTGTAATCTTAAACATAAAAAAATAGAAAAAGTTATTATTAATAGCTAACTTTTGATAGAATAATAAATTAAAATAACAAGGAAAACATATGTTTAAAAATATTCCTACAAAATACAAGATATTGATCAATATGATAATAGCTCAAATTGGCTTTGCGGTTATTACTACTGTTGCTATAATAAGTCATTCACAAATTACTGCATTAATCACTGTAAATATAGTTTTTGCAATTATAATTACTTACACAAACTATGCAGCGTATCAGAGAATTGGTGGTGGAATTGATAGATTTAAAAAATATATGGATAATATTATGGATTTTGCTTTTATGCGAGTAAATAAAATAAATAAAGCACAATATATGAAAAATGATGAGATAGGTATGATTTTAACTGAACTTAATCATTATGTAGACCAGTTTGATACTATGAGGAAAGAGGATATGAAAGTACTAGGTGAAATAGTACTTTCTCTTGATAGAATGTCTCAAGGTATCTACCAATGTAGAATACATGCAAAATCACATAATTTTATGATTGAAGCACTTAGAAAAACACTAAATCATGCACTTAATATATCTGAAGCAAATATGAAAGAATTAAAAACTAATGTAGAATTATACGCGAATAATGATTTTAGAAGTAAAGTTAACATTCATCCTAAAATTAAAGGGGATATGTTTGCGGTTATGCAAAGCGTAAACACCCTAGGCGACTCCCTATCAAATAGCGCAAAACAAAACCTATCAAATGGACAACACCTCCAATCAAACTCAAGTACAATGACACAAAGTGTAAATAACCTAGCAAATAAAGCGAATCAACAAGCAGCTTC
>JAIOSF010000028.1 GCA_021107755.1 Arcobacteraceae bacterium
ACCCAGCCCCATTTCGAACCTGGTAGTCAAGCTCTCCATCGCCGATAATACTGCCGGGTCCCCTGGTGGAAACGTAGGTCGCTGCCAACTTTTAAGGTGTCTTTTTTTTTGGTTTTTATACTTTCTTTATTTATTCTGCTATTTTCTTCCTTTTTACTCTTATCTTTTGAATTTTATTACATTTTTGTTTTTTTACTTTTACTTTTTACTTTTATTTGGTAAAATCTATTTATGAAAAATGAAATAAAAGAACAATTAGAACAAGACCCAGAGATTGCTAGGGTATCAGCCGAAGTATTAGAACATATGATGAATCCAAAAAACTATGGGAAGATGGAAAATGCCGATGGTATAGGGATGGGTGTTGACCAAAAAACTGGTGAGTTTGCAATGGTGTATATAAAAGTAAATGATAATATATTATCAAATATTACATTTGGCTGTAACGCATGTCAAGATACTGTAGTTGCAGGATCATTATTTACAGAGATGGTAAAAGGTGATACACTAGAAAATGCAATTTCTGCTTTAAAATTAATGCGCGAGAAAATATTAACAGCTCCAAAACGACAACAAGCTTGTTCAAATATGGTTTTAACTGCTTTTAGAGCAGCAATTATTCATAGAGATAACAAAGCAAATGGAATTGAGGAAGAGATGTTTACAATAGATATGAAAGAGTCTTGTGAGGGGATAAATTTAAATGAATCTAACTAAATTGTATCAATCAAAACATGAATTATGGTTAAAAGTTTTATTTACATCATTTGCAATTAATGATGAAAAACTAAAGAATACAATTTATGAATTTGCAATGATTGAATTTAGACATTTAAAGTGGTTATCAAATAATTTAAAAGAGAACAATATCTCATATAATTATGAAAAATATGCTATAGATATAGAGAAAAAAACAAATTTCGAGTATTTTGAATATTTAATTAATGAGATAAAACTTTGTGTGAAGAACTATAACCCTGAAGAAGCAATATTTGCTAGAATGATATCTGATGAATACTATTTTATGAATCTATTAGGAAGATTATTACAAGATGAAAAGAATAATGGTGAAGTTACTGCATTTGATAAAAGTCGCACCTTTGGAGATAAAGAGTTAGATTGTAAATCTAGAGATGCTCTAACACTATTTTTGTTTGAAGAGAGTTATAAAGAGTATGAACTTATCCTTTTATATTCTTATTTTCAAAATTATACACAAGATATTTTACAATATAATATATATCAAGATATGATAGATGAATCTCAATTTCATCTTAAGAGTTTTGGAAACATGATGGCTAAAATGGGAATACTTGCAATTCCGAGAACAGTTATAGAACAACTTTATATCAATAAAGATATTAAGCAGTTCTTGATTGATGGTGTTGATGAAGAGATTAAGGCAAAAGAGGAGTGTGCAAATCTTGCTGCTGCTATTAAAGATGAAGAGATAAGTAAGTTTTTAACTTGTGTTATGTATCAAGAAGATTATCATATAGTATTGATGAAAAAAGCTATTAAAAAAATAGAACTTACTAAATAGATGGATTTAGAAAAATATAATTTCACTGTTTCACAAAAAAAGATTTTAGAGGATATAAGAAAAGATTTTTTTATGTGGAATGAAAAGTCATTTGAAGATATTTTTCCTCTTGAATATGAGGAAAAATATAGCGGAAAACAATTATCAAAAAAGATATTTGAATATTATACTAAAATACATAAAGAGCTTCAAGAAAAGCCAAATGATTATAAACAGTTTGAGGGTATCAAATATGATGTACGCAAATTTGAATTTAAACAAATTGAGAAAAAAGGGATAGGACTTGGAGCCTGTCCCGTTGCAAGTGAGGGGACAAGGTGTTGTAATCTTCTAACTCTAGATGCAGTAGAGTCTTGTGGATTTGATTGTAGTTATTGCTCAATTCAGAGTTTTTATAATCAAAATAAAATAGGATTTGATAAGGACTTTAAAGAAAAACTTCTAAATCTTGAACTTGATCCAGCTGAAGTTTACCACATAGGAACAGGGCAAAGTAGTGATAGCTTGATGTGGGGAAATCGTGAAGGGGTATTAGATGCTCTATTTGATTTTGCAAAAAATAACCCTAATGTTATTTTAGAGTTTAAAACAAAGTCAAATAATATTAAATACTTTTTAGAAAAAGAAGTACCAAAAAATATAATAGTAACTTGGTCTTTAAATACACCAATAATTATAAAAAATGAGGAACATCTAACAGCATCACTTGAACAGAGAATTGATAGTGCAAGAGCTTTAGCAAACAAAGGTGTTCTTGTGGGATTTCACTTTCATCCAATTGTTGTTTATAAAGATTATTTAAATGATTATAAAAAAATATATGATACTTTAATTGAAACTTTTACTCATGATGAAGTGGTATTAATATCAATGGGAACATTAACTTTTATAAAGCCTGTAATTAAACAACTTCGAACAAGAGAGATGAAAACTAAAATACTACAAATGCCTTTTGAGACAATCAATGGAAAACAATCTTATAGTATAGAGACAAAAAAAGAGATGTTTTCACATCTCTATAATAGTTTTAAACCTTGGCATGGGAAAGTTTATTTTTATATGTGTATGGAAGCACATAGCTTATGGAAAGATGTTTTTGGTTTTGAATACTCTAGTAATAATCAGATGGAAGAGTTTATGAAAAATAGTTATATGGAAAAAATTCGAAAAAAATCTTTATAATAAATGGGTTATAAATTTACTAGCTAAAGGAAATATTTACATTGTCATTCTCAAAAAATAAACAAATAATACTTTTCATATTAATAGCTTTTATATTTAGTTTCTCTTTACGACTAATTTGGGTCTATCAGTTTAGTGACTATGAACAGTTCAAGTTTAATAATCAGTTTATTATAAATACAAATGATGGCTACTATTGGGCAGAGGGTGCTAGAGATATTTTAAGTGGAGAACAAAATATAAATCAAAATTCACCAGTTAGTACAGCAACTGCAAAACTTACTGCAATTGTAGCTACAATTTTCCCTTTTAGTTTTGAAACTATAATATTTTATATCCCTGCTTTTTTTGCCTCTTTGTTAGTTATTCCTATTATATTGATAGGTAAAAGTGTAGAAAAACTTGAGGTTGGTTTTATTGCAGCATTAGTAGCCAGTATAGCTTGGAGTTATTATAATCGTACAATGGTTGGATACTATGATACAGATTTTTTCAATATTCTGTTTCCTACCGTGTTACTTTGGTCTCTTATTTGGGCTTTGAAAACGCAAGAGGAAAAATATCTTATTATAACTGCACTTGATATTATAGCTTATAGATGGTGGTATCCACAAAGCTATAGTTTGGAGTTTGCTTTTTTTGCACTTATATTTATCTATGTGATATATCAGGTGATTAGAAAACAACGGTTTGAATATACCCTTATGCTTCTTACTTTTATGATGTTTGCAATGATGGGACTAGATGGGTGGAGTAGATTTGGTATTGTTGTTGTTTTATTTTTCATATTAAAATATAAGAGTGAAGTATTTAAAAAATATCTTTATTATTTTTTTGGATTGTCATTGCTACTATTTATGGCAACTGGTGGATTTGATCCTATTTTAGGACAACTTAAAAGCTATGTTTTTAAAGTTCATATTAGTGTAGTAGGGGAAGATTTAAAGTTACATTACTATACAGTTATGCAAACAATAAGGGAAGCTGGGCAGATACCTTTTGAAACTTTTGCAAATCGAATCAGCGGTCACAGCATCACATTTTTTGTAGGAGTTATAGGATACATTTGGTTAGTTATTCGATATCCTATTATGCTTCTGGGCCTTCCTTTAGTTGGGTTAGGTTTTTTGGCATATAGTGGAGGTCTTCGATTTACTATTTATGCCGTTCCTATTATGGCACTTGGTGTTGGTTTTTTTATCTACGAAATAGCTAATTTTTTTAAACAGAGTGTTGTAAAACATAGTATCATAGCTATTTTAACAATCCTGGCATTGGTTCCAAATATTAATCATATAATTGAATATCGTGTACCAACTGTTTTTAATAAAGCTGAAGTGGAGGTTCTCGACAAATTAAAATCTATAGCCAAAAGGGAGGATTATGTAGTTGGATGGTGGGATTATGGATACCCTATACGATACTACAGTGATACAAAAACATTAAGTGATGGGGGGAAACATAGTGGTGCTATAAATTTTCCAACAAGTTTTGCCTTAACAAAGTCACAAAAAGAATCTGCAAATATGTTACGACTTGATGTGGAATATACAGAACAATCTTTTATCGTAGAAAATGATAAAGATAGAAATCGTACAAATATAGCAAATATGACACTTGATTATAACTTTAAGGATACAAATGATTTTTTAGAATCATTAAAAACAGATATAAAGTTACCTCAAAGTAGTAGAGATATTTATTTATATTTACCTAATAGGATGATAGATATATATCCTACTATTAATCTTTTTTCAAATATAAACCTTATGAATGGGGAAAAAGGAAAGCAACCATTTTTTTATTTTACTAAAAAATTTAAAGATTATGATACTCTTATTGACCTTGGAAATGATATAAAGGTTATGAAAATAACTGGAGAATTACAGGTTGGGAATCAGCTTGTTTCTATCAATAATTTTGTAAAAGTATATTATGATTCAACTGGAAAATTACAAAAAGAAGTTCAAACTATCAATGATGACTCTACTATTAATATTATTTATATGTATGATTATAATCAATTTTTAGTAGTAGATAATAGTGTCTATAACTCTACCTATATTCAATTATTTGTATTTGAAGATTATGATAAAGAGTTATTTGAACCAGTAATATTAACACCTCTTGCTAAAGTGTATAAACTAAAGGTATAAAAATGTGTGGAATAGTTGGTACAAATCATAATTACAATATAGACTTTAAGATGGTTACATCTTTAATGCAAAATAGGGGACCAGATAATACTTCTATAAAAAAGATTGATAACAACTATTTTGGGCATACTCGACTTAGTATTATTGATCTTGATAATGAAGCAAATCAACCTATGGAGTTTGATGATATTGTAATTGTTTTTAATGGTGAAATTTACAATTATGATGAGTTGAAAATAAGTGAAGACCTACAATGTAAAACATCTAGTGATACAGAAGTTCTTATTCGGCTTTATCAAAAATATGATATAAAGTTTTTAAACCTTTTAAATGGTGCTTTTAGTTTCTGTATCTATGATATTAAAAAAGAAAGATATTTCTGTGCTAGAGATAGATATGGGAAGAAGCCATTTTATTATTATCTTAAAAGTGATGAAAAAGATGGTAAGTTTATCTTTTCTAGTATGATAAAACCTATTATAAAACTTCTAGGATACACACCAAAACTCAATAAAGTGGCTCTTTCTCAATACTTACAATATTTTACTCCATTAGCCCCTCATACCTTTTATCAAGATATATTGAAGCTTGATAAAAGTAGTTATTTGGTGTATGAAAAAGGAAATCTTAGTATAAAAAAATACTATAAAATAAAAACATATAAAGCTATAAAAGATGAAAAAAATGCCTTAGAATCTATTGAAAAACTTTTAGTAAATAGTGTACAACAAAGACTCAAAAGTGATGTTGAAGTGGGGACACTTTTAAGTGGTGGTATTGATAGCTCTTTGATTTCTACAATTTATGCACAACATACAAATCATCAAATAAATACTTTTAGTGTTGGATATAAAACAAATAAAAAATATTGTGAACTTCCCTATGCTTCAATAGTTGCAAAAAATATAAATAGTAACCACACAAGCCTAGAAATAGGACAAAGAGAATTTATTGATAGCTTAGAAGATGTTTTTGAAAATCTAGAGGAACCACATGCTGATCCAGCTAGTATCCCTCTTTGGCATTTAACAAAAGAGGTAAAAAAACAAGGGATTAAAACTGTACTTAGTGGTGAGGGAAGTGATGAACTTTTTTTAGGATATGATAATTATGCTAAGTTTTTAAAATACTATAATTTTAAGGATACCCTTTCTTCTGATCAATATAGTTTTATGGATGATATTATCTCTACATTGCAAGCAGATACAAAAGAATCGGAGTATCTAAGACGCGTTATAAAAAAAGAGAATCTATATAATAGTTTTGGTGAAATTTTTACAGAAAAACAACGAAAAAAGCTTCTTCTAAAAGTGGCTACTTTTAAAACAGAAAATCCCAAAAAAGATCCTGTAGATTGGATGAGTTATATTGATATGAAAATTTGGTTAGGGGAAGCATTATTAAGTAAAGTTGATAAAATGAGTATGGCAAATTCTGTTGAGACTCGAAATCCATTTTTAGACTTTAGACTTGTTGATACTGTTTTTAGTATTGATTCAAAATTAAAAGTTGGAGATACAAATAAATATTTACTAAAAAAAATTGCTTCAAAATATATCCCTCAAGAGATAATTAATAGACAAAAAAAAGGTTTTAATAGCCCTTTTAACGAATGGCTATTTAATGAATATAAAGAGAAACTTTTAGAGGATATTTTAAAGGTGAATAAAGAGACAAATCTTTTTAATGAAACTTATGTAAAATATCTTTATAATCAAGCAAGTCAAAATAAGCTTAAACAACACTTCTATGCTTTGTGGCACTTTAGTATATGGTATTATAAAAATTATTTAAGTTAAATTTTAATAATATATTATAATAAACATAAGTTACAAATATAATTTAAGAGTTGTTTAAACCAAACTTAATATACTTTCACAGTGTTCATACACTCTCCTTTTAAAGTCCAAAGCATAACTTGGATTTCGTCAAAGAGCTAGAAGCGACACACTTCTAGCTTTTTTTATACATTATTTAACAACACAAAGGATAATACCATGAAAAATGAACCAACATTAGAAGATATTGAAGATTATAATGATAATGAATCTCCTCAAAAAAGAAGAACAGTAAAAGTAGTAGTAGCTATATGTTTGATAGTTGGGGCAATACTTGCCATATTAAAATATAATTACAATTCAAATGACGATTATGTAGGAAGTCCAGAAAAACCTGGAATTAATACAACTAAAAACTTTTAATTGACATTTGTTCACAAAAATGATAGAATTCCACAAAAATAATAACTTATAAATAATATAACTAATAGTTATTAAAGAAGGATTTTTGTGGAAGTTTTACAGGAAAAAAATAGATTGAAATTCTTTCCTATTATGATGTATGCCATTGTAATGGGGATGAGTGGACTTACTATTACTTATCAAAAAGCAGCTTTATGGTTAAATTTCCCCCATATAATTGGTAGTAGTTTAATGTATCTAACTACAGCTATATTTGTAGGGGTTAGTATTACCTATGGTATGAAACTTTTTACCTATGCAAGTGCTGTTAAAAATGAGTTTAGTCACCCAGTACGAATAAACTTTTTTGCAGCAGTTTCTATCTCTATGTTGATGCTAGCTATTATATATAAAGAGGAGTTTCCTACAGTAAGTGCTATTTTTTGGTACCCTGGGGTTCTTTTACATTTTTATCTTACTATGCATACAATTGCATTTTGGATAAAAGATAATCAAGAGTTATCACATTCAAATCCTGCTTGGTTTATCCCTATTGTTGGAAATGTTTTAATCCCAGTTGGTGGTATTGGTTTTGCATCAAATGGAGTATTGATGTATTTTTTTAGTGTAGGGATATTCTTTTGGATAATTTTATTTTCACTTATATTAAATAGAATCATTTTTCATCATCAGCTAGCTGTAAAATTTATGCCAACTATGTTTATACTTATAGCCCCTCCAGCTGTTGGATTTATTGCATATTTTAAACTTTTTGGGGTGATTGATACTTTTGCAATGATGTTATTTAATCTTGCTTTATTTTTTACATTTTTAGTTGCATTTATGTATAAAAGTTTTTTAAAAATACAGTTTTTTATCTCATGGTGGGCATTTGTTTTCCCTATAGCTGCTATGGCAATAAGTTCTATGCTTATGTATCATGTATTAAATGATTTTGCACTTATGATGCTATCTTATGTAATGATAGCTGCAACTACAGTTATTATTCTTATCGTTATATATCAAACAGTTTTACATATGACAAAAAATGAAATATGTATTCAGGAGTAGAAGTGAAAAAATATATTATTACTTTTTTTGTCTTGGTTGTTTTGGGTTTAATTGGTAATAGTGTATATACTCAAATGACAAAAGACAAAGTACCAGGAAAAGTTAAAAGATTAGATTGTCATAAAAAAACAACGGCATTTGAAAGAGGCTATGGGCTTGAGGATATTCAAGAAGCACAAGAACTATTAGTTCATGGTAATTATAGAATAATATCAGGTATTGATAAAGCAACTTATATGAAATCTTCACTATTTGATTTTGTTGATATGGAAAAACTTGATAAAAACTTTGCTTATTTTCTTCTTCAAAAAGTAGAAAATGAAAGAAAAAAAGATGAGATAGTACAAGTTGAATATAAAGTATATGAAAATGACAAAGAGGATCCTAAGAAAAAGTCAGATAATTGTAAATTATTTCGTGGATATGTTGTTATGAAATTTAAAAATCAAAATAATAAAGTAGTGTATCAAATACAAATTGACTTTATGGACACCCAAGGGAAAGATATCCCTCAGACTTTAGAGTGTGCAGTAGAATCATTTTTAACATATAAAGGAAACTAAATAGATGAAAAAAACAATATTTATGGATAAATATCCAGTATATAGCTTAGAGTTATTAAAAAATGAGATGAGTTTAAAAAATACACAAGAGGTTGTTGCTTATTTTAAAGAAAAAATAGAAATACATCCAATTGCAACTTTTATAACAATATTTGATCATTATTCACATACTAAAAAATTAGGTGGTGAGATATTAGAGGGATTAATAGATGCACAAAATGTTGTGTTTTGTTTTGGGGCAGCAATTCCAAACACAAAGATGCTGGCAGCTCGACCTAGAAGTATAGGTGTATGTGAATTTGAAGATAAATTTATAATAGATTTTATTGAGGCACCTAAAGAGGAGCTTCATAGTGTTATGGAGTCTTGGTCAAAGGCTTTAAAAAAATAATTCTTTTGGTATAATTGCAAAATGGAAAAACTACATATTGCAATTAATACCAAAACAAAAGTGATAACACAATTAGAAAAAAAGTTTGAGATAACATATTACTCAGAACAAACTTTTTTTGAAAAACTCCTACTTAAAGAGAAAAAATATCCTGATATCTATTTTCATCAAGGTTCAGTTAATACTAAAGCTTTAGATATTATAGAACACTCAAAAGTAACAATTGTTAATTCAAACGCTCTTAAAGAGCAAATATGTGAAAAAAGAACATATATAAAAGCAAGTAAAATATTTGTAATCTATCCCTATATTAATACACAACTAAAATATAGTAAACAATTAAAAAAAGAGTTTAGAAAGAAATATGAAATAGAAAAAGAGCAGAGGATAATTCTCTTTACAGGTAAAAATATAATTTTAAGTGGACTAGAGAAGTTTTTAGAGATAATTCATAGTTTAGAGAGAGATAATTATAAAATAGTGATAGAAACAAATACTCAAGAGAAGCAAAAAATCCAAGAAAGAGTAAATCACTATAAGTTGGATAACAGAACAATAATTTTAGAAAACTACACAAACATTGATGAACTATTTATTGCAGCAGATATGTTTATATTACCAACAAAACAAAAACTCTTTGCCCTCAATGTACTCAAAGCTATGTATTTTAAAAATGCTGTATTTGTAAGTAGTGATAACGCATCTTCAGAGATAATAGATTCATTTTCTTTAATATTAGGAGAAAAAGATAGAAATACACCTTTTAAAGTTGATGCACTTCTTGGAAATAAAGAGGAGCTAAAAAAGATACAAAAAGAGAACTATCAGGTGGTAAAAAATATTAAATTTGATACTTATATGGAAGAGTTAGAGTATATTATTTCAGATAATTTTCTCACAGAGAGTGAAAGCACAAGAGACTTTTAATTAAGTTTTATATATAATTGCACCACTTAAGAGTATTTAGTAGGGAAATATGGGCATTTATGTTTGTATTGCTATATCTTTTTTTGATATGGTTACGCTATCCGAACAGACTTTTAGTACAATAAAATATTATAAAAGGAAAAATAGATGAAAAAAATTCTATTCTTAATGGTTGCTATTGCAACTGCTGCTTTTGCATCTGATGCAAATGTTGCTAACGAAACTTTAAAAGCTTACTCAGTACTTGCTGCTGGTGTTGGTCTTGGTCTTGCTGCTCTTGGTGGAGCTGTTGGTATGGGTAATACTGCTGCTGCAACTATTGCTGGTACTGCTAGAAATCCAGGTATGGGTGGAAAACTTATGACTACAATGTTCATTGCTTTAGCGATGATCGAAGCACAAGTTATTTATACACTAGTAATTGCTTTAATTGCATTATATGCTAACCCATTTTTAGGGTAATCATATCTTCTAATTAAAGAAGCTAAGTGGCATTTACCACTTAGCTTTTTTTTTAGGTAAAAATTTGAATATAGATATACTAAAAGATAAAAATATATTATTTGTTGAAGATGATCAATTGGTTATTGATGCAATAGAACCTGTATTTAAAAAAGTTTTCAATAATGTCTTCCTCTCAAGAAGTGGAGAAGATGGCCTTGAAATCTTTGAAAAAAATCAACATATAGATTTTGTAATTACAGATTTAAAAATGGCAAATATGGATGGTCTTGATATGGTTGCAAATATAAAAGCAATTAAAGAAGAGACACCCTCAATTCTTATGAGTGCAGATGCCGATTATGAGTCATTTTTACGAGCTGATGAGATAGGAATATATAGATATCTTTTAAAACCTCTTGATGTAGAGGAGCTTCTAAAAGCTATAGTCTTATATATAGAACAAAAAAATTAAAAAAACTCTTTTATAACTTCTAACATTTCATTTGGAGATGTTATTTTATTTATTTTTTCTCTAAAATTATTTGCACCATCATACCCTTTTGAATAGGTATGTAGATGTTTTCTAAACATAACGACACCATACTCTTCATAATGTTCAATCATTTTATTAAAATGTTCAACGATAATCTCTTTTTTTAGTTCATCTGATATTATTTCATTGTTTGATGCTATTTGGTGAAATACCCATGGTTTTCCTACCGCTCCTCGTCCTATCATTATTCCATCTGCTTTTGTATGGTTTAAAACATATTTTGCTTTTGCTAAATCTGTAATATCACCATTTGCGATAACTGGAATTCTTACAGCTTCTTTTATAGCTGCAATTGCATCATAATCAACAGGAGCTTTATATGCTCCCTTTTTTGTTCTTCCATGAACAGCTATAAAATCAACACCACAATCCTCAACTGCTTTTGCAATATCAATAGGAATCTTTTCATCAATTCCTATTCGTATTTTTGCTGTGGTGTATTGTTTATTGGAATATTTTTTTATAGTTTTTAGCATCAATTGAAGTCGTGGAAGATCACCTAAGAGATTTGAACCACTCCCATGATTAAAAACTTTAGGAGCGGGACAACCACAGTTTAGGTCAATTCCTGCAATACCCTCAATCATATTTAGTTTTTCAACTGCAAGTTGCATAATATCTGGCTTACTTCCAGAAAGTTGCACAAAATAGGGGTCTTCATTAGGTGATTTTGTAAGCATTTTAAAAGTTTTCTCACTATTATATGCAAGGGCATTTGAACTTATCATCTCACTAACAGTATAGTCAACACCGAAGTTTTTTACAACTGATCTAAAAGGAAGATCAGTGTAACCTGCAAGTGGAGCTAGTGCAATTACAGGTTTTGAAAAGTCTAAGATTTTATTATCCATGTAATGGAGATTATTTATAACAAATAGAATCTAAAGAGTAAGTATTTTTTCCAGCATCTTTTAAATCAACTAATGCTTTAAAAGGTGTAAATTCTGTTGGTGTACTGTTTTCAAGTATATCTCTCATCTTGTCAACCATCTCATACTCTGCTAAGATATAAAGGTATGCAAATGTATACTCTTCATTTTCTACTGTTAAGTCTTCAAAAAGTTTAATAATTTGGTCAGGTGACATAAGTGCTTTATAACTTTTTGCAATTTGAATTAGTTGTGTATTTGTTAAGTTTACTTTTTTAATAATATTTAAAATTTGTTCATTTGTCATTGCAAACTGATTATCTTGTTCACCATCTTTTTTAAGAAGTAAAACTGCCATCTCTTCATCAAAAGCAACACTATCTAAAAGTTTTTTAATTGTAGTCATACTTTTATCGGCTAGTACTTTTAAAAAAGCTGGCTTTAAAATAGCTTGAGGATAATTAGCTGACTTTTGAATAACTTCTAAAGCAAACTCAACATCTTGTTCAATTCTATTTTTAAAATTCTCTATCATTAACGGATTTTGATTATCTAGTTTTAACTCTTTTGTAGAGATATATTTTCCAGATCTTATAGTAAATATTTGATCAATTGTTTTATTTATATTTTTATCATCACAACTAAAGTTACTATTTGTTATATCAATTTCAAGTTGCTCAACTATTGTACCAATCTCTTTAAACGATTTGTTTTGAAAATTTAATTTTGAAGATTCATTAAGAAGTTTCTTATTGATAAGTGCTGTTAAAGACTCAGTATCTTTTGTGATAGCCTTGTTATTAAAATAGTTTTTTGCACCATAAAAAAGTATATGTAAAACTGTTACTATAAATAATACTAATGTTGGGAAAACAATCCAAGCAGCAATTGGGAGTATTAAAACAAAGTCAAATAATTCAACTCTATAGTCACCCGATTCAAGACTAAATGTATAAGCAAAAACTGCTAATATTAAAATAACTGAACCTAATATATATTTTTTTAATCCCATTGTATCCCCTTTGGTATCTTATTGATTGTTGTTTTCGTGAATCTCTCTACAATCTGTACAAAATTTTGCGAAAGGTTTTGCTTTTAATCTTCCTATTGCAATCATCTCATCACACATCTCACAAATACCATATGTATTATTTTCGATGTTTTTAAGAGCTTCATCAATCTCTTTTAACTCTTGTTTTTGTTGGTTTATTATTATACCTGAAGTAAAGCTATCACTACTAGCTTCTGCAAAATCTAAATCATCTTTACAATCACAATCGTGTAGTTTTGATATGTTATCCATACTGTCATCTATATTGCTTTGAATGATGTTTTTTCTTTCAATTAACATCTCTTTTAACTCTTCTATTTGTTTGTGCGACGCCACTTTCTCATCCTATTTTTATAATGTTGAGGGATTATACTAAAAGTTTACTAAATTATTTATGATAAGGATGGTTATTCAATATACAAAGAGATCTAAAAACTTGTTCACACAAAACTAAGTTTGCTACTTTATGTGCCATTGTGAGTTGGCTAAGAGATACAGTTCTATCGCATTTTTTTAAAAAATTTCTATCAAATCCATATGCGCCACCTATAAAAAAATTGATTGTAGTTTTATCCTCTAAAAGTGTACTGAACTTAAAACTATCTATTTGTTTTCCTAATACATCAAGCGCTATATTATACCCTGTTGAGAGTTTTGGAATATATAATTCGTTGTATGCTTTTTGAGACTCAACTTCACCTATCGTTTGTGCTTTAGAGATTTGCTTATTAAACAAACTATGTACCTCTATTTTGGCAAATCTACTTGACATTTTTATAAATTCATTGATAATTGGTTCAAATTGATCATTTGATTTTTTGACAATTTGATAGATATTTATTTTACAGTTAATAATAGATTCCTTAATGATTTTTTGGTATTATATCAAATTAAATTTTTAACTCTTATTTTAAAAGGAATTTATATAAAAAATCAAATTACAAGTATCGCAATAGGTGGTTTTGATGGTATGCATATGGCACATCAACAGCTTTTTTCAAAACTAGATAAGAATGGTGCGATTGTAGTTATTGCAACTGAATATGCCAATTTATCACCCGATACACATAGGGCAAAACATACCTCTTATCCACTTTTTTACTATCCTTTGGAAAATATTAAACATTTAAGTGGTGAGGAGTTTATAAAGTTATTGTATGAAGAGTTTCCAAATCTAAAAAAAATAGTAGTAGGATATGACTTTCATTTTGGACATCAAGCTAAATCTAATATTGATAATTTAAAAAAGTTATTTAATGGTGATGTGGTTGTAGTTGATGAGTATAAAGTATCAAATATAGCAGTACACTCAAGGGTTATAAGAGAGTATTTAAGAGATGGGAATTTAGAAGTTGCTAAGGAACTTTTAGGGTATAACTATAGCTTACAAGGGAACCCTATCGTAGGACAAGGATTAGGCTCAAAGCAGTTTGTTCCAACAATAAACATAGATGTAAAAGATTTTTTAATACCACAAGAGGGTATTTATGTTACTAAAACTATTCTAAATAATCACTCTTATAAATCAGTTTCTTTTATAGGGCATAGGGTATCTACAGATGGGAAATTTGCAGTTGAGACACATATATTAGAAGATATCTCATCACTAGAGATTCCTAAAAAGGTAGAGATTGTATTTTTTAAAAAATTAAGAGAAAATAAAAAGTATGAAAAGTATGAAGAGTTAAAAGAACAAATTTTAGAAGATATAGAACAGGCAAAAAGCTGGTTTAAAAAGAGAGAAAAAAATTGAAAAATGTAAAATTATTTGTGGAGTCACAAGAGGTAAGTAAGTTAGATATTTATGCACATTTAAAATGTAATAAGGATGAAGTAAAAGTATTACAATACCTTACTCGTCAATATATTATAGGAAATGATAATATCCTTGTTGTAGATATTTTAGGTGAATTTTATGATATTAAAAAACTTGAACATATAGAGCATATCTATTTGATTAAAAACTTATTAGAATTAGGGTGGATAACTCAAAGTAACTTTATTACTACAAAAATAAGTGAGTTGTCACAACTTGAACTTATAAATACAGCAGTGAGTTTAAGTAGCTCATTTTTAAAACTTCTAGAGGTTGGTTCACTTGAACTTACTTTACCAGAGATTAAGGAGTATAGTGATCATCTTGAGTATTTACAAGATCAATTTTTTAAAATTGATTTAGCACAAAAGCTTAATATTGTAAAACATAATTTTGATGAAAACTCACCAAATGCAAATCGTCTTAGAAGTAAATTGTCTCTTTTAGAAAATAGGATAAAAGAGAGAGTTGAAACTACAAAAAATAATATTATGCTTGAAGATTTTTTTAAACAACATGATTTAGCTGAAAAAGAGCAGATGATATTTTTAGCACTTTTAAAAGAGGAATATGGTGGAAGTGATGAATCAATCCGAGATATGAACTCTTTGATTGCATTGGTCTCAAGTGATGATTATGAGAAGATAAAACATAGAAGTTTACTAGAAGAGAGTGGAAATCTTATCTCAAATGGATTGATTGATTATGATGAGATGCTCACACCTTTTGGTGGAATCAACAGAAACTTTTATATCCCAGAATCAATTTTATATAAGATATCTCATCCAGTTAAAAAAGAGAAAAGACAACAAAAAATAAAACTTGATATGCTAATACAAGATCAAGAGATGTTTGAACTTATTGAGCCTAAAAAATCTTTAGAAGATGTTGTCTTAAATGAGAAAACCAAAAAAACACTTGATCTATTATTAAGACAAGTTGATAAAGATGTTGTTGATAGATTAAAAAAATGGGGAATAAAAGATAAGAAAAAAGGGATTGATGCTAGAATTATTTTCTATGGAGCAGCAGGCACAGGGAAAACAGTCACAGCTTTAGCTTTAGCTAAATCTCTCAAAAAACAAGTTTTAAGTTTTGATTGTAGTAAAATTTTATCTATGTATGTGGGTGAGAGTGAAAAAAATGTACGAAAAATATTCGATGAATACAAAGAGTTATGTACAAAAACTAAAACAGAACCAGTGTTGTTGTTAAACGAAGCAGATCAGTTTTTAAGTAATCGTGTAAGTGGACAAATAAGTGGTAGTGATAAGATGCACAATCAGATGCAAAATATATTTTTAGAGCAGATTGAGAGGTTTGAGGGAATATTAGTCGCAACTACAAATTTATTAGATAGTATAGATAAAGCATTTTCTCGAAGATTTAATTATAAAATAGAGTTCTTAAAACCAGATTTAGAACAAAGAAAAACCTTATGGGAGAAACTTCTTCCAGCAGAGTTACCTTTGGAGAAAAACTTTAATATAGAGAAATTAGCAAAATCATCACTCACAGGTGGACAAATAGAGCTTGTGATTAAAAATACAGCTTATAAACTAGCAATAGATGAAAAAGCAGTATTTAAAGTAGAAGACTTTTTAGAAGAGATTCAAAAAGAGGAAAAAGGGCAATTTGATAAAGATAAAACAGTAGGGTTTATGAGTTAAATAACTCTATTCATAGTTATTCTTTCCCAACTTAATAATAAAATATGTATATTTTAGTAATTTAAATATTTATTTTAGTCTATTTAGTGTAGAATCAAAATAAAATTTGAGGAACTTGAGCATGGGAAATATGTCAATAAAGCAGAATATCTTTTTTAATATGATACTCTCTTTAATAGGTTTAGTTACTGTTGGAATGGCAGGGTATTTTGGTAAAACAGATATCGTAATCTTTTTAATTGTAATATGCGGTGGTACTGTAGCTATTTCAAGTTACATGATAATGAAACATACAACTGAGGGAATTACTAAATTTGATAGTTATTTTAATGAATTTCTAAATTTTGTCTCTTTGAAGCAAAATAAAATAGAAAAAGTTACTGATATGAGAAATGATGAAATAGGAATTATCATATCAAAGATCAATGATGCTGTTGATATTTTTCAAACTAACCTTCAAAACGATATGAGAGTTATGGGTGAAATTGTTCTTATTACAGATAAAGTTGAGCAAGGTATTTTTAGTTGTAGATCAAAGGCCCACTCAAGTAATCCAATGATTGCTACTTTGACTCTTAATGTAAATAAAATGTTAGATGAGTTAGAGGGTGTTATGAGTGAACTTTCAAGTGTCTTAAGTTCTTATTCTCAGGATGATTTTACAAAAACAATTATAATTCCAGAAAAAATAAAAGCAGACATGAGAGTAGTTTTAGAAAGTGTAAATAGATTAGGCGACTCCCTATCAAATAGCGCAAAACAAAACCTATCAAATGGACAACACCTCCAATCAAACTCAAGTACAATGACACAAAGTGTAAATAACCTAGCAAATAAAGCGAATCAACAAGCAGCTTC
>JAIOSF010000005.1 GCA_021107755.1 Arcobacteraceae bacterium
ACAAAAGGTATTAAAAGTGCCAATTATCAAAAGAGGAAGAAAAAAAGTGTTTTTTAGGAGCTTGTAAATGCTTTAGTTATGGGCTTTATTGCTTAACTTAACAGCATTGATCCTGTCCCCGGATTTTACTGTCCCCGGATTTTATGACCAGTGATTTATATGGTGGCTATTATAAAGACTTTGCAATAGATATAGGAAAAACAATGATGGATCATTATTCAGATGACTGATAAAATAAAAAAACTAATTGGGTATGTGATACTGATAATAGGATTATATTTATCAATATATTACAAAGGTGATGAGTGGAGTGGTATATTTATATTTTTAGGTATAATACTTATAACTAATAATTTTGAGGTTTTAAGAAATGCAAAAAAAAGAAGATAAAAGAGATAAAGTTAAAATAAAGGGTATCATGGGTATCATAGGTGTCATTATTAGTTTTATATGTATTAAATATGCTACAGTTTATAATTTATTTCCAGAAAACAAGATATTAGTTGTATCAATTTTCTTTTTTACTAGTATTATTGGAATATTTATGGCTTTCCCTTTTATACAAAGATTAATGGGAAGTGATAAATATTATTAGAATACAAAAGGACAAATCATATTTATATCCTATGATATAAATGCTAATACATTTCCTAATCTGATTCTGTTATACCAAAACTATATTCTAGAGATTGAATCTCAAATAATAAATAAAAGCAATCCAAATACTTCCTCGTTCCACCTCTCCTGAGACTGTGAAATAACTACATTTCAAGTCTCTTAAAATCCAAATATTTTTCAAAATCCGGGGACAGGATACCAATTAATTGCAAAATGTCCCTCGTTCCACATCTCCCGAGCTGGAATACATACCCATAAGCTAATCTATACTAAAATATCCAAATGGGAAGGAGATATAAAATATACTAATCAACGCATCCACACTTTGTTACTTGTACAATATTTCATTGGTTGCCAATATTGACAAGACAAAATGCAATAAATTTAAATTCTCTTTTAATAAAACAGATAAAAGTTAGGTTATTATTATCTGACCCTTATTTTTTTAATCTAAGTTACTACACAGTAATTACACATTAAAATTGTATCATTAGAAAAAATTATACAAGAGGAAGTTATTATGGGTAAAAAGAAAAAATTAGCAGGAGCTCTTTTAGGAGCAGTTATCTCAACAACTACAGCATCATTTGCAGCAGGAGCTTGTGCTGCTGGTAAATGTGGAAAAGGGGCTTGTGGTTCAAATGCTCCACAAGATAATGAGATGAAACAAAAACCATCTGAAACTACAATGCCTGAAGAAAAAATGAAATCTTCATCTTGTGGTGCAAGTAAATGTGCTGCTGGAACTTGTGGTGCAAAAGGACAAGAAGAGATGAAAAAAGTTAAATCTGAAAAATCTGCTTCAGGAAAGTGTGGATCATAATCTAAATTATGAAAAATATTAGTGGCTGTGGTTTAGGTTTACGAAGAGAGTTTTTTGATGAGATAGATTTCAAAAAAAACTCTTTTGTACCTGACTGGTGGGAAATAACACCTGAAAATTGGATAGATATCCCCGTATGGTATCAAGATAAGTTTGATCAAATAGCAAACTCTATGCCACTTGTTGCTCATGGAGTTTCACTTTCTTTGGGTGCAAATACAAAACCAAATAAAAAGTACCTCAAAAAACTCAAGAGTTTACTAGATAAATATGATATAAAATACTATTCAGAACATATTAGTTACTCTTCTTTTGACAACTTACAATTACATGAACTTTTACCAGTTCCGTTAACATATAAGATGATAGATAATTTAAGTGATAATATTAAATATACAGAAGATTTTTTAGGAAGAAATATCTCTGTAGAAAATGCTACATATTATCACTCTTCAGGTTCACAACTTAGTGAGAGTGATTTTATCAATGAATTACTTCATAAAAGTGGAGCAAAGCTTTTGTTAGATGTGAATAATGTTTATGTAAATAGTATCAATCATAATTATAATGCAAAAAAGTTTATCAAAAGTCTTGATTTAGATAAAGTATCTTATATCCATACAGCAGGACATTATTATGATAAAAATGTTCAGATGATAATAGACTCTCATGGAACGAATGTAAACAATGATACTTGGGAGCTTTTAAAATATACTTTAGATAAAATAGATGTATCTTGTATGATTGAAAGGGATAATAATATTCCTAAACTACAAGTGATGGGAAAAGAGTATAAGAAGATGAAAAAAATCTATGATAAAAGAAAAAGTAATGAAAGAGCATAATTTACAAAAAGATTTTATAGAACAAATCACAGGGAAAATAGATGTCAAAAAAGACTCTATAGGTGTGTATAAATATCTTGTTTATAATAACTTTTTTGATGTGATAAGTACCTCTTTTCCAATTTTTTATAAAATACTCCAACAAAAGAATCTCGAAAAAGAGTTTGAAGAATCTCTTTATGAATTTATCCAAACAAGTGCCTTCTCTCCTTTTATTTGGAAGTTGTCAAACGAATATAGAAAATTTATAAAATCATCTCAGTTTTTTCATACTTTAGAATATAGAGATGAACTTTTACTATTTGAATATAGTGAGTTATATATTTTTATGCAAAAAAAGTCTAAGAAACAGCTAGAAAAGTTTTCTCTAAAAAATCATTATAAACTTTCACATAAAGTGATACTCCAAAAATATAATTATAATTTTTTGACTATGAATTTAGAAGAGAAACAAAAAACATATATTTTAGGGTATTTTGATTATAAATTAGAAAAGGTAGTGTATAGAGAGATAAATGTTTATGTGTATAAGTTACTAAAATCTATGACAAAAACAAAAACACTCAAAGAAAAGTTAAAATCATGTATGAAAAAAAATGGTTTGAGTTACAAAAAACACAAAGAAGAATTTGGTGTAGCCTTGGCTGAATTATATAGAAAAAAAGTGATAGTATGAAAATATTGTTACTAGAAGATGATGTAATACTCAATGAACTTATAGAAGAGTTTCTAGTTAGTTTAGGGTATGAAGTTGATTCTTTTTATGATGGGCAAGAGGCTTTAGATACTTTATACGATGAAAGTTTTGATTTGTTGCTTCTTGATGTGGGTGTTCCCTCTTTAGATGGTTTTAGTGTATTAAAAAGTATTAAAGAGGCTAAAATTGATATTCCTGCAATATTTATAACTTCATTGAACACAACGGATGATTTACAAAAAGGTTTTGATGTGGGTTGTGATGATTATATAAAAAAACCTTTTGAACTTAAAGAGTTAGAGATAAGAATAAATCATATTAAAAAGATAAAACATATCGAGTCTTCTGATACTGTAAAGATTTATGAAAATATCCAATATGACTTTTCAAATCATAAAATCAAAAAAGAGAATGAAACAATAGAGTTATCTAATAAAGAAGCAAAAATATTTGAGTATTTTATAAAAAATAAAAATAGAATTATAAGCACAGAAGAGTTAGTATCAAATATTTGGGAATATGATGCAACACCATCCAATGCAACTATAAGAACTTATATCAAAAATTTACGAAAGATTTTAAATAATGATATGATAGTAACAGTAAAAGGGATAGGATATCGTTTTGAGAACTGAAGAAAAAAATATACTTATAAAGTTTATTCTTTTGTATCATATCTCAGCATTTATTCTATTGGGTATTATTGCTGTATTGGTCTTTAAAATGCAATATAATATGACACATAACTTAACAGTTTCACATATGCAAAATACAGCTTTTAAAATATCTTCACAAATTATAAATGCCCAAATGCAAAATAGAAGATTAGAGTTTCAAACTTTATGTGATGATAATGAAGGATATATATTTGCAACTTATGATAAAGAGAAAAAGAAACTTTTTGGTGGAATTGGTACTACAATAGATTTTTCAAAACAACACTATATTCAAGATGATTCAATCATTGTTGTAGATAAAAGTGCTTTAGGACATCTTGGTGTTGATTATGTTGTAGTTAAAAATGATGGCTTTCAACAACTTATAGATGAACTTTATATAAAAGTACTCTTGGGATTTTTAATATCTTATTTTATAATGTGTGCAGTAGGATATAAGCTTATTAAAATGTTTATGAAACCAATTCAAAACGAGAGAAAAAGATTAGATAACTTTATCAAAGATACTACACATGAACTTAACACTCCTATTACTGCTATTATGATGTGTGCAAATAAAGACTCTATTGGAAATCCGAAAAATATGGAGAGAATATATCTTAGTGCAAAGCGAATATCGGAAATTTATAAAGACCTTACATATATGTTTTTAAAAAAAGAGAGTAAAAACAATATAACTACTATACAAGTAGACGAGATAATTAAAAATGAATTAGAGTATTTTAAACTTCTAGCTAGTAAAAAAGATATAGAGATACAATCAGAATTAGAACCAACCGTGATAGAGATTTATGATGAAGACTTTAAAAGAATATTTAGTAACTTGGTATCAAATAGTATAAAGTATAATAAAAGGGGTGGAAAAGTATCTATAACTCTTAAAAATAAAAGACTAATCGTAAAAGATACTGGAATAGGTATATCTAAAGAGAAACAAAATAATATTTTCAAAAGATATTACAGAGCTACTTCCCTAGAAGGTGGTTTTGGTATGGGATTGAATATCGTTTATAATATAGCAAAAGAGTATGAATTTACAATAGATATGCAATCAGATTTAAATATAGGTACTACTTTTACTATTCACTTTTCATAACTACACAGAAACTACACACAAAATAGGTAAACTTCTTCTATATAAAAATAGAAAGGTTTAGAAAATGAAAAAATTACTTTTAGGTTTCATCACATTGTTATTAAGTGTTTCTCTATATGGGGAAACTGTGGATCAATATGGTGTAAAAGATGGATATGATATAAGACTTTATACAGAAGATTCACCAATAGTTGGAAACAATAACTTTTTTGTAACATTACAACAAAATGGTAAAGATGTAAAAGGTGTAAAAGTTAAGATGAAAGTTTTTATGCCAGAGATGCCAGGTATGCCATATATGGAGTATGAGGATAAAGCAACAAAAGTTGCCAATGTATATAAAATGGTTATCAACTTTAGCATGGGTGGAACTTGGCAATATCATTTAAAATTTAAAACAAGTGATGGAAAAGTACATACAGTAAGAGGTAGTGTTAATCTTTAACACGAAAATATTATGTTAAAAAATATACTTATCACTTCACTTGTTTTTTCATCTTATGCTAGTGCAATGACTTTAGAGAGTCTTCTTACACTAGCAAAGGAGAAAAACTATACTCTTCAAGAGAAAAGTAAATCTATAGAAAAGTCTCTATATGACACAAAGTTAAGTACCACTTGGGCAAATCCTATTATAGGGATAGGTGTAAATGATATACAACTAGACGATGTAAGTGCAAGAGATTTGGAAGCTATGCAAACACAATATATTTCTTATACACAAAGTATCCCTACAAATGGGAAGTTAGCTTTAAAAAAAGATATAAGTGTATATGATACGAAGATACAAACTTTTCTTTTGGATGATTATAGATTAAAGTTACAAGCTACAATTGAAAACTATGCATATAAAACAACTATAGTAGAAAATAAAATAGAAGTACTAGATAAGTATATACAAAACTTAGAAAAACAAAAAAATATAGCAAATGTATTGTATGACAATGGTAAGATAAAACAAGGTGATATAGTAAAAATTGATTTGAAGCTTTATAAGTTAGAGTTGAAAAAGAATAATTTTGAGTATCTCAAAGAGAAATACTATATAGCCCTAGAGAATCTAGTATATACAAAAGTAGACTCTTTAAAGGTTCCGTTGCAATACACAGAAGATGTAAATGTAAAATACAATCAAACACATCCTTTTATAGCTTCAATCAAAGAACAACTACATCAAGAAGATAAAAAAATAGCCTATGAAAATAGTAAAAAAATAGATGATGTGAAGTTTAGTGTATCTTATAATCAAAGAGAAAGATTTGAGGACTATCTCTCTTTTAATGTGGCAATTCCTTTAAGTATTCAAGGGACTGAAGAGTTAAAAGTAAGTAAACAAAAGATAACAAAACATCAGAAAATGGATAGACTAGCAGTAGTAGAGCAACAGTTTCAAACTGATATTGCAGACTTAACAAAAAAAGCGATAAAGTCGCGACGCAATATAACTATCATCACTAAGAATCTCTTACCATTAAATGACAAACTTCAAGAGTTATTTGAACTTCACAGTAGTACAAATACAATGGGTAGTCTCAGTATGTATGAAGCAGTCAATGAAAAATATGAGTTAGAACTTATGAAATACGATGAACTAGAGATATATTTTGATGCAGTTTCAAAGTTAGCATATTATGATGTAAAAGGATAAATTATATGAAATTACTATTATTACTTTTTTTAGTACTATTGAATGTGAATGCAAAAACTTTAGATAGTACACAAGTATTCAATAAAACAACAGTTAAGGTAGAAAAACAAACATTAGGCTTATCAAAAGAGTTTTATGCTGATATTGTACTTGATGAAACAGATATCAAAGATATTACACTAAGATTTGATGGTTTTATCCAAAAGTTGTATCAAGACAAAAAATATAGCTATATCAATAGTGGTGAAAAACTATTTAGTATCTATTCAAATGAAGTATATACTTCACTGCAAGAGTTTTTAACTATAGACCTAACCAATCAAAGAAGATATAAAAGTTATATGGATAAGTTTAAAAATCTTGATATAGATACAAAACAAATAGTCAACATCTTAAAATCAAAAGAGATGAAAGAGAATATAGATGTTTATTCTCCATATAGCGGATATCTTATAACAAAACAAATCAATACAGGAAGTGCCGTAAAAAAAGGGCAGCTTCTTTTTCAAATAGCAAGTATGAAACAGCTTTGGGGAAAAGTTAAAGTGTACCAAAAAGATTTATCATACATTAAAAAAGATATGGATGTAAAACTTTTTATAGAGGGTGTTGGTGTGGTGACTTCAAAAGTTGATTTTATCTATCCAACTATAGATGAGCAAGCAAAAACTGTGGATGTACGAGTTCTAATAGAGAACAACGATTTAAAAATTTATCCAGGTATGTTTGCAAAAGCAAAAATCTATGAAAGTAGTAGAACAATGTTAGTCTTACCAAAATCAGCTGTATTGACAAAAGCAAATCAACATTTTGTATTTGTCCCAAGTGGTGATCAATTTGAACCAAAAGAGATAACTGCTAAAAGAATCAATACGAATCAATTTGAAGTGTTAAGTGGATTAAATGAAAATGATGAGGTGATAGATAAAGTTATGTTCTTATTGGATAGTGATGCTCTTACCAATGGATTATATAATAACTCAAAAGAAGATGATGAATGGTAGAACATATTATAGACTTTAGTGTCAAAAATAAATTTTTAGTATTGATATTTACCTTTGTATTAGTTCTTGGCTCTATTTTTGCTATTAAAAATACTTCTTTAGATGCATTGCCAGACCTTTCACCTCCTCAAGTGATTGTACAAGTAAAATGGAGTGGACAAGCACCAAAGCTTATAGAAGAACAGGTGAGTTATCCTTTGGTTTCTGCACTTTTATCTTTAAAAGATATTAATACTGTACGAGCTATGAGTAGTTTTGAAAATAGTTTGATATATGTTATTTTTAAAGATGGTGCTGATTTATATAAATCAAGAGATAGAATACTAGAAAAATTAGCTGAAATTACCCCCTCTTTACCAAAAGGTGTTGAGGTGACTATGGGACCAGATGCTACAGGAATAGGGTGGGCGTATGAGTATGCTTTAAAATCAGATACAAAAAGTTTAGATGAATTGCGAAGCCTTCAAGATTATTTTTACAAATACGCACTTTTAGGTGTAGATGGCGTAAGTGAAGTAGCTCCTATTGGCGGTTTTATAAAAAACTATGAAATTACTCTAAATCAAGATAGATTAGTACAATATGACATATCTATAGATGAGGTAAGAAAAAAACTCTTAGCATTTAATAATGATACAGGTGGAAGACTGATTCTTGAAAATGGTTTTGAACATCTTATAACAGCAAGTGGATATATAAAAAGTGTAGCACAAATAGAAGATATCACCATAAAAGTTAATGGAACAACACCTATAAAAATCAAAGATATAGCACAAGTAAATATTACTTCAAAAAACAGACGAGGTATGGCAGAACTGAATGGTCAAGGTGAAACAGTAGGTGGTATTGTTGTTGTAAGATTTAAAGAAAATCCATACAAAGTGATACAAGCAGTGAAACAAAAGTTACAAAGCCTTAAAGTAGGTGGTGTAGAAATTGTAGAAACTTATGATAGAAGTAGTTTAATAGATAAAGCGATATCGACACTTACAGACACTTTACTTGAAGAGTCTATTATTGTGCTGATTGTAACTGCATTGTTTTTATTTCATTTTAGAAGTTCTTTGATTATTATCGTCACTTTACCTATTACAGTTATGTTTACATTTTTATTGATGTATATGTTTGATATAGGTTCAAATATAATGTCATTAGGTGGTATTGCTATTGCAATTGGTGCTATGGTTGATGCAAGTATAGTGATGGTTGAAAATGCTCATAAATATCTTCATAAATTAGAATTAAAAGGTGAAGTGATTACACCAGCTAAAAGAGTAGAAACAATAGTAAAATCGGCTAAATTTGTAGGTCGTCCTATCTTTTTTGCACTTTTACTTGTAGTAGTTTCATTTCTTCCTATTTTTGCATTACAAGGGCAAGAGGGTCAGCTGTTTACACCTTTGGCATTTACTAAAACTTTTGCGATGCTTGTTGGTGCGATCTTATCTATTACTTTAGTTCCTATTTTGATGATATATTTTATAAAAGGAGATATAGTCCCTGAAGAGAAAAACTTTATCAATCGATTTTTTCAAAGAATATATTTAGTATTATTGAAAGTTGCATTAAAACTACGATATGGTGTGATAGTTTTTTGTGTTGTTTTTCTTGGTTTTTCATATTATTTATACCAAAAACAAAATTGGGAATTTATGCCTATGATGAATGAGCAAACTTTTATGTATATGCCTGTAACTCCTTATGGAATAGGGATAGATGAATCAAAAAGACTCACACAAAAAACAAATCAAATCATCAAGAGTTTTCCAGAAGTTGATACAGTATTTGGAAAAGCAGGACGAGCAGATACTGCAACTGACCCAGCACCTTTAGCGATGATAGAAACAATCATCACTTTTAAACCCCAAAATCAATGGCGAGAGGGTATGACTTATAAAAAGCTTATGGAAGATATGGATAAAGCATTACAAGTACAAGGGCTTATCAACTCATGGACATATCCAATACGAGGAAGAATAGATATGCTTCTTACTGGTATTAGAACACCTTTAGGTATTAAACTTTATGGAGATGACCATAAAACATTATCAGATGTTGCATTGCAAATAGAACAAAAACTAAAAACATCTAAAAAAACACTCTCAGTTTCATCTGATAAGGTAAATAATGGTTACTATCTCAATATAGATATAAATAGTGAAGCTTTAAGTCAATATGGTATTACAAAACAAAATATACTTGATACAATCTCTTATGGAGTTGGTGGAGCAAAAGTTTCTACAATGTACGAACAACTAGAAAGATACCCTATAAGCTTACGATATGATATAAGTTCAAGAGAAGATATAAACCAATTAAAACAGTTAAAAATAAAAACAAAATATGGATATTTCCCTCTTGAAACATTTGCTACATTAAATTATCAAATGGGAGCTTCTGTTATAAAGTCTGAAAAAGCTATGAATGTAAATTTTATCTATATCACACCACAAAGTGATGTATCTGTTCAAGCATATAAAGAAGAGGCACAAAAACTTTTAAAAGATATAGAACTACCAGCAGGATACTATATAGAGTGGGCAGGGCAGAGTCAATACTTAGAAAGTGCTATGAAAACTTTAGCATTTATTATCCCTTTGACATTTTTATTGATATTTATACTTATCTATTTTGCTTTTAAAAATTTATTATATACCTCTATAATATTTTTTACACTTCCTTTAGCACTAGCAGGGGGAGTTTGGTATATTGAATATCTTCATATGAATATAAGTGTAGCTGTTATCGTAGGATTCATAGCACTCTTAGGAATTGCAGCAGAAACTTCAATCGTAATGCTTGTATATTTAGATGAAGCATTAAGTGACTTTGATGTAACAAAAGAAAAATTCTCTATTGACACCTTGAAACAAATAGTGATAAATGGAGCAGTTTTAAGACTTCGTCCTAAACTTATGACAGTATTTGCAATCCTTGGAGGACTGCTTCCTATTATGTATATAAGTGGAGTAGGAAGTGAAGTTATGCGAGCCATTGCTGTTCCTATGATAGGAGGGATGACTAGTTCTGCCTTTTTGACCCTTTTTGTTATCCCTGTTGTTTTCTACACTTTAAAACAATATAAATTAAAATAAGTGTATAATTCCGAACTTTTCAAAAAGTTCGGGTAGCTCAGGGGTAGAGTCCTTCGTTGACATCGAAGTGGTCGTTGGTTCAAATCCAATCTCGAACACCATCTTCATTAATTACTTGTGTAAGAAATATTAGTGTTTTCATAGTATTTTTAGCTTTTTTATAAATGTAAGTTTTGATGATATGCCTCAAGTCTTGAAATTATATAGTAATTATAGTAAACTAAATTTTTAAGTAATGATTTAATCATAATGATGTATCATAAATTATTAAAGGATTTGAAATGAATATTAACAATAGTACATCTTCAATATATGCACACCAGCAACTTTTAAATTCAAGTGCCCATAATATTGCTAATAGCAACACAGCAAATTTTGCAAGACAAGATACTCGAATAGTAGAAGGTTCTAATGAAAGTGTAAAAGCAGTATCTAAAACAATTGAAAATAATAATCCATACAGTAACACTGACTTAGTAAAAGAGATGACTGATAATATTTTATCTTATAATGCTGTAGGTGCTAATGCTGTTTCAATTCAAACACAAAATGATGTTTCTGGAACTTTATTAGATATTAAAGCATAGCAGAAATTAAGTTGTAAAGTTTATTGTTGTAACGAAAAATTATGATGGATCTTATCAACTAAATCATCTGTAACCATCATCTCATAATCTTCACTAATAATTGGATAGTCACTTTCAAATTGCAGTTTCATATCTTCATCAAAAAATGTATCTTTTAAAATCATATCAGATTTTTGTTCTATATATTTTTCTTTACCCAATAGTTCGGCATCTTTATTTACAAAGTCTTTTAAGGCATGCATTAAAGCTCTTGTTCTTAAGTGATAGTAGAATCTATTTTCAAAGTCTTCTTCCTGACTAAAGTGAAGTAGTATATCAAATATATTAGATATAGCAATATTAGGGTCAAGTCTTAATGATAATTCATCTATTTTGGTATTAGTTTCTTCTATATCTTGAAGTGTTTCATATACATAATTACTTAGTGATATCTGATAGTATAACTCATACTGCGTTAGCATATCTATTATGTTATCTTTTGTGAAGTATTGTTCGATTAATTCATTTAAATTATTCATACAAAATCTTCCACTAAAAAAGAAACTCCCAAACTATCATTTACTTTTTGTAGTTTTTCTGGTGAGATTATTTGTACTTTTTCTTCTTCATCTGTAAGTATTCTTGAAGTCTCACTACATATAGGTGCATATTTTAAATTACCGTTATGTATCCTATAATAACCATCTTCTATTAAAGTCCAAAATGTATTTTGCATGTATATCCTTCTAAAAGTTTATTATATTATTCGAATTTTAATTTACTATAAAATCAGGTTATAAATTTTAAAACTTTTTTATTTTTGATAGATATAATCAATTACCTCTTTTATATTCAATCTCTTAATTTTTTGGAAAAAGATACAATGAAAGTGTTAAAAAAGTTTAGGTATTAATTGAACTATTTAATTTCTAAGATATAGTGGTCATTTCGCAACTGAAAGCTATTCTTCAAAAGATTATTTGATTATGCCAAATATTGGTTGCATATAAGTACTATTCTACTTAAAAAACCAAGGAAATATTATGCAGCTACAACAAATGATACAAAACTTTAAATTTCATTGTGAGTTTGAAAAAAATTTAAGCACAAAGACTTTACAAGCTTATAAGATAGATTTAAATCAATTTGAAACATTTAAAAACTATAAAGATATTGATATTAAACTGTTTGATAAAAATTTATTAAAAGAGTATATTCAAAGTCTTTATCAACTTAATCTAAAAGCAAAAACAATCAAAAGAAAAATAGCAGTCTTAAAAACATTTTTTACCTATTTAGAGTTTGAAGAGATAATACTTATAAGCCCTTTTCGTAAGATGAGAGTATCTATAAAAGAACCTAAGCTACTTCCTAAAACTATGGAGCTACAAGAGGTAAGAAAGATATTAAAATATATTTATAAGTTAAAAGATAATTATATAAAACAAGATATCTATAGCTATAAAGCTTTGATACGAGATATTGTAGTTATAGAGATTTTGTTTAGTACTGGAATGAGAGTATCTGAACTGTGTAATTTAAAACAAAAAAATATCAATATCCAAACAGGTATTGTTAAAATCAATGGCAAAGGTTCTAAAGAGAGAATCATTCAAATCTGTGATAATGAAGTAAAAAGATTATTAAAAGAATATATAAATCTTTTTCATAATGAATTATCCAATAAAGAGTATTATCTCATCAATAGATTAGGAAATCAACTCTCAGAACAATCAGTAAGATTTATGATAAACAAATATCAAAAACTAGCTAAAATAGAAAAACATATCACCCCACATATGTTCAGACACTCTTTTGCAACCTTACTTTTGGAAGAGGGTGTAGATATAAGATATATACAACATATGCTAGGACACTCTTCTATCTCTACAACACAAATATATACCAAAGTAAATATGAAACAACAAAGAAAGATACTAAATACAAAGCACCCTAGGAGGACTTTTAGTTTTTTAGATGAATGAATGATAATAGGATATTATGA
>JAIOSF010000027.1 GCA_021107755.1 Arcobacteraceae bacterium
ATAGAGGAGAGGAAATACCCAGCCCCATTTCGAACCTGGTAGTCAAGCTCTCCATCGCCGATAATACTGCCGGGTCCCCTGGTGGAAACGTAGGTCGCTGCCAACTTTTAAAATGTCTTTTTTTTTGCTCTCTTTTTATTTTAAACTTAATAGTTTTGCTAATATTACTTCATAATTATTTATAATATCTTTTTGAATAGATCTTTCCATTTTAGTTTTTGCATTACTATACATTGCTTCATGCAGTTTAATTTGACTTTTATACTCTATAATCTCTTTTTATAGTCTTACGCTATCCATCTAATTGTTCTTTATTTTATACAATTATTGATTTGATACATCAAGTATCATTATATCATATTTATTTTCATAATATTTCATTAGAAGTTGTTGTAGTGTTGGTTGTATTGATGGGGTAAACCATTCATTATTTGAGATAGCTATAGCATATTGAGTGTCCATATCAGTATATATTTTATCTGTTGTAGCTTCATAACATATTGCATTTCTGAATTTTATATTTTTAATAGTAAATGTTGTCGGTTTTGATGCTGTGATATAATCTTTTGCTCCATCATAAAAAGTATCATTGATCCAGTTTTTAATTTTCTCAGGCATTGGTACAGCTTCACCAAATGGTACTAAAACTACTTTATTTGCTATTTGTAAAGTACCATTTTGAAATAAATAGGATGAATTATACAATAAAGTATCCTTTTCATAGAGTGAGCCTGTAACAATAGATATTTTTTTTGAATATTCTAGTAGTTTATTAAGTAGAATAGTTTGATGATTTAAAATTAACGGAAAAGCAGTTTCTGGAAATATAATTAAATCATCATTGTTTTTTATAGCTAACTCTATTGCATTTAAATTATTTTCTATTATCTCTTTTTTATACTTTCTATCCCATTTTTTCTCTTGTGGTATATTTGTTTTATATTTATATATTTTTATGGGAGGGTATTTTATATTATTTTGTGAAGTATTATATTTGTTGGTAAAAAATAGTACTATAATTACTATTGCGTAGCTTATAGGGATAATCTTTTTATATTTGTATCTATACTCTATAAAAAGTGCAGAGATGATTAGTATAGCTAAAAATTCAAGTTTTGATGTACCCAAATAACTATTTATAAAAGGTAGCTCAATTTTAAACCAATTAAAACTAAATGGTTCAATGTAGCTTAGAAGGAAGATATAACTAATTTTATAGTAAATATTATTTATTAGACCTATTAAGTAAAAGAATAACCCATATAATAATCCTATACCAATTATTACAATAGGTATCATAAAACTCAGTTCATAATATACAAAACTATAACCTAACCACCAAAACCATAATATACCAATAATAAAACCGCTTAAAAATAATTCTTTTTTATTGAGTTGAAAAATAAGTAAAAAAGCACTTAATGCAATAATAGTATTTATAAGTTTAAGTGATAATCCAAAATATTCAAGATAGATGAAAAGTGACAATAATAGAGGCATAAATAGTGATTTTACTGTAAACATGGAGGTATTTTAACATAATTTATAAAAAAACAGTGAATTTAAATATTAATTAATGTTACTTTTGTTATTATTTGTCAAATTAAGACAAAATAGGAGATTTAAGTATGAACAAAAGTGAATTAATTGCAGCAGTTGCAGACAAAGCGGGTTTAACAAAAAAAGATGCTGGTGCAGCTTTAGAAGCTACATTAGAAACTATTACAGAAACATTAGCTAAAGGTGACTCTGTAGCATTTATCGGTTTTGGTACATTCAGCACATCTAAAAGAGCTGCTAGAGACGGTGTTAACCCATCAACTGGTGCTAAAATTAAAATTGCAGAATCAACTGTTGCAAAATTTAAAGTTGGTGCTAAATTAAAAGAAGCTGTAAAATAATTTTACTATATTCTTATAAAAAAAGGGGAAGATGAAAATCTTCCCCTTTTTTATTGTTACTAATCCTTAACGAGAGATGGTTAGTCATCATACCCCTCATCATAATATTCAAAATCACCATCCTCTTCTATAAAATGTGGTAATACATAATCACTTGGTAATCTAAACTCTTGATAGGTAGCTTCAAATTGCTCCTGTTCAGCACTTCTCTCACCTCTACCTCTTGCAACTACTCTTAATGGTACACCTTCAAAATCAAAACTATCTCTTAGGAAATTAATAAGATATCTTTTGTAAGAAAAATGTAACAATCTTGGTTTATTCATAATTACCGCAAATGTTGGTGGGTTTGTATCAAATTGTGTAGCAAAATATATTCTTAAACGATTACCATTTGGACTTGGTAATGAATGTCTTCTTATTGCTAATTCAATAGTTTTATTAAGGTCTGAAGTAGATATCCTTCTATGGTAATTTTCAAATATTGTTAGAAGCTTCTCTTCAAGTTTTTTAATATTTCTTCCAGTTTTTGCTGAAACTGCAACAATAGAAGCATAATACAAAAATTTGAATCTTCCTCGAATCTCTTCTACCATCTTCTCGTAGGTATCCATATTTTCATCCCATTTGTTAAGAACAATAATAGTACCTAAACCAAATTGGTCAACAAGTCCAGATATCTTTTCATCTTGATCACTTAAAGGTTGTGAAGCATCTAGTACTACTAAAGCAATATTTGCTTGTGCTAGCATATCTTCTGTTCTCATAAGAGCAAATTTTTCTATACCTTGAATTTTTCCTCTTCGTCTTAACCCAGCTGTATCAATAAAAGTGATTTTTTTATCACCAATCTCATATGTCTCATCAACTGGGTCGATAGTTGTCCCTGCTATTGGACTTACAACTGATCTCTCTTCACCTATTAAAGCATTTAAAATAGAACTTTTCCCAACATTTGGTTTTCCAATAATTGCTACTTTGATATGGTTTGGATCAATATCTTCTTTATCTTCAACTTCTACAGTTGGTTCTACTAAATTATCTAACTCCTCTTGAGTCATATTACTTTTAGCATCATCTTCTAGCTCTTGAGCACTTTTTGGAAGTTTTTCATAAAGCCACTCAAATAATCTTTTAGTTCCTCTATTGTGAGATACTGATACTCCAAACATTTGATCTTCATTAATACCAAACTCATAAAAGTCCCAAAGTCTTTCTAACTCTTTATCATTATCAATTTTATTTACTACAAGTGCTAATTGTTTCCCTAGTCCTTGAAGTTCATAAAATAGGTTTCTATCTTCTTCATCTGGTATATTTTTACCATCAACCATATATAAAATTATATCAGCTTCTTTAGCTGTTTCAATTGCTTTCCTTTTTACATTTGTAAAAATTTTAAATTCGCTCCCATCTTCCATAATTTCATTTTTTGATTTACTTATTCCACCTGTGTCTAGCATTAAAGCAGCTCTACCACTTATATCTATCTCTCTTCTTCTTATATCTCTTGTAGTTCCAGATACATCACTTACAATTGCTACTTTTTTTCTAGCAAGTCTATTAAAAAGCGAGCTTTTTCCTACATTTGGTTGTCCTATTAGGGCTATTTTTATCATTCTTTATTTTACCTTTTTATTCTACTAATTCTTTATTTTTTTCAATATGTAGTGTTTGTGTTGGAAATGCAAAGCTAGTTCCATTTCTCTCTACTATTTTCATAATCTCTAGATATGTATTTTCTCTTACTCTCATAAATTCACCCCAGTTGGTAGTTTTTGTAAAGTAATAACAAAAAATATTTAAACTACTAGCTGCAAATTCACTAAAGTATATATGTATTGTATCTTGATGGATATCTTCATTATTCTCTAGCATAACTTTTATATCTTTAATTATATTTTCTACTGTTTGTCCTGGAGTATCATAAGTGATACCTATATTCATTTTTATTCTTCGTTTACCCATAGCGGACCAGTTAAGAATAGCACTATTAGCAAGAGTTGCATTAGGTACAGTAACAAGCGCTTGTGCAAATGTTCTCACCTTAGTACTTCTAATACCAATTGTTTCAATAGTTCCCTCAACTTGTGGTGTTTTAATCCAATCACCCACTTTAAAAGGTTTATCTATAAATATCACTAGAGAACCAAAGAGATTAGCAGCAGTATCCTTAGCAGCTAGAGCTAAAGCCATACCAATAAGTCCCATAGAAGCTAAAAATCCACTTACATTGTATCCCCACTCTTGAAGAACTACTATAAAACCAATAATAAATATAAAAAACCTGATTGATTTAATAATAAAGTTTAATACTTCAGCACTAAACTTATCTCCAAGTTTATCTGTTATTTTGTGTATATTTACAGATAAATTTGTAAGAACATTTAAAGCTCCCCAAAATATAACAAGAATAAATCCAGAGCGTAAAAGCTTATTGATCATATCTTCAATTTCATTATCAAAAGTTAAAATACTTAAAGCAATATTGATACCAATAATTATAAATAGATAATCAACTGGTTTTTCAATTGACTCTAATATTTCATCATCAAATTTAGTTGATGTTTTTTGTACAATCTTATAAGATATTTTTCTAAAAAAAACTCTAAAAAATTGAAAAAAAGAAAATATTAAAATAGCATAAATATATTTATCTGTATTTGGATCGAAAATTTCTATCATTTATATTTGGTTCTCCTTAATAATAATGCGATTTTAACTAAAATTGTATTAAAATCCCGACAATGAATAATACACATGAACAAAACAATATAAATCTAGCTATAAAATATATGCTGATTTCCTCTTTTTTATTTGCTTTTACAGGCGGGTTTGCTAAAGAGTTAAGTAACTATATGAGTTCTATTGAGGTTGTTTTTTTTAGAAATATAAGTGGTGTTATCATTATCCTTTATGCTATATACAAATCACCACTTAAACAAAAAGGTGGTAGACCTTTTTTACTGTTTGCTAGAGGTTTTATAGGTTTTAGTGCATTGTTAATGTATTTTTATAATATTGCAAATATCCCTTTAGCAGAGGCAATTACATTTAGTAAAGTATCTCCCATATTTACAGCAATCTTTTCTTATCTTTTATTGAAAGAGAGATTATCTATAATGGCTTGGAGTGGTGTGTTTGTAGGTTTTTTTGGAGTTTTATTTATCACTGGATTTGATGTCACATCTTTAGATAAAACAGATTGGCTTGGTATTTTAAGCGGAGTAGGGGCTGGACTTGCTTACACTTCAATTCGAGAACTTCGAAAATATTACGATAACAAATCTATAGTATTGTCTTTTATGCTTGTAGGAACTATTGGACCAATTATATTGATGATTATAGGAGAATATTATACTTCTACAACATTTGATTGGGTAATTGCCCCTTTTGTTGTACCTACTGGAATTGCTTGGTTTTATATAGTTGGGCTTGGTATCTTTGCTACCTTTTCTCAAATATATATGACAAAGGCATATTCATTAGCACAAGGTGGAGTTGTAGGAACGATTAGTTATACTAATATACTTTTTTCAATCATAATTGGGATGTTTTTAGGAGATATGTTTCCTACATCTACGGTACTTATTGGTATTTGTTTTATTATATTGAGTGGTATACTAGTTACAAAAAAATAGTATATAGTGGTATATAAAACTATATTGGCTATAATTAAACTATAGAATTTAAAGAATAACTTGGAGAGTAATTTATGAATTTAGATAAAGTGATAGCTGGTTTTTTTATTATTTTGGCAATGACATTAAACTTTGGCTTTTTTTATGGTGATGCACTTGATATGCATATGCATAGTAAATATGAACTATTTGCTGCAATTATTGTAAATATTATTGCTACCGTATTAAAACTAGGGGATAAAACTCAGATGGGTTCAGTGCTTATAGCTACGAGTTTAGTTGCAGATTTACAACTTATTGCAGCAGCTTCAATATGGACTATATACAGTGTAGATGGTACAATTGACCCAGAAGTATTTGGTGTGATTATTTCATTGAGTGGTGGAGCATTATTAGCAAATATAACTTCTGTAATACTCTATATTGGTGATACACTAAAATCTAAGCGTTAATTCAATAAAGTTAAGAATAAATATGAATAACAGCTCACTGTGGATTGTTTTACAAAGGATGAGACTTCCTTTTACTATAATAGTTTTAACCTATGCTATAGCTATGGCTGGATTACTTATAATTACAGGATTTGACGAACAAGGTAATCCTTATAGAATGTCAATCTTTGATGCTTTCTATTTCATAACATATACAGCGACAACAATTGGATTTGGCGAAACCCCATTTACTTTTACTTATCCTCAAAGAATGTGGGTGACAATCTCTATCTATCTTACTGTTTTAGGTTGGTTCTATGGTATTGGAACTTTAGTATCACTTCTTCAAGATAAATTATTTTTAAGTGAAATTGCAAGGGCAAAATTTATACGAGCTGTCAAAAATATAAAAGAAGATTTTGTAATTATCCTTGGATACAATGACACTACTAGTGAAATAATAAAAAAAATGATTGATGATAATATGAGGGTTGTTGTGATTGAAAAGGAGCAACAAAGAGCTGATTATTTGAGTCTTGAGGGGTTTATCCCGCATGTTCCTGTTTTAGTAGCAGATGTACATAGTCCAACCTCTTTAGAGTGTGCGGGGATTAAGTCTGTTCATTGTAAAGGGATAATCTCGCTTTTTGAAAGTAATCTTCTAAATATGCGAGTAACTTTAGCCTCAAGAATATTGAATTCTCATATAATGATAGCAGTACGCTCAAGTACAGATATAGAAACAGCAAACCTTTTGGATGCAGGAGCTAATATAGTTGAAAACCCACTTGCTATTATATCTTATCAAATAAGTATGGCACTGAATACTCCAAGTTTATTTAAACTAGAAAATTGGTTGTATAATATAGATAATCTTGATTGTAAAACTTTTTCTATACCAAAAGAAAAAATTATGATTTGTGGATTTGGGCGACTTGGGAAAAGTCTCTATAATGTTTTTGCAAAAAATGGTATTAAGCCTATAGTTATAGAGATTGATATAGATGTAGTAAGTGAAGCAATTGCAAAAGATATAGATACAGTAGTATGTGGAAATGCAGAAGATAGGTCTTTATTGGAAAAACTAAATATCCAAGATATGAATCTTATAATTGTAGCTACAAATGATGATACAACAAATCTGTCAATAGTGTCAACAATAAGAAGTGTCAACAAACATACAATGATAGTTGCAAGGGAAAATGAATTGTCAGATTTTTCAATATTTTCAGCAGCAAAAATAGATCATATATTTTTACCATCAGAGATATTGATACATAAAACAACAAATGCTATTATCAATCCATTAAGTGATAAACTAATGCGACTTTTACGATCAAAAGATGAACAATGGGGACAGCAACTTTTGGCCAAACTAATAAAAACAATTAGTGTAAACCCTATAACATTTGAATTAAATATAAATAAAATAGAAGCTATAGAGTTACATAATTATCTTTCTAAATGTGAAAATAGTGTAACATTGAATGAGATAAGAAGATCGAGAAGAGATAGAGAACAGTTTAATAATATTGTTCCATTGTTAATATCAAGGTCACAAGAAGATATTTTGTTACCATCTTATGATTATGAATTAAAAATAGGAGATAGAATACTTTTAGCATGTGATGAAAATTCACAAGAGGATGTGGAATATATTGTTAATAATGTATATGAATTTCATTATATTATAACGGGTGAAGAGAGAAATTATTTAAATAAATTTATCAGTAGGAGTTAAAATGATAATACTAACAGGACCATGTGTCATAGAAAATAGAGATAATGTTATGAAAATAGCAGAACAATTATCAAAACTAAATGAAAATAATAGAATAGATTTTTATTTTAAAGCGAGTTTTGATAAAGCAAATCGAACAAGTTTGGATAGCTTTAGAGGGCCAGGGCTTGATGAGGGATTAAAAATTCTTCAAGAGGTAAAAGATACATTTGGTTATAAACTTGTAACTGATGTACATGAATCATATCAGGTAGCTCCAACAGCTCAAGTGTGTGATGTGGTTCAAATACCAGCATTTTTATGTAGACAAACTGATTTACTTGTAGCTGCAGGAAAAACAGAGGCAATTGTAAATATCAAAAAAGGGCAGTTCTTAGCAGCAGCTAGTATGAAACATCCTGTTGCGAAAGTTCTTGCAACTAGAGGAGTTGAAGAGGTAAATTATCAAACGAGTAAGGATAATGGGGTATGGCTTTGTGAAAGAGGAAATGTATTTGGATATGGTTCATTAATTGTTGATATGAAAAATCTTATAGCTATGAGAGAATATGCACCAGTTATTTTCGATGCAACACATTCAGCACAAGTTCCAAGTACTGGTGAAACAACAGGTGGAAACAGTGCAATAGTTCCAAGCTTAGCAAAAGCAGCAGCGGCAGTTGGTGTAGATGGGTTTTTCTTTGAAACACATTTTGACCCAAGTTGTGCACTAAGTGATGGACCAAATATGTTAAAAATAGATGATCTATATAAAACAATAGATGATATTTTTAAGATACAAGATGTTTTGGGTTATTAATCAATTTTTAGATATAATCCGTAACATTTAAGAAAAAAGAACACTAAAATTTGGGAGAAAAAATGAATATAATAGAGGGTCAATTAAGACTAAAAGGGACTGAGAAAATTGCTATCATCAATGGAAGATTTAACCATATTATTACAGATAGATTAGTTGAAGGTGCACAAGATGCATTTAAAAGACATGGCGGAAATTCAGAAAACTTAGATCTTATTTTAGTTCCAGGTGCATTTGAGATACCATTTGCACTACAAAAAGCACTTCAAAGTGGAAAATATGATGCTATATGTTGTGTGGGTGCTGTTATTAGAGGAGCTACACCACATTTTGACTATATCTCAGCAGAAGCAACAAAAGGGATAGCAAGTGCAACTATGCAACACAATATTCCTGTATCAAATGGTGTTCTTACAACAAACACAATTGAACAAGCAATTGAGCGAGCTGGAAGTAAAGTTGGAAACAAAGGTGCAGAAGCAATGGTTACAATTATTGAGATGTTAGATTTATACTCTGAGATGGAAAAATAATTTATGGCTACAAGAACCCAAGCTAGAGAATCAGTAATAGGATTACTGTATGCTTATGATTTAGGAAATGAGGCTATTGCTAAGTTTGCTGATGAGATTTTAGAAGATAAAAAGATACGAAATAAACAAAAAGATTTTGCACTAACATTATTTAATGGTACTATAGAAAATCTTTTAGAAGTTGATAAAGAGATAGAAGAGCATCTTAAACAAAGAGAGATAAGTGATGTGGGAAGTGTTGAAAAAGCAATTTTAAGACTTTCTATTTATGAGACTCTTTTTAGTAATCTTGATAAAGCAATTATTATAAATGAAGCAATAGAATTATCAAAAAGACTAGCAAGTGATAATGCACCTAGATTTATCAATGGTGTACTTGATAGTATAGAGAAAAAATAGATATGAAACTTTGTGTTGCCCTAGATAACTCTACAAAAGAGGAAAACTTAGCATTAGCAAAAGATATACAAGAGTTTGATGTATGGTTAAAGGTTGGTTTAAGAAGTTATATAAGAGATGGACAAGAATTTCTAGAAGAGTTAAAATCTATTAATCCAAATTTTAAAATATTTTTAGACCTAAAACTTTATGATATTCCAAATACTATGGCTGATGCAGCGCAAGAGATATGTAAATTACCAATAGATATGTTTAATGTACACGCAACAGCAGGTAAAGTAGCTATGACTACAGTAATGGAAAGAATAAAAGATATACCAAATCGACCACTTGTATTAGCTGTAACTGCACTTACAAGTTTTGATAATGAAAATTTCAAATATATTTATAATGAAAATATAGACAAAAAAGCTACCAAGTTTGCAAAAGATACCTTTGAAGCTGGACTTGATGGTGTTGTATGTTCAGCATTTGAAAGCCTTGATATAAAAAATAATACTTCAAATAGTTTTGTAACACTTACTCCTGGTATTCGACCATTTGGTGAAGATGCAGGAGATCAACAACGAGTTGCAGATATAAATCTTGCAAAAAAAGAATTAGTCGATTTTATCGTTGTTGGACGACCAATTTATAAATCAAACGACCCAAAAAAAGTTGTAGAAAAAATATTAAAAAACATCTAAAATTTAAGGTGTTTTTTAATATAACTTAACTATAATTTCACTCCATTGGACGAGTGGGTGAGTGGCTGAAACCACATCCCTGCTAAGGATGCGTACTGGCAACGGTACCGAGAGTTCGAATCTCTCCTCGTCCGCCACTAATATACAATCAAATGTTTTTAACAATGTCCTATAAAATAAGGCTTTAACTAGCATAATTTAAGCACTCTCTTTTTGTGTTAATTTTAGGTGTGCAGTTTTTGTGCAGTTTTTTTCTAATGAAAAATTATTTAATAATGTTTCTCTTTGTACTTTTTCATTTTTGATATTTTTTACAATCAAATAAAATTTAGATATAATACAAAAATATTAAAAGTGGAGTATATATTATGACAATGTCTATGAACATACATCCTAAGTATATTACAAATGACGATTGAAAAAAACTATCTGTAGTTTTATCTATTGAAGAATTTGAAGAGATTTTAGAAGACTATGAAGATTTAGCAATAGTAGCCCAAAGAAAAGATGATAAACTAACATCACATGAAGACTTTTTGGAAGAATTAAAGTAGGGTGAAGTGACCAAGTATAATAAAATATATAAAGAGTGCTAAAATGCCACTAAATTAAGTCAGATTTTTAAATAGAGTTTGATTTTTGTTATTTTTTAATTTTTAGAATAACTAAAATTATGCTACAATATGTCTATATAAAACGAAAGAGAGTTAATAATGAGACTTTATAAAATTTCACAAAAAGAGATAAATAAAACGGTGTCTAATTCTCAAAAGATTGAGGGTTATAAGTCTGCATCTAAATCTTTACAAAAAAAAGCTAAAGAGTTGATGGCAAAACATAATGTCAAAGTATCAGCTTGATAGCAGTCCTATTTATATAGATGGGACGGATATACCTAATAATAAACTTGAACTTCAAGATTCAGATTTAATACACGAAATAGAAAACAATCTTCTAAAAGAAGCTTATCAAACTTTTTTATCAAAGATAAATAATACTACAAAATTTAATGAAATCTTTTTTATTAATCTTCACAAAAAAACTTTTGAATCACTTTACAATTTTGCAGGTGTTTATAGAGATGTAAATATGACAAAAGGTGATTCTCAATTTTGTTTAGCTCAATACTTAGATAACGAATCAAAACGAATATTTCAAGAACTAGAAAATGACAATTATCTCAAAAACTGTAAAGATAAAAAAGAATTTGTAAATAAATTGACATATTATCAAAGTGAGTTAATAGCTTTACATCCATTTTATGAATTAAATGGGAGAATTTTAAGATTATTTTGTGATTTACTTTGTGTTTATAATGGATATAAACTTATTGATTATAGTAGTGCTATAGATAATGGAAAATATATAGAAGCTTCAATTGATTGCGTTCAATATGCCGATAATTCAAAACTAGAAGATATTATATTTAATGGACTAGTTAAAGATCAATAATCTAGTAATATTTACTCAAAAATATCTACTGTGCTAAAATTGTGCTAAAAATAACCCAAAAAACATATGATTAAAATTTTATAATGTGCTAAGAAGTGCGTATTTATGGGCTTTTATGGTTTTTTAAAGATGCTAAATTAGCTTCTCTCCTCGTCCGCCACTTTTTTCCTCTAAAATAGTATCACATATTTAATAAAATTCAGAGATTATTTATCCTTGATAAAATTGTATAAAATATATTCATTAACTATTTGGATATGTAACTCAATTATGTTACACTTTTATTATGAAAAATATAATATTTACAGATTTAGATGGAACATTTTTAAACCATGATAATTACTCATTTGAAGAGTCAAAAGAAGCATTGAAAAAAATAGAACAACAAAAAATACCCCTTATCTTTACAACAAGTAAAACTAAAATTGAGGTAGAACTATTACAAAAAAAAGTTGGTATCGTTGAGCCGTTTATTGTAGAAAATGGAGCAGCACTTTTTATCCCTAAAAATTATCAAAATCTTAACTTAGACTTTTTAACTGATTTTGAGGAGTATAAAGTTTTAGTTTTTGGAAAAACATATAATCAAATTTTAAACTTTTACAATGAGTATAAAGAGGAGTTTGGTCTTAAAGGTTTTAGTGACATGGATAACCAAGAGATATCAGAACTTACAGGATTAGATGCAAGTAGTGCAACCCTTGCAAAGCAAAGAGAATTTACAGAACCATTTGTAATGGAAGATATAAAAAAATTAGAAAAACTTAAAAATCTAGCTTCTACATTTAAAATAAAAATCACTCAAGGTGGGAGGTTTTTTCATCTTATTGGGGAAAAACAAGATAAAGGGATAGCAGTAAAAAAGAGTATAGAGCTTTTTGAAAAACTTTATGATGAAAAGATAAACTCCATTGCTTTAGGTGATGGGGAAAATGATATTAAAATGTTAGAAGTTGTAGATACTCCAATAGTGATAAAAAATCATAATGATGAGTATCTTTCTTTAGATTTAAAAAACCTTCAAAAATCAACCTATCAAGGAAGTTCTGGTTGGAATGAGATGATTGTAAAAAATGTATAGAAAAAAAGAGTTAAAAAAAATTTATTTTAAAGCTGTAAACGCAGTATTGCCTAAAACAATAGTAAAAGAAAATATTACAAAGTACAAAAATAAAAAAGTATATATATTTTCTATTGGTAAAGCTGGATATGATATGGCAAAAGAGGCTGAAAAAATATTGAAAAACAATATTTTAGGAGGAGTTGCAGTTTCTAATAAAAAAGGAAAGTTGAAATATATAAAGCATTTAACTTCGACCCATCCATTAGTTACACAAAAAAGTGTAAAGGCTACTAAACTTCTTATTCAAGAGATAAAAAAACTAAAAAAAACAGATATCTTTATTTTTTTCCTTAGTGGTGGAGCTTCTGCTATGGTTGAGTTACCAAATGATAATATTAGTTTAAAAAAATTTCAAAAAATCTCTACAAAACTTTTACTCTCAGGGATTGATATTCATGAACTTAATCTCCAAAGAAAAAAACTCTCATCTGTCAAAGGTGGAAAACTAGCTAATAATTTCAAAACAAAAAAGGGTGAGGTATTTGTATTAAGTGATGTGATTGGAGATGATATAGATACTATAGGATCAGCCCCTATGAATAATGGAAAATTTAAACATACAATCATAGGAAATAATACAAAAGCACTTAAAGCTGCAAAAAAAGAGATTCAAAATAAAGTTGAAAAAACAAAAATTATCACAACCACTCTAGATATGAATACAACAGAAGCTTCAAAATATATATCCAAGCAAGTAGAAAAATATGATAAAAAATATAAAAGCTTTTGTTTACTATTTGGTGGTGAGACAACTACAAAAGTAAACAGGAGTGGAAAAGGTGGTAGAAACCAAGAGTTAGCTTTAAAACTATTACTGGAAAAACCTATCACAAAAGATATCTCAATATTGTGTGCAGGAAGTGATGGTGGCGATGGAAACTCAAAAGCTACTGGGGCATTTATAGATTTTGATATTTATAAAAATATAGAACAAAAAGGGGTAAATCCACAACAATATCTTACAAACTGTGATAGTAATAGTTTCTTTCATAAGTTGGGTTACGATTTTGTAACTGGGAAAACTGGAACAAATGTGATGGATTTTATTGTAGTTTTAAAAAAGACTATATAGTTAATTGCAAGTTGGTTACAAAGTGTTTACATTTTATACATATGTACTATTTTCTATAGAGGTTAATAGTGTTATAATTTATATATAGAAAAGGTAAGGTGAACATAAGATGGCAGATTTTTTTCAAAATGGTAGTATAACTACTTTACAAAATGTTTCTAATATTGATTTAGTCAGTATGGAAAAAGAGTTAGAGAAATTTTCAAGAAGAAGAAATATGGTACTTCTTTTACCTGCTCTTTATAGTGAGTTTGAAACACCTGCTATGAAGAAAATATTGAAAGAACTACAAGGTGTAAAATATCTTTATAAGATTATTTTAGGACTTGATAGGGCTACAAAAAAGCAATTTGAAGATGTAAAAAAGATTATGGCTACTTTAGATGTTAAAGTGGATGTATTATGGAATGATGGTCCAAATATGGCTGAGCTGTATAAAAAGTTTGATGATAATGACTTTCGAAGTACAAATATCAAAGGGAAAGGGAGAAATGTATGGACTATGATAGGTTATGCGCTCTCAGATCCAAATGCCTATGCCTTTGCTCTGCATGATTGTGATATCGTAAACTATACAAGAGAGATACCTGCAAGATTATTTTATCCAATAGTACATCCTGCACTTGATTTTGAATTTAATAAAGGATATTACTCAAGAGTTACAGATAAACTTCACGGGAGAGTTACAAGATTATTTTACTCTCCACTTATAAAAGCTTTGAAAAGAACTTATGGTACAACAGATTATTTAGACTATATGGATAGTTTTAGATACTCACTTTCAGGAGAATTTGCATTTATACGAACACTAGCAAGAGGTATCCGCATATCTCCAACTTGGGGACTTGAAGTTTCAACATTGAGTGAAGTGTATGAAAATACCTCAGTCAGAAGAATCTGTCAAACAGAGATTATGGAAACCTATGAACATAAACATCAAGAGCTCAAAAGTGAAGAACCAAAACATGAGTTAGAGGGTGGCGTTGCCAAGATGGCTATGGATATAGCACAAACAATTTTTAGGATTATGTCTCAAAGAGGTGTAACATTTTCAAAAGAATCTTTAAAGACACTAAGAACTTCATTTTTTCAAGAGAGTCGTAAGGCAATTTCACGATATGATGCTTTAGCAAAATTTAATTCTCTGCATTTTGAAAGAAAAAAAGAGATTGAAGCAGTTGAAATTTTTGATAAAGCTTTGAAAAAAGCTTGTAAAGAGTTTTCAAAAGACCCTTTAGGGGTTCCATCTTTATCTGCATGGATTAGTGTTCGTTCAGTACTTCCTGAGCTATCAGAAGAATTTATAAATATTGTTGAAAAAGATAATAAATAATGGCAACCCCAGATCACTATACAACTCATACTACAGAAGATAGAATTAAATTTATAAAAGAATCATTGTTTGCTATTTATAATGAACATGATGCAAAAAAAGCGTATAGCTCAGTACTTCTAATGATAGAGATGTATAAACAAAAAATAGAGAGTAAGCCTTATATACTTACTCAAAAAGATGTGATACTTATAACATATGGAGATCAGATATTTCATGAAGGGGAAACTGCACTTGCTACATTAAATAGATTTTTAAATGAGTATGTTCAAGATTGTATCAATACTGTTCATCTTCTCCCTTTTTATCCATATTCATCTGATGATGGTTTTTCTATTGTAAACTATAAAGGTGTGTGTCCATTGAAAGGTTCTTGGAAAGATATAGCTGAACTTTCAAAAAACCATAGATTGATGTTTGATGGAGTTATAAATCATGTTAGTCAATTGAGTCGTTGGTTTAATCACTATCTAGAAAATGATCCTGAGTTTGCAGAGTTTTTTATAGATTTAGATCCACTTACAGATTTAACTGATGTGGTAAGACCTAGAACATCTCCATTGTTAACAGAATTTACAGATCCAGAGGGGAAAATACGACATATTTGGAGTACTTTTAGTAATGATCAAGTTGATTTGAACTATTCAAACTACAAAGTACTTTTGAAGGTTTTAGATGTTTTACTCTTTTATGTAGAACATGGTGCTAGTTTATTAAGACTTGATGCTATTGCATTTATATGGAAAGAGATAGGAAGTAGTTGTGTTCATCTTCCTCAAACCCATGAACTAATTCAGCTGATGCGTCAAGTTATACATGAAGTAGCTCCTGAAGTTTTACTTATTACAGAAACAAATGTACCCCATAATGAAAATATCTCTTATTTTGGAGAGGGTGATGATGAGGCACAGATGGTTTATAACTTCGCATTGCCTCCGCTTTTAGCATTTTCTATCCTTAAAGGGGATACTACAAAATTAACATCATGGGCTAAAACCTTAACTCTTCCTAGCGATAAAGTATGTTTTTTTAATTTTACTGCAAGTCACGATGGAGTAGGGGTGAGAGCTGTAAATGATATATTAGATGCTCAAGAGCTAGACTTTTTGGTAAAATCTTGTGAAGATCATGGCGGATTAGTATCTTACCGTGCTGTTGGTAGTGAAGAAAAATTACCTTATGAACTTAATTGCAGTTATATTGATATTCTAACAAATCCTAAAGAAAGTGTCGCACTTAGGGTAAAAAGAATGATATTATCTCAAGCGGTTGTATTAGCAATGCCGGGAGTTCCTGGTATCTATTTTCATTCACTTGTTGGGTCTGAAAACTACCATGAAGCTGTACGAAAAACAAGAAGAAATAGGGCAATAAATAGAGAAAAGCTTAATTTTGATAATATAAAAGAACAATTAGAAGAAGATGGAAGTTTACGAAAGATATTGTTTAAAAGATATAAACAACTTATATCAATACGAATAAATGAAGCAGCATTTAATCCTTTTTCAAAATTTGAATTTTTGGACTTTGGAAAAGATATCTTTGCGGTTAGACAATATGCTGAAGATGAAAATGAATCAATACTTGCATTGCATAATTTTGCAGATCATGAAGTTGAAGTTGATCTTAGACAAGTTACCTCTGAGACATTAATAGATATAATTGCACATAATATTGGTATAAAAAATAAAGTAACAATGCAGCCATATGATATATTATGGTTAAAAAAACAAAAAAAAGATGAGAAGTCATCAAAACAAAAACAATAAAGGATAAAAAATGATAAAAAAATGTTTATTTCCAGCTGCTGGATATGGTACTAGGTTTTTACCAGCAACAAAAGCTATGCCAAAAGAGATGCTACCAATACTTACAAAACCATTGATTCAATATGGTGTTGAAGAAGCTATGGAAGCTGGATGTGATGTAATGGCAGTTATTACAGGACGAGGTAAACGAGCTATTACAGATCACTTTGATATCTCTTATGAGTTAGAGCATCAAATCAAAGGGAGCGCTAAAGAGGAGCTTTTAGGAGATATCAGAAATATCATGGATAAGTGTACTTTTACCTATACAAGACAAAATGAGATGAGAGGTTTAGGAGATGCAATTTATAAAGGAAATGTTCTTGTAGGCTTTCAAAATCCATTTGCTGTTATCCTTGCAGATGATTTATGTGTAAATCCTGATGGAGATGGTATCTTAAAACAGATGGTAGATCTTTATCACAAATATAAATGTTGTGTTGTAGCAACTATGGAAGTACCTAATGAAGAGGTACATAAATATGGAGTTATTGAGGGTAAAGAGATAGAAGAGGGTGTATATATGGTATCAAATATGGTAGAAAAACCAGATAATGATAAAGCACCATCAAATTTAGCTGTAATTGGAAGATATATCTTAACTCCTGATATTTTTGATATGATTAAAAATACAAAACCAGGTAAAAATGGGGAACTACAAATTACAGATGCCCTTTGTGAACAAGCAAAAAAAGGGATGGTAATAGCATATAAATTTAAGGGTAAAAGGTTTGATTGTGGGTCAGTTGATGGATTTGTAGAAGCTACAAATTATTTTTATGATCAAGAAAAAAACAAAAATAAAAAGTAGTTAACTATGATACATTTTCAACAAAATTTTAAACAACAGCTTACAAAAAAAGAGATTAAAGTAATTGATGAGACTTTTTCTATTTTAAAAGAGGAAAAAGATTCTAATAGTATTGGTTATTATAAACTTTATGAAACATCACAAGATATTCTTAAAGGTGTAAAAAGATATAAAAAAGAGAATAAATACTTAAAGAATAAAAAAATAAAAAATATTGTTGTTGTAGGTATTGGTGGTTCTAGTTTGGGTACCAAAGCTGTATATGAGCTTATAAAACTCAAACAAAAATCAACTATAAATTTAATATTTTTAGAAAATGTAGATCCTTTGGATATTGCTTCAAAAACAAAAGATATTAAAAAAACAAATTCACTGTTTATTGTAATATCAAAATCGGGTTCAACTATTGAAACTATCTCTATTTTTAAATATGTTTTAGAAAAATTTAATTTAGATTTGAAAAAAGATAACAGTAGATTAATTGCAATTACAGATAAAGGTTCAAACTTATCAAAGTTAGCAATAAAAAATAATATACCTCAATTTAATATACCACTTAATGTGGGTGGAAGATTTTCTGTATTAAGTGCTGTTGGTATTGTACCTTTAGTTCTTGCTGGATATAAAGTTGAAAAAACTTTAGAAGGTTCTAAAATTTTTATAGAATCATTTTTTGATAAAAAAGAAAATCACTTACTCCAAAAAGCATATTACTATTTTAAAAATAAAGATAAATACTGTATCAATACACTTTTTAGCTATTCTACATATTTCTCGTACTTTAATGATTGGTATGTACAACTTTGGGGAGAAAGTTTAGGAAAAATAAATAGATCAAATAAAAAAGTGGGACTTACCCCAGTTGGGCTTGTAGGAAGTATTGATCAACATTCTTTTTTACAACTTATAATTCAAGGAGTGGAGAATAAAACTGTAAGTTTTATTCAAATTGAAGATTTTGGAAAAAAAGTACAAATACCAAATATAAATATAGATTTTCTTGAAAAAACAGATTATGTAAATAGTTGCAATTTTGATAAACTTTTAAATGAAGAGTGTAATGCAACTATTGAGAGTCTCATTGATGAGAAGGTACCAACTGACAAAATAGTTTTAGATAAATTATCTGAAAAAAACATTGGGATACTTTTAAGTTACTATGAGATATTGACATCTGCTGTAGGAGCTTTTTTAGATATAAATACTTATGACCAGCCAGGTGTTGAGTTTGGAAAGAAAAAATTAGTAAAAAAATTTAGTTAATCAATTTAAGTTTCATAAAGAAACTTACGGAACACTTATTGAATATATCCTTACATATAAAATAAAAAGGATTATGATATGAGTTGTTCAACGACAGGATGTGGTACTACGAATGATATGGGATTTGATCCTAACGACCCAGTAGCAGCAGACATCCATGAAAAAATCAACAATCACCCTTGTTATAGTGAAGGTGCACATCAGCACTATGCTAGAATCCATGTAGCAGTTGCACCTGCATGTAATATCCAATGTAACTATTGTAATAGAAAATATGACTGTTCAAATGAGAGTCGACCAGGGGTTACAAGTGGAAAACTAAGCCCAGAAGAGGCTGTAAAAAAAGTACTTTATATTGGTGGGGAGATACAACAACTTTCAGTTGTAGGAATCGCAGGACCTGGTGATGCGTTGGCAAATCCACAAAAAACTTTTGATACATTTAGAATGTTACAAGAAAAAGCTCCAGATTTAAAATTATGTTTATCTACAAATGGTTTGAGAATTGCAGACTATATTGATGAGATAGAAAAATATAATGTAGATCATGTAACAGTTACAATAAATACAGTTGATCCAACAGGTGAAATAGGTTCACAAATATACCCATGGGTACATTGGAACCATAAAAAAGTATGGGGAGCAGAGGGTGCTAAACTTTTACTTGAAAAACAACTTGAAGGTATCAAAGCTTTAACAGATAGAGGGATTTTAGTAAAAGCAAACTCAGTTTTAATTCCAGGTATTAATGATAAAGACCTACCAAATGTTGCTAGAAAGTTAAAAGAGATGAATGTATTTTTACATAATATTATGCCACTACTTTCTGCACCAGAATTTGGAACAAAATTTGGTTTAGAGGGGATCCCTAGTGCTACAGATCAAGAAACTATGGCTGTACAAGAAGCTTGTGGTATGGATATGAAGCTTATGAAACACTGTAGACAATGTCGAGCAGATGCTGTTGGACTTATTGGTGAAGATAGAAGTGATGAGTTTGGTAAAGAGGCATTTGCAGCATTAAGTTTTGATGAGTTAGAAAAAAAATATAATATCTCAGCACGAGCTCAAAAACATGAAGCTATTGAAAATTGGAGAACTCATCTTGATGCTGCAAATGAGAGAATTAAATTAGAACAAGCTACAAAACTAGAGTTAAGTAGTACAGGTGAGACTAAACTTGTTGCAGTTACAACAGCAGGTGAGGGTATGATAAATATGCATTTTGGGAGTGCACAAGAGTTCTTAGTGTATGAAGCTGGTGATAAGGCTATTAAGTTTGTAATGCATAGAAAACTTGAAAGTTCATACTGTAGTGGACCTGAAAATTGTGATGGTACAAATCCAATTGAAGAGATTAAATATACACTTAAGGATTGTGATATTTTATTAACAGAGAAAATAGGTGATTGTCCTATGTCTGAGCTTCAATCAATTAATTTAATTGCTGATGAGTCTTATGCAAATATGCCTGTTGAAAAATCTGTTTTTGAAGCAGTAAAAAAACACTTCTATACAAATGTACAAGAGAATGAATTAGGGTAACTCCTAGTTCCTCTTACTTCCAATACAATAATTCATGATAAAAAATCCAAAAATAATAATGTTAAAAGGGAATGGACCTATTACTATAAATAGTGAAATGATGGAACTTTTTACTATTACAACTTCACATGGGATGGTAGGACTACCTTTAAAGTCATTATATGCTGATAAAGTATATATAGTTGATAGTTTAGAGAAGTTTTGGAATATTCATAAAATTATAAAAGAGAAACCTTGTTGTTTTGTGTATTCCTATGAAAAACTGGATAATGAAGATTTGAAAAAAATAAAAGCATTAGAGATTAATTATATTTAATTTGAGGAAACAATAATATTTCCTCAAATTGTAAGTTGTTTAAAAAGTTGACCACTCATCATCAGAACTGTTATCTTTTATAATAGTTGCTGGTTTAGGTGTACTACTTTGTACATCTGTTTGATTATGTTTTGATATATTATGCTCTACTTTTTTATGTCTTATATTTTCATGTGCAGGAGCATCTAGTTTACAATTTGCAAATTTAAGTTCATTAAGAACATCAAATATATTTGAAATATCTTTCTCTACTTCATTTGATAATTTTGTTAATTGTTGGTTTGTCTCACCTTTTGCATTATGATCTAAATAATTTTGAACACTTTGGTGGTATTTTGTATGTATCTCTTTTAAAGATGACCACGCAGATGTTTTTGTAAATGGTGTTTGATTATTCTCTTCTATTGCTATCCATTTACCAATATTACATTCAGTAGGTTTTTGAACACTCCATGTTTTCTTCTCATCAAGTGACTTGAAGTATTCTCCTTTAAAAATTACATGGTCAAAGAAAAGATCATTTAATTCATATACTAATCCAACATCACAAATTTGACCAATTGTATTTTCATCAAATTTTGCATTTGCTGCTACATCTGTAAGGTCATCAGATAATCTTTTTACCCCTTTTGCTAATTCTGCAATATCAGTAGCATTTGAAGCATTTTGTTGTGTAGCTTTATCAAGAGTACTTACAGCATCATTGATTTGAACTATCCCTAACTCTTGCTCTTTTGATGCAGTTGTTACATTATCTACAATAACTTTAGTATCTGTGATTATAGTATTTAATGACTCATAGCCAGTTATCATTTTTGTAGCAATGCTTTTACCTTCATTTGCTTTTGTTGTAGCATTTTGAACCATCTCTTTGATCTCATTAGCTGCATCTGCACTTCTAGAAGCTAGATTTCTAACCTCTTGTGCAACAACGGCAAAACCTTTTCCTGCTTCACCAGCAGTTGCAGCTTCAACTGCTGCATTAAGAGATAGGATATTTGTTTGAAATGCAATCTGATCTATAACACTAATTGCATCATTTATAGCATTAACTTGCGCATCTATTTGTGACATAGAATTAGCAGTCTGATTTGCTAACTCTTGACCAGTGGTTGCCGAATTTGTTAAATCACTTGCAATAGATGACATTTTAACAATATTTTCACTATTGGTTTTAATACTACTTGTTATCTCCTCTAATGCAGCTGCTGTTTCCTCTAGTGAAGCTGCTTGTGCATTAGCAGCTGTTGAAAGTTCTGTTGAAGAGTTTGTTAAAGATACAATATTATTTGCTAGTTCATCACCGCTTGTTTGAATCATTGCAAAAATCTCTGATACATTATTTCCAATAGCCTTTGTTTGTGTTATAACTGTTCCTATCTCACCACTAACATTATCAATTGATAATTTATGTGAAAAATTAGCTTTACCAAATTGCATTAAAGCTTCATTAATAGTGACAAGTTGTGTTTTCATAGTACCAATCATACTATTTAATACATCTTTTAAATCATTAATATTTTTATTATTAGCTTGACCTTTTACCTTGTACACGAAGAATCCGCTACCAACTCTATCTACTACCTCTTTAATCTCATCAATTACAACTTGGTCTTCTTTAAGTCCCTCTTGTATTGAGTCCATATATTGATTGAATAGTTCTGATGCTTTTCCAATTTCATCATGTGATGAAATACTTAATCTAGTTGTAATGTCATTAGAAGTTAAAAGCTTATTAAATCCAACTTGTAAGTTCTTTAGCGGCGTAATTACACTTTTTATAATAGCAAAATAGAGAAGAGACAATGAAATAGCTAATAGTAATAGTGTAAGAACAATAAATGATATAACAATAGTTGCTACATTTTCCGAAGCTTGATTTTCCATGTTTATAACTTCTTGTTCAATATCATCTATATAAACACCAGTTCCTACTACCCAATCCCACTCTTTAAAATATGCTACATAAGAGATTTTATTTTGAGGTTTATCAAAACCAGGCTTTGCCCATTGATAATTAATATACCCACTCCCTTTTGTTTTAGCAACTTTTGCCATTTCGACAAATAATAGTTTTCCATTTGGATCTTTTACACTTGATATATTGGTATTATTTAATGAAGGCTTAATGGGATGCATAACCATTTTTGGTTCAGTGTCATTTATCCAAAAGTAGTTACTACTATCTTTACCATATCTCATTTTAGAGATAGTTTTTAAAGCTTCTTTTTGCATTTGAGCTGTTACATTATCAAGGTATTCACCAGTTCCTATAATCCAATTAAATGGTTTAAATGTAAAAATATAAGAAACTTTATCTTGTGGTTTATCAAATCCTGGTTTTGGCCATTGATAATCTACAAACCCTTGCGAGTTGTTTTTAGAAAGGTTAACCATCTCTATAAAAAACTTTTTACCATTAGGGTCTTTTAAATTAGATAAATCTTTTCCATCAAGACTTGGTTTAATTGGATGCATAACCATTTTTGCATCAGTGTTATTTATCCAAAAATAACCACTTTTACCATATTTACTATTTTTAACGATATCGATAAGTTCTGATTGTACTGTTTTACTATTTTGATGTTTTAGATAATATTGGTTTAAGATATTTTCTAACATTTGTGCTTGAGTTACAAGTTTCTCTTGAACTTCTAGTTTGACTTTTTCTTTTGATGTTCTCTCATAAAAAGAATCGATAGTTTTTAAAACTATGTCTATATTTGATTTTAATTCATCTTGTTTTGCACTAAAAGCTTTTTCTTTAAAAAGTTTTGTGTCATCACTAGAGGTTTTTTTTATATCATATATACTAAGACTAACTAAAATAGCCGACATTACTAAAACTATAATTGCAATAGCAAGTGTTAGTTTCCATTTGATTGATAGATTGCTCATAAGTACTCTTTTCTCATAATTTACAACATTATTATACAAAATTTTTGTAGCATAATAATAGCATATATTATAATTTTAATTATCTTAATTTTAAGGATATAAACTTAAATTAAAATAAAGTTGTTGTGGAATAAAAGTTGCATATATAATACTATATAAAGGTTAGTATTATGGCAATTATAAATGACACAACATTAAGAGATGGTGAACAAGCCCCTTATGTATCTTTTACACTTGAAGAAAAACTTCAAATAGCACAATTACTTTATGAAGCAGGTGCTGATGAACTTGAGGTGGGGATACCTGCAATGGGTTCTAAAGAACAAGATGAATTGAAAGAGATATTACAATTAAAGCTTCCTATTCAAATTATGAGTTGGAATAGAGCAACTATGGAAGATTTAGAAGCTTCAATAAACTGTGGTGTTAGAGCTGTTGACTTATCTGTTCCTATATCTCAAATATTAATAGATATAAAATACAAAAATAATATTGATGCAATGTTTAAAAATCTTGAAAGGGTAGTATCTACAGCTAAAAAAGAAGGACTTTTTGTTTGTATTGGGGGAGAAGATGCAAGTAGGGCTGATAATGAACTTTTAAAAGAGATTATGAGTTTTGGCTTATCTTTGGGTGCGGATCGTTTTAGATATTGTGATACAGTAGGTGTTTTAACACCTTATAAAACTTACGAAAACATCTCTTATTTAAGTGGTTTAAATTTACTTGATATAGAGATGCATACCCACAATGACTTTGGGATGGCAACAGCAAATAGTATAGCAGGTATTGAAGCAGGTGCAAAAGGAGCAAACACAACTGTAATTGGATTAGGGGAGAGAGCTGGTAATGCCTCTTTTGAACAAGTTTTGATGAGTCTTACACATCAGTTTAATGAAAACAGAATTATAAATTCAAAAAAATTAAAAGAGTTAGTAAAAAAAGTATCTAAAGCAGCAAATAGAAAGATATGTCATAACTCACCAATTATTGGGAAGCATATATTTTCTCATGAGTCAGGAATTCATGTGGATGGGATGATAAAATCAAAAAATGCTTATGAAGCTTTTGATCCAAAAGAAGTAGGTCTTCATAGATATTTCCCAATTGGAAAACATAGTGGAAGTGCAACACTTTTATATCATCTTCAAGCTATTGGCATTGAACCATCAAAACAGAAAATTAAAGCACTTTTACCAAAGGTGCGTGAAATAGTGACAAATAGAAAAAAAGTGTTAAATCCAGAAGAATTAAAAGAGTTATACTTATGTTCATAGGGTGGATAAGAAAAGATAAATTTGTAGATGATTTAGAAAAATTATCGCAACTTGTTACAATGGATAAAAATCTAATTACAAAAACTATACAAGAAGATCAAAGTTTAGCATTTGGTGCATATAATAAGGAAAATGATTTAGAAGCTATTGTATGTGCATACAGTTTCAAAAACTCAATATTAATTAATAACTTGTATTATATAAAAGATATTGATCCAGATGTTATTAGAAGATTATTTATAATATTATTGAAAAATATTGATGAGGAAAATAAATCAATATTGTTTATGTCAAATAAATTTGAACAAGATATATTAGAAGGTGTTGGATTTAAAAAATATGCAAACTTTAAAAAAGCAGTCCATAAAGGGGCAGCAGTTGCTTTTAATTTCTCTAATGCTACATCAAAAAGTATAAGTAATGCAAACTACATACCAACAGTAACAAAACTTGATACGGATACTTTTAAAGAGAATAGAGTAGAGTATATTTTACACATAGTTGCAAAGCAGTCTTCACTTATGCTCTCAACACAATTTGGATACCAACACTCTTATGCACTGAGTAAAGATATTATTAAAATATCACCATGGATTATGGTAGATGAAGCATTCACAGATGCAGAAAAACTTATTAGAGGAGTATTGTACCACCGTGGTTTAAAAACCATTGTCTCTTTTATCCCAGCCGAAGTAAAAGAGATAGTGGAACTTTACAAATCTTATAAGTTTGAATTTGTTGAGGATTTTGGTTTGTTGTATATAAATAAAAAACCAACTTTCAATCTTGATTCAATCTATGGATTTTAAACTAAAAAAAGGGGAATAAAATGGGATTAACAGATGAGCAAAAAGAGATAAAAAAAGAGTTTGCAGGGTGCAAAAGAAAAGTAACAGAAGTAGCTGGAGAGATGCATGATATAGTTGAAGATACTATTTGGACTGAGTATACAAGACTACCAGAGTTAAGTGCAAAAATAGCAGAACTCATGGTTGATGTAAACGATATGAAAGCTAAACACGACTTTTTAAAATAGTCTATTATTATGGAAGATAAAACTTTAAAAATTATTTGTGAATGTGGAAACAAAAATGTTGCCCAAGCAGTTGAGATATTTAAAGCAACAGATCTTCCATATAAAAAAGCTAAGAAACTAGTAACCCAGTGTAATAAAACATGTTGTAGACGGCCATTGATGGCTTTATATAATATGGTTGAGTTTCTCAAAGAGAGTGCAGAGCACAAGGGTAATATAGATTATGAAGAGATTGATTTTTTAATTGATCAGATGAATGAAAGGTAGAGTATAAAATGGAAAAATCAATGGAAGATTTTATAAGATGGCTTAAGTCCAATAGTCTTTGTTCAAATATACCTACAGACAAAGAGCAATTAAAAAATCTATCAATACTAGATTTAAGTAAGAAAAAGATTAGAGAACTCCCAAGTAGTATTGAGTTTCTTGAAAACTTACAAATATTAAAACTTTCAGGGAATAGATTAAAGAGTTTACCAAAAACTATTGGAAATCTTAAAAAGTTAAAAAACTTACAATGTGAAAATAATCTTTTAGAGGAGTTACCATCAACCATTGGAGATTTAAGTTCACTATTGGTACTTAATATAAATGGTAATAAAATAAAGCAACTACCAGAAGAGTTTTATAATCTTAAAAAACTTACACGACTTACAATAGCGGCAAACTCTTTAGAGTATCTTTCACCAAAATTAGCAAACTTAAGTAAGCTTTTGTATCTCTCATTAGATACTAATTGTTTAAAAGAGTTACCAGATGTATTTGATACAATGAATTCTTTGTACTATTTAGATATCTCTTACAATGAATTTAATGTTTTACCAGAATCAATTGGTGATATAGAGGAGTTAGAGACTTTACTTTTAGAGGGAAATGAGATTGAAAACCTACCTTCATTAGAGTCACATGATATGTTGATGCGATTAAATCTTAATGACAATAATATAAGTGAATTAAACTTTGATATAAGTAGTTTAGAAGATTTACAAATTTTGACTCTTGATAATAATAATCTAAAATTTATTCCAGATACTATTTGTAAATTAAAAAACCTTAACCATTTAAGTATTTCTGCAAATCAATTACAAGCGTTACCAGAGTGTATGGGCGAGTTGGAAAATCTTTTAGAGTTAGATATTGAAGAAAATAATATTAGTAATTTTCCTCAAAGTTTTAAGAATCTAAAAAAACTAAAAAATCTTTACATAGATAATAATAAAAAACTAAAAAGACCAAATTTAGAATCTTTGGAGTTTTGTGATATATAGATAGTTTAGTGGAAAAGTTATTAAAAACTTGCCCACTCATCATCATTTGTTTTAGATACTATAGGCTTGAGTTTTGTTTGTTCTGTATTTTTATCTGAACTATTCTCTTTAGGTGAGTTGTCTATTTTCTCCTCTTTATTTTTTTTATGAGATACACTATTACTTTGAGCTTTAACAGTCTCTTTTCCAGTAAACTCCTTTTCATTAGCACTTTGTAGTGCTCGTGTTGCAATAGTATCAGTTTGGATTGCTATCTCATTTGTTTGAGATGCTATATTGGCATTTTCTTGTGTTTGTTTATCAAGGGAATTAATTGCATCATTTATTTGAACAATCCCATCTTTTTGCTCTTTTGAAGCAGTTTCAACATCATTGATAAGTTGGATAGTTTTAGTGATACTATTGTTTAGATGTTCATAACCATTTATCATACTATCTGATGTTTTTTTACCTTCGTTTGCTTTATTGGCAGCACTTTCAACTAAGGACTTTATCTCATTTGCAGCTTCTGCACTTCTAGATGCTAGATTTCTAACCTCTTGAGCAACAACAGCAAAACCTTTACCCGCTTCACCAGCAGTTGCAGCCTCAACAGCAGCATTGAGTGATAAAATATTTGTTTGAAATGCAATTTGGTCAATTACAGATATGGCTTCATTGATTGATGTAACTTCATTATTAATTTCATCCATAGCTTGCGTTGTTTTATTTGCAAGGTTTTGACCTTGTTCAACTGACTTAGTTACCTCTTGTGCATAATCAGACATTTTAATTACATTACTAGTAGTACTTGAGATATTCCCTGTTAATTGTTCGAGTGCAGCTGCAGTTTCTTCTAGTGCTGCAGCTGCTTGATTTGAGTTGGTATTTAGATGATTAACATTTTCTAAAAGTTTTTTTGAACTATTTTGAAGAGTTAACCCACTAGATTTATTTTCAACTAACATTTCAGTAATAGCATCCCGTAGTTTATTTATATCAGTCAATAATAATTCAAAGACACCACCTTTTTCAATCCCATCAATTTTTAAACTATTTCTATAATCTAGATGAGCATATTGTTCTAGTATTAAATTAATATCTGAAAAATGCTTTTTTGTTTCTACTATCATACTATTTACATCATTTTTAAATTCATTAAGTGATGTATTGGTAGTTGAAGATTCTATTAGCTGTGAATACCAACCATGTTTTACTCTACTAATAACAGCTTTAGCTTCATCCATAACTGTATTGTCCTGATCAATTTCAGTTTTAAGACTGTGGATATTTTGGTTAATTACTTTTGCCATATTTCCAATTTCATCATTTGCTTTATCATCTAGAAGTTGGATATTACTTTGTTCTCTATTAAGATATTTGAAGAAATCAAGAAGACCAGATTGTAGTCCATTGATAGAGTTTACAATTCGATCACTTAATAATTTAAAAATTAACCCTAAAAATAGGATTAAAGCTACACCAAATATTATTATTTCTAGTTCAACTGAGTTCATTGAATTAGTTATTTCTTTCCCTAATGAAGAATTTTCATCTCTATGTTCTTTTATCCAAATTTCAAGTGCATCGGAAAGTTTAGCAGCAAAAGGATCTAGCTGAAGCATCATCTGATTACCAGCAGTAGTACCTTCATTGATATAGCTATTTGCCATTTTAATACCTATATTATAATAATTGTTGAAGTTTAATTTAAAATTTTCTAGATCTTGTACCATTTGAGGTTCATTATATTTTTTATGTTCACTAATAAGATGATCTAGTAGCTTATTCCCATCTTCATAATATTTTTTAGCTTCAACAAATCCATCATCAAATCCCTCTTTTGCTTTTGTTGCAGATATGTCAGTAAGCCATTGTTGTACCTGTATAACATCAAGTTTTAGATATAAAAAACTAAAAGCATGAGGTAGTACCTCTTCCTCTTTATCTTTGAGTGCAGCTTTAATATTATCTATTAAAGCATAGTTTATAACTATATTTATTCCACTTAGCAATATAACAAGAGTACTAATGGTTATTAATACTTTTCGAATTGAGATGTTTTTTAACATATTTTCTCCTTTAATTTATTACTATTTTAGTGGTAATATAATACTAAAATTTGCACCTTTATATTCTTTATTTTCTACTTGAAATATGTCATTATTTACTTCTATTTGTCCACCCATACCCTCTACAACCATAGTGTAAGTCATATGAAGACCAAGTCCTGTACCTGTTTTTTTATCTTTTGTTGTAAAATAAGGCTCAAATATTTTTTCTAGAATATTATCGTCTATTCCCCCACCACTATCTTGAAAACTAATTATTATTCTATCTTTATTCACTTTAGAAGTGAGCTTAATAAATCTATCATTTTCATTAATGGTATCTAGTATATCTTTTGCATTATTAAAGATATTCATATAACATTGAATAAGTTCGTTGGGATAGGAGTTAAGAGTGATATTTTTTTCTAAATCATAGATCATAGTAATACTGTGATTTTTAATAGAGGAGTCTACAAGCTTAAGAAAACTATTGATATTTTCTTCTAAATCAAATTTTAATTTTACCCTATCACCTTTAATAAAATTTCTAAAATCATCAATAGTTTTGGAGAGGTATTGTGCATTATCATTTATAAGATCACAAGTTTCTTCAAAAAACTTATCATCTAGGGTATTGAAAGTTTTTTTCATCTTCATCCCTGTAGCACCAGTAGATATTATAGAAAGGGGTTGTCTCCATTGATGAGCAATATTTCCTATCATTTCACCCATTGATGCCATTTTTTCAGATTTAAAGAGTTGTTTTTGGATTTGTATATTTTTTTCAACTTCCTCTTTTACTCTTTGTTCTAGGTTTGCATTAAGAACTTGGAGTTCATGGTCACTTTCCTCTAACTCTCTGTTTTGTTTTTCAAGTTTTATAGTTTTTTCTGTTACTTTCTCTTCAAGGTTTTTATTGAGTAATCTTAATTCTTGTTCATTTTCTTTTATTTTTTCTAACATAGAGTTAATTTCTTTAGAAAGTGAGCCAATCTCATCTATCCTTTTAGTGTCAACTTCAATATCTCTCTTTCCATTGGTTATTTGTTTTGCAATCGAGATTAATTTATAAAGATTTTTTGTCAAACTTATTGAGAGTATGTAAGCAATTATTATCCCTAAAATAATTGCTAATGTGGTATAAAAAAAACCATTTAAAGATATCTTATTTAGAATTTGAGTATTGCTTTTTAAAGATAAAGCAACTCTTGCCCATCCTATATGCTGTGTTTGTCGCAAAATAGGAACAGCAATATCTATCATATTTGAATTATTAATGAGTATAGTTGTGATAGGTTTTGATTTTAATGGTAAGAGGCTTATCTCATCCCCAAGATATTTATTGAGGTGTTTTTTGTTTGTATGTGCTAGAACTTTACCATTTGTGTCAAAAATCATTGCATAGTGTAACTCTGGATATTGTACAATTGAGTTCACTATCTCTTCTAGTCCTACATAATCATTTGCTAAAACCCATGAGGTTGCATTTTTTGCAAGAGTAGTTGTTAGACTTATTGTTTGTGTAAGGCTTTGTTCATGTAAAAAATCTTTTTGTTTACTAGTTAATTCTACTATAAACAAGCTCATAAAAACTACATTTGTAATAACAATAGTTATTATTAGTTGTCTTTTAATAGTTTTAGAAAAGAAGTTATTAATAGCTTGAATCATTTTGTATTTCCTATATTTCTTACTTCATTTTCAAATTTTACTAAAAATAATTCAACAGACTTGTAGGTTTCTTCATCCGCTTTTTCAAATTTACTCAACTCCATTGGTTTGAGTATTTTTTGCCCCTCTTTTGTTGTGTGTAAGTTAAAAAGCAAGGTAGCAACTTCATTGACTAATTTTTTTGGAATATTTTTTTTAACAACAAGTCCATTGTTTGGTAAGCTTTGTGTTTCCCACTTTATCTTAAGCTTATTTGCTATCAATGGTCGGTCTTTTTTAAAAGATTCCCAAGGTGGTGGCCAAGTAGCAGCGGCAACAGACTTATTTAGATAAAGATTCATAATAGAGGATTCTTGGGAACCTACATAGCTATTTTTAATATCTTTATTTATATCAATTCCTTGTTTAAATAAAAAGTATTGTGGTAACATTGTTGCAGCAAGTGCTGTTGGTGCGGGATAACTTATTGTTTGACCTTTTAAGTCTTCAACAGTTTTTATATTACTATCTTTACGAATAAGAATTATCCCTTTGAAGTTTTGATCATCTCCCATTTTCCCAAATATTTTATATCCATGCTTTAAAGACTGAACTGTTTGATAAGGATTGGGCAAAGAGAAATCAAAATGACCAGAAAAGAGTTTTTTATTATATGCTGCATAATTTCTTGAGGCTTCTAACTTTAATTGAATGGTTGGAATGTTTTTATTTATATAGTCAACTAAAGGTTGATATACCTCAAAAAGTTTTTTTGGATTATGTAGAGGATGTATTCCTAAAGTATAGGTTTGTTTAACAAAACTTGGTTTATCAGTGTATACAGGTATGTAGTTTGTATCATCATCATTACAACCACTAAAGAAGATTATAATAGATAAAAAAATTGTCGCCAAAGTTATTTTTACTTGCATTGTGTCTCTGTTGTTTTAATATTTATATTAATATCTTATCTAAAAGTAACTTATACAATAGATGTTTATAAGGGGTTTTTTGTGGGTAAACTTGAATTTAATATATAACTATTATTAATATAAGTATTATAATAAAAAAATCTATTTATAAAATTAATATTATGATAAATCAATACAAGTGTAGAATAGACACTGATTAAAAGATACAATTTTATCTAATTACAAAGTCTTTTTTTAGTTGTTGCATAATAGTATTGATAATAGTTAGTTCATTCGTGTTTACAGCTTCAGATTTTAATTTTTCTATATTTTTTAATAGTGGAGAGAACTTTTTGATTGCTGCTTGTGAAATGGCTCGATGAGTTTTTATTTTTGATTTTAATTCAATAAAATATAATAAAACTTTTTTATTTCCAATAAGTGCTGCATATATACTAGGAAGTATCCCATAATGGTCAGGGGTGTTTTTTATATCACTATCAATATGATTAATTAATTTTATCACCTCTAAGTTATTTGACCAAACTGCACTATGTATTACAGTACGACCAAGTTTATCAACTATTTTATAATTAAAGCGTACTCTTTTTAGAAGTGCTTTAAAAAGGTTTCTATTACATGGTGTTTGAGCAACAATTTTACTTATAACTGTCCATCCAGTTTTATCTTGAAAATTATGGTCAACTTTTGCACTTACTAACATACTTAAGCCTGTCTCAAAATCTATCTCATCATTGTCATTTTGAAAAGCATGGAGTACATATTCAAAAAAAAGATTATTTCCATCATTGTTAAGGAGTTGAAGATCAACTCCTGCTTTTAAATAAAGTTTAAAAAGAGGAATATTATCATAAAGGAGAGGTTTAAAGAAAATTGGATTTCCTTCAGAGTCTAAAAAGTCTAACTCTCGTTTATAGTATTTTAATAAGGCTTTAAGTACATTCATAAATCTTGTATTTCCAACAGCATGTTTCATTACATCATTATCTATAAATTCCATATTCCCATGGTTACTTAACACAAGGTTATTAAGAATTTCAAATATAGTTTGATTTTTATTGTTTTTTATTGTGGGGTTAGCATCGTGCTTTAACAGCAGTATAGTGATTGCTAGTTTTTCGATACCGCCATAACAAGCATAAAAAAGTGGAGTTTCTCCATTATTATTTTGTAAGTTAATATCTATTTTTTGTTGTAAGAGCATTAAAGTAGATTCTAGTTCGCTAGATTTTATAGTTTGAAAAAGAACATTTTCATTATTTTCATTTACTGCATTAATGTCTATCCCAATCTCAATGAGTTTTTTACCCATAGATAATAAGCTATTTCTTCTAGCTTCATCTGAAGGGTCCATATTTGATAAAGCAGAGAGTACCTCCATAAGAATTGTATTCTTATTGGCAACTCTTGAATTAATATTAAAACCATTTTCTAAGGCAGTTTCTATAATATTAAAAGATTCTATACCTCTTTGTGCTACTATTGATAAATAGGTATTTCCTTCCTTATTACTCAAGTTTGGATTTACACCATGATTAATTAGTTTTAATGCTACTTCATCATTATCTAAAGAAAAACTATGGTGTAAGATATTATTATTTTCATTATCAATATTATTTAAGTCAAGTTGTTTTAAGTGAAGAAGATAATCTATGAACTCAATATTTCCATATGAAAAAGCATCATGGAGAATATTTTGTCCCTTATTATCTTTAGAATTTACATCAGCTCCGTATTCTATAAGAGTCTTTGCCATTTCATGGTCACCTAACATTATAGAATCTTGTAATTTAGTTCTCCCATGGAAATCTTTTTTATTAATATCAGTATTGTGAACAGTTGAATCTATTTTAGAGAGTATCATTTTAACAATTCTATGGTTTTGATTCTCTATTGCAATATCAAAGGGTGTAAATCCATTTTTATTTACAATATCTACATCAATATCATTTTCTAGTAACCAAATAGCAGAATCAACTTTACCATTGTATATTGAAAGGTATAAGTAGTTTTCATCGTTAGAGTTTAGGTGATTGATATCAATATTATCTTCATGAATGAATTTATCTAACTTTGATTTATTAAAATTATTATTTAATAATGCATTCAAAAACATTTCATTTACATTGCCATTTTGTATTTTCTGAACTAGTTTTTTTATCATTATTTATCACTTACTAAAAATTATTTATATGACAGTATAGCAATTATTAAGTATAAGTTCTATAAATTATTTATATTATTTAAAATTCTTCTAGAAACTTTTTTAATTGTTTATTTTTTATTAATAAAAAAATACTATTATACGATATAAGGAGTTATAATGAAAATTAGTAAATATATATTACTCTTCACAATACTTTTTAATTTCAATGTATATGGTGGGTCTGAAAAGTTAATACAGAAGATGCATTATGAAGCCTCTTATGAAGAAGCTTTGAAAAAAGCAGAAAAGTTAAATAAACCTCTTTTACTATTAATAGGTCAAGAGGGATGTCCTTGGTGTAGAAAATTTGAGATAAAAACACTTACAAATAAAGATATTAATGATAAGGTACAAGAAAATTTTGTACCCATAAGTGTATTGAGATATAAAGAAAAAGACAGCTTCCCTGAGAAGTTTCAACCAAAAGGTGTTCCTACTGTATTGTTTATTGAACCTAAAGAGCAAAAGGTTTTTTTCAAATCATTTGGATACAAAAGTAAGCGTGAATATAAAATAGAACTGGATAAAGCATTAGAAATATTTAATAGTAAGTATAAGATTTAAACTATTATCTAATTTTATAAGAGTTTTATGAGGAACAGCTACATTTCAAAGTTTTAAAGTTTTTACTTAGTTGTGTATAGTGGTGAAATTCTTCATGCTCATCATAAGGATTTTGTGCAATAGTTAATAAACTATTCACTAAACTAAAGTCACCTTTTTGGGCTACATCAATAGCATCTTGCAACATATAGTTTCTTAAGATATATTTTGGATTAATTTTTTTCATTTTTACTAGTCTACTTTCTTTTGAAACTTTCTCTTTTTCTAGTCTTTTCTCATACAGTTCTAACCAAGCTTTCATTTGATGTGTATCTATAGAGGAAAAATCTCCATTACTAATATTCCAAAAAAATGAATTATAGTCTATGCTTTCACTATGTAATGCACTAAATAATCTTAATATTAAACTAGTATCGTCTATGTCTGTATTGTACAGTCCTAGTTTCTCTTTCATAATCGCAAAATATCTTTTTTTGAATTTTCCTATGAAAGTATCGTTGTAACTTTCAAGTAGTTTATGGTCAGCTATTGGAGATAATACTTTGGCCAATACACTTAAATTCCATTGTGCTATAAAAGGTTGATTTTCAAAACTATATCTTCCTTCATGGTCAGATAAATTACATATAAAACCTTTATCAAACTCTTCCATCATAGCGTATGGTCCGTAGTCGATTGTAAGACCTTCTATAGACATATTGTCTGTATTCATAACCCCATGCATGAAGCCAATACTTTGCCATAGCGCTATCATCTCTATAGTTTTATCTACGACTGCAAAATAGAGTTCTTCATATTTGTTACTTACATTTTGAAACTCTGGATAGCTTTCCTCTATCACAAAATCAGCTAGTTGTTTAAGATTTTGTTCTTTGTTTTTCCCCATATAAGCATATTCAAAACTTCCAAAGCGTATCCATGAAGTTGAAGCTCGTAGAACTATGGCACCTTGTTCAGATTCATATTCTCTTAATACCTTTGAGTCAGATGTTATCATAGCAATAGCTCGAGTTGTAGAAATTTTAAGTGCATACATCGCTTCACTTAAAAGATATTCTCTTATAGTGGAGCGTAAAACTGCTCTTCCGTCACCATTTCTAGAGTAGGGGGTAAGTCCCGCACCTTTTAGTTGTAGATGATAGTTATTGAGTTTTCCTAGATTTATAGCTCTTCCATCACCTAGATTTGGAACAAAATAGCCAAACTGATGTCCTGAATATGCTTTTGAATAGGTTGTAGAACCTTTGGCTAAATACTCACCATTTAAAAATTTTAGAAAATTTTCTGAATTAAGATTTTCACTAGTAAATCCTAGTTGATTTGCTAAAGGGCGGTTGATACTTACAATTTTTGGATTATGAAGTGGTGTGATATTAAGTTTTGAATAAAAAGTTTTATCAAGTTTATCTAAAATATCGCAGTTAAGTTTTATATTTTTCATCAATTAACTATTTTCTTCTTTAAATTGTTCAAGAAAATCTGAAAGGAGATAGTGAATAATAGATTCATAAATATCAGTTTGTATCTCTTTTGAATTAGAATCAAAAAAGTCATCTTTGTAGTAAGTGATACTCATAGTTTCTGTAGTTTTATCTCTTGCAGATACTGTATCTTCAACGATAAACATACTAATATGCATCACATAACTAGTTTTTGTTTTCATACCTTGAATTTTAACAATAAAGTTTGAAAAGTTCTCACTTTTTGTTTTGATTCCAAGTTTTTCTAAATTGTATTTGAGATCATGTTTTATCTTTTCTAAATTTTCTTTTGTAGTTAGTTTACTTTTATCAATAACTTTGAGATTTACATCATTTACACCCTCTAGGGAAAATGGCGATAAAGCAAATAAGCTAGTTAAAAAGAAAAGAGTTATAAATAGTATATGTTTCATGATTTACCTTTTTGATTAGAATCTATTTTTTCTAAAATATTTAAAAATTTTTTCTTTGATTTGTAACCATAAGAGCTATCAATAATAGTTTCAGTTTTAGAATCTATGAAAAATACAGTGGGGACTACTTTGGCTGTAAATTTACCTACAGGGTATTCCCCTTTGTCTTTGTTGAGTATTACTGGTATAAAGTGTTGTGATACATAATTATTTATTATTTTTTTGTTTAATGTTTGTTTTTTGAGTTTTTCACACCAAGGACAAGTTGTTGTTACAAGGACCAACATCAAAGGTTTATTAGTTTGTAATGCTTTTGCTTTTGCTTGTTCATAATTTACAAAGTAGTTGTTCTTATTAGCAAAGTCATCTATAGAAGCAAAGCTTAATGAAAAAAATATTGAAACCAGTAGTAGATGTTTTATCATTTATCTATCCTTATGTAAGATGTAAAACATTATCAAAACTTATTTAAAGTTTATTTAATATAAACTTGTAATATAAAATATTTTCCCATTACAAGTTTAGAAAATCTAAAAATATAAAGAGGATTTTATGAAAACACTATATATTATAAGGCATGCAAAATCTAGCTGGAAAGATATTGCTTTAGATGACTTTGATAGACCTTTAAGTCAAAGAGGTAGAGATGATGCATTACTAATGGCAAATAAGTTAGTAGAGTTAAACATTTTCCCAGACTTAATTATCTCAAGCCCTTCAAAAAGAACAAAATGCACAATAAACATTATAGCTCCACAATTGGGTTATGAAAAAGATATTGTATATGACGATAAAATTTATGAATCAAATATGACAAATTTAAAAAAGATAGTGAAGAATCTCGATAATAAAAATAATTCAGTATTTCTTTTTGGGCATAATCCTGGTTTAAATATGTTAGCAGAAGATTTATGCGGATTTATAAAAAATATTGCAACGACAGGTATATTGATTATAAATTTTGATTGTAACTCTTGGAGTGAAGTATCAAATCTCAATAGTAATTTAAGTGATTATATTTATCCAAAAAAATATAAATAATTTATTTTAAATTAACTTATTCAAAGGATAGATGAAGTAGAATTTTAAAAAGGAGATTTTATGTTAAGATTGGTTTTGGCTATTTTGCTACCTTGGTTAAACTTTTTTACTATCGGTAAACCTATTTCAGGTATTGTATGTTTAATTTTACAACTATCACTTATAGGTTGGTTGCCAGCAGCAATTTGGTCTGTTTATTCTTTAAGTCAGTATAATACAGATAAAAAAATAAAAAATGCTCTAGGGAAATAATTAATTATAATTATGATAGAATCCCCTTCACTATTCAAAGTAAAGGGTTCTATTGAGATTAAAAGTCATTATTTTAACACTTTTTATTTTCTCTTATGGTATAGTTTTATTAGTAACTTCTCAAAATAAAAATACAAGACTTGATTTGATATTAAAAACTCATATCAATCTATTAAAAACTCATTACAAAATCACAAAAGACTATTTTATTACAGATGCAAAGAATATACAAAGTACTTTTTTAGAAGATAAATATGTTATTAATATTTTAGAAAAAGCACAAAGAGCTACCAATGAAGAGCGAGCTATTTTAAGAAAAGAACTTTATGACTTTTTAGCTCCTTTGTACAAAAGACTTCAATTAAAAGGGATTAATCAAATACATATAGTATTTTCAAATAACATCTCATTTTTAAGAATGCATAAACCAAATAAGTTTGGAGATGATTTAACAGAGATAAGATATACTTTTAAATATGCTAATGAGATGAAAAAAAGTATTTTTGGGTTTGAACAAGGGCGTTCTACTCATGCTTTTCGATATACTTTTCCTTTTATCCATAACAATCAACATATGGGTGCTATAGATATCTCTTTATCATCTGAATCTATTCAGGAAAAATTACAAGATATAAATAATATTCATTCCCATTTTTTAGTAGATAAAAAGATATTTCATAAAAAAGTTTGGGAAAGTAGTAATCTTATGAACAGGTATATTCAAAGTATTGAACATAAAGATTATATGTTTACATTAAATAAATTTCATAACAAAGAAAGATTATTGAATAGTAAAAAGAGAATAATATTTCCTTTAAAAGATGAAATAAATAAAAAAATAGAGTTAAAACAACCCTTTGCTGTATATAAACAATATACAAATAATGTAAATGTAGTTACTTTTTTACCAATTGATAATGTACGAGAAGAGAAAGCTGTAGCTTATTTGGTATCTTATGATAAAGATCCATATATTTATGATATATATAGAAGTTATTCTATTATAAATATAGTATTATTTGTAGGTTTGGCAACACTATTTTACTTTATCTATAGAAATTTAAATTATAAAAAAGAGCTAGAGGAAGAGGTCTCTATAAAAACGAAAGATCTACAAAAAGTTAGTAAAAATCTAAAAGACTTAAATGAAAATTTAGAACAAAAAATAGTTTTTGAAGTTGAAAAAAGTAAAGCTATGGAGAGCAAACTATTCCAGTCTGAAAAAATGGCCTCTATGGGAGAAATGATAGGAAATATAGCACATCAATGGAGACAACCACTTTCTGTAATATCTACAGGTGTAACAGGTATGAAGATGCAAAAAGAGTATGATTTATTAACTGATGATATTTTTAATGATACTTGTGATGTGATTAATAAAAATGCACAGTATCTCTCTACAACAATAGATGATTTTAGAAACTATATTAAAGGGGATAGAGAGAAAAAAGTTTTTAATCTCAAAAAAGATATTAATAGTTTTATCCATCTTGTAGAGGGGTCAATTCATAAATATAATATAAATATAGTTTTGGATTTAGATGAATCTATAGAGATTAATGGATATGAAAATGAACTTACCCAGTGTTTTATCAATATTTTCAATAATGCTAAAGATGTTTTAGTAGAGATAGAAAATAGTTCTGAACGATATTTGTTTATATCTACAAGTATAGAAAATGATAGAGTGCTAATAAAAATTAAAGATAATGGTGGTGGGATACAAGAAGATATAATGCCAAAAATATTTGAACCATATTTCACCACTAAACATCAATCTCAAGGTACAGGACTTGGTCTTCATATGACTTATAGTCTTATAGTTGAGGGGATGAATGGTACTATTGAGGCAAAAAATATTTGTTTTGATTATGAAGATAAAAACTATAATGGATTAGAGATTACAATAACACTTCCGTCTGAATAGTTTTAGAAAATAAGTTCCTTTTGTGTACAATCTAGTTAATGAGAAAAAAGGTATATAATTTGAATGAAAAACAAAAAATACTCTCAGAAGTATTTGGACATAAAAGCTTTAGACCTTTTCAAGAAGAAGCTGTAGATAGTTTATTAAACCATAAAGATTTACTAACTATTATCCCTACTGGTGCTGGTAAGTCATTATGTTATCAACTTCCTGCTTTACTGATGGAAGGTATTTGTGTGGTTATCTCTCCACTAATTGCATTGATGCAAGATCAAGTAACAGCACTTAAGGCAAATGGTATGGAGGCAGTTATGATAAACTCCTCTTTATCTGGGGAGCAAATCAATGATACTTTTACACAAATTCAAAATGGAAAGATTAAATTTTTATATATAGCTCCAGAGAGATTTTCAGCATTTGGATTTATAGAATTTTTACAATCAATTAAAATATCTTTTTTTGTGATAGATGAAGCACATTGTGTGAGTGAATGGGGACATGAGTTTAGATCTGATTATAGAAAATTACGATTATTAAAAGATAATTTCCCACATATTCCAATAGCTACATTTACAGCAACAGCAACTTCAAAAGTTCAATCAGATATTCTCTCAAACTTAGCACTTAATAATCCTGTTGTCTTAAGAGGAGAAACAAATAGAACAAATCTTTTTATCGAAGTAAAAAACAGGGTAGGAAATGGGAAAGCACAACTTTTAGAGTTCCTAAAAAATAAAAAACAACATACAGGAATAGTCTATACCTATTCAAGAAAAGAGACAGAGCAAATAGCACTTTTTTTGCAAGAGAAAGGATATAGTGCAAAAGCATATCATGCGGGTCTAAGTTCACAAATAAGAGAAGATGTGTATACACAGTTTATTAATGATGAGTTAAATATAGTTGTAGCAACAATTGCTTTTGGTATGGGGATAGATAAAAGTAATATTCGCTTTGTAGTACATACCTCTATGCCAAAAACTATGGAGAACTTTTATCAAGAGATAGGACGAGCTGGAAGAGATGGACTTGATTCTCATACACTATTACTTTATACAAAAGCAGACCAAATAAGTAAGTTAGCACAAATAGATGATAGTATTAGTGGTGAGTATAGAACTGTATTAGAAGATAAATTACAAAAAATCTATCAGTTTAGTGCTTCAACTGGCTGTCGTCATCAAATTATTGCAAAATATTTCGATGATGCAATAGAGCCATGTAAAACAATGTGTGATAACTGCACTAAAGAGAAAGTTGAACAATTAGATATAAGTGTAGAGGCACAAAAATTTTTATCAGCTGTTTATAGGTCAAATCAAAGTTTTGGACAAAATCATATTATAGATATATTACGAGGTTCAAATAATCAAAAAGTATTTCAGTTTAATCATAATGAGTTAAGTGTCTATGGTATAGGAAAAAGCAAAAGTAAAAATGAGTGGAATGCTATAGTTGATAGACTTTTTGATATTGAAGCTATCGAAGTTGGTGAGTATAGAGCTATTAAGATTACCCCTTATGGGATGGAAGTTTTAAAAGGGCAAGAGAAAGTATTAATAGATAGTGATAAAATAGGGATAGTTGAAGAGATGAAGGAAGATACTTCATTATCGAAAGAATATTCTCAATTTTTTGAACAGTTTAGAAGTTTAAGAACTACAATTGCTAAAGAGGAGCAGGTTGCTCCATATATTGTATTTAGTGATAAGGTATTAGTAGAGTTAAGTGATAAGCTCCCTCAAACAAAAGAGGATTTTCTTTCTATAAATGGGGTAGGGGAAGTAAAGTATGAAAAATATGGAGAGAAGTTTTTAAACCTTTGTATAGAGTGCAAACCAAGTCAAAAGAAAAAGCTTTCTAAAACATATTTAGATACCCTAGCACTTATTGAAGAAAATAATTCAATAGAAGATATTGTAACCAAAAGGGAACTACAAAGTGCTACAATTATATCTCATATAAAATTATTGCAAGAGCATGGAAAGTTAGAGCAAGTTCAAGTAGATGCACTTTTAGAGCCATTAAAGAAGAGTTTTCCAGGTGCTATTAAAAAATGGATAGTTGAGGGATTAGAACTTGATACTATACAAGAACTAAAAGGGAAGCTTTATTTATATGAGGTTTTATTTGATAAAGAAAGGGAGAATAAATGACTGTACAAACAGATGATAGATATAAAATGGTTGAAAAAACCATGAAAAAGTTGGGGTATGATAGAAGTGCCTTAATAGAAACACTTCATACAGCACAAGAAACTTTTGGATACTTAGAAAATGAAACTTTGAAGTTTATAGCAAGAAGATTGAAACTCCCTTTTTCAAAAGTATATGGAGTAGCTACATTCTATCATTTTTTTAGACTTAAACCAAAAGGGAAACATACAGCAGTAGTATGTATGGGAACGGCTTGTTATATAAAAGGAGCTACTGCTATTTTAGAAAGTCTAGAAAGTAGATTTGGTATACAAGCTGGAGAGACTACAAAAGATGCACTCATCTCTGTTTTAACTGCTCGTTGTGTAGGTTCATGTTCACTAGCACCAGTTGCTATATATGATAATAAATCTGTAGGGAAACTTACCCTTGAAGTTGCAGAAAAAACTATAGAGGAGCTCATCAAATGATTCAATCAATAGAAGACTTAGAAGAGATAGCTAGTAAGAAGAAGTGCACAGAACAAAGTTGTAAAGATGAGTTACGAGTATGTATAGGGAGTAGTTGTGCAGCGCTGGGTTCACAAGAGATGCAAAAATCTTTAGCTAAAAAAGTAAAAGAGAAAGAGCTACAAGGTAAGTGTAAAGTAAAAGGTGTAGGGTGTAATGGTTTGTGTTCTGCTGCCATTATGGTCTCTTCATATGATAAAGCAAATGAGAAAGAGGTTATATACGGTGGAATTGAGACTACTGATGAAGAGAGATTATTAGCACTAATTGAAAATGATATAGAGTTAAAGGATAAGCTTCTTGATACAAATACACCATTTTTTACACAACAAAAGAAAATAGTATTAGAAAATGCAGGTATAGTTGATCCAAATGATATAGATGACTATATTGCTCATGATGGATATAGAGCATTATTTACAGCTTTAGAAGAGATGAGTTCAAATGAAGTTATAGAAGAGGTAAAAACTTCAGGACTACGAGGTAGAGGTGGTGGTGGCTATCCTACTGGACTAAAATGGGAAACTGTTTTAAAAGTTGAGAGTGACCAAAAGTATATTGTATGTAATGGTGATGAGGGAGACCCCGGGGCTTTTATGGATAGAGCTGTAATGGAAGCAGACCCACATAAGATACTTGAAGGTATGGCAATAGCAGGATTTGCCTGTGGTGCAAGTAAAGGTTTTATATATGTTCGAGCAGAATACCCAATTGCTGTTGAAAAATTAAATAAAGCGATAACTCAAGCTAGAAAAAAAGGTATCTTAGGAAATAGAATTGCAAATAGTAATTTTGATTTTGATATAGAAATACGACTAGGTGGTGGTGCTTTTGTTTGTGGAGAAGCAACAGCATTAGTAGCTTCTATTGAGGGAAATAGGGGAAATCCTAGACAAAAACCGCCACATTTGAGTGATTATGGACTTTGGGGTGAGCCTACTATTTTAAACAATGTGGAAACTTTTGCAAACATTGCACCTATTATTAGAAATGGTGGAGCGTGGTATAAAGCAATAGGAACTGAAAAATCTAGTGGTACAAAAGTATTTGCCCTTACAGGTCATATCCAAAACACTGGACTTGTTGAGGTTCCTATGGGGATAAGTTTACGAGACTTAATCGAAAAAATAGGTGGTGGAGTTCCAAACGGTGGAAAACTAAAAGCTATTCAAACAGGGGGACCTAGCGGTGGTTGTATCCCTGAAAATATGCTTGATATTCCTGTAGATTATGATTCACTTAAAGCTGTAGGGTCTATCATGGGAAGTGGTGGACTTATAGTTATGGATGAGAGTTCAAATATGGTTGAGGTTGCACGGTTTTTTATGGACTTTAGTAAAAGTGAGTCATGTGGTAAATGTGTTCCTTGTCGAGTAGGTACAACAGAGCTTACTGAACTTCTTGATAAGTTTATTAAAAAAGAGGCAAAACAAAGTGATTTTGACCTTTTAAAAGAGATGTGTGTAGTTGTACAAGATGCTTCTTTATGTGGTCTTGGACAAACTGCACCAAATCCAGTGTTAAGCACAATTAAATATTTTGAAAAAGAGTATTTAGAAGGGATTAAAAATGATTAGAGAAAAAGCTAGAGTAAAAACCTTTAAAATAGATGATATAGATGTTACAGGAAGATCAAACAGTACAATCCTTGAAATAGCAAACGAACACAATATTAAGATACCAACTTTATGTTATCTAGAAGGGTTAAGTTGTGTTGGTGCTTGTAGAATGTGTCTAATTGAAGTAAAAGGGAGTTCTAAACTAATACCAGCTTGTACTGCAAAGATAAAAGAGGGTATGGAAGTTATTACAACTTCTCCAAGAATTGAAAAACATAGAAAGATGATACTCTCTATGATATTTGCAGAGCGAACACACACTTGTAGTGTATGTGTCTCAAATGGACATTGTGAATTGCAAGACTTATCTGTTGAACTTAATTTAGAACATAGTGTTGTCCCATATATTCATAAAAACTTTGATATAGATGCTTCCCATAAAGATTATATGTATGACCCAAATAGATGTATTTTATGTACAAGATGTGTACGGGTTTGTGATGAGGTTGAAGGTGCTCATGCTTTAGATATCTTAGGTCGTGGAATTGATTCAAAAATTATACACGATATGGATGAGCCTTGGATAGATAGTGAAAGTTGTACTTCATGTGGAAAATGTGTTCAGGTGTGTCCAACGGGTTCATTGTTTGAAAAAGGTGTAAGTGCTACAGAGATGGTAAAAAAGAAAAATATAGTTACAAACTTAATCCAAATGAGGAAAGATAGATGAAAAAAGTAAGAGTAGGAACTATTTGGCTTGATGGATGTTCTGGATGCCATATGTCTTTTTTGGATATGGATGAAAGATTAGTAGAGTTGTCTCAATATATGGATGTAGTGTATAGCCCTTATGTGGATGCAAAAGAGATACCAAGTGATATTGATCTATTTATTGTTGAAGGTGCTTTAAGTACAGATCATGATATTAAAATTATTAAAGAGATACGAAAAAACTCTAAACTTATTTTAGCTCTTGGAGATTGTGCTGTTACTGGAAATATTTCAGCTATGAAAAATCTTTTTGGAACAGAAGCTGTTTTGGAAAAAGGATATTTTGATTTAGCAGATATAAATAAAGGTGAGTATCCAAGTGAAGTTGTACCAACACTTTTAGATAAAGTAATACCATTAAATGAAGCTATTGATGTTGATTATTTTGTCCCTGGTTGTCCAACTCCAGCAGATGCGATTTATGAAGTTATAAAAGCGATTATTGAGAATCGAGAGATAAAAATAAGTGATTATACAAGGTTTGGAAAATAAAATGGAAAAGAAAAAAATAGTAATCAGCCCAGTTACACGAATAGAAGGTCACGCAAAAATCACTATAGACTTAAATGAACAAGGTGGTGTTGATGATGCCAGAATTCATGTAACACAATATCGTGGTTTTGAGAAGATGTGTGAAGGGCGTCCCTATACAGAGATGCCAGCACTTACAGCTCGTACATGTGGTATTTGCCCTGTGAGTCATGTAATATCTTCTACAAAAGCTTGTGATAACCTTCTTGCAGTTCGTCCACCAAAAGCTGCTAGAAACTTAAGAAGAATTATAAACTTAGCACAAATCATACAATCTCATGCTTTAAATTTTTACCATTTAAGTAGTCCTGATTTTGTTTATGGATTTGATGCTGCCCCTGAAGATAGAAATATTTTCAAACTTATGCAAACAAATCCAGATATGGCAAAAGATGGTATAAACTTGCGAGCTTTTGGTCAAAAAATTATTGAAGAGTTAGGTGGGAAAAGGATACATCCAACTTGGATAGTACCTGGTGGAGTAAGCCACCCTATAACAACTGAACAAAAAGAGAAGATATTAGCTCAAATCCCACAAGCTATGGAGATAGCTCAAAAAACATTGAAATATTTTGTTTCTAATCTTCATAGATTTCAAAAAGAGATTGATAATTTTGCTTCATTTCCATCACTATTTATGGGACTTGTAAATAAAAAAGGAAATTTAGAACATTATGATGGATTTTTACGATTTATTGATAGTGAAGGGAATGTTTTAGAAGATGGAGTTGATCCAATATTTTATAAAGATTATATTGGGGAAGCAGTTGAAAAAGATAGTTATCTAAAATCACCATACTATAAACCACTTGGCTATGAAAGAGGTATGTATAGAGTTGGACCATTGGCAAGATTAAATGTTGCCAATGCATGTGGTACGCCAATGGCAGATAAAGAGTTTGAGAGATTTAAAAATCTTAATGATGGAAAACCAGTATTAAACTCTTTTTATTATCACTATGCAAGAATTATCGAGATAATTTATGGTATTGAAAGAATAGAGGAACTTTTAAAGGAACCAGAGACACTTAGTGATAATATTCGATCTCATGCAAGTATTAATAGAGATAAAGGTGTAGGATGTTCTGAAGCTCCAAGAGGGACATTGTTTCATGATTATGAAGTTACAAATGATGGAATTATTACAGGGGTAAATCTTATTATTGCTACAGGGAATAATAACCTTGCAATGAATGCAGGGGTGAAACAAGTAGCACAAGCTTTTGTAGATGGAAACAATATCACAGATGGTGCATTAAACAGAGTAGAAGCAGTGATTCGATGTTTTGATCCATGTTTAAGTTGTTCTACTCATGCTACTGGAATTGTAACATCACGAATAGAGGTACGAGATCACAATAAACAAATTGTAGATGTGATACATAGGAGTTAATATATTGAGAAGAGTGATTGTTGGTTTTGGGAATGATTTAAGAGGGGAAGATGGTTTTGGTATTGAAGTTGTAAAACAGCTACAAAAATACCCTCTAAAAAATACAAAACTGATAAGGACTTTTCAACTCACTCCTGAGCTAGCTTTGGAGTTACAAGAATTTGATGAAATAATATTTGTTGATGCAGCTCATAGTGATACTAATCATTATGCATTAGCTTGTAATCTAGAAAAAACAAATCAAAATACTATTTCTCATCATATTAGTATTGAGATGATACTTTCTATATTAAATAGTTTATATGATAGTTTTCCAACATTTCAAGTTTATTCAATGTTAACAAATAGCTATGATATAGTAAAAAATCAAGAAAAATACAATGAAAATATAATAAAAACAGTAAAATATATTAAAAATTTATAATATAAGACATTTTTAAGACTATTTAATGCTATAATGACGCTCATTAATTTTAAAAAGGAAAAAAATGAATAAAACAGAATTAATTGAAGCGATTGCTTCAAAATCAGGGTTAACAAAAAAAGATGCTGGTCTTGCACTTGATGCAACATTAGTAAGTATAACAGATGCACTTGTAAAAGGTGATAGTGTTCAACTTATTGGTTTTGGTACATTTAGTACTTCAAAAAGAGCTGCTAGAGAAGGTAGAAATCCATCAACTGGAGCAACAATGAAAATTGCTGCATCTACTGTAGCAAAATTTAAAGTTGGTGCTAAATTAAAAGAAGCAGTTAAATAGTTTTATCTCTTTTAATTAAAAAGCCTCTTCACTTTGAAGAGGCTTTTTTTATGCTAAAATTTTACAAGGTTGGTAATATTTAATTTACTGTTGCAATTATTTTCTCACTACCATCTAGAAAATAAGTATAATAGAGAATATAAATATAATTCTTTTCATAGTTTACTTACCTTGTTTATATAAGAGTATGGTAACATTATTTTGTTAACATAAAGAAAAAACACGATACAATCAGCTAATGAAAAAATTATTATTAACTATTTTATCTCTTGTATCCATTTTTATATTTATTAATTACAATTATTATCAAAAAAAAATAGAAGAAAAAAATATTGAAATTTATAAAACTCACACCACAAAAATAAAAAATATTTTTAGAGAACTTGTTTCACAAAAGCAAGGGAAAACATCAGCAATTACTTATATATTAAGCCAAGATAAAAATGTCATTGAAGCTTTGTTGAAAAATGACAAGTCTACTATTGATTATACTGATACAATTAAAGGGATTGAACAGTATGATAAATATAAAAACTTATGGATTCAGATTATAGATAAAGATGGATATAGTTTTTATAGAAGTTGGACAAAAAAGGTTGGGGATAGTGTCTCATCAATACGAGATGATGTAGCCTCAATGATTAAAGAACCAAGAGCTATGAATCAGGTTAGTACTGGTAGATTTGATATGACATTCAAAACAATTCTCCCTTTGTATCATAATAAAAAGTTTGTTGGTATGATAGAAGCGATATCTCATTTTAATTCAATAGCACAAGAGTTGAAACTGATGGGAATTGAAAGTATTATGTTAGTGGACAAAAGTTATAAGGAAAGATTTATTAATCCTTTAACTGGATTATTTATTGATGATTATTATGTAGTTAATGAAAATGCATCACAACAATTAATGAATGATATTAAAGATAAAGGTATAGAAAAGTTTATTTACAATAAGGAATACTTTATATTTAACAAATACTTTATAGTTACTGATCAAATTAGAAATATAAACAATAAACCTATGGGATATTTTATATTTTTTAGTAAAGTAGAAGATATAGATATGTCTAAAGTTCATCAGTTTAAAACTACATATTTTCAGCTATTAAGTATATTTGGAATTGTTACTACATTATTATTATTGCTTTATATAAATAGAAAGTTTGTAAAAGCTTTAAATCAAGAAGTACAACAAAAAACTAGAAAAATTAGTAAACAAAAAGAGTACTTAAAGTCACTACTTCAAATATATGACAAAAATGTTATTTTTTCAAAAACAGATCCAAAAGGTTTTATTACTCATGTAAGTGAAGCTTTTTGTAAAATAAGTGGATATACAAAAGAAGAACTTATAGGGCAAAATCATAATATTATTAGACATCCAGATATGCCAAAAGAGACATTTAGATATTTATGGGAAGAGTTAAAAAAAGGAAATAAAGTAAATATAGAGGTTAAAAACCTTAAAAAAGATGGTGGTTACTATTGGGTTGAAGCAGAGATAGAACCAGAATATGATAAAAAAGGTGTATTAGTAGGCTACAATGCAGTAAGGGAAAATATTACAGCGAATAAAGATATTGAGGCTATTCAAAAAGAGATAATTTTTACTATGGGATCTATTGGAGAGAGTCGAAGTAAAGAAACTGGAAATCATGTACGAAGAGTTGCAGAGTATTCATATCTATTTGCAAGATTATCAGAACTTGATGAAAATGATTGTGAAATTTTAAAACAGGCAAGTCCAATGCATGATATAGGAAAAGTGGCAATTCCAGATTCTATACTTAATAAGGCTGGGAGTTTAGATGATGATGAGATGTTTATTATGAAAACTCATGTTGAAAAAGGGTATGAGATGTTAAAAACATCAGATAGACCACTTCTTAAAACAGCAGCAATTGTAGCCTTAGAACACCACGAAAGATGGGATGGAAAAGGCTACCCAAATGCTCTTAAAGCCCAAGAGATAAGTATTTATGGAAGAATAACAGCTATGGCAGATGTGTTTGATGCTTTAGGGAGTGATAGATGTTATAAAAAAGCATGGAGTGATGATGAAATTTTTCAATATTTTAAAGATGAAAAAGGGAAACATTTTGATCCAAAACTAGTAGAGTTGTTTTTTGATAATTTAGAATTGTTTTTAGAAATAAGAGAGCGATATAAAGATAAATTTTAGTGTATAAATTCTTCAGAAATAGTTTCACCAAAATCCCAAAATAATTTGTTGATAATTTTTTTATCTTTTATTTTATTTTCAAACTCTTCAAAATCATTATTAAATCTTTCTATATAGTTAAATATATCTCTTAGTAAAAACTCTTTTTCTGTATGGTATTTTTTATTTTTAAAAGCAGCTTTTATAATAGTTTCATCAAATAGGTCGGTTTTTTGAAGTATAGTTATATCAAATTGCACAGCATTTGTAATATACTCTAAATCACCATGAAACTTTTCACATAAGTTATCAAAACATCCAAGTTTACTTACAAATCTTTTATCACTTAAAAGGTCTCTATCAATGTATTGTAATATTTTTTGTTTCATATCATGATCAAAAGTGTAGTTCATAATATCAATGATAAAATATTTATTTCGTCTTAAGTTTTGAGCATAGCGTAAATTTTCTATATTTCGTGTAGTTGCCATAAGAGCTATTTCATGATCAAGTTGGTAAATCTCTGGCATATGTTGTAATATTGCTGGTCTAAACTTTGATGGGTCATCTAAGTTTTCCTCTTTTGAGGCTGCAAGCAGTGCTAAGTCTCTACTAGCTTGTAAATTTTTATCTAGATAGATATAGGTTCTATTATATTTTGCTATGGCATCCCTCGCAAATTCAAAATCACTTAAAAGCTCTTTATTGATATTATTTAAGATATCATCACCCATACCATTATTTATATGGTGATTCCACATATCTTTTTTTGCTTCATTTTTAGATGAGATACTATGAGATGTAACCCCTAAGAGTCGTATCATAATATGTTTGTTTGAATAGTAGTCATAAGGGATAGCTTGTAATAAGAGTTTTTTCTCTTGCCAATACTTAACATTATCAAATATATTATCGATTATTTTTGTCAAGAATCCCCTTTGATTGTAATTATATTATATCTCTAAATGATAACATAAAAGTTACAAAATAAAAATTAATATTAGTATATATCTCCAATTTTTTCTATTAAAATATCATTGTGATTTACAAATCTATCACATTTCATCCCACCAATATCAAAACAAATTTGTTGCCATAGTTTTGTATGACCACCATTTTCTTTGTCAAATTTACCAAAATAAAACATAAGTGTATGAGCATATTCGTGAGGTAAAACATATTCTATCATGTAGTTTTCATTTTCTTGAAATCTTTTTTTATTAAGTTGAATTTTTATAATACCTTGTTGATAACTCGCTAATCCATAAAGATTATTTGGTAGTTTATCAGATATGATAATTGGGATATTATAGTTTATATTATATTTTTGTTTTATAATTTGTCTTATTACATTGTTTTTATTTTCTAATTTAGAAAGAATCTCTTGAGATAATGGATTGTTTTTGAATTGTTGATCTTGATACAATAAATAGAAAAATAAAATAGTTGAGATTATAGTAATAAGAAGTAATACTTTAAAAATTTTATTCATGGTAGAGAAATTGTATCTAAGTTATTTTAATACAATTTTAAACTCCATTCTTACTAGCTTAATCTATTGTTCAGTTTTATTTAAGATTAAAGACACGACGCAGTCTTGATTTATAAAATAGCTTTAGAAGTTTGGTGCTTTTTATTTGTCTTAGTACTAGATATTCCTTAACTGTCTGGCTATTTATCTTCAAGTCGTGCGTAATTTTTTTATTAATCTTAAATAAAACTGAACAATAGACTGAGCCACACTGTTACTTAAAGTTACAAAAATGGATTTAGTGGATAAATTTTATAGCCTATTTAATATTATACATATTTTTGACATATCTTTTTTTTACAATTAAAGTATCGAAATATTTAAGGAGATAAAATGAGATTAGTTAAAGGGATGGTTGTATCTGCATTGTTAGCTACAGTGGGATTTTCAGCGGAGTATACTTTAAAGTTTAGTCATGTAGTTAGTGTTAATACACCAAAAGGGCAAGCAGCAGACTTCTTTGAAAAAAGGTTAGAAGAGTTAAGTGGTGGAAGAATTGATGTACAGGTGTATCCATCTTCTCAGCTCTATAAAGATAGTGCAGCATTAAAAGCACTTAGAATGAATTCTGTTCAAATGGCAGCGCCAAGTTTCTCAAAGTTTGGAAAACTAGTACCACAGTTAGCATTGTTTGACTTACCATTTTTATTTAAAGATATGGATCATTTACATAGAGTTCAAGATGGTGCAGTTGGTCAAAAACTAAAAGATATGGTAGATGCAAAAGGTTTTATTGCACTAGATTTTTGGGATAATGCTTTTAAACAATTTTCAACATCAAAAGATACACCAATTTTGATGCCAAGTGATGCAGCTGGACAAAAATTTAGAATTATGAGTTCAAAAGTTCTTGAAGAGCAGTTTTTAGCTGTTGATGCAAATCCTCAAATGATGCCATTTAGTGAAGTTTATTCAGGGTTGCAACAAGGAGTTATTGATGCAGCAGAAAATCCAATATCAAATATCTATACTAAAAAATTTCATGAAGTACAAAAACATATTACTTTATCAAATCATGGTTATTTAGGATATCTAGTAGTTATGTCTAAAAAATTCTGGAAATCACTTCCTAAAGATTTACAAGCAAATGTAAAACAAGCTATGAAAGAAGCTACAGCCAAAGAGAGAGAATTAGCACAAAAGTTAGATGAAGAGCAATTACAACTTATAAAAGAATATGGAGAAAAAACAGGAAAAGTTCAAGTACATACTATGAATGCAGAACAAACAAAAGCTTGGAAAGAAGCTGTGAGTCCAATCTACTCTAAATTTTATGATAATAAAAAAATTGGAAAAGATTTAATCAATGGTGCAATAAACACAAAATAATAGTATGATGTTTAGTATTATAGATAAAATTATAAGTTTTATAAATCGTTACATCGCTGCACTAGGAATTAGTGGTGGTGTAGCATTGGCTTTTGGAAATGTAGTAGCTAGGTATGGTTTTGATAGCTCTTTAACTTGGGCTAGTGAGCTTACTGTGTATCTCTTTTTGTGGAGTGTATTTTTTGGTGCAGCGTATTGTTTTAAACAAGATGCTCATATTTCTATTAATATAGTATTAGAAAAGGTATCTCCTGATACGGCTAAAATGTTAATGTTAATTTCCCATACAATCACTTTTATATTTTTGTTTGCAGTAGCTTATTACGGATATAAATATGTAATGTTTGTACATGAACTTGAAGAGATGTCCGTAGATTTAGAGATAGCTATGTGGATAGTGTATTTAGTAATTCCGGTATCATTTTTCTTTGCAGCCTATAGAGTAGGGGAGAAGATAGTTGAAATTATTAAAACACCTGCAAAAGATGTTTTAAAACAAAGTGAAGCAGAAATGATACTAGAACAGATGAGTGAAGGTGAGAATGAGAAACTTCTTAAAGAAGTAGAGAGAAAAACAGGTGGTATGTTATGAGTATAGCAGTATTATTTGGAATATTTTTCTTTTTATTAGTTATAGGTTCACCTATTGCTATTGCCTTAGGAGCTTCAACATTTGCTACACTGGTATTTTTTACAGATATAAACCCTATTGAAGTAAGTGCCATGATGTTTGAAAAAATCGAACATTATTCACTTATGGCAATTCCTATGTTTATCCTTGCTGGTCAACTATTAAGTAAAGGGAGTAGTGCTCAAAGAATTATTGAGTTTGCAAAATCAATAGTTGGGCATCTTCCTGGTGGACTACCAATAGCTGCTATTTTTGCAAGTATTATTTTTGCGGCAGTTTCAGGAAGTTCTCCTGCTACTGTTGTTGCTATTGGATCTATTATGTTTGGGGCTATCCAAGAAGCTGGATATCCTAAAAAATATGCGATAGGTACTATAGCAACAGCAGGAAGTTTAGGTATTTTAATCCCACCATCTATTGTGATGATTGTGTATGGTGTAACAGCAGAGGTGAGTATCGGCAAACTTTTTATGGCGGGTGTTGTACCTGGAATCATGATAGGTATAATGATGATGATAGTTACTTATATTGGTGCAAAAAGATTAGGCTTTGATAGAACTGAACCGGAAACATTTAAGACAAGAGTTAAAAAAATGGGAAATGCTTCTTGGGCATTAATGACTATAGTTATAGTTATTGGTGGTATTTATGGTGGTATTTTTACACCAACAGAGGCAGCAGCTGTTGCAGCAGTTTGGGCATTTTTTGTATCAATGTTTATCTATAAAGATATTAAATGGTCAAATGTTTTTACTATTTTTTTAGAGTCAGCAAAAACATCTGCTATGATTATGTTTATTATCGCAAATGCAATGTTATTTGCACATTTTTTAACCTTAGAAAATGTACCTCAAATGATAACAAACAATTTAATGGAATGGAATGTAGATGCACTTATGTTCTTAATATTGGTAAATATTTTACTAATAGTTGCTGGGAATTTTATGGAACCAAGCGCCATTATTATGATTATGGTACCGTTGCTATTTCCAGTTGCAGTTGCATTAGGTATTGATCCAATCCATTTTGGAATTATTATCGTTGTAAATATGGAGTTAGGGATGATATCCCCACCTGTGGGACTGAACCTCTTTGTAACCAGTGGTATAACGGGTACTAGTCTCAAAGATGTAGTTGTTTACTCACTGCCTTGGTCTATGACTATTTTATTTGGATTGTTACTTGTAACATATATACCACAAATAAGTCTATGGCTTCCGAACTTGATGTATGGGGGATAATTCCTCTATACCTCAAAACTTATTATAAAACAGGTTCCACTTTTACTACTTTGAACACTAAGTTCACCACCCATGTTTTGTTCAATAATTAACTTTGACATATATAAACCTATGCCTGTACCATCAGATTCCTCTTTTGTTGTGAAATATGGTTCAAATATTTTATCTATAATTTTAGGTGATATTCCATGTGCATTGTCACAAATTTTTAGATATATTTTATCAGTTTTATAAAGATTTATTTTTATTTGTGGATTTGGAATATTATCGCATAGAAGAGCATCTTTTGCATTGGTTACTATATTAAGTACCACTTGCTCAAATTCATTTTGATAATTATTTATAGATATAGTTTCATCCATATTTTTTATGAGCATTATTTGATGTTCGCTTAACATTGAAGATGTGATATCTGTCACCCTTTTACAAGACTCAATTAAATAAAACTTCTCTTTAGTTTTATCTGGTTTAAAAAATGTTCTAAAATCATCTATAGTATTTGACATATAATCAAGAAGATTTTCTATCTCTTGAGTTTTCTTATCTAACATTGTTTTAGTGAGTTTCTCTAAATCATAGTGAAGTTTTATATTAAGTATGATTGCATTGAGTTCACTTATAGGTTGTCTCCATTGATGGGCAATTAAACTTATCATCTCTCCCATTGCAATAAATTTTGATTTTTGCATTAAAATTTGTTCTTGTTCTTTGTTTTTTTCAACTGCTTTTTTTATTTTAATATCAAGTGTACGGTTAAGATTTGCAAGTGCTTTTGTTTTTGATTTTACACTTTTATCTTTTTGTGTTATGATAGATTGTACTTTTTTCCCAATAATATAAGCAAAGATAATAGCAATGATACTAAAGAATAAAAAGAAAAATAAATTTTGTTTAATCTGCTTTTCTATTTGTGATGTTAAGAGTTTTTTTTCTTTATTAACATCTTTTTGAATATCATCAAGATAAATACCTTTTGCTATAATCCAATTAAGTGGTTCATAGTAATAAAAATATGATATTTTATTTATAATTTTTGTATCGCTTTTTTTATAACTATATTGGACAAATGATTCTCCACTTTTGTTAATATCGTCTAAAAACTTTTTTCTAAATGCAAAACCGTTAGGATCTTTATAGTTTGCAGATAAAAAGTTTCCAACTAAATCTGTTCTATTGGGATTTATCTCCATTCTTGCAAATTTATCACCACCGTTTTTATTGATAAGACTATATACAAAGATATAACTGTTTTTTTCAATATCAAAAGGGAGCATCTTAATCCATTTTTTGATAGATTTTTCCTCTTTTTGTATGAGTTTAATATCATTGTTATATTTATAGTTTATCATAGTAACTAAGCTTTGTATATCATTTTTTAAATTATGTTTTTGTAATGTGATATTTTCATGTTTGAGTTGAGTTAAAGTATTTTCTAATGATACTCTTTGATTATAATAGTAAAATAGAGATATAAAGAATGTATTTGATAATATTATAATAATAATTGTTGACATAATAAGATTTGAGATATTTTTATAACCAAATATTTTCATAGTATAGGAGCCTTTTTGAATAGTGATATTTTAAAAAAATTAAATAATTATACCCTATTATTGGTTGAAAATGAAAAAGGGATAAGGGAAAATCTGTATGATTACTTTAGTTTATTGTTTAAAAATGTTTTAGTATCCAAAGATGGAGTAGAAGGGTTAGCCTTATATAACAATAATAAAATAGATTTAATCATAACTGATATTAAAATGCCAAATATGGATGGTATTGAGCTAGTTAAAGCTATAAGAAAAGAAGATACAGAAATTAAAATCATAATTATATCAGCGCACACTGATGTAGATTTTTTACTACAAAGTATCCCTTTGAACCTTATAGAGTATGTTGTAAAACCACTTAATGAAACAAAAATATCTAATATCTTACAAAAATTTTTAGAAGGTAAAGATAATAAAGACTTTCAATATAGTAAAGATAAATGTGAAGTGATTACAAATGGTACAACTCATATTTTAAGTATAAAAGAGAATGTTTTTTTAGATAAACTTATAAATGAAAATCGTATCATTTCATATGATGAAATAGAGGAAGATATCTGGGAAGATAAGCAAATGAGTCAAAATGCATTACGGGTATTTATCAAAAACTTAAGAAAAAAACTTCCAGAGAATTTTATAAAAAATATTCCGAATTTTGGTTACTCAAAAATATAGATTTCTTTATCCAAATCTTAGTATAATACGAAAAAATCATTAGAGGAATAAGCTCATGGAAAAAAAAGGTATTTTGATAATTGGAGCAGGTGGTGTAAGTACGGTTGCTACAACTAAATGTGCTATGAATATAGATACATTTGAACATATTACGCTAGCTAGTAGAACAGTAAGTAAATGTGAAGAGATTGCTAAAAGTGTAAAAGAGAAAACAGGTGTAACTATAGATACTACATCAATAGATGCAGACAGTGTTCCAACACTTATAGAACTTATAGAAAAACTCAATCCAAAAGTTGTATTAAATGTGGCATTACCATACCAAGATTTAACTATCATGGATGCGTGTAGTGCAACAAATACACACTACATAGATACAGCAAACTATGAACATCCAGATGAAGCAAAATTTGAATACAAAGAGCAATGGGCTAGAGATGAAGATTTTAAATCAAAAAATTTAACAGCACTTTTAGGAAGCGGGTTTGACCCAGGTGTTACAGGTGTATTTGTAAAATATATTGAGCAAAACTTTTTAGATACTATTGAGTTTATTGATATTATGGATTGTAATGCAGGGGATCACGGATATCCTTTCGCTACAAACTTTAACCCAGAGATAAATCTACGAGAGGTGAGTGCCAACGGAAGATATTGGGAAGATGGAAAATGGATAGAAACAAAACCTCTTGAAATTAGAGTAGATTGGGATTATCCAGAAGTTGGTGTGAAGCCATCTTATCTTTTATACCATGAAGAGTTAGAATCACTTTCTAAAAATATCAAAGGTTTAAAAAGAATTAGATTTTTTATGACTTTTGGTGATAGTTATATCCAACATATGAATTGTTTACAAAATGTTGGTATGTTAGGTATTGAATCAGTAGAACATAAAGGGATGATGATAACTCCAATAGAGTTCTTAAAAACTCTTTTACCTGATCCTGCTTCATTAGGTCCTAGAACTCATGGGTTGACAAATATTGGATGTATTTGTGAAGGTCTAAAAGATGGTGTGAGAAAAAAATATTACATCTATAATATCTGTGACCACCAAGAGTGTTACAAAGAAACAGGAGCACAAGCTGTAAGTTATACTACAGGAGTTCCTGCAATGATAGGAACTAAACTAGTTTATAACGGTACTTGGGATTTAAAAGGTGCTGTAAATGTAGAAGAGTTTGATGCAACTGCTTATATGGAAGAGCTTATGACTCAAGGGCTTCCTTGGAAAGTTATTGAATTAGATATATAAATTTCAATACACTCTCTATTAAAAAGCTCTATCATTTTGATAGAGCTTTTTTTATTTATAAAACAATACCACCAAATGGACACTTTTAAAATATAAACTTCCCAAAATCAATTAAGGAGCTTATATGAGTTACACAAAAAAGAGATATATTACTTATATCTTAATTAGCACGTTTATTATGGTAGTGCCATTTATTACAATAAATGGAAATCATCTTTTACTTTTATCTTTTGAAAAGTTACAGTTTCATTTTATGGGGTTTGCATTTAATGTAGATGAATTGTTTATCATGCCTTTTTTACTAATGCTTTTATTTATAGGTATATTTGCCATTACTGCAATGTTTGGAAGAGTTTGGTGTGGTTGGGCATGTCCACAAACAATATTTAGAGTTATCTACAGAGATTTAATCGAGGGAACTTTACTTGATTTAAGTGAGATAAAAAATAAACAAAAAACTGCTGATTATTCTAAAATATCTAATTTGATAAAAAAAAGTATAGCGATAGTTTTATGGTTTATTATATCAGTGGTTATATCTACAAATTTTATATTATACTTTGTACCAACAGAAGATTTCTTCTTATATATGCAAACTCCAAGTGAACATATCTTTATGATTTTATTTATCCTAAGTGTTGCTGGATTTTTAGTATTTGATATACTCATTATGAAAGAAAATTTTTGTGTATATGTATGTCCATATTCACGAGTTCAAACAATACTTTATGATGATGATACAAAACAAGTTATATATGATACAAACAGAGGTGGTGATATATATAATAGTGGAGAAAAAAGTATATTTAATGTAAAACAATGGTCATCAAATGAAGAGTGTACAACTTGTGAAGCATGTGTAAAAGTTTGTCCTACACATATAGATATTAGAAAAGGTTTACAAATAGAGTGTATAAATTGTTTAGAGTGTTCTGATGCATGTAGCACAGTGATGGGGAAACTTGGTAAAAAATCATTAGTAAACTGGGGAAGTACAAATAGTGTATTAAATAAAATTACAACTTCTATATTTACTAAAAGAAATAATATGTATTTTATCGCATTGATTTTAACAGTGATACTTGCAGTTGTATTTGCAAATAAACAAGAACCAATATTAGCACATATAAATAAAACAACAACACTATATAGTATAAAAAAAGATCAAACTGTTACAAATAACTTTATCTTAACAATACACAATAATAAAAATCAAACTTACACCTACGATATAAAATTAGATGATGAGAGGTTTTTTGTAAAAAGATTTGCAACTAAAGAGATAAAAGCAGGGAAAGAAGCTAAATTTATATTGATACTATCTTCTAAAAACAGATTATCGTTAGATACAAAGAAAGATAGCATATTGAAATTAAATGTAACAATATACGCTAAAGAAGATAACTCAATAGCTATATCAAGAGAACTATCATTTATTTATCCTAGTGATAATAGTTTTAAATAGTTTTTTCTAAGAGGAGGGTAAATACAACCCCTTCCTCAATATTTTTTACTTTGATATCTCCACGAAAACTTTTTTCTAATATAATTTTAGACAAGTATAACCCAATACCAGTACCATCACTTTTAGTTGAAAAATATGGTTCAAATATTTTATCTATGTTTTGTTTTTCTATCTGTTTTCCATTGTTTTTTATATCAATAATTACTTCTGCTTCATTACTATGTACAACTATATCAATATGTGGAGATTCAATATTACTAAGAGCATCAGAAGCATTGGTAAGAATAGATAAGATTACTTGAGATAGTTCATTTTTTATCCCCTCAATTTTTACATTTTCATTAATTTTAAACTCACAAGATAGTGTAATATTTTTTCTTTTTAGTTCAGCACTTAAAATGCTAATACTATTATTGATAGCTTCTTTTAACATAAATGTTTCAAATTTCTTTGATGGTGTATAAAACTCTTTAAAATGGTCTATTGTCGTTGAAAGAAATTGTAATTGTTTATCTATTTGATTTGTTTTTTTATTAAAATATGATTCCTCTAGTTTATTGTTTGAAAACTTTTTTCTTAGGTTCATAAGTATATAAGAGATATTATTTAATGGTTGTCTAAATTGATGTGCAATATTACCTATCATCTCTCCTGTTTTTGCTAGTTTTGATTGTTGTAATAACATATTTTCATAGTCTATTTTTTGTTGTTGTAAGTTAGTATATTTATAAGATATAGATATTGTAAATAATACAGCTTCTAAAGCAAAGGCAACTAAAACTATATCAAGTAAACCAGATTCTGTATAGATATGTTTAAAGTTAAATATAAAAAGTAAAAAACAAAATATTGACCAACCTATTACATAAACTAAAGTTGGTTTATGACCATCTTTTATATTAAAAACAACAGATATAAATAAAATAGCATAGATTACAGTATATGGGATATATTCAAAAAGAATATAGTGATAAAGTGAAGTGAGTATTACGATATTTAAAAGTATAGTATTTATGATAAGTTCTTTACTGTTTTTAATAGTTGGTAGGAATTTTCCTTTATAAAATGAGAGTGCAAATACTATAGCACTAAATGTTGCAAATAGTAGAAAAATATCTTGTATAATTTGATTTTCATAAAAAAGATTACTGTACAATACTATATATCCTAAAGAGAAAATTTGCATAAAACAATAGCTAATATAAATCAACTCTTTTGAGGCAATATATCTTATAAGCGTATAGATAATAGTCATAAAAACTATACCAAATGTTATACCATAAAACAGTACCATGGTTATATCATAATTCAATTTTATATCCTGTGCCTGAAAGATTTGAAATCGTATCTTTTGGAAGTTTTGATTTGAGGTTTTTAATAATAGTTTTGAGTGCATCTTTTGTCATAACAGAGTCATACCAAATATAATTTTCTATCTCCTCATAAGTTACATATCTTGTTTTATTTTTAATAAGAAGTGAGAGTAAATCTAACTCTTTAGTACGAAGCTTTACAATCTCATTATTCGTAATTAAAGTTTTATTATAAGTGTCAAATAGAGTGTCATTAGAGATATTAACTATATTTGTATTGTTACTTTTAATATTTTCGATACATGTTTTTAAAGCTTCATCAAACTCTTTTTCTTCAATAGGTTTTACTAAATACTTGATGAGTTTGAGTTCGATTGCTTTAAATAAATATTCTTTATCACTATATGCAGTAGTGATGATAACTTGTGTTGTATCATCTTTTTCTCGTATTTTTTTTACAAACTCCAAACCATTTATTTTTGGCATATTTATATCAGTAATAATAATATCTGGTTTGTGAGTATTATAGAGACTTAAAGCATCAATAGCATTTGAAGCATCATAAATTGTATCAAAATAGTTCTCTAAATATTCAATACCATTCTCACGAGCTATCTCATCATCTTCTACATAAAGTACAGTTATATTTTTCACGAATTTACTTTCTCTTATTATGTAAAATTTATCTAAAATAGATAGTGTTTTATTGTATCTTTTTTCTAGTTTATTTGGACTTATAGTAGTTTGATATTATTATCTTATCTCAAACTTCAACTCCTCCAATCTAGCAATCCTATCTGCTGTTGTTGGATGTGTTCTAAACAGATCTCCAAAACTGATATTATGTCCACTAAAAGGATTTACTATAAACATATGAGCACTCTCTTGTGTTGCGTTGTGCAAAGTTCCTCTTTGTGCATATTGTTCTAGTTTTGATAAAGCTGATTGTAAAAACTCAGGTGCACCTGTCAGTCTAGCGGCACCTTCATCTGCCATAAACTCTCTACTTCTACTGACACTCATTTGTACAATTGAAGCTGCAATTGGTAGCAATATAGCAAGTAATATCATCACAATTGGATGTCCGCCTTTTTGATTATTTCCACCAAAAAATGCACTAAACTGCATAATATTTGCTATCCAAGCAATAGCACCAGCGACAGTTGCAGCGATAGTTCCTATAAGTATATCATAGTGTTTGACATGTGATAATTCATGGGCGATTACAGCTTCTATTTCTTTTTCACTAAGTATCTCTAACAATCCACTTGTTACTGCAACAGCAGCATTTTGTGGGTTTCTCCCTGTTGCAAAGGCATTGGGAATATTGTCTTGTATGATATAAACTTTAGGCATTGGTATATTTGCTTTATTTATTAATCTGGTTACTAGTTTATATATATTATGAGTAGTTGGAATCTCTTGAGCATCATAGTGAGATAGTACTTGTTTATCAGAGTAATAATAAGCATAAAAGTTCATACCACCAACGATAATTAAAGCTATCATTGCTCCATTACTTCCTGCAAAATAAAATCCTACACTTACAAATACAACAGAAAGTAAAGCCAATAAAAATACTGTTTTTACTTGTTCCATAATTTTACCTCTTATATTTAATTTTTATAATAATAACAAACTACTGGCACTTGTAAACTTAGAGTGCTAAACTAATATAAACTCTAAATAATTATTTTAATTCTCCACCACTTTTAATAATATCAATACCATATTTATCTCTTATCTTTTGTAATGAGAGAGTAAGTTCATTTTGTTTTGTATCTTTTTCATAGTTCAATAAATCCATTGTAGTATGTTTGTTTTGTTCAAAATTTGATAAAGTAAGATTGAGTTGTATAATAGCATGTGAGGGGTGTTTGTCAATTTTATTAAAAAGTTTTATCATCTCTTGTTTTAAAAAAAGTTCACTAAATATTCTGTTTGTATTGATAAAATCTTTTGATTTTTCTCCATATTGGTATCTTGTTTTGAGTGCAAATGTTAGAGGTTTATGACCATTTTTTAAGGCGATAAAACTTAAATGTCTACAAAGTATGGTTATTCTTCTTTTTGTCTCATCTCTACAAAGAAGAGGATCAAAGGTTCTCCCTAGTCCTATGGATTTTCTGTCTTTTTCTAATGCTATATTTTCATTATCAATACCACAAACTCTATTGTAAAGTTGTGTTCCAGATTGTCCCCAACTGTAAAATAGTTCTTTTTTTTGCTGAATCTCACCTAGTGTGTTGATGTTGTATCTTTTAAGTCGTGTTTGATACCCTTTTCCTATTCCTGGAAATTTTGCTATTGGTATATCTTTTATAAAACTGTCTACATATTTTGTTTTGACATATTTTACATTGTACGGTTTTGCATATTCTGTTGCTAGTTTTGCTATCCATTTTGATTTTGCTATACCTATAGAAACTGGAAGTTGCAACTCTTTTGCTATTTTTTCTTTTAGCATCACCCCAAAATCATATACATCATTATCTTCAATCCAACCAGAAATATCTCCAAAAAACTCATCTATACTGAATTGTTCAATTGACGGAATCTCCTTTTCTAAAAGAAGTTTTAAATCATGGGAAAGTTTATGATATAAAGGGTAGTTTGGTGGAAGAACCGTAAGATTAGGACACCATCTCAAAGCTTCAGATACACTCATAGCTGTTTTTACACCATAACTTCTTGCTTCATAAGAAGAAGTTGTTATGATACCTCTAGGGCGTTTCTGTTCATCTAAAAAATACTCTTCAAAACTCATGTTTGAAGTAGGGGAGAGAATTGAGCTAGTAAAAGCACCACTTATTTGACTTGATACTCTTTGTTTTTTATCTGTTTCAAATATAGAGAGATTGCTTCTACCTCCAACTGCTAGTGGGATGTTATGATATTGGGGATTATTTATTCTATGTGCGGATACAAAAAAGCAATCGATATCTATGTGTAGTTTCATAATGAAATAGTATCATAGAATTTATATTTTAACTAAATATATTACAATTTGTTAATTTAATCTTTTGGTAGTTTTATTAGAAAACAGGCACCTTTTTTTGTATTGGATAATTGTAAAATACCATTCATACTTTTTTCTATAATAAGTTTTGAGATATAAAGCCCTAAACCAGTTCCCTGAGATTTAAATTTTGTAGTAAAATAGGGATCAAATATTTTGTCAATATGTTCTTTGTTTATCCCTTTAGCATTGTCTTGGATAGATATACAGATGTTATTTTTACTTTCTTTTATTTTGATAGTAATCTCACCTTTTTCTATTTTGTGTTGTATTATTGCATCTCGTGAATTACTGATTATATTTATAAAAACTTGTTTAAGTTCATTGGAAAATCCAAATAGAGTGAGCTTTTGATTTCCAATTGTTTTTATCTCTATATTATTTTGTTTTAATTGTATAGTAAAAAGAAGAACAATTGATTGTACAATATCTTCAAGTTTAAATAAAGATTTCTCTTTATCGGGTGAAAAAAAGTTTCTAAAGTCATCTATTGTTTTAGACATATGTTCAAGTATAGTATTTGTTTTTTGTATGGTACTAAAAATTAATTCTTTTGAAATATTTCCAGTATCATAGCTTACTTCTAATCTCATCATCAAAGAACCTATAGAGTTAAGAGGTTGTCTCCATTGGTGTGCAATATTTCCTATCATCTCTCCAATAGAGGTGAATTTAGATTGTTGAAAGATAAAAAGGTCTTTTTCTCGAAGTTTTCTTTTATAATATACAGGTTTTAGGGCTTTTTCTAAAGTATCTAAAAGTTTTTGGATAAGGATTGGTTTATTAATAAAGCCATCAATATTTAAATTTATAATTTTTTGTAAAGTTTCTTTATTATCCAAAGCACTAGCAACTATTATGGGTATATCAAAGTCAGTTTCTCTAATTTTACTAATCATCTCAATACCATCCATATGGGGCATAATAATATCAGTAACGATAATATCTATTTTCTCTTTGGATTTTTCATATTGAGTCAGTCCATCTATACCATTGACAGCTTTTATGACAGTTATACCAATGCTTTGTAATGTTGTCGTAATGTTATTCAATAGATCTTCATCATCTTCAATAAGTAAGATTGTTGATTTTTTAAGGTATTTTTCTATCATTTTATTTTTTTTTATAGTAATTTTTATGACTCATTATTTATGGTATTCAGTTTATAGCCCAATCCAGAAATATTTTCTATAAAATTATTTGTCCCTTTTTTTCGTAAGTTTTTTATGATTGTTCTTAATGCTGTTGAGGACATTGTTTCATTGAAATCATACCATACTGTTTGTTCTATTTGTCCATAAGTTACTAGTTTATTTTTATGATCTACCAATAAATCCATAAGTAATTTTTCTTTTTTACTTAATTTGTATGCAAGTCCATTGTGAATGAGTTGACCGCTTGCTTTATCATAAGATAGCTTTTTATCAATATATACTAGAATATTTGAGATAAGGTTTAAATACTTTACAATTTTATACAATGATTCTTTAAGTTTATTTGCATTGATTGGTTTTATAATATATGATTGGATATTTAAATTTGCACATGAAAATAAATAATCATTGGTTTTATATGCTGATATAACAATAATTGGTATGAAAATATTTGTATCACGAATTTTTTCAATGAAACTGATCCCATTTTCTTTTGGTAGTTCAATATCTGTTATGATAAGTTGGATAGGATTTTTTTTATAAACTTGTATAGCTTCCTCTACACAATAGGTAGAAAAAATATTTTGTGAAAACATTTTCAATGTTTCTGTTATCTCTTCATTTGTCTCTTTATCATCTTCAATATATAAAATATTGATCTCTTGTAATAATTTTACTAATTCTATATTACTTAACATTTAATTTAAATTTTCTCCTTTTGAATAATTTACAATTATGACAAAACTTATATAATAATCTTTTATAACACATTTTTAACACTATTTTTATGTAAAATCTTTGATTAACATTATAACATATTTAAAGGGTGATAAAATTGGGGCGATATAATAGACTAAAAGAGTTAATTGTTTTGTATGTTGAAGATGATAAAGATATTAGTGAAGAGATTATAGATATTTTACAATTAAAAGTAAAAAAAGTATTAAGTGCTTCAAATGGAGAAGAAGCTTTATTAATATATAAAAAAGAAGAAGTTGATATTATTATTACAGATATTCAAATGCCTATTATGGATGGATTAACTATGGTACAGTATATTAGAGAAGTTAATGAAGAGATACCTGTGATTATTACATCAGCATTCAATGAAACATCTTTTTTAAATAAAGCTATAGATTTGCATGTAGATAAATATATTGCAAAACCAATTGATATTGAACAACTCTTAAGTGTTTTAAATAGAGCAAGTGAAGTGATATTTCAAAAAAGAGATATAGAATCAAGAGATTTAATTATAAAAACTATTTTAGACATGCACCCTTATTATTCTATTATTATTGATGAAAAAAATATAAAAAATATAAAAATGGAATTTTTATCATTTTTAGGTTATCAAAGTTGTGAAGAATTTTCGTTTAGTTATGTTGAAAATAATGATGAATGTAAAGTTTTTAATTCAATTGATGCACTTATAAAATTAATACTATCTATGAAGGAAGATAACTTAAAAGAAGAATTAATCTGTTTGAAACCAAAGCATAGAGATAAAACGGAGTTTATATTAAAACCATATTATTTTGAAGGAACACATTTGTTTTTAATGGCATTTTTTGAAAAAAAAGCAATATCTTCTGAATCCTTACAAATTTGTATATCTCATCCAGACTGTAAAAGTTGTAAATTATAAAAGAAGAGAAAATAGTGGATAAAAACCTATATTTTAGACTTATATTTGTTCCTATAATAATTATTTTATTAACAATAGTCTTTATAACATTTTATAACATCATTGAATTAGAAAAATCAAAACAACAATCAATAGAAAAAATGACAAAAAATTTTATAGAACAAAATAAACAAATGGTTTATGATAAAGTTCATCAAACAGTTTTAGATATTGATTATCATAGAGAACAAAATTTGAACTTATCTAAATCTGATATGAAAGAAAAGGTCGATCTTCTAATTAATGCACTAAATAATAATTATAAATATAATAAAAATAGAAAAACTACCAAAGAGTTAAAACAAGAACTTTTACATTTAATTAATAGTCAAAATATTAAAAATAGTAATAATTATATTTTTGTACTTGATATACAAAATGGAAATGTTTTAGTTCATAATATAAAAGAGTTTATTGGTGTAAGTTTAAGAGATAAAAAAGATATAAATGAGATATCAACTTTTCAATCAAAAGTTGATATCTTAAAAACAAAAGATAGTGCATTTCAAAGATTATTTTTTGAAAAACCAAATGAACCAAATAAACAATTTGAAAAGATAGTTTACTTTAAAAAATTTAAACCGTATAATTGGATTATAGGAACTGGAAGATATCTCGATGAAAATGATAAGAAAATAAAAGATAATTTTATAAAAAAACTAAACACTATTCAAACAGATTTACAAAATTATCTTTTTATATCAAGAATTGATAATTTTGCTGGTGGAGATGAGTTTTCAACTATGTTAGTGATGCCAAATAAAAAAGAACTCATAGGAAAAAAAATATCTGACAAACAACAAGACATTAAAGGAAAATATTATAGAAAAGAATATTTTGAAGCACTTAAAAAAAATAATGAAACTTATGTAGAATATTGGTATAAAAAGTCAAATAGTAACGAAATAGGGAAAAAACTCTCTTATTTTTATCTATATAAGCCTTGGAATTGGGTTATTAGTGCTGGGTTTTATTTTGAAGATTTAGAAAAATATATTGAGGAAAATGAAAAAATAATTGCACAAGAGATAAAAAGAAAGTTAGAAAATACTGTCTATGTAAGCTTGATATTTCTTATGATAGCTATTGTATTGTTTTATACTTTTGCAAAAAATATTACTAAAAAGTTACAAAAATATATCAATCAAATTGCAGAACAAAAAAGTACATTTAGTTCATTGTTCGAAAATACTACAGATGGTATTATGCTTTTTAAAGATGGTTTTTTTTATGATTGCAATAGTGCGATTGTAAATATGTTTAAATTTTCTTCTAAAAAAGGATGTAAAGAAAAAACTTTTATTGATTTGTCACCAAGTAATCAATATGACAGCGAAGACTTATTTTTGTTTTTAGAAAAGAATATTCTTCAATGTATGAAAAGTGGTTCAGCACATTTTGAATGGTCTTTTTTAAAAACAAATGGAGAACTATTTGATACAGAAGTTACAATGTCAAAAATTATTTTAGATGATGGTGATATTATCCATGTATTAATTAAAGATGTTAGTGAAAGAAAAAAGCTACGAGAGGAGTCTTTGCAAAAAGATTCTATCTTAATTCAACAATCAAAAATGGCAAGTATGGGTGAAATGATTGGAAATATCGCTCATCAATGGAGACAACCTCTCAATGCTTTAGGGTTAACAATACAAAAAATAAAAATGTATTATGAAGAAGATATGTTATCTCAAGAAGAACTGGATAAGGCAGTAGATAAAAGTAAAGTTCTGATTACTAAAATGTCAACAACTATAGATGATTTTAGAAATTTTTTTAGAATAGATAAAACAAAACAACAATTTAATATAAAAGATGCCATACAAGATACAATGGGTTTAGTAGATGCTAGTCTAAAAAATCATCATATTTTTATTGATATAACTAAAACAAATAATGATATTGATTTTTTGGGGTATAAAAATGAATTAGAACAGGTATTATTAAATCTTATTAATAATGCTAAAGATGCTTTAGTGGAAAATAATATTGAGAATCCAAAAATATCTATAGAAAGTTTTCTAAAAAATAACTATATATTTATAGAAATACAAGATAATGCAGGTGGAGTTTCTAATGAAATTATTGCAAATATATTTGATCCATATTTTACTACAAAAGAGCAAGGAAAAGGTACGGGAATAGGTTTATATATGTCAAAAATGATAATACAAAATAATATGAGTGGAAATATCACAGTAGAAAATAAACTAGATGGTGCTTGTTTTAGTATAAAGTTAAATCAGGAAAAAATAAATGAATAAAAAGTATTCACGATTAAAAGAGTTAGTGGTTCTCTATGTAGAAGATGAGATTGATGTTAGTGAAGAGATCGAAGATATGTTAAGTTTAAAAGTTAAAAAACTTTATAAAGCATATAATGGGCAGGAGGGATTAAATATCTATAATAAATATAGTGATATTGATGTTATTATTACTGATATCAAGATGCCAATTATGGATGGAATTGAGATGATAAGTAAAGTTAGGCAATCTAATGAAACTATTCCAATTATTGTGACAACAGCCTTTAATGAAACATCTTTTTTAAAAAAAGCAATTGATTTGCATGTTGATAAATATATTATAAAACCTATTGATATGTTACAGTTATTTGCTGTTTTAAATAGAGCAAGTGAAGTTATATTTCAAAGAAAAGAACTAGAACAAAAAGATATTATGTTGAAAAATAGAGAGAAAATATATGCAATGGGGGAACTAATTGAAAATATAGCACATCAATGGAGACAACCATTATCTGTTATTTCAACAGCAGCTAGTGGTATAAAGTTACAAAAAGAATATGGAACTTTAAATGATGAATTTTTATTAGAAGCATGCGATTACATTAATGATAATACCCAAAAATTATCAGATACAATAAACCAGTTTAGAGAATTTTTTCATAATGATGAATTAGCCAAGGAATTTAATTTAAAAGAGATAATTCTGGATTGTTACAATATAGTAAAAGATTCTTATTCGGAAAAAAGTATTAATTTAGTATTAGATATAAATGACTGTATTATTTATGGAGTAAAAAATAATTATATACAAATAATTTTAACAATACTAGCTAACTCTAAAGATATTCTTATTGAACACAATAACGATATAAAGCAAAAATATATATTTATAGAATTAAAAAATAATTTATTATCTATAAAAGATAACGCAGGTGGTATTGAGAAAGAAAATATATCAAAAGTTTTTGAACCATATTTTACCACAAAACATAAATCACATGGTACAGGTCTTGGTTTATATATTGTTCATAAAATTGTAACAAAATACTTAAATGCAAGCATAGAAGTTCAAAATGTGGAATATGAATATAATAAAAAAGTATATAAAGGCGCTGAGTTTAGAATTCTTTTTTAATTATTTAGTATATTTAGATAATAGTTGGCGACCCCGATAAGATTCGAACTTATGTTTACTGGAGGAAATCCAGTCGTCCTTGGCCACTAGACGACAGGGTCATTTTAGAAGTTGGAATTATAGTATAAGGGGAGTTTATGATAGCTTAAGGATAGAAAATCCTTAAGAGTTTATTTGGTCTTTGATATTTGAAGCTATTTGTGTAATTCTTTTCATCTTTTCATTGTTGCTTAAACTATCATCGATAAGATGTTTTACAAAAGCACTACCAACAATAACACCATCTACATTTTTTGCTTTCTCTTTAGCTGTTTTTTCATCAACACCAAATCCTAAATAAATCGGAGTTGAAGTAGAGGTGCGAATATTTTCAACAACTTCAGTTAAATCTTCACTAGCTCCACTTCCAGTAATACCAGCATAGGCAACCATATAGATAAATTTTTGACTATTTTGTGTTATTGCTTTAATTCTCTCAAAACTATCTGTAGGTGCTACAAAATCAATAACTGTTTGCTCATATCTTGCAAATAGTTCTTTGTAAGGTTCTGACTCTTCATGGGGTAGGTCTGGTATTATAGAACCTTGTATTCCATACTCTTGACCAAGCGCTAAAAACTTCTCTAATCCATAATGGAAAAATGGATTCATATAACCCATCCATAAAGTATCCATATTTGGTGCTATTTGGCTAGTAACCTCAAATAAATCTTTAAGTTTAAATCCATTTTGTAGTGCTGTTAAACTAGCTTTTTCTATTACTGGTCCATCTGCAACGGGATCTGAAAATGGAATCCCTAATTCTAAAGTATCAACTCCTGCTTCTTTCATACTAAGAGCTAAATCGACTGTGAAATTATTGCTAGGCAAAGAGGCGGTTATAAATCCAACTAATTTTTTCATTTTATTCCTAAATTTATTAATCATATGATAATTTTATATTGGGTACAATCTTACCATAATATACATAACAAAATTATGATACTCAATAAGGGAAACAATGAAAAAAAAATCTATTACATCTATACAAAAATCAAAGGGTGTGCAAAAACTTACAATGATAACTGCCTATGATGCACTTTTTGCTAGATTATTTGATGGAGAAGTTGATTTTATATTAGTTGGAGATAGTTTAAATATGAGTTTCGGAGGGAAACCTGACACACTAAGCGCAACTATGGATCAAATGATATACCATACACAAGCTGTATGTAATGGAGCAAAAAATACTTTTATTATCTGTGATATGCCATTTGGTACTTATGCTAATATGGATGGTGCTTTTTTAAATGCAAAAAGAGTGTATCAAGAGACAGGTGCAGATGCAGTAAAAATAGAAGGTGGGATTGAAAAAGCACACATAGTTAAACATCTTACAGATAACTCAATAGCAGTTGTTGGACACATAGGGCTAATGCCACAAAACTTTAGAAGTGAAGGTGGATATAAAGTTAAAGGTAAAGATGAAGAAAATATCCAGCAACTTATTAATGATGCTCAAGCAATAGAGCATGCTGGTGCTTTTATGATAGTAATAGAAGGTGTTAAAAGTGAAGCTGCAAAAGCCATTAGTCAAGCTATTTCTATCCCTGTTATTGGTATAGGCGCAGGAGTTGATACTGATGGTCAAGTATTAGTTTGGTCAGATATGTTTGGTTTTTTTGAAGAGTTTAAACCAAAATTTGTAAGACAATATCTTGATGGTGCAAGTTTGGTTAAAAACTCTGTAAGAAAATATAAAGCAGATGTGGTAAATGAAAAATTTCCTTCCAAGGATGAAATATATTAGATTTAGTTATAAATGATTATATTTTAATAAAAAAAAGCTATAATTAATTTTGATTTAAAAGGATGGTTTAATGGATAGTAAAAGAAGTATTTTAACAACACTTGCAATAGCAATGGCAGTAATATTTTTAGCAATGATTATAAATGTTACTATGAATTTAAGAGATTTTGGATTTAATAGTGCAAAAACAAAAGCTCAACTGGTTGCAGATAGTGTTAAAAATGGTCTTACAGCTCATATGGTTAATGGAATTATGGCCAACAGAGACTTCTATATAGAACAAACGAAAAACCTAAAGCATATTGATGATATTTGGATAATAAGATCTAATACAGTTAAAAAACAATATGGTGATGGTCAAGAGTTAATACATGACGAGATAGATCAAAAAGTTTTAGAAACAGGTGTTTCTGTTGAACAAATAGATGAACAACTTCTTGGGCATAGTACATACAGAATCACTATCCCATACAAAGCTGAGATAACAAAAGAGATAAACTGTTTATCTTGTCATGAAGCAAAAGAAGGTGATGTCTTAGGTGTAATTTCTATGGTGATGACTATGGATGATATTAAACAAATGAGTGTAAAAATTATTGCATTAACCTCTTTTATATCATTATTTTTAATTTTATTTATTATTTGGTTTGTAAAACGACTTATTGTACCTTATCTTTCAATATTTGATTCAATTAAAGATGTTATGAAACGAGCACATACAGGTGATTATAGTGCGAGAATTGATGAATTTAATAGTGGTGAAGCAAAAAATGTTTCACATTGGATAAATGAGCATATGAGTAAATTGCAAAAAAGTTTAGTAACTATTGAAGATAAAATTGATATATTCCTAACTGCACATAAATCAGAAACTGTGGAAGACCCTATGATGGATGTTCAAAATACAGTTGCAAGACTAGCAGATATTTATAAGTTTAGAAAAACAATAGAACATGATGAAAGTATTAGTGATGTTTATAAAAGAATTGCAACGGTACTTGAGGATAAATTTAAACTAGATGATTTTAATTTCCTAGAAGCTGACACTACAAATAAAAAAGTTGAAGTTGTTTATGTTCATAAAGCACTCCAATGTGACCCATTAGCTAAAGGATGTAGAGCTGATAGAACAAATACATTAGTAGACTCTTGTCAATTCAAAAAAGTATGTAGTGCAAATAACGAGGAAAATACTTATCTATGTATCCCTTATTCTATATCTAATGATATGGATTTTGTTATAACTATAAATACGCAATCAAGAGAGGAAAATGAAAAATTAAGAGAAAAATTACCTTTTATACAAGATTATGTAGATGCTGCTAAACCTGAAATTGTAAGTAAAAAACTTATGCAAATTCTTGAAAAAAATGCTAGCACCGATCCTTTAACTGGATTATTTAATAGAAAATATTTAGAAAGATATATTGATGGTTCTTTATATAGTGGTATATATAAAAATGTACCGTGTGGACTGATGATGGTTGACATAGATTTCTTTAAACTTATTAATGATAATTATGGACATGATATTGGAGATATTGCAATTAAAACTATCGCAAATACACTTATAGACACTACAACAGACAAAGATGTAGTTATACGATTTGGAGGAGAAGAGTTTATTGTTATATTAAATGATTGTAATGAAGAAAAACTTCACGATACAGCTGAAAAAATTAGAATAGCTTTTTCTCAACAAAAAATTCAAGCAGGTTCTGAAATTTTTAGTAAAACTATTAGTATAGGTACAGCATTATTCCCGAATAAAGATCATAGTTTTTGGAAATATATTAAACAAAGTGATGTAGCACTGTATCAAGCCAAACATTCGGGTAGAAATAAAGTTGTTAGATATGAAGAGGGGATGGAATAAGATTGCAATTTGTTAATTATTTTAACCTTGCTTTTAAATTATGCTATAGTTCTCAAAAATAGGATTATAAAGTGGAAAGATTAGTAGAACTAGAAAAAATGACATTTGAAGACAGTAGTGATGAAGTTACACTTCGTCCTAGTGTTTGGGATGATTATATAGGTCAAGAAAAAATCAAAAAAAATTTACAAGTCTTTATACAAGCTTGTAAAAAAAGAGAAGAAGTTTTAGATCATATTTTACTTTTTGGACCTCCTGGACTTGGAAAAACTACACTGAGTCATATCATCGCTAATCAAATGGAATCAAATATGAAAGTAACAGCAGCACCTACCATAGAAAAGGGTGGAGATTTAGCTGCAATTCTTACAAACCTAGAAGAGGGTGATATCCTTTTTATAGATGAGATACATAGACTCACCCCAGCTATTGAAGAGATTTTATATCCTGCTATGGAAGATTTTCGTCTTGATATTATTATAGGAAGTGGACCTGCTGCACAAACTGTTCAAATTGATTTACCAAAATTTACACTCATAGGTGCAACTACAAGAGCAGGGATGTTAAGTAATCCTTTACGAGATAGATTTGGGATGCATTTTAGACTGAACTTTTATAATGATTCTGAATTGTCTAAAATAGTTTCAATTGCAGCAGTAAAGTTAAATAAAGAGGCTCAAAAAGACGCAAGTTTTGAGATAGCAAGAAGAAGTAGGGGAACCCCTAGGGTTGCCTTGAGATTGCTAAAAAGAGTGAGAGATTTTGCTGATGTTGAAGATGAAAATACAATTGAACTTCACAGATGTAAATATGCTCTTGATGAATTAGGGATAAATGATAAAGGCTTTGATGAGATGGATTTAAAACTTTTAGAGTTGTTATTATCAAATAAAGGTAAGCCAATGGGTTTAAGTACTATGGCAGCAGCTTTAAGTGAAGATGAGGGAACTATTGAAGAGGCAATAGAGCCTTATTTATTAGCCAACGGATATATACAAAGAACTGCAAGAGGACGAATAGCAACAGTGAAAAGTTATGAATTGTTTAGATTAACTCCCCCTGTCAATAATGAAAGTATATCTCTTTTTGAGATGGGAGATGTGGAATGAAATTAGATACCAAAGAGTTAAAAAATATCACTTTATTATATGTAGAAGATGATCAGCTTATTAGAGAACAAACAAATAAAATTTTAACAAAATTATTTAAAAAAGTTTTTTGTGCATATGATGGAAAAAATGGATTAGAAATATTCAAAGAGTATCAAAATGAAATTGATGTTATCGTAACTGATATTAATATGCCACATTTAAATGGGTTAGAGATGATAGAAGAGATTAATAAGTTACAAAATTCAATACCAACTATTGTTACAACAGCGCATACAGACTCAAACTATTTAATTAATGCTATTGATTTAAATGTTGATAAGTATATTGCTAAACCTATACAAATAAAAGATTTAACTATTTCTGTAGTTGATAATGTTCTAAAATATAGAAGAGCTAATAATATAGAAAATCTTGCAAAAAGTTTAGTTTCGAAAAGTTCAAAAGATGATAGCATAAACAATACTCTCACAAATCAAGTTGAGCAATTACAAAAACAAAATAACTACTATAAAGCAATAATAGATAATCTTGTTGTTACTTGTAAAATTGATAAAAATGGTAATTTTATGGAAGTATCAGATAAATTTTTACGGTTATTTAACTACTCTAAAGAGAGTATAATCGGAGAGAATATCAATATTTTACAATGTGAAAGTTGTCCACAAGAGAGCTTTCAAAAGTTAATGTTACGAGTAATACATGCCAAAAAGACTATAGTCTCTTCCTATAAACTCAAAATAGCTGATCAAAGAAGTATTAGTTCAGATTTAACATTAACACCTAACTATAATGAGGATGCTTTTATAGCAGGGTATACTGTATATATAGATGTTTTATAAAAATATATTTATGACAATCTATCTTTATAGCTTTGGTAATCATAGTTTCTTATAATTTTAAAACTACCATCAGGTTTTTTAATAGCTATTGATGGTAAATTAATACCATTAAATGTAGTAGTTTTTACCATAGTATAATGTATCATATCCTCTAATATAATTTTATCACCAACCTCTAGTTTTTTATCAAAAGAGTAATCTCCTATAATATCTCCAGCAAGACAAGTGTTTCCACCAAGTCTATAGGTATATGCTTTTTCAAATGGTTCAGCAGCATCTCGTATTTGTGCTTTGTAAGGCATAGCAAGAGTATCCGGCATATGACATTCAGCACTTGTATCAAGAATAGCTATATCCATACCATTATGTACTATATCAAGTACTGTCGCTTCTAAATATCCTGTTTGCCACCCTACAGCTTCACCTGGTTCCATATAGATTGTTAGATGTGGATATTTGGATTTAAAGTTTTTTAAGACAGTTATTAATTTTTCAACATCATAATCATCTCTTGTAATATGATGACCTCCACCAAAATTGAGCCATTGAAGTTGAGAAAAATATTTACTAAAATTTTTTTCAAATTTTTCTAGTACTAATTCTAGTGCATCTATATTTTGTTCACAAAGGGCATGAAAATGCAATCCCTTTATAATATCAGGTAAAGAAGTAGGAAAGTTTGAAATAGTAGTTCCTAAACGACTGTATGTCCCACAAGGATTATATAAATCAACATCTACAGTTGAGACTTCTGGGTTTACCCGTATCCCTATACTATTGTTAGAGTTAGTTTTATCTTTATAAAGTTCAAACTGATTAAATGAATTAAAAACTATATGATTTGATATCTCTACAATTTTTTCAAATTCATTTGGCTTAAAAGCTGGAGAATAAGTATGTACTTCAAGTCCAAACTCTTCTTTTGCCAAAATAGCTTCATTTAAACCACTAGCACAACATCCTTTAAGATATTTTTTGCAAAGTTCAAAAGTACTAAACATTGCAAACCCTTTTAATGCTAAAAGAATTTTTATATTTGCTTCTTCTTGTACTTTTTTAAGTAGTTTTAGATTATTTTCTAAAAGTTCCTCTTCACATACATAACATGGGCTAGGTAATATATTATTAGAATTCAAATCCACCACCACTTCCTTTATTCATACTTTCATAAACAACTTTGATATAGGTATCTCTTGTTTCACATTCTAAAACCTTCTCACACTTCATGCAAGAATTAATACTATGAGATGTTTGGCATTGCTTTAAAATAACAAGTTGTTCATCTAAGGCTAATTGCCATTTATCTTTTGTTATCTCTTCCATTTAGCAGTAATAGTTTTTAACCATCTCTATTTCATAATTACTTCCAAAAAAACAGGGACTAGTATCGTGTATGTGGGTTGTTTTAATATCTAAAACTCTATTTTGACCATCTATTGCATATCCACCTGCTGTTTCAAAAATATGAGCAAAAGGGAATACCTCAAATAATTGTCTTAATTTTCCCTCAGGTTTATCGCTAGCACCTGGGTAAGAGAATAATCCACCACCTCGTACAAGGATATGGTGTAAATCAGGTACCATTCCACCACTATAGGTGAGTTCATATCCCTCTTTAAACATATTATTTATCATCTCTTTATGGTGTGGGTACCAACATTGTTGTGTAGAGCCTGGCGAGTTGATATTTCCCTTTTGACTCATAGTGATATCTTTTATATAGTGAAACTCTTCATTATTTACTCGATAAAGTTTTACACTCTCTCCATCACAAATAATCATCTCAACTCTTGGACCAAAGACCACATAAATAGAGGCAACTATATTATCACCAGTAAAGTCGTTTTTATAGATACCATAAATAGAACCAACAGATAAGTTTACATCAACTAAACTACTTCCATCAAGTGGATCATATGCTATAAGATATTCTCCCTTTTCATTAATATTTACAATATTATCTTGCTCTTCACTTACAATTTGTTTTACACAAGATAGTTGTTTGAAATTATTTTCTATAATGATATCACTTTTTATATCAAGTTTGAGTTGAGTATCTCCCGTTGAGTTTTGTTGTTCACTTTTGCTAGTATCACCTTTTTTAATAGTTTGTTGTATCTGAATTGTTGATTTTTTTATCGCTTCTATAATATCATTCATAGTATTTTCCCTTATATTTTTTGCCCATTTTGTTTTATCCACTCAATGATATCTTGAGTATTATTTAAATCTAATATCACCATGTTTTGTGGTAATTTTTCTTTATCAATAGAATTATCTGTAGCGATGCAATCACTTTTTTCAAAATAGATATCATTTATAGTATCTCTTTGTACACATACTCTAGGCAGTGGAATAGTTTTTAGCCCCTCCACTAGTAAAATATCAAAATCACCAAACATAGAAACCATATCTTCAATAGTAGATGTTTCTTTTTTAAATACTGTTGTTCTAGTTGGAGATACAACTGCTACTTCACTTCCTGTTTGTGAAAATTTATAACTATCTTTTCCCTCTTTGTCAAATATAGCTTTATCACAAGGATCATGTTTAATTATAGCAACTTTTAAACCCTCTTCTTGAAGCATAGTTGCTATTTTAACTATTAAAGTAGTTTTCCCACTGTTCGAAGGCCCCGTAAAAGCGACCGCTAATCTTTTATTTGTTTTATTCATAAGCAAATTATACCAAATTGTTTCTTTTAGTTAAATCTATCTTTAAAGGTACATTTTTGACATAACTCCTCAATGGCAATATTATTTTTAAATCCATTGACTATTTGAGTTGCTTTGTATGAGTGTAAGATATCTTCAAGTGAACTATTGTGGATATTACCAAGGTCTATTATTCCAAAGCTATCCAAACAGCAGGGAACAACAACACCTGAGCTTAAAATAGCAATTTGTGATGTCAATCCATGACAAAAACCATTTGTAGTTGTTGTATCACTTAGATTTGGCCATTTGAAATAGGTATCAAAATCTATAAGAATCTGATTTTCTAACCTCACTGGCTTATCATATTTTATGTTTGTTAAATCAATATGAAATTTTTTAGATAGTAAGTTTAAAACTTGAGTATTAAAATTTACCTCACTATTGTTATTATCCAAGTTCCATAGTCTAAAATTGATAAAATTATGTACTTTATTTTTTAGCTTTAAATTAGATAACTCAAACATAGGTTTGAGGTACTCTTCTAGAGATATATTCATCTCATTTTTGTTGTAGCTATTGAGTGAAAAATTTATCTGTTTAATAGCTTTATGTAAAAAAATATTCAAATCAAAATTTTTAAGATAATACCCAGTTGTAGTTATTTCAACTTTCATCTTATATTTAAAGGCAATATCTAGGTAGTTTTCAAGATTATTAAGAGTTAATGGATCCCCAAAAACATGAAAAGCAATAGTATGCGTATAAGGTTGTACCTGAATTAAAATATTTTCAAAAGAGTTTAAATCTATAGTTGTAGGTTTTGTAGATTTTGTTGGGCAAAAACTGCACTCTAACCCACAAATATTTGTTAACTCTATATATACCTTATGAAATTTGTAATGCATTTTTTATTAGATTAATATTGTTTTGAAGTTTTTCAACTCTTGGTTGAAACTCCTCTTTGTTTGCATTATAATGAGTTGAACCATCTATAGCTATAAGCTTTTCATCAAAATGCTCAATAGTTTGCATTTGTATATCTTCATCAGTAAGTCCTAGTATTAACTCAGGAGTTTGTTTTTCTAGTTTCATTATAGTGTGTTCTAAGGTATATTTGTTATCTATATCAATCTCTAGATAGTTACACATCTCAATATAAAGATTATCTATACTTGAAGCATATCTACTATAAATTGTCCCTGCAAAATCATTAAGATACAAATGAAAATTTTTGTAGTTGGATAAGAATTCTCTATTTTCATCAGTGTTTAAAAGAGTGTCATCTTCCTTATAAAGTTTATTATACATATGAGACATACTTAAATAAAGTATCTCACTACAGTTATTTTGAATATCGTCTAAAAATTGTTTTTTTGTCATTTTTATCCATTTTAGTATCTATTTTATGAAAAAAAAAGAGAGCTAGAAAAGCTCTCTTTTAGATTTTTCTATAAATTATTTTATATTATAGTTTTGGTCCAGCAGATGTGAAATCAAAACTAGTATCTTCTGTCAAGTATTTTTTAAAGTTTTCAATATACATAGCAGCTAATTCTTTTGCTGTTTCATCATATTGAGATTTGTCTTGCCAAGTGTTTCTTGGGTTTAATACCTCTGTATCCACACCATCAAGAGTTTTTGGAATTGAAAGGTTAAATATAGGTAATGTATCAAATTCACTATTTTCAATTTTACCATCTAAAATACCATTAATACAAGCTCTTGTATTTTTGATACTCATTCTTTTACCAACACCGTATGCCCCGCCAGTCCATCCTGTGTTTACTAGATATACATTTACATTATGTTTGTCTATTTTTTCACCAAGTAGTTTGGCATATACAGTTGGATGTAAAGGTAAAAAAGCTTCACCAAAACAAGCACTAAAAGTAGCAGTTGGTTTATCAACTCCTCTTTCAGTTCCAGCAACTTTTGCAGTATATCCACTTAAAAAGTAGTACATAGCTTGTTCGTTTGTTAGTTTTGATACAGGTGGTAAAACACCAAAAGCATCAGCACTTAAAAAGATAATATTTGTAGGGTGACCTGCAATTGAGTTTGGTTGGATGTTTTCTATATGATTAATAGGATATGATACTCTTGTATTTTCTGTTTTACTTCCATCATTAAAATCTACATTTCCATTTTCATCACAAACAACATTTTCTAGTATGGCACCTTTTTTAATAGCAGCGAATATTTCTGGTTCACTTGAAGCATCAAGATTGATAACTTTTGCATAGCAACCACCTTCAAAGTTAAATACTCCATCATCATCCCAACCATGTTCATCATCACCAATTAAAGCTCTTTTTGGGTCTGTTGAAAGTGTCGTTTTCCCAGTTCCTGAAAGTCCAAAGAAGAGGGCAGTTCCTCCATCTTCCCCAACATTTGCAGAACAATGCATTGCCATCTGACCATTTAGTGGAAGCCAGTAGTTCATCATAGAAAAAACACCTTTTTTCATTTCACCAGCATACCAAGTTCCACCGATTACTGCTTCATTCTCTTCAACATTAAAAGCAACATAAACTTCTGAGTGTAACCCTTGCTCTTTCCATTTTGGATTAGTAGTTTTACATGCATTGTATATTGTGAAATCAGGCGTGAAGTTTTCTAGTTCAGATTTTGATGGAAGAATAAACATGTTTTTAATAAAGTGTGCTTGCCAAGCAATCTCTGTAATAAATCGTATCGATTTTCTACTATTTGCACTTGAACCACAAAATACATCTGTAACATATAAATCTTTACCACTTAGTTGTTGTGTTGAAGTCTCTTTTAGTGAAGCATATGTTTCTTGATCAACATATCTATTTACATCTCCCCAAGATATATAGTTTGAAGAGGGATCAGCATAAGCAAAGTATTTATCTTTGGGGCTTCTTCCTGTAAATATTCCCGTATCTATTATTAAGGCACCACTAGAGGCTATAGTGGCCCCTTCATTCTCAACCGCATGGTCTATTAATGTATCTACATCTAAGTTATGATAGACTTGACCTACATTTTCTAAACCAAGTGAGTTTTTAATATCTGACATATTTCTGTTTTCCTAATTTTATTTAAATATTGATAAAAGTACACCAGCAGCAACGGCTGAACCAATTACCCCTGAAACATTTGGACCCATAGCATGCATCAATAAAATATTTGATTTATCATACTCTTGTCCCACTTTACTTACAACTCTTGCTGACATTGGAACAGCACTAACTCCTGCTGCCCCTATTAGAGGATTGATTTGTGAGTCTTTTGAACTAAGTTTATTCATAAGCTTCGCCATAAGAACACCCGCAGCAGTTCCTGCACTAAATGCTATTAATCCAATTATCATAATACCCATAGTATCTAATACTAAGAATTTATCAGCAGCTAACTTACTACCAACACCAAGACCTAAAAATATTGTTACAATATTGATAAGTGAATTTTGCATAGTATCACTTAATCTATCTACAACACCAGATTGTTTTGCAAAGTTACCTAATGCAAATGCACCAATAAGTGGCGTAGACTCTGGTAAAATTAAAATAGCCATCATAAGTATTAAAATAGGTAAGAAAAGTTTCTCTAAAGGATGTACTTTTCTTAATGGTGGCATTTTGATTTTTCTCTCCTCTTCTGTTGTTAAGGCTTTCATAATAGGTGGTTGTATAACTGGTACAAGTGCCATATATGAATACGCAGCAACAGCAATAGCACCTAACATTTCAGGAGCAAGTCTATTTGCAATAAAAATAGATGTTGGACCATCAGCACCACCAATAATAGAAATAGCACTTGCTTCTTGTAAACTAAATCCTAACATCACTGCCCCAACTAATGAACCAAAGATTCCAAATTGTGCAGCACCACCAAGAATTGCAGTTTTAGGGTTTGCTAGAAGTGGACCAAAGTCTGTCATAGCACCTACACCCATAAAAATAAGAAGTGGAAAGAATTCATTAGCAATACCCATATTATAGATAATACCAAGCATACCATGCTCTCCTCCCATATTTGCTAGAGGAATATTTGCCAATAAACCACCAAATGCAATTGGTAATAGAAGCAATGGCTCAAATCCTTTTGCAATTGCTAAGTAAAATAATAAAAATACAATAACAAACATGATTAGTCTACCCCATGTTTGTTCAAAAGTAGTCATAATTCTTGCATCAGCAGGATTTGGTTCTGATGTCATAACATCATCACTAGGATTTAATATAGCGTTTATACCTGTTGTTTCATAAAATGAGCTTACTAGTTCACCTAAAGTTTTTGATTGATACTCTTTCTTTTCTGTTTCAATTGTTTCAGTAGCACTATTTGCATAAAGATTACTACTAAATAGTGTAAAAATCATTAAAAACAAAATAGAGATAAGTTTTTTATTCATATTTCTCTCCAAGACTTTATCCACACTAGCCTATAACTACTATAGTTTGACCCTCATTAACTGCATCATTCGGTTTTACTGCTACATCTGTAATTGTTCCAGCACAAGGTGCTTCAATATCAATTTCCATTTTCATAGCTTCTAAGATAGATACAACTTGACCTTTTTCAACTTTATCACCAACATTAACTAAAAGTTTCCAAACATTTCCACTTACTGTTGCACCCACTTGAGTTCCTGCACCACTTGTAGTTGGAGCAGCTGCAGGAGTTTCAGGAGTTGAAGCTGGAGCTACTACTTGAATATCTGCATTACCTTCTACAACTTGAACACTGAATTTTTTACCATCAACAACTACTGTATAGTTTCCATCTGCCATTTTTTTATCTTCCTTATCATCATTTTTTGTTTCACAAGTTAAATTTTCACAATCACTTATTTTTCTTACATTTAAAGGAGATTCACCTTTTAAAAATGCAATACCTTTTTCATCACAAGCTGCTGCTATAAATATATTTTCTTCAGTTGTTTCTAAACCTTCAATTTCTAATCTTTCTTTCCAAGCTGCAATAGATTTTTTAACATCATTATCAGCAAAATCAAGTGGATTTTCTTTTGTTGGTTCAAGTTTTAGTTTTTCACTTGCTAGTTTTACTATAGCTGGATCTGGTTCAACTGGTGTTTTACCAAAGTATCCTAATACCATTTTTCCATAACCTGGAGCTATTTGCTTCCACGGTCCAAAGTTTACATTTGCATATGCTTGTTGCCAATAAAATTGAGATACAGGAGTAACAGATGTACCATATCCACCTTTTTCAACAACTTCTCTCATAGCTTTAATAACTTCTGGAAATCTATCTAAAGTACCATTATCTCTCATCATTTGTGTATTTGCTGTCAAAGCACCACCTGGCATAGGAGAAAATGGAATTAATGGAGAAACTTGAGTAGCTTCTGGTGGGATAAAGTAATCTTTTAGACAATCTTTTAATACTTCTTGGTATTTTAAAATTTTGTCAATACTTAGTCCACCTAAATCAAAGTTACTCCCTTTTGTTGCATGAAGCATTGTTAATATATCTGGTTGACTAGTTCCACCACTTACTGGAGAGTTCGCTAAATCTATACCATCTGCACCAGCTTCAAGTGCTGCTAAATATGCTGCAACACTTACCCCAGCTGTCTCATGCGTATGAAGTCTGATGTGAGTATCTTCACCTAGAAGTTTTCTAGCCATTTTGATTGTGTCATAAACTTTTCTAGGATTTGCAGTACCACTCGCATCTTTAAAACAAATTGAATCATATGGTAAACCACTATCAAGAATTTTTCTTAATGTGTTTTCATAAAATGCTACATCATGTGCACCTTCACAACCTGGTGGTAGATCCATCATTGTCACAACAGCCTCATGTTTTAAACCATGATTCTTGATACATTGTGCTGAATATTCTAAATTATGTACATCATTTAAAGCATCAAAGTTTCTGATCGTTGTTGTTCCATGTTTTGCGAATAGTTTTGCGTGGAGGTCAATAAGTTCTCTACTTCCCGTATCTAGCATAACAGTATTGATACCTCTTGCTAATGTTTGTAAATTAGCATCTGGTCCAACTATACTTCTAAATTTATCCATCATATCAAATGCATTTTCTTGTAGATAGAAAAATAGTGATTGAAATCTAGCTCCACCACCAAATTCAAAATGTTTAATACCAGCAACAGAAGCAGCTTCTACAGCTGGAAAGAAATCATCCATAAGAACTCTTCCTCCAAAAACAGATTGAAATCCATCTCTAAAAGTTGTGTCCATTATATCTATATATTTTTTTGACATTATTATTAGCCTTTTTGATTGTTATAGTGTATTATTGCTGCAGTGATTGCTGCGATTGTATCTTTTTCGTCAGGGTTATTTGTAGTCTGAGGTTTCCACTGAGATAATTCCTCTTTTGGTTGTTCTGGTAAGTACTTTGCTATTAGTGCTGCTTGAGCCTTAAGTGCAAAAATCATTACTGTTAGAAATAGAAAGACTATTCCCATACCAAGAGCCATAAATTTTAAGGCTTCTGTGACTAAATTTACTTCTTCCATAAATGTTCTCCATTTTATTTTAGTAACCGAATTGTAACTACTAAAAATTAAAATTTCAACATTTTATATTAATAATGCTTTAGTAAATATTTAATGTACCTATAATGTCATTTAATTTTCAAAATTAGTATATTTAGAGAATAATTTCACACAGTTTATAAATAAATGTATCAACTTTATAGCTAATTCTTTTCATGTTTTTTTTCATAATATCTCCTTAAAAGTAATTTTATATTTGTAATAATTACATAAAAAAATATTTTTTTAAATAAATATTGCATTTTGCAATTAAATATTTGACTTTATTTGCAAAAGGTTGTATAATTTTACAAAAAAGGGGCATAAATGTTAAATATTAATGAAATAATTGAAAAGTTAAGAGATGTACTTTCAAGTGAAAAAAACCATGGAAAAATTTTTGATAAAGATATTGCTAATGCTTTAGAATTAACAAGTGTAAATTTCGCAACAATGAAAAAAAGAAATAGTGTACCATTTTCTAACATACTTGATTTTTGTGCTATAAAAAAGATATCTATTAATTGGCTTTTATATGGACAAGACCCAAGTAGTTTAGTTGATAGTACAGATAGATATTGGATAAAGTATTTTCCAACAGTAAGTGTTAGTGCTGGTGGTGGTGCATATGATGGTGAAGATGATTTTGAGAAATTAGATTTACCAGATTTTTTTGTAAATATAATTGGAGGGGAAGAAAACCTAAAAAATATTGAAGCTATAAATGTTACAGGAGATAGTATGGAACCAACACTAAATAATGGTAATATAATATTTATAGATAGAACAAAAAGTGATACCGCAAAAGATGGCATCTATGCTTTTGTAAATGAAAATGGTTTATTTGTAAAGCGTATTCAAAAACGGATAGATGGTTCTCTTGATATTATTTCAGATAATAAAGAATATCCTATGCAAATAGCTAGCAAAAATGATATTACAGTTTTAGGAAAAGTTGTAAGTTCTATAGGGAAAGTATTTTAAAATAATATAGAGTTTAATTAAGTTTATTTTTAGTATTATTAGTAATATTTTTGCTATAATATTGAAATTTAATTTAAATGGAGTATTTGTTTGGACAGTCATCCCCCCTTGTGGTTAGTTTATAAAGAAGAAGGTTATCTATGGAATATTTAATCTTTTTATTTGCGTTAGTGATTGGAGTATCATTTTTATGTTCAGTTTTGGAGTCAGTTTTACTCTCTACAAATGCATCTTATATAGCAGTGTTAGAGGATATAAATCCAGCGGCTGGAAAGCTCCTTAAAAATCTTAAAAAAGATGTAGATAAGTCTATATCTTCTATTCTTATTTTAAATACTTTTGCAAATACATTAGGTGCTACGGCAATTGGTGTAGAAGCACAAAGGTTATTTGATAATGATAGTAATCTTGTATTAATAGTATCTATCTTTTTAACATTTTGTATACTATTTTTTGCAGAAATAATTCCCAAAACAATTGGTGCTATATATTGGAAAGAGTTAGCCCCTGTTGGTGCTAGAATTATTAATGTATTTATAATTATCACATATCCAATTATAATTTTTACACTTTTTGTAACAAGAAAAATTAATAATAGTAGAGAAGCTGAAACAGTTTCAAGAGAAGAATTAATACATAGTGCTCTTTTAAGTGAAGAGGATGGTATTATTAATGATATGGAATCAGATATTATAGAAAATGCTTTAATGTTAAAACAGAAAAAGATAAAAGATATATTTACACCAAGAAGTGTTGTTTTTTCTGTTCCTAAAGAAACTTTAATACAAGACTTATTAGAGGATAAAAGAACATATAAATTTTCAAGAGTTCCTGTGTATGATGGAACTATTGATAATATTGTTGGGATGGTTTTGACTAAAAAAATATTCAAACATGCCATTAAAGATCCAGAAGTAACTATTGAATCAATTATGTCAAAAGTAGATAGTATCAATGAAAATATACCTGTTTTAAAAGCTTTAAGCAGTTTTGTAAAAGCAAAAGGTCATATGTTAATAGTAACAGATAGTTATGATCAAACTGAGGGTATTGTAACACTTGAAGATTGTGTTGAAACACTACTTGGTCTAGAAATCATGGATGAATTAGATACTACAGAAGATATGAGAAAATTAGCAACCGCTAAAATGAGAGCAAAAAGAAAAGAGAGAGAAATCGAGCAACAAAAATAATGTAAAGAGTTTTTTAACTCTCTACATAATTTTTAAGGTTTCTTCCCACTTTTGGGTGTTTAAGTTTTTTAATAGCACTTGATTCTATTTGTCTTACTCGCTCTCTTGTCACATTAAGATTATTTCCAATCTCTTCAAGAGTTCTATCACTTCTATCATCTAAAAGTCCAAATCTCATTCTTACTACAGCTTGTTCTCGTTCATTTAACTGTCCTAGTATTTGATCAATTTGACCAAGAAGGTCATCATGCATAATATTATCAACAGGAGTTGGTGCTTGAGTATCCGCAACAAAATCACCAAATTTTCCATCATCTTCATTTCCAATAGGTGCATCAAGTGATACTGGCTCTTTTGTGATTTTAATAACTTGTTTTACTTTATCAACAGTAAGTCCTACCTCTTTTGCAATCTCATCTACATCCGGTTCTCTTCCATTTTCTTGGATACCTTTTCTGATGATTTTATTGATTCTATTAATAGTTTCAATCATATGGATAGGGATTCTAATAGTTCTAGCTTGATCTGCAATGGCTCTAGAGATTGCTTGTCTAATCCACCATGTTGCATAAGTTGAGAACTTGTAACCTTTTTTGTATTCAAATTTATCAACAGCTTTCATTAGACCAATATTACCCTCTTGAATAAGGTCTAGAAATGGTAATCCTCTATTTGTGTATCTTTTTGCGATTGAAACCACTAGTCTTAAGTTTGATTTTGCCATTCTGTTTTTAGCTTCATCAGTAATCTTTTTACCTAATTTAATCTGTTCAAGAACCTCTTTAAGTTCATCCTCTTCTAAATCAAATCCACCTTCACTAGCTTGTGCTGTTTGATAAAGTTTTTTAATTTCCATATATGTACTAACCATGGTCGCTTCTGGAACCATACCTATAATATCTATTTTTGAAAGTGTTAAAATTTTATCTAAAAGCTTCTGGTGATTTTCAAGAAGTGTATCATTAAATAGCGGAAGTTTATATTCTAGTCTTTTTAATTCTACTTCAAATCCATCTGAACTAGAAAGTGAAGTTTCCATAGCTTTTACAATTTCTGCAATTAATTTACTTGTAGGTCCAAGTTCTATTAAACTCTCTTTAATAATTTTCTTTTTGAATGCACATTGTAAATCAAATAATAAAACATCCGCTTCATCATCACTTTTTGGAATCTCTTTAGATACAAATTTAAGCCAGTCTTTTTTTGCTTTTTCTAGCAATTTAAAAGACTCAATAATTTTTTCAGCTCTTTTGTCTAGCTTTTTATCTTTATTGTCTACTTCATCATCTTCAATATCATCAATATCTTCGATATCGTCACCATCATCACCATCATTATCATCGTCATCATCAAAATTTTTAAATAACTCTTTAACTTTTCGTTCACGATTTACTAATGGTTCTTTATATTCAAGAATAAAGTCAATAAGGTATGGAACAGAACAGATAGCATCAAGAATAGTGTTTTCACCTTTTTCCATATTTTGACTAATCTCTATCTCTTCTTCTTTTGTAAGAAGAGGCACTTTACCCATCTCTCGTAAGTACATTCTTACAGGTGAATCTGATCGACTCCACTCTAGAAGCTCTTTATTTTTTAAAAGATCAAACTCTTCACCCTCTTGGTTCTCTTGTCTTTTAATTCTCGCATCTTCTTTTCTTTTATAATCGAGTTCATTTAGTTTTTTTGCATGTTCTCGAGAACTCACTAAGCTTACATTAAAAAGTTGCTTTTGAGCTATTATTTTTTTTACAATTGCACCTGTAGGTGCCTTTGGAAAAAGTAAAATAAGCTTTTCATGAGTTAGAATACTATCTTTGTTTTCTTTAAATGTTTTGTCGATTAGTTTATTTATATCTTTAGTTTTTGCTGCCATTTAAATGTATAGCCTTTTTATTGTGAATTTTTAGGCTGTATTATACCGAAATTTAATTAAAAAAATGATTAATTAATGAATTTTTAGGTAGAATGCAAAATATTTTAGATTGAAGGAAATAGTATATATGAATAAAATTACTGGGAAAGTATGGAATTTTGGTGATAATATAGATACAGATTTAATTATTGCTGCAAGATATTTAAATAGTAGTGATCCACATCACTTAGCAAAGTATGTGATGGAGGATGCAGATCCTACTTTTGCTACAAAAGTACAGCCTGGCGATATAATAGTTGCGGGTGAAAACTTTGGTTGTGGTAGTAGTCGAGAACACGCTCCAATAGCTTTAAAAGCTGCAGGTGTTGCTGCTATAGTTGCACCGAGTTTTGCAAGAATTTTTTATAGAAATGCTTTTAATATGGGATTACCAATATTTGAACTTTCAGATGCAATAGAGATAAAAGAGGGTGAATTGATATCAATTGATTTAGATGCAGGAACTATTGAAAATATTGATAAAGAAAAAACATATAATTTTACTGCTATTCCTCCATTTATGCAAGAATTATTAGCGACAGGTGGATTGATGAATTATGCAAAAAAGGAAGCTCATGGCAAGTTATAATATCTCTTTAATAAAAGGTGATGGTATAGGTGTAGAGATAGTAAATGAAGCTGTAAAAGTTTTAGAAGCTGTTGGGGCCAAGTTTGATATAAAATTTAATTATAGTGAATATTTAATGGGTGGATGTGCTATTGATGCAACAGGTAATCCTCTACCTCAAGAGACTATTGATGGTGTATTAAATAGTGATGCCTGTTTATTTGGAGCAATTGGTGGTCCTAAATGGGATTCACAGCCTAGAGAACTTAGACCTGAATCTGGACTTTTAAGATTTAGAAAAGAGATGGGTGTATTTGCAAATCTTAGACCAGCTGTAGTATATGATGAATTAGTAGATGCTAGTAGTTTAAAACCAGAAGTTATCAAAGGTGTTGATATTATGGTTGTAAGAGAACTTATTGGTGGTATATATTTTGGTGAACCAAAAGGTAAAACTGAAACTAAGGGTTGGAATACTATGGTTTATACCGTAGAAGAGATTGAAAGAATAGCTCATGTTGCATTTAAATTAGCAATGAAAAGAGACAAAAGAGTTTGTTCTATTGATAAAGCTAATGTACTTGATGTATCTCAACTTTGGAGAGACACAGTTGAAAAAATTGCAGTTGAGTATCCCGAAGTTGAATTATCACATATGTATGTTGATAACTGTGCAATGCAACTTATTGCAAATCCAAGACAATTTGATGTTATCTTAACAGGGAATATTTTTGGAGATATTTTAAGTGATGAAGCTTCTATGTTAAGTGGTTCTATTGGTCTTTTACCATCAGCTTCTACAGGACTTAAAACAGCTGTTTATGAACCAATTCATGGCTCAGCTCCTGATATAGCAGGACTTGGTATTGCTAATCCAATTGCAACAATTTCTAGTGCTTCTATGATGCTTCGGTACTCTTTAGATGAAGAGGTCGCTGCTGATGCAATTGATGCTGCTATTAAAAAAGCTATGGCAAATGGTTATAGAACAGGGGATTTGGCTGCTTATGATTGTAAGGAACAAGTTAATTGTTCACAAATGGGTGATATAATCGCTAGCTATATATAATCGCTTATTTATGAGATAAAAAAAGGGAAGGTAAAAAATACCTTCCCTTTTTTAATAAGTTATATTTTGTTAAAATAGTTCTACTTGAACCTTCTCTTGAAATCTTATAACTTGATCTCTCCCTTTCTCTTTTGCCTCATAAAGTGCAATATCGGCATTTTTTAGCACTATATCAAAGTTTGTAGAGTCTTCTGGAAACATAGAAAAACCAATACTTACAGTTTTTCTTAATTTATTTCCAGCATATACATTGATTTCATTTTTACTGACTTTTGTTCGTATTTTATTTGCTACTTCAAGTACAGATTCTTCATTATCTACCCCAATAAGAAGTATAATAAACTCTTCTCCTCCATATCTTACAACAATATCTGATTCTCTTACATTTTCACTTAAAATTTTTCCTAGTTCTTTTAATACTAAGTCACCAATATCATGACCATATTCATCATTTACAGATTTAAAATGATCCATATCAAGCATTAATACACCAATTTTAATATTTTCTCTTAATGCTTGTGGAACAAGTTTCGTTAAATGTTCATCAAGAAATTTTCTATTATAGAGGTTTGTTAACCCATCTCTAAATGCAGATGATTTAAGAGCTTCAAGTAGAAGTTTTACAATTAATGATGGCGTTGCTTCCATAAAATAATTTTTAATAAGTGGTATATTTCTTACTAGTTCATCTAATTCTGTCTTTGTATCTAAGATAAAATTAATAATTAAAATAGATTGGTCACCAATATCAATTGAGGTACAATAATAGAGTTTTTCATTATTAGTAAAATGAGGACATACTGAATGGTCTTGTACACTCATTACATCGTTAGTACTTCTAACAACTCTACATAGATCAGGATTATTTTTAATAGTTTCAACACAATAGTTAATATTATTTTTTGAATACACTATTTCTGTTTTATTATTTTGATAGTTTTGTTCCATAAAGTTGAAGTTTTTTAATCTAAATCTATTATTTAAAACTTCACCTAATCTACCATAAATTTCATATTTGTCTTTATCTACTTCAATCTCTTTTTTAAATTGATAAATATCAGATAAGTCCCCTATAATTCTTTGTGAATTCAACAGTGGATTATTGGTATGATACATTTGATTTCCAATAAAAATATTTAGCTTATTATCTATATCTGTAAATGTCGTACTTAATCCATTTACAAGTTGATTATATTCATTTATTAATTGTTCTGATTCATCAGACAAACCTTTTCTCTTGATGATATTTGTAAATATACCATTAGAGATATTTTTTATTTTACCACTTAACTCATCAATAGTCTCTAAGTGTGGTTTTAATGCTTTGTTTGCAAAAAACAATACTAAAATTATAGCAACTAAGGTAAATAGCATAATCATAATAGCAAGTCTTAGCCCAGAGATTCTAATATCTGATATATCCATTACAATACTAACAGCACCTAGCGTTTCGCCATAAGATACATCATGGCAACTAATACAGTTTGCAATATTATTTTGTTCTGCTTTATATGGAATAGTAACTCTTACAGTTGTTTTGTCTAAAGTTTCATTTAGAATGTATTTCATCTTAGAGCTATCTAAAACCTCTATATCAACTTTGTCTCTTGGTTTTTCTAACCTTGTAGGTTTCCCATATTGTTTAATAACATTATCACCTCTTATAATCCAAAGTTTTTCAATATTTTCAATATCAGATACCGAGTTTATATAGATGTCTCTTTGGTGCATATTTCCATTAACCATATAAGAAGTTAAACCGTTTTTTATAACTTCTGATACTGATCTTGCTTTATCTATAGCTGATTGAATACCATGATTTCTAAAATTTAATGATTCTATAACTGTTAGACCAATTCCAACAAGTAACATAATGATGATAAGTTTAACTAATACTCTTTTTTTCATTTATAATCCATTTGTGAAACTAAAATAGTTCAATAAAATTTTCCTCTTCCTCTTTAAATCTTAATACATTGTTTCTTCCAATATCTTGTGCTCCAATAAGAGCAGTTTCTGCATTTTTTACAATTATATTTATATCAGTTGAGTCTTCTGGAAACATAGATACTCCAATACATACGGTCTTTTTAAATTTATCATTATTAGGAGATATTAAATAAGTTTGGGCTAATTCTTCTCGTAAATTATTTGCTAACATCATAGCTCTCTCTTCAGTGTCAACATTTATCAAAAGCACTAAAAATTCAGCACCTCCAAAACGGACAGCAATATCAGAAGATCTGATGTGGTGTTTAATTGTATCTGCATATAACTTGAGAAACTGATCACCAAAATCATCACCATGCTCATCATTTACAGCTTGAAATCGATCAATATTAATAAGCAAAGCACCAATATTCATTTTTTCTCTAAGTGCTAGCGGAATCAATGTTTTCATCTCTATATTAAAAGAGATTCTATTTTCTAATTGAGTTTGAGGGTCTATCATTGATGAGTTTTTGAGCTCTAAAAGTATATATTGAATATAGATAAGTTGAATCGTCTCTTTAAAATAACTATTAAGAGTAAGTTTATTATATTCTGTTAGATTTTTATCGCAAAAAGTTATTTTCATAATAGATTCATTAGAAACTTTACTTGTATAGTTATATTGTTTATTACTCAAGCTTCCTTGTTGATAAAGAATTTTCTTTTTATTGTCTGTAATTAGTGTTATTGTAAAACACTCTATTGAAAACTCTTTTTTTAATTCTTTCGCAATTTTTTGATAAAGTACATCAATTGATAAGTTATCCTCAATAGAATGTTTAAAAAGGTTAATATGTGTCAATTTATCAATAATATCTCTAACTTCATCAATATGTACTTTATCTACAATTTGATTCAGTCTTTCAATCAAGGTGTTGTTTGGAGTCATCAAAGTAACCTAGAGATAATTAAGCCAAGACTTCAATGAAGAAATCTGTTTAAAAAGTGTTGTACTATCTCCATGTCCTGGATAAATATTGATATCCTTTTCCCATTTTAATACTTTGTGAATACTTTGGATCATATCATCAGGATTAGAATATGGAAAATCAACTCGTCCAATTGAGCCATCAAATATAAAGTCACCACTAAATAGAGCATCTCTTATCTCTATAGCACTACAACCTGGAGTATGACCAGGAAAATGGTGAAACTTTACCTCTATACCATCAAGATGAAAAGTTTGATCTTTAACTACTGCTACATCCTCATCACTCTTTGGAGTACCTTGAGAGAAAGGATCATTTTTTAACATAAAACAATCATCCAGTGGACAATAAATTGGTATGTTAAATTTTTCTTTTACAACACTATTACTCCATACATGGTCAAAATGTCCATGCGTGTTAAGAATTGCAATAGGGTTTGAACAATTTGCAACAATCCAATTAAGAGAGTCTACACCTGGGTCAATGATAATATCTTTACCATCAATTGTTACAATGTAACAATTTGTTTGATAAGGACCCATAGGTGCAGATTTAATATTCATTATTTGAACCATCCTTTAACCGTATCAAAGATTCCACTAAACATATCTTCATGCGGTTTTGACTCTATCCCAAAACTTTGTTGTAGTTTTTCTAGAAGTTCTTTTTGTTCACTATTTAAACTCTCTGGATAGATAATTTTAATTTGAACTATAAATTTCCCTTTTCCATATCCATTTACACTTTTGACACCTTCACCTTTGAAAATAAATTGCTGTTTATCTTTTGCCCCAGCTGGTATTTTAACTTCAATTTCTCCTTTTAAACTAGGTACTTTTATAGTATCACCTAATGCAATTTGAGTAAAGAATATTGGTACTTCAAGATAAATATCATCATCATTTCTTACAAAGTGTTTGTCCTCTTTTACATTGATTAAGATATATAAGTCACCTCTTGAACCATCTGGTGCAATATTTCCTTTACCACTTACTCTGATTCTATTTCCATTATTTACACCCTCAGGAACATCTACAGTAAAACTTTCCTCTTTTTCATGATATCCAAGTCCAGAACAGTCAGGACATTTTTCACTTACAGATTGTCCAGTTCCTTCACAATGAGGACATGTTTGTGCAAAAGTCATGAACCCTTGTCTCATATGTACTTGCCCTTGCCCATTACATGTACCACAAGTTGAAAGTTTTCCACCTTTTGCACCAGTTCCCTTACATGAGTTACAAGCGGTTTTATATTTAAATTTTATCTCTTTTTTTACACCAAAAATCGCTTCGTTGAAGTCAAGGTTAATATTTGTTTCAGTATCTAAATTATAGTTATATGTTTTTCTTTGTCTTTGACGACTTCCTCCACCAAAACTACCACCAAACATCTCTTCAAAAATACTTCCTAAATCATCAAATCCACCTCTAGAGAAACCACCACCTTGTCCATGACCTTCTAATCCATCTTTACCATATCTGTCATAGATAGCTCTTTTTTCATCATCACTTAAAACTTGATATGCTTCATTTACAGCTTTAAAATTTTCTTCAGCTTCGCTATTTCCAGGGTTTTTATCTGGATGGTATTGCATAGCCATTTTTCTATATGCTTTTTTTATAGTGCTTTTATCTGCACTTTTTTCTATTTGTAAAATTTCATAATAACAAAGTTCTGTCAAGTCTTTTCCTTTTTTCTATAATTTATAATAGGTGATTATTTTATCTAAATTAAGCTATAATGAATCTTATGAATAAAGGATTAGAAAAATTTTATGACCTTGTAGAGTCTTTTGAGATGCTACCCACTATAGGTAAAAAATCTGCTATTAGATTAGCGTATCATATAGTCACAGAAAATACCTATACTGGTATGAAATTAGCACATAGTATAGAAACTGCTATTCGAGATATAAGGCAGTGTGTTAAATGTAATGCTATGAGTGAAAATGAAATATGTGAAATATGTCTTGATGCTGATAGAGATGACACTACATTATGTATTGTTCAAAGCGCAAAGGATATTTTTATTATAGAAGAGTCAAAACAATTTAGTGGAAAATACTTTGTGATAGAATCTCTTGAAAATGAGATAATGAAAAAGTTATTAAATTTAGTACAAAGTGCAAAAGTAAAAAATATCCTTTTTGCAGTAACACCAAGTCTAGCTAATGATGCTTTTATATTGTATATTGAAGATAGACTTAAAGATAAAGATATTGATTTTACAAAAATAGCACAGGGTGTTCCTACTGGAGTTAGCCTAGAAAATGTTGATATACTTTCACTTTCAAAAGCAATAGCAGGAAAAACAAAGATTTAAAATTTATTTATAACAGACGATTAAGTTCTTGAACTTTATTAAAGTTTTTATTATTTCTTTTCATTATATATTTCTCAATATCTTTAAATAACTTATCTTCTATATCAAGTTTTTGTAATCTTTTTAAACCATTATAATTATCATTTATTTTTCCCAGTAAATCTTTAAGTGTAGTTAAAATTGATATTTTTTCTTTCTCTTTATTGTTTTTTAGAGAGTAAATAATTTGTTTGATTTTTATTCTATATTTATGGAGAGCTTTTTGTTCAAGTAGAATGGGTTTATTTTTCAAAAGAGTTGTATCCTCCATATTAAATACTGTATGCTTGTATTTTATATCTGCTGGTATCTCCAGTTTTTTAAGATATAAATAAAGTTGATTAAATAATTTATTTCTACTGTTTTTTGAAATTAATATAATTCTATTTGTATCCAGAGATTTTTTATGAATGGACTTAAGCGATTCAATAAAAGTGTAAAGAAAAACATCTATATCTCTTATTTTGTTGCTAAGTTTTATTACTTTTTTTAGTTTTGGATAAAAAGGGTCAGTGGTAGCAACTAGAGATAATAATTCTCTAGTTTTTTTTCGTAAATTATGTATCATGGCTACACTATCATTATTATCTAAAAGTAACAAATCGATAACACTAGATAGCTTTTTAAGTTTTTTATTTAAAATATACTTTTTCATAGTATGTAAGAGTACTATAAGTGTAATTAAACTTAACTAATAAAATTGAGTTACATTTTACAGATTTTTGGTTTTATAGTAAGCTCTTTTACAATAGCTTAATCTATAGAGAAAAGATATAGTATAACTGCTTAAAGCGATTAATAGTCTCTTAGTTAATAAACCTTTTTTTTGTTTTATAATATCCTTCAAATCTATTAGCAGTTTTATTTTTTTCTATCTCTTCCAATGGTTTTGGAAGAGATTTTGTTTCACTATCTGCTTTGATAGTAACTTTAGGTAGTTTTGATTTGTTTTTTGCCATATTATTTTGATGCTACAAATTTTTGGATTCTGTTTATTCCATCTTTAATTGTTTCTTCATCAGTTGCAAAAGATAGTCTAAAATATCCCTCTAATCCAAATGCAACACCAGGTACAACAGCAACACCAACTTCTTCTAAAAGTCCTTTTGAGAACTCCATAGAGTCATTTGAAACCTCTTTAATATTTACAAAAAGATAGAAAGCACCACTTGGTTTGACAACAGATAAACCATCAATATTATTTATCATTGCAACTGCTAAGTCTCTTCTTTTCTCAAATTCAACTCTCATAGTTTCTATATCTTCATCTGCACTTCCATCTAGTGCTGTAATTGCAGCAGCTTGAGTTATAGAGTTTATATTTGATGTAGATTGTGATTGTAGTTTTTTCATAGCTTTTACTAAAGCTTTATCTTTAGATGCTAAGTATCCAAATCTCCAACCAGTCATAGCAACAGATTTACTTAAACCATTGATCGTGATAGTTCTATTATACATATCTTCACTGATACTTGCAACTGCTGTGAAATCCAAGTTATCATAAATGATTTTTTCATACATTTCATCACTAATTACAGTGATATTTGTATCTTTTAAAACTTCTGCTAACCCTATTAGTTCTTCTTTTGTGTATACACTTCCTGTAGGATTTGAGGGTGTTGTTAAAACTAACATTTTACTTTTAGGTGTAATTGCAGCTTTTAGTTGCTCAGGTGTGATTTTAAATTCACTTGCATCATCAGTGATGATCTCAACAACAGTTCCACCACTATATTTTACAATCTCAGGATATGTTACCCAATATGGAGCTGGAATGATAACTTCATCACCTTCTTGGATTCCTGCTTGAAAGATATTAAATAAACTGTGTTTTGCACCAACACTTATGATAACTTCTGAAGGATCATAGTCTAAATTATTATCTCTTTTTAATTTACTACAAATAGCTTCTCTACAAAGAGGAGTTCCCTCAACAGCTGTATATCGTGTGTCATCATTTTCCATAGCTTTAATAGCTGCGTCTTTTATAACTTGTGGTGTGCCAAAATCAGGTTCACCTGCACTAAAACTTAATACATCTTTTCCTGATGCTTTTAACTCTCTTGACAGTGTAGTGATAGCTATTGTGATTGACTCAGAAAGTCTATCCATTCTACTTGCAATTTCCATATATTGTTCCTTTTGAGAAGTTCATTTTATTTTGTGGCGAATTATACATAAATATTAATCAATATTTTATTAAATTTAAGATAGCCTAAGACAAAAATTTTAGGAATTTAGATGAAATTAATTATAATGGGATTATTATTAGGTTTAATTTTTATAGGATGTGGATATAAAGCTGATCCAATTTATGTAGATGAAGATAAAACTGAACAAAAAGGTGAAAAATAATATATGGTATATGATTATTTGATTGTTGGAAGTGGAGTTGCTGGATTAAATGCAGCTAGGCTTATACCAAAAGATAAAAAAGTATTAGTCGTGTGTAAAAAAACACCTTGGGAATGCAATACATTTTGGGCACAAGGTGGTGTTGTACGAGCAAGAGATGCACAAGATATACCACTTCATATACATGATACTATGGAAGCAGGGGTAAATCTAAATGATATTAAAGCAGTTGAGACTTTAAGTGAACACTCAATTGAAGCTATTGATGATTTAATAGATAATGGTTTTTTATTTGATAAAAATGCTAAAGGTGAATTAGCTTTTACAAAAGAAGCAGCACATAGTACAAGTAGAATATTACATGCAGATGGTGATGCAACTGGAAGAATGTTGCACATGTTTTTACTTGGACAATGTCCCCATGAAGTTGTTACTGATTCAATAGTAATTGATTTATTGTATGAAGATAGTATATGTTATGGAGCTCATTTAATAGCAAATGGCAAGGATAAAATAGTTTATGCACATAATACAATTCTAGCTAGTGGAGGGGTAGGTTCAATATATAGATACCATACAAATTCAACAACAATAGCAGGAGATATTCAAGGTATATGTATAGAAAAAGGGTTGCCTTTAAAAGATATGGAGATGATGCAGTTTCATCCAACTGTTTTTATAGAATCTGACTTACCTCGAAAACAGCTTTTAACAGAAGCTTTAAGAGGTGAGGGGGCTATTGTTGAAGATGAAGATGGATACGCATTTTTAAAAGACTATCATGAAGATGCTGAGTTAGCACCACGAGATGTTGTAAGTCGGGCTTTGTTTGATTATCGTAAAAAGACAGGTTCTAAAATATATCTTTCTTTTAGAAATTTTGAAAAAAATGTATTTAAAAAAAGATTCCCAAATATATATAAAGATTTGATGGATATTGGATACGATTTACCATTTGAAAGAGTTCCTATAAGTCCTGCTTTTCATTATAGCATGGGAGGAATTGAGGTTGATCTTCATTCAAAAGTGAAAACTACAAAAAACCTCTATGCTATTGGTGAAGTTGCTTGTACAGGTGTTCATGGTGCAAATAGATTAGCTTCAAACTCACTTCTTGAGGGACTAGTTTTTTCTAAATTAGCAGTAGAAAATTGTGAAAAAGAGAATTTTAAAATAGATTTAAATAATTTTAAAAATAAAGATAATAAGCCACATTATGAATTGCAAAAAACAACAGATAAAGCTATCAAAAATGCTTTAAGAAATTTAATGTGGACAAATGTAGGGATAGTAAGACAAAGACAAGACCTTATAGATGCCTTAGAAGAGGTAGATGGGTTTTTAAATGAGAAGGTTGGTCGATTACTTTTTTTAAGGTTACTTACGGCAAAATCCATTATTCAAAGTGCTGTAAATAGAAAACAATCTATCGGGGCACATTATATTAAGGAGAAATAATGTTTAAACTACTACTAGTTAGTTTATTGAGTGTATTTGCGATTGCAAGTAGTGGAGGTGCTAGTACAGCTTCTGGAATTCCAGATATTACAATGACTTGGGTAGGAATTGCTGCTTTAATTATATTTGTAATAGGATATTACTTTGTTGCAATGGAAGAAAAATATCATATAGACAAAGCTAAACCAGCACTTCTTACAGGAACATTTTTATTTATGCTAATAGCATTTTATTATGCGTTAAATGGTATGGATATGGATCTTGTTCATACACAAGCACAACACCTTATTTTAGAGATTGCTGAAATTTTCTTTTTCCTATTTGTAGCTATGACATATATTGAGTCAATGATACATATGGGAGTATTTGATAAATTAAAATACAATCTAGTTTCAAAAGGGTACACATACAAAAAACTATTTTGGGTTACAGGTATTTTAGCATTCTTTATCTCACCAATTGCAGATAACTTAACAACAGCATTAATTCTTTCTACAGTTCTTATTACAATTGAGAGAGAAAATAAATTGTTTTTAATTCCAGGTGCTATTAATATCGTTGTTGCAGCTAATGCTGGTGGTGCTTGGTCTCCATTTGGTGATATCACAACACTTATGGCATGGACAGCAGGGAAAGGTGCATTTTCAGATTTCTTATTTTTATTCCCAGCTTCTATTCTTGGATACTTAGTAACAGCAGTACTTTTATCAAAAGTTGTTCCAAATACTGTACCTGATTTTGATGTAACTACAGAGAAAAAACCTGAGTTAATGATAGGTGCAAATGTAGTTATTGGACTTGGAGTATTTACAATTTTTTGTGCTGTAATGTCTCATCAAGTTCTACATCTTCCAGCTATGTGGGGTATGATGTTCGGTTTAGCATTATTAAAAATATATTCTTATAGACTTAAGAAAGTTCATAATACAGAGTTTAATGTATTTGGTGCTATGGCAAAGATTGAAAACAATACACTGTTATTTTTCTTTGGTATTTTAGCAGCAGTTGGCGCATTATATTTCATCGGATGGTTAGCGTTAGCAGCTGTTGTATATGACCCACATGTATTAGGTCCAACTTGGTCAAATATTGGTGTTGGTTTCTTATCTGCAATTGTAGATAATGTTCCTGTTATGTCAGCAGTTTTAAAAGCAAACCCTGATATGGTACATGCACAGTGGATGCTAGTTACACTTACAGCTGGTGTTGGTGGTTCATTAATCTCTTTTGGTAGTGCAGCAGGGGTTGGAGTTATGGGTAAATTACCAGGTGTTTATACATTTGGTGCACATATGAAATATGCTTGGACAATACTTATTGGGTATGTTGTTTCTGTAGCTGTTTGGTATGGACAGTTTATTGTATTAGGAATTGGTGCGTAAAACTAATTCTTAATTTAAAAAAGGCTAAGGAGAAATCCTTAGCCTTTTTTTTACCTTTTTTTTGGTATAATCCACACAACTTAGAGTAATTTTAAAGGATTTTATTTGAAACATGTACCAATATTAGTTTTAGACTTTGGAAGTCAATATACACAACTTATCTCAAAAAGATTAAGAAATAGTGGATTTTATTCTGAAATAGTTCCATTTAATGAATCAATAGAAGATATAAAAGCACGATCTCCAAAAGGGATAGTTTTAAGTGGTGGACCAGCTTCTGTTTATGCTGATGATGCATATAAAGTTGATGAGGCAATTTTTGATTTAGGATTACCAATACTAGGTATTTGTTATGGGATGCAAACAATTGCACACTATTTAGGTGGAAGTGTAATTCCAGCAGATCATCATGAGTATGGAAAAGCAAAATTAAAAGTTGAAGATGCTACTTGTCCAATATTTAAAGATGTAACAGATAATGAGATAGTATGGATGTCTCATGGTGATAGAGTTGACGCCTTACCTACAGGATTTAAAATAATTGGTACAAGTGAAAACTCACCATATGCAGCTATTGCAAATGAAGAAAAAAATATTTATGCATTTCAATATCATCCAGAAGTAACTCACTCAGTTGAGGGTGCACACATGCTTACAAATTTTGCAAAATACATTTGTGGTTGTGAAAAAAACTGGAATATGGGTAACTTTGCAAAAGAGCAAATTAAAAAGATTCAAGATCAGGTTGGAGATAAAAAAGTTCTTTGTGGAGTAAGTGGTGGAGTTGATAGTTCTGTTGTTGCTACACTTCTAGCAGAAGCTATAGGAGATCAACTAGTTCCAGTATTTGTAAATAATGGGCTTTTAAGAGCAAATGAAGTAGAAGATGTAGAATATATGTTTGCAAAAAGAGGTATTGGGCTTATCACAGTTGATGCCTCAAATGATTTTTTAACTAAACTAGCTGGTGTAACAGATCCAGAAACAAAAAGAAAAATTATTGGTGAAACTTTTATTGAAGTGTTTGATAAAGAAGCTAAAAAACATGATGGTATATCATTTTTAGCACAAGGGACATTATATACAGATGTAATAGAATCTGTTTCAGTTAAAGGACCTTCTAAAACAATCAAATCACATCATAATGTTGGTGGGCTTCCTGATTGGATGACATTTGAGCTTATTGAGCCATTAAGAGAAATATTTAAAGATGAAGTAAGAGTTTTAGGACTTGAACTTGGACTACCATCACAAATGATAGGGCGACATCCATTCCCTGGACCTGGACTTGCTATACGAATTATGGGAGAAGTTAATCAACCAGATTTAGAGATATTAAGAAAAGCAGATACTATTATGCTTGAAGAGTTAAGAGCTAGTGGCTGGTATGATAAAACTTGGCAAGCATTTACAGTACTTTTAAATGTAAAATCTGTAGGTGTTATGGGTGACAATAGAACCTATGATAATACAGCTTGTATAAGAATTGTTAACGCAATAGATGGGATGACTGCGACATTTGCATATATTCCACATGATATACTTGAAGTTATGAGTCGAAGAATTATTAATGAAGTTGATGGAATAAATAGAGTAGTTTATGACATCTCATCTAAACCACCATCAACAATTGAATGGGAGTAAAATCGATAGATTTTATTTATCTTGCACAAAAGTAGAGATTTGATGTACTTATCGTAGACCTTCATCTTTACTTTTGCACAATCTAAGCAAAATCTACCAATTTTTAACTTTCCAGTATTTTTCTATATTTTATAAATTTATGATTTTTGTGACACTAGATGTGACATTTATTTGATATAATTTAATTATATTAAAGGACTTCAATGAAAAACAACTTAAAATTTCAAAAAGCTTTTTCACTTATTGAACTTATTTTTGTTATTGCTGTTTTGGGTATTATTGCAACATTTGCAATACCAAAACTTTTAGATACAAGAAGTAGTGCTGTTGTAACAACAATCAAACAAGATATATCAACCATAACTACAGCAATTCAATCACAATACATGTTAAATAGTAGTATTGATAAAATCACAGATTCTGTTACAATAAATGAAAAAAACTGGAAAATAGAAGATAAAAAATTGACATATGATATAGATGGTATAAATTGTGTTACAATTGAGGTATTGACAAATAGTTTAAGTGTGATAATTGATGAAAAGTCTGGTGATTTATGTCAAAAAATTTATGATGCTGGTATTAGAAATATAACATATGATTTAATATAGGATAATGATGGATAAGGTAGTTTTTTTAGATAGAGATGGTGTTATAAATATAGAGAAAGACTATCTTTATAAAATAGAAGATTTTGAATTTATTGATGGGGTGTTTAGTTCATTACAATATTTACAAACTTTAGGATTTAAATTTATAATTATAACAAATCAATCAGGTATTGGAAGAGGATACTATACTTTGGAACAATACAATATACTTACCCTTTGGATGAAAGAACAATTTAAACAACAAGGTATTGATATTGTGGAGGTGTATTGTTGCCCACATGCTCCAGATAAAAATTGTAGTTGTAGGAAGCCAAATATTGGTATGATAGAGCAAGCTTCTAAAATTTTAAATATAGATTATAAAAATTCATGGCTCATAGGAGATAAAAGTTCTGATATTCAAACTGCAATCAATGCAAATATCAAAAATACAATACAAGTTCGTTCTGGACATAAATTTGATGAAAATAATTCAAAGGCAGATTATATTGTTGATTCTATGAAAGATATTCCAAATATTATAAAAGAGTAAACTTATTTTAGATAGAATCTTAGAAAATTTAAAATAATTGGATAAATATGTTAGAAACTATAAAAAAAGAGTTAGAATCTCACTTACAAACTATTCAAGCTGTTCAAAATAATATGGAAAAAGATATTCAAGCTGTTGCCAAAATTGTTGTTGATACACTTAAAAACGGTAATAAAGTTTTAATATGTGGAAATGGTGGAAGTGCAGCAGATGCACAACATTTTGCAGCAGAATTAACAGGAAGATATAAAACAGAAAGACGAGGGCTTCCTGGTATTGCCCTTACAACAGATACTAGTGCTTTAACTGCTATTGGAAATGACTATGGATACGATAGAGTATTTGATAGACAAACAGAAGCTTTAGCTTCCCCAGGCGATCTCCTTATAGGTATAAGTACAAGTGGTAATAGTAAAAATATTATTAGTGCATTAAAACTTGCGAAAGAGATAGGTTGCAGTACTATAGGTTTAACTGGAAGAGATGGTGGCGCTATGAATAATGTTTGTGATGTTAATTTAGTAGTCCCAAGCAATAATACACCAAGAATACAAGAGATGCATATATTGTTTATACATACAATTTGCCAATTAGTAGATGATAATTTTTAAGGGATAATGATGAAAACTTTAACAGAAGAACAAAAAAACATACTATTAAATAGCATTAGAGATATACCAGATTTTCCAAAACCTGGTATTATATTTAAAGATATTACAACTTTATTAAACAATAAAGAAGCATATAAATTTCTTATGGATCATCTTGAGGCTAGATATAAAGATATGAAGTTAGATTATATAGCAGGGCTTGATGCACGAGGGTTTATATTTGGTGCTGCTTTGGCAGATAGACTTGGGATTGGGTTTGTTCCTATTAGAAAAAAAGGGAAATTACCAAGTACAACAATTTGTGAAAAATATGAGTTAGAGTATGGTTTTGATGAAGTTGAGATTCATCTTGATGCTTTTCATAACAATGAAAATGCAAATGTTTTAATTATAGATGATTTGTGTGCTACAGGTGGAACAGCAACAGCTGCTGCTAAACTAGTACTTGATGCAAAAGCAAATTTAGTTGAAACATGTTTTTTAATGAACTTAAAATTTTTAGCAGGTGATGAAAAAGTCAAAAAATATTCACCTATTTACAGTGTATTAGATATTTAAAGGATAATTTTATATGGCAAGTTATATACCAAAACCAAGTAAACATGATCCAGATTCAAATGGGCATTTTGGAATTTTTGGAGGTAGATATGTTCCTGAAACATTGATGCCAATACTTTTAGATCTGGAAGAACAGTATAAAAAATATAGATTTGATAAAAAATTTTGGGCAGAGGTAAATCATCTTTTAGAAGAGTATGTTGGTCGACCAAATCCATTGTATCTAGCACAGAATATTAGTGATGAGATTGGTGCAAAAGTATATTTAAAACGGGAAGATTTAAATCATACAGGAGCTCACAAAGTAAATAATGTTATAGCTCAAGGATTGTTAGCTAAAAAGCTAGGAAAAACAAAAGTTATCGCTGAAACTGGTGCTGGACAACATGGTGTTGCAACTGCTACAATAGCTGCTTTAATGGGCTTGGAATGTACTGTTTTTATGGGAGCTAAAGATGTGGCTCGTCAAGAGTTAAATGTATTTCGTATGAAATTACTTGGAGCAAAAGTTATCTCAGTAGAATCTGGAAGTAAATCTTTAAAAGATGCTATGAATGATGCTATTAGATACTGGGTTACAAATGCACGAGATACTTTTTATATTATAGGGACAGTTGCTGGACCACATCCTTATCCTATGATGGTAAGAGATTTTCAAGCAATTATTGGATGGGAAGCAAGAGGTCAAATTCTTGAAAAAGAGGGTAGATTACCTGATTATGTATTAGCTTGTATTGGTGGTGGTTCAAATGCTATTGGTATGTTTAGCCATTTTCTTGAAGATAAAAATGTGACTTGCATAGGTATCGAAGCAGGTGGACATGGAATTGACACGGATAAACATGGATGTAGTTTAAAAAAAGGGACACCAGGTATTTTACATGGTCAATGTTCTTATCTGCTTCAAGATGAGGATGGACAAGTACAAGAAGCTCATAGCATAAGTGCTGGTTTGGATTATCCAGGAATTGGTCCTGAACATTCATATCATAATGACTTAGGAACAGTACAGTATGATAATATAACAGATGATGAGGCTATGGATGCTTTTGTGTGGTTAAGTCAAAAAGAGGGGATTATCCCAGCTTTTGAATCTAGTCATGCAATTGCGTATCTAAAAAAAGCAAAAGAGAAATTTCAAGGAAAAACAGTAATTATTAATTTGTCTGGAAGAGGTGATAAAGATATGGTTCAAGCAAAAGATATCTTGAAGTTCGACTAGGTGAATTGATGAATTTTTTACAAAAAAACTCAGGAAAAATTGCAACAGTAATCATAGTATTGTTTTTTTCATATTTAGGATATAACCTTTATCATGCACCCGTAGAAGGATTTAATGACAAGTTCGTTTATCTTATGAAAGAGTATGGATATATAATACTTTTTGCATGGAGTATTTTAGAAGGTGAGATGGGACTTATCATGGGTGGACTTTTATGTCATACTGGTGATATGTGGTTGCCTATTGCTATCTTTGTTGCAGGTCTTGGTGGATTTGTAGGAGATCAAATCTATTTTTATATAGGTAGATATAATAAAACTTATGTTCATAAAAAATTTAAAGGGCAAAGGCGAAAATTTGCTTTAGCACATCTGCTTTTAAAAAGATATGGATGGCCAATAATATTTATCCAAAGATATATGTATGGTATGAGAACTGTAATTCCTATTTCAATTGGTCTTACAAGATATAGTGCAAAAATGTTTGCATTTATAAATATTTTAAGTGCTTGGGTATGGGCTGCTATTACTATTGTGCCTGTGTGGTATTTTGGTGAAGAGATATTAAAAGTACTAGAAGTTGCAAAAGAGTATTGGTATGTAGCATTACCATTTGGATTAACTATTGGTGGAACTATTTTATACTATTTTCATACAGCAACAAAAAAAACTAATAAACTAAAAATAGAAGGAATATTATGAATTTAAATTTAACAACAAAAAAAATCCAAACAGATATAGAGATACTATTTGTAAAAAATAAAAAAATAAAAACAGATAAAGAGATTTTAGAACTCCTTGACTTTAAAGGGGAAGAGGAAGAGTCTATTTTACTACCAGAGTTAAAGAAACTTTATGTGGGTTTACCTCAAAGTGATGATGAAAGTATAAAAATTGCTGTTGCAACGGCGATTAAAAAACTAAAAAGTACAAATTATAAATCAGCTTCAATTAAATGTAAAGAGAGTTTATCAGCTTTTATAGAGGGATTTGAACTAGGAAACTATAGTTTTAAAAAATATAAATCTAAAAAAGAGGAAAAAGAAGAGATAAATATCTATATTGAAGTAAGTGAGATAACAAAAGAGGTACAAAATGAATTTGAGAAATTTGTTTCTGTGTGTACTTCTGTAAATATGGCTAGAGATTTTGTAAATACAGCACCAGATGATTTTTATCCATCAGTTATGGCTCAAGAAGCTATTAAAATTGCTACAAATAATGAATTAGAGTGTAAAATTCTTGATGAAGACTATTTAGAAGAAAATGGGATGGGTGCAATGTTAGCCGTAGGTCGTGCTAGCCGTCATAAGTCTAAACTTATCCATCTTACCTATAAACCAAAGAAAAAATCTAAGAAGAAAATTGTTTTAATTGGAAAAGGTCTTACTTACGATAGTGGTGGATTGAGTTTAAAACCAAGTGATTTTATGGTGAGTATGAAAAGTGATAAAAGTGGTGGTTGTGCAGTACTTGGTGTTATGAATACAATTGCTGCATTAAATTTACCCTTTGAGGTACACGGTATTGTTGGTGCTGTTGAAAATATGATAGGTGGAAATGCATATAAACCTGATGATGTACTCGTAGCAAGAAATGGGACAACAATTGAAGTGAAAAATACAGATGCTGAAGGTAGGTTAGTTTTAGCAGATTGTTTATGTTATGCGCAAGATGAGATAGAAGATATTGATTATATTTTAGATTTTGCTACATTAACAGGTGCTTGTGTAGTTGGAGTTGGAGAATATACAAGTGGTATAATGGGAAATAATATTGAGTTAAACGATACAGTTGTTAAATATGCAAATGAAGCAGGTGAATTAGCTACAAAACTTGACTTTAATAGATATTTGAAAAAAACTCTTAAAAGTGAAGTAGCAGATGTATGTAATATTTCAAGTACAAGATATGGTGGAGCGATCACAGCTGGTATGTTTTTAGATAACTTCATAAAAGAGGAAAATAAACAAAAATGGGTACATATAGATATTGCAGGACCTGCATTTGTTGATAAAGCGTGGGGATATAATAGTGCTGGAGGAAGTGGTGCAGGTATTCGAATGGCGGTTAATTTTTTAGAGAATTTATAATGGCTACAAATGAAACTATTCACGATGATGCACATCTAGATCTTGAAGAGTTAGCTAATAGACGAGCAGAAGTCTACCTTACTGAACAGTTTCAAAACTTAATCTCTGAAGCAGAAGCAGAAGTAGAACAGCTTAATCCAGAAGAGTTAGATTTAGATGATAAAACTATTTTGTTACTTGATGTACGAGAGCCAGAAGAATTTGCAAGCGGATATTTAAGAAAAGAAAATCATCTTACAATTCCTAGAGGTAAGTTAGAATTTGTTGCAATTAAAAAGATACATGAACAGTATGGGCATGATGTCTCAATTGTAACATATTGCTTCAAAGGTCCAAGAGGATTGTTGGCAGCCTATCAATTGAAAAAAATGGGTTTTAAAAATGTTAAAAACTTAAAAGATGGTCTTGTAAATTGGTTAGCTTCAGGTCGAACTTTAAAAAGCTATTTTGGAGAGATTACTTTAGTCAAGTAGATACAGAGGGGATATAGTAATGAAATATGAAATCTTGGATATTAATAGTGTAAAAGAGTTTGTTTTTAATATTAATAATGTAAAGGAGTATTTAGCAGTATCTTCTTTGGCAGAATTAACATCAAGTGAAATTGGTGATGGAAATCTTAACTTTGTCTATATTGTTTCTAATAAGTTTGATGCTACTAAATCTTTAATTGTAAAACAAGCTGTTCCATATCTTAGATGTGTAGGTGAAGAGTTTCCTCTTTCAAGAGAGAGAATGACTTATGAGATAAGAGCATTACTAAAATATCAAGAAATATGCAGTGAATATATCCCTAAAATATATTATAGTAATGAAGCTATGAGTATAGTTGTTATGCAAAATCTTTCAGAGCATATTATTTTAAGGAAAGGACTTATTCAACACCATTATTATTATAATTTTATTGAACATATTACAACATTTTTAGCTAAGAGTTTATTTTTTACATCTTCCTTATCACTTGATAGTAAAGCAAAAAGAGACTTGATTGGACAATTTAATTCAAATACAGAGCTTTGTAAATTAACAGAAGATTTTGTATTTACAGCCCCTTATATGGAAGATGAAACAAATAATATAAACGAAGAGTGTATTAGTGAAGCAAAAGAGTTTTTCAATAACAATGAAGAGTTTAAGAAAAATGTTTTGGAACTAAAATATCTGTTTATGACATCTAGTGATACATTAATACATGGTGATTTACATACTGGTTCTATAATGATTAATGAAAATGAAACTTTTGTTATAGACCCAGAGTTTGCTTTTTTTGGACCTTTTGGTTTTGATATTGGTGCTTTAATTGCAAATATTATCAACTCATATATTTCACATAGTGTGATATTAAGTGATGAAGAGTATAAAAATTGGCTTTTAAATAGTATAGAGGAATTTTATACTAAATTTGAAGAGAAGTTTTTAAACTTATGGGATAATCAAAAAAGTTCATCATTGATTAAAGAGGGTTTTATTGGTAGTGAGATGCTTGATGAATATAAAAAAGAGTTTATGAAAAATATCTTTATTTCGAGTATTGGATTTGCTGGTTGTAAAATAACAAGACGAGTTTTTGGAGTTGCTGGTGTTGAAGAGATTAGAGGACTAGAAAATAAAGAACAAAGAAAAAAAGCTGAATTACAAGCTTTAGAATTAGGGCAACAACTAGTACTTCAATATAAAAACATAACGAATACAGAACAATTAATAAAAATAATAAAATCAGTTTAAAATAGGAAAAAGAATGAATGGTCAATATAAAGCTTTATGGTTAAATAAAGATGAAAATTTAGTTGTTTTAGATCAAAGGTTATTGCCTTTTGAAAAAAAAGAGGTGATAATTACAAATACACAAGAGTGTATAGATGCAATTAAAGATATGACAGTTCGTGGTGCTGGTGTTATTGGAAATACAGCAGCGTTTGGTGTTTACTTAGCCTCTAAAGAAGCTGGTTTTGATATAGAAAAATTAAAAATATTAAGCAATAAAATTAGAGAATCTAGACCAACTGCTGTAAATTTAATGTGGGCTGTTGATAGGATGGTTGCAGTTGCAACTACTTGTTCAAAAGAAACTATGTGTGCAGTATTAAAACAAGAGGCGATTAATATTACAGATGAAGAGGTAATTGCTACTCAAAAAATTGCAACTTATGGTGCGGATGAGTTTGAAAAAATAGTTGAGAAAAAAGGTAAATCAAAAGAAGATACTATCAATATTTTAACACATTGTAATGCAGGATGGTTAGCTATAGTTGACTTAGGAAGTGCACTTGCTCCAATTTATGAGCTTCAAAAAAGAGGAAGAAAAGTACATGTTTGGGTTGATGAAACAAGACCTAGAAATCAAGGTGCGAACCTAACTGCTTGGGAACTATCCCAAGATAATGTACCCCATACAGTAATAGCAGATAATACAGGTGGATATTTAATGCAACAAGGTATGGTAGATATCTGTATAACAGGTGCGGATAGAGTGAGTAGAAATGGTGATGTAGCAAATAAAATAGGAACATATCTTAAAGCATTAAGCGCAAAAGATAATGATATCCCATTTTTTGTTGCTCTTCCAACTTCAACTTTTGATTTTGAGATATATGATGGAGTGAAAGATATTCCAATTGAAACACGAAGTGAAGATGAAGTAAAATTTATAAGAGGGATAGATAAAAAAGGTGAAATCCAAGAGCTACAAATAGTACAATCAGTTTCAAATGCAATAAATTATGGTTTTGATATTACACCGGCTAGATTAGTAAGTGGACTTATTACCCAAAGAGGTATAACAAAAGCAGATTTAAAAAGTATTGAGAAAGAGTTTAGTGATTTATTATGAGTAATGAAATAGATGGAATAATAAAATATAATTTTGATTTTCAACAAACAGAACCTTTAAGTAAAGAGTTATGGAACGAAATAGAAGAGGTAAGAGAAAGATTATATAAGTTAAATATGATAGGTGTTTATCCAAATGGTATAGGCTTTGGAAATATAAGTAAAAGAATCAATGAAAAAGCATTCGTAATAACCGGTACACAAACAGGTGATTTAGAACAATTATCAAATGAACATTATAGTTTAGTTGAAGAGTTTGATGATAGTAAATTTTATTTAAAATCAAAAGGTGCTATAAAAGCAAGTAGTGAAGCTTTGACACATGGTACAATATATAATTTAAGTGATGACATTAATGCTGTTATTCATATTCATAGTTTAAACTTATGGAAATTTATGATTGCAAATAATTTTTTAGTAACTAATGATGTACCATATGGATCACAAGAGATGATAGATGATATTAAAAAATTATATACAGAAAATAGTTTATCAAATTCAAAGTTTGCAATGATAGGACATGAAGAGGGAATTATAACATTTGGAAAAAATATAAAAGAAGCAGAAGGGAATCTTTTAGAATTAGTTGGAGAGTTTATTAAAACACAAGATTTTTAATCTTGTGTTTGATCATCAACCATACAATCATCATGATCTATGTAGGCCATATTTCTTAGGTGACATCTATACTTTTCTATATTAAATTCTTTTATATTTGTAACTCCATCTTCAATTGCAGCTTGTGCAACAGCTGATGATACCCAAATAAGCACCTCTTTATTAAATGGTGTTGGGATGATGTGGTTTTTCCCATATTCTAAATCAGGGTTATTATAGGCAGCTTTTACATAATAAGGAATAGGCTCTTTTGCTAGCTTCGCTAATGCAACAGCTGCTGCCATTTTCATATTTTCTGTAATTTTTTTAGCCTGTACATCTAAAGCACCTCTAAAAATAAATGGAAAACCAAGTACATTATTTACTTGATTTGGATAATCACTTCTCCCTGTTCCAATAATTGCATCATCTCTTACTTCTCTAATCTCTTCTGGTAAAATTTCAGGAGTAGGATTAGATAATACTAGAATAATAGGATCTTTTGCCATTGAACTGATCATATCTTTAGATACAGCACCAGCTTTACTCAATCCTAAAAGCATATCAGCATTTTTTAATGCTTCCTTTAAAGTATTACTTTGCGTATCTGTAATAAATTCTTTTTTATATTCATTTAAATCTTCTCTTCTTGTATTAATCACACCTTTAGAGTCACACATTATAATATTTTTTGCACCAAGCAATTTATACATTTTAGCACAAGTCATTGCTGAAGCTCCTGCACCACTTATAACTATTTTCATAGTTTCTAAATTTTTATTTGCTAGTTCTACAGCGTTCATAAGTGCAGCTGTTGTGATGATTGCAGTTCCATGTTGATCATCATGCATTACAGGTATATTTACCCTTTTTTGGAGTTCTTTTTCTATTTCAAAACATTTTGGAGCAGATATATCTTCAAGATTTATACCACCAACACTTGGTGCAATAGCAGCACATACATCAATAATACTTTTAGCATCATGTACATCTAGTTCTAAGTCTATACCATCTACATTCGCAAACTTTTTAAATAAAACTACTTTCCCTTCCATAACAGGCTTTGAAGCTAATGGACCTAAGTCTCCAAGACCAAGTACAGCTGTTCCATCACTTATAACAGCAACAGTATTCCCTTTTGCTGTATATTTATATGCTAAAGTTGGATCTTTTTCAATCTCTAAACATGGAATTGCAACACCTGGAGAGTAGGCAATTGATAAGTCTTTTTGTGTTTCACACTCTTTTCTTATATGTGTACTTATTTTACCACCTAAATGATATTCTAATATCTCTTCATCTGTTAATTTCATAAATAGTTTCCTAAAAGTTTTTTAGAATTATATCAAAATAATAATAAATAAGACTATATGTTACTTTTATTCAATTTTTTCTACTTGTTCCTCATTTGTTGAGTCATTATTGTTTTTTAACTCTGCTATTTTTGCATCAATAAGCTCTAAGGTTCTATTTTGAGTTTTATAAGATATCTCAGGTAAATCATCACCCCACATCTTTTTAGCTTCTTCAAAACCTCTTACAACACCTTCTCTCCCTTTTTCTAGTTTTTCAAGGTCATTACCAGAAAAATTAAGAACAAAATCTGCAACTCTTTGTGAAGTTTGTGTTATACCAAAAAATCCCTCCTCACTTACAAGATCAGTTGCCTCTTCTTGTGATAGTTCAATGATAGGTTTCCCTTCATATCCTGTATTTGCAAGATTGAAGTCTTTATTTTCACTTTTTCCAGATAAAAAATCCAAGATACTTTTTTGGGCATCAGTATTATTTTTTATTTTATCACCTGCATCCATAGACATTAATATGATTTGTGCATTCATAGATAAAGCAACCTCTACAGCAGATTTATTGATTTGTTCCTCTACTGTGAGTTCTTTGTCTTTACTATTCTTACCATTTTGTTGTATGTTAGCATTTTGTAGTGCTTTTTCATTAGCTTGAGTGTAGCCATTTGAGTTTATTTGCATAGTATACTCCTTTTATAGTACACTAATTATAGAGCGATTAAGTTTAAACTAATATTAAGAAACGGAACTACACGGAGACGCTATACCTAAAGGTATATACGCTTACTCTTTAATTCCTAAAATAGTAAAACTGTTTACTATTTTTTAACGGAATTACACGGCTAAATCTCGTGCATAAATGCACAGCAGATTTATCTTTCAAATCTAAAAAGGTGAAACTGTTCACCTTTTTTTTACGCTTTTACACATTAAATCTAAAATGCATCACATCTCCATCTTGTACGATGTAATCTTTCCCTTCAAGTCTTAATTTACCAGCTTCTTTACATTTAGCTTCTCCACCAAGTCCTACAAAGTCTTCATAAGAGATAACTTCAGCTTTGATGAATCCCTTTTCAAAGTCATTGTGAATTACAGCAGCTGCTTGTGGTGCTTTTGTATTTTTTAGTATTGTCCAAGCTCTTACCTCTACTTTTCCAGCAGTGAAGTAGCTTTGAAGACCAAGTTTATCAAAGGCTGTATGGATAATCTTTTCTAATCCTGATTCTTCTACACCAAGATCATTAAGCATCTCTTTTGCTTCATCATCTTCCATACCTACAAGTTCCTCTTCTATTTTCGCACAAAGCATAATTAAATCAGCATTGACACTTAAAGCATGTTCTCTTAAAGTATCAACAAAAGCATTTCCATCAACTAAACTATCTTCATCTACATTTGCACCATAAATAACATCTTTGTTTGATAAAAATCTAAGTTCTTTATCTAGAGCTATGAAATCTTCATTTTCTAAATCTTCATATGTTTTTACAGGTTGAAGATTGTCAAGATGTTCTGCTAAACTTTTAGCTATTTCTAACATTGCAGCAGCTTTTTTATCAAATTTTGCTTGCTTATTAAGTCTTTCTATCTTTTTTTCTAATTGTGTAATATCTGCATATATAAGCTCTGTTTCAATAATCTCAATATCTCTTAATGGGTTTACATCACCTTCAACATGAGTAATATTTCCATCTTCAAAACATCTAACCATATGTAAAATTACTTCTACTTCTCTAATATTTGATAAAAACTGATTTCCAAGACCTTCACCCTTAGAAGCTCCTCTTACAAGACCTGCAATGTCTACAAAATCAATTGTTGAATGTTGTATTTTATCAGGAATTACGATTTCTGCTAATGCATCAAGTCTTTTATCTGGAACTGGTACGATTGCTTTGTTTGGTTCGATAGTACAAAACGGATAGTTTTGTGCCTCCGCATTTTGTGCTTTTGTTAAAGCATTAAAAGTTGTACTTTTACCAACATTTGGAAGTCCTACTATACCTACACCTAATCCCATTAATATTCCTTTTTATTTATTTATCAATATACTATAATAGTAATATTTATAGTGTCTATTTAATGTTTAATATATAAATTGCATTGTACAATAATTATCATTAAAACTCAAATCGTACGGACTTTACAAGGACTAAAATATGGAACATAAAACTATCAATAAAAGGCTAGCTACAAATGAAGAAGGTATATTTTATAAGTCTGTTATAAATAACAAAAATAAAGTGGAATGACCTCAAAAGTATAGACACTTTTATATTCAGATAATACCATTATTCTATTTAACACTTTCATTGTATTTTTTTTCAAATTCATTTGGACTGATAGAACCTAAGTAACTATGTCTTCTTTTTGAATTATAGAACATCTCAATATATTCAAATATCTTAGATTTTGCAATTTCTTGTATTAGTCCATAACACTTGTTTTCTCACTAGTTCTTTTATATGAATAGTTAATTTATTGTTTTCTAACTGTACAAACAAAAATACTCTTTAATAAAAGAGTATTTTTGTTTGTGTGATTTTTAAAATAAATTTTGATATAATATTTGAAATTATTAAGGACATTAAATGAAAAATAAAATTATCTTATTGGTGTTAGGTTTGAGTCTAACAACATCCCTCTATGGAAAAGATTCTGGGTTCTACATAGGTGGTTTGATTGGGAAATCTAAAACAATAGATTCTGGAAAAGAGACTTTTACCGCTACAAATATAGATAGTGGTTATAGCCAAAGTATTGAAAAAATTGATTTGATTTATGGTGGAGTACTTGGGTATGATCAATATTTTGATAATTTCTTAATTGGATTAGAATTTGATGGTTATAAAGTTGATTCAGATGAAAAAAGAGATATTCAATCAGGAGGCGCAAATCCTTGGCAGTACACATCAGAAATTAATAAAGTTGCTTCTTTAAAGTTACGACTGGGTTATTTAATAAATGAAGAAAATTTATTTTATATTTCTCTTGGTAAAGCAAAAGCAGATATTACAAGAAAAATGTATGGTACTAATGGTATAACATTACTCAAAGAATTAAATGATAGTGTAGATGGAAATTTATATGGTCTTGGTCTTGAACATTTTCTACAGAATAATCTTTCAATTCAAATAGATTTTAGGTATATAGAGTATGATCAGGTATCATTTATAGTACAAGATAAAACAGAATATGAAGATTTAACTGAAAAGGCTTTGACTTTATCTTTTAAGTATAAATTCTAATTTATAGAATTACTTTTTATACTGCTTAGCAAAGATAAATATTATGTAAATAATTATATTTATCTTTGTAATAGGTACTTTTTTTTAAAATTGCTTAATATTGATCTGACTATAGAAATTCATAATTAGAATGTTAAAAGATGCTTGGTATGAAATAAAATGAAAGGTAGTCAATACAAATCAAAATTTAGAGATTTGTGATTAAGTAAATACTGCAAATATAAAGACAGCCTTTACTTTTTCAATATAATTTATATTCTTTCGATATTAGGAACAAGTTATGGTGCAAACTGACAATATAATTAAGCCTTCAAATATAGAACTACCAAAAGGTGGAGGTAGTATTTCCTCTCTTGGTGAAACATTTAAAGCTAACTCCTTCACAGGTAGTAGTAGCTACTCTATTCCTCTTCCTTTGCCCCAAGCTAGGGACTTTAGCCCTGAGCTTTCTATTAATTATAGTTCTGGTAGTGGAAATTCTGAGTTTGGTTTAGGGTTTTCTTTATCTTTACCAAAAGTATCTATTAGCACAAAAAAGTCTCTTCCTAGATACAATAATACAGATATTTATCTTATAAATAATCAAGAAGTTGTTCTAAAAGATGAACTATCTTACACAGAGGGTATTTATGAGGTTTATGAATATCTTCCTAGAGTTGAAGATAGTTTTAATACTATAAAACATTATGTAAAAGATGATACTTCTTATTGGCAAATAATTAGTACCCAAAATGTTACAACTATTTATGGTCAAACTCGAGATGCTCAGGTTTTTAATGAAGATAATAATTCTCAAATATTTGAATGGCTCATTGAAAGTATGGAAGATGCCAAAGGAAACAAAGTAAAATTTACTTATAAGCCTGAAAATGATGAGGGCATTGGTTCTTTAGTTTATGAGCAAGGTAGGGAGTGTACTCAAAAGTATATAGAAAAAATAGAGTATGGAAACTATGTTGAAGATGAGAAAACGAAGTATGCTTTTAATTTGCTATTTGATTATGGAGAATATAGCCTTGATGATTTAGAAAATGGTGGAGTAAAACCTAATATTCCCACTAAAGAGTGGAATTATAGAAAAGATGCTTTTTCTTCTTATAAAAGTTGTTTTGAAATACGAACACGGAGGCGTTGCGAAAATATTTTAGTTTTTAATAACTTTGAGAAAGAGTTGGGTGATATTGCATTGGTAAAAAGATTGCAGTTGAATTATCAGTACAGTGAACACAGTTTAATCTCTTTGTTACACAATGTTGTTGCTTATGGTTATGACAGAGAAGGTAAAAGTGCAACAGATGTTTATAAACAACAAACTCTTCCACCTTTTTGTTTTAACTTCTCAAAATTTAACCCTACAAGTGATAGCTCTTTTAAAGAGCTTAGTATTGATAGTACACAAAATATTCCAGGGTATTTAAATGCAGAGGGTTTTCAAGCCATTGATTTATATGGTGAAGGAATTTCTGGACTTTTATATAGTAACCGTGAAACTTTAATGTACTGCCAACCTTTGGGTAAAGGGAACTATTCAAAACCTATGCTTGTCAATAAGTTTCCAATAGATAAAGATTTACAAAATCAAACTTTATCTTTGCAAGATATTGATGGTAATGGTGAGTTAGAGCTTGTAGTACAAGATGAAATAAGGCAAGGGTATTATCAAAGAGTAGAGCTTACTGATTCAATTACTTGGGGGAGTTATACTCCTTTTGATACTTACCCTAACTATTTTGAAAATTCAAATTTAGAAAGCTTAAGTCTTGGAAATAATGGAAAAAATGATTTAGTTCAAGTTAACAATGCAGATGTTGCTTTTTATACTTCTTTAGGAAAAAAAGGCTTTAAAAAGTTAGAGCAATGCAAGCAAAATGTGAATCTCCCTTTTAAAAAAGAGAATTATGCTCAAAAACTTGTGAGTTTTAGTGGTTTTTTAGGTGATGGTCTTTCTCATAGAATTAAAATTACAAAAAATAGTGTGGAGTGTTGGCCAAATCTTGGCTATGGAAAGTTTGGTAAAAAGATAACACTTGAAACTGATTTTGACTTTGGGGATAACTTTGATACTTCAAGACTTTTTTTAGCAGATACTGATGGTTCTGGTACAGTTGATATTATTATCGTTGAGCCAAAAGGTGCAAAACTTTATGTTAATCAAAATGGAAACTCTTTTTCCAAGCCTATGACTATTTCTTTTCCAGAGATTTATAGCTCTATTGATCAAATAAGTTTTGCAGATGTTTTAGGAAATGGTACTAGTTGTTTGGTTTTTACAAAAATTGTACCAACTCCAAAGCACTATTATTATAACTTTGTGGGTGAAACTACTGAAGAAGAACAAAATACAATAGTTATGAAGCCATATTTATTAAATGAGATAGATAATAATATGGGAGCCATAACTAAGTTTCATTATACAAGCTCCACAGAGTTTTACCTTGAAGACAAAAAAAATGGTACTCCTTGGAGTACAAGGCTTCCTTTTCCTGTGCAAGTTGTAGGAAAAGTTGTAACAGTTGATAAAATTACAAACTCAAGATTTACGCAAAGTTACGCTTACCATGATGGTTTTTATGATCATATAGAAAAAGAGTTTAGAGGGTTTGCTTTTGTTGAGACTTGGGACAGTGAAGAGTATGAAAGTTATATAAAAAATAAAACAAAAAGTAACTATCAAAGTGATGATTTTAGTACACCTATATATACTAAAACTTGGTATGAAACAGGAAATATAAATCAACAAGATTTTGATAATAATAAAAACAATCCAAGTAGTTACTTTAGTGGAGATAAAGATGCTTATATTATGCCACCAAATCTTATCCCTCAAACGGATAGTCAACAACTTTTAAATGAAGCATACAGTGCAATAGCTGGAAAAGTTATAAGAACTGAAGTGTATGGATATAAAGATAATGACACTTTAGAGCCTACACCTTATAGTGTAGAAGCTTCAAACTATGAAGTGAATATTTATCAAGAGTTGCTTTATAATCCTTATGGTGTATTTACTGTTCTTCCAAGGCAAAGTATCTCTTATGCTTATGAAAAAGATGCTTCTGATCCTAGAGTATCACAAAGCTTTACACTTAAAACAGATGATTTTACAAACCCTTTAGTACAGTGTAGTATCTCTTTACCAAGAAGAGATATAGAAGATATAGAAATTTATTCTGAACAACAACAAACCCAAGTGCTTATCTCAACAAACTCTTATGTAACTCCTCTAAAAAATAATATCTATTGTCATAGCTCTTGGGAAGCTCAAAGTTTTGAAGCTTTAAATATATCTATTGCTCCAAGTAAATATTTCTCTTTTGAGGATATAACAAGTAAGATAGAAGAAGCTTCTAAAACTATTATACCTTATGCAAAAAAGACTAATACCCAAAATTTAGCTTTACAACAATTATCTTGGAATAAAACTCTCTTTTGGAATCATACTTTTGACAATAGTTTAAATGAGGGAATCATTAACTTCCAAGGTTTAGTTCACCACTATGAAGAAGCGGTATTTACGCAAAAGTTTATAGAAGATATTTCAAACTATATGGATAATCCATTATTAGAAGATAAAGCAGGATATTTTTTTGATAGTTCAAATAATTATTGGTGGAATAGGGGGCTTGCACAGTTTTATGATACAGATTCTTTTTATCTACCTATAAAAACTGAAAATAGTTTTGTAGATACAACATCTAGTCTTTATTCAAAAGTAGAAGTTACTTATGATGAGTATAAACTTTATACAATAAAAACAAGCCAATATATTGATGAAACTACCAGTTTAGATACGAGTGCAGAAGTTGATTATAGAGTAGGTGGGTTTAAAAGTGTTATTGATGCAAATAATAACCAAAGTCAATCACTTTTTGATCCTCTGGGAAATGTGTATGTAAGTTCTTTAGTAGGTGAAATATTTGGGAAGCAAGTAGGTGGTATAGATTTAAGGCAATATTCTCCCAAAAAAGTGGAAAACTTAGCAGATATTATAGCAAATCCCCAAGATTATCTCCAAGGGGCTACTAGCTTTTTTTATTATGATTTAGATAATTATCAAAAAAACAGTGAACCAAACTGTTCTCTTAGTTTAGTAAGAGATGACTTTTACTATCAAAATAGTGATTTTTCATGCAAAATGGAACTAACTTATACCAATGGTTTTACAAAAGAGTTAGAAAAAAGAGTAAAGTATGACAAAGACAAATGGAGCGTTACAGGGCAAAGTGTATATAATAACAAAGGCAATGCAGTAAAACAGTATCTTCCTTATTTTTCAGAATCATATCTTTACTCAAAAGGTGATATTTCTTCACAAAGTGTAGAGCCAACAACAATGGTTTATGATGCACTTGATAGGTTAATAAGAACCAATACTCCTAAAGGTTTTTTTTCAAAAACTGAATTTACTCCATGGGAGCAAAAGTATTATGATGAAGATGATACTATAAATGATTCTACTTATTATATAGAGTTTATGAAAAACTATCCTACAGCTCCTACTCCTACACAAAAAGCTGAACATGAAGCATTAATAAAAGCAAGTAAATTTTATGATACTCCAAGTATCGAAGTTTTTGATTCTTCTGGAGGTACTTTTTCACATATTGCAACAAAAAAAGATAGTAATAATAAATTAATAGAACTTATTAGCTATTCAAAACTAGATGTTTTAGGAAGGACATTAGAGTCTATTGACCCAAGACTATATGAGTCAAATAAAAATGAAAACACCAATTATTTTAATTTTAAATACAAATATACAATGGACTCAGCTACAAAGGATAATGAAGGCAATACTACACACATTGCAATCTTTACAAATAGTATAGATGCAGGGAAACAAATACATCTTAATAATATATATAAAAAACAGCTATGGTCTTTAAATGCTAGAGATTATTGTCAACTCATTACATATAATCATATACAAGAGCAAAAAGAGTTATTTATAAAAAATATAAAAGATGAGCCAACTATTGATTATGAGAGTTTTGATTTAGTAGAAGTATTTACATATGGAAAAGATGAATTAGATAAAACAAAAAACCTTTTTGCTAAACTTAAAGAGTTAAAAGATCTATCGGGAATCACTACAAATAAACTATATAGTATCAATGGAGAAGTTTTAGATTCTACTAAACACTTAGTAAAAAAATATAAAGAAGCTATAAATTGGAAAGATAAAGTTGACTTGGAAGAGGAGGTTTTTATCTCAAAACAAAGCTATAATGCACTAGGAAGTATTTTAACTCAAGTCAATAATAGCTTTCATACAAACAATTCTTATAATAGTTCAGGGCAATTATATAGTATAAATGTATCAATGAAAGATAATGATTTTTCTCAAAATATAATAAAAGAAATACTCTATGATGCAAATGGACAAAGAGTAGAAGTAAACTATGGAAATGGAACTTCTACAACTTATACCTATGAAGATTCCACTTTAAACCTAATAGGTATAAAAACATCAAATATACAAGAGCTACACTATACTTATGACCCTGTAGGAAATATAACCCAATGTTTAAATCCACTTGATAAAACAGTTTACAATGCAAACCAAGAGGTAAAAACAGTATCAAACTATACCTATGATGCTTTATACCAGCTTATAGAAGCAAAAGGACGACAGCATCCAGGGGTAAGTGCTAAAACATCTAAAGATAAAGTATATAGTGTACTTAAAAATATAAATGATTTAGAATCATTAGAAGACTATACTCAAATCTATGAGTATGATAACTCTGGAAACCTAACATCAAAACAACATCTAGCAAATAGCAATCCATATACTACCAATACACCAGTAGAAGATAACTCAAATAGATTAGAAGAGTATGACTATGATAGTACAGGAAATCTAAACAAATCATCACAAAACAATACCACAACACTTACTTATAACTGTTGTAATAACTTGGTAAGTGCCAGAGTGATTGAGCGAGAAAATGATTTGCATGATTCAGATTATTATCTTTATGATTCAAGTGAACATAGGGTACGAAAAGTAGTATCAAGCTATCAAGATAATTGTACTATAAATAATATATATGAAAAAGTATATATTGGAAACTATGAACAAAGTCAGACTAAGCAAGTAAAGGAAAATACAGAAAAACTAATAGAAAAAAAACAGAGCTTAAGAGTAATGGATGGGGATAATTGCGTAGCTATTATCTATAACTTTACAAAAGTAAAAGAGGGTAAAGATATAAAAGAAAACACCCCTTTAATAAAATACCAATTAGCCAATAATATCAACTCTATAACCATAGAGCTAGACCAAGAGGGAAAAATAGTAACTTATGAAGAGTACTACCCTTACGGTGAAACCTCTTTTATGAGGGGAAAAACACAAATAGATGTTGACCTAAAAACCTATAAATACTCTGCAAAAGAACTTGATGAATCCACAGGGCTTTATTATTATGGAAGAAGATACTATTCTCCAAGTATTTCAAGGTGGATAAATGCAGATCCCGCTGGAACAGTTGATGGCTTAAATGTATTTGCTTTTGTTGGGGGAAATCCTGTGAGTCGGATTGATGTTGATGGGTTGATGATAAAAGGTTTAGAAAAACTTGTCCAAATATTCGATGGTAAAAAAATTACTAATCCCATTTTAAAGGCTACTTCTTTTTCAAAAGATCATTATAAAAATTGTAATGACAAAATAGATATAAATAGTAAAAACGAAAAACCAAAAGCAAATAGTACAGTAATAGCAAATTACAATAGAAGCTTATCAAAAGGTAAAGATGAAGTTCTTTCTGGTAAGTTTATCGCAACCTTTCATTCAGAAGTATCATCAAGTAATACAAGTGCACAAGATCTTTTTAATAGATTGACAGAAAAGGGAATAAATCTTAGAGCACTTACCGAAAATGTAGGTTTTAATAATTCAAATCAAGGAATGATGCAACATCCAACAAGTCCTAAAAATGCAATTTGGATACCAGGTCAAAAGGGAAATAGTAGTGAACATATATCTTTAAATAAAGAAAGAGATGCAATTATTCATACAGTAATTACTAATGCTTCAAATTCTAGGGAACCACTTGATAATGTATTAATCTATTGTATCAAAGAAGCACTTGTGTTTCATCTTAATAATTTTCATGCACCAGCTGAGGCTTCAGACCAGATAACTAAATTTAATACAAATTCTAAATCTGATCAAGCTGCTAGGTTTGAACAAACTAATGAAAGAGAAAAACTAAAGAATATAGCAAAAAATTTGGGAGTTCCTCAAGAAACAAGTACAAATACTAGAATGGATCGTCCATGGGGAAATAGAAGAGGAAAAAGATCTCTTAGCCCAGAACGTAAAATTTAAACTAATAATGAAAAAGGAAAAATAAATGAGCAAACTAATAACGACAAATAAAAATCTAAACTTAAAAACAATTGATTTAGATAACCCCAAAGAGATAAAAAATATAATATTTTTATCAGCTGAAAATAAAATAGATGAATTAAGAGAATTAAAGGCCTATCAAAGGCTTTAAGATAGTTTACAAGGCTCACTAGCTTTAGAAAAAGAAGTAAGTGTAATATAAACTCTAACGAAAATACTAAAGGAAAATAAAAGTGCTAACAACAGAAAATATAAATAAAGAAGTAGAAAGTCGTTTAAAAAATTTAAATATTCCAAGAGGTGTAATAGATAGTATTGTAGATTCAAGAAGTAATCTTACTTCTGCACATGCTATTGCATCAACATCTAAAGGTGATGTTATAAAAGAGTTAAAACAACATGGTTTAAATAATGAAAAAGCAAATAAAGTATATGAAAATTCCCATAATATTAAAAATGCAATTTCACACTATATTGCAGCTATTCATAATAATCATAATTTATCTTCACCCAAAATGGTTCAAAATATTAATCAAACAGAATTTGAAAATTTACCAAGTTATGATGAGTTATTTGGTTCATTAGATTATTTAAATGTAAAACATGACCAGTCTATATTTTCTCCTGCTGCATACCTTGTAGATCTTTTAAGAGTTGTGGATAACTATATAGAAGTTGGAAGTAAAGGAATTTCTTTAGATACTAGAAGAGCTGATATTAAACAACTAACTTTAAATTTAGAAAATACTGAGCATACTGTGCCTTTTTTAGCATACATTAATAAACATATTTTATTAAAAAAAGATGGTATCACTTTAAAAGAGTGTTATGAAGATAAAAAGTTCCCTTTTGCTTTTCCTATGAGTAGCTCTTATAATGCTAGTTTTGATTATGCAGATGCTCTAAAATCTTCCTTGTCAGAACTGTATCTTTTGTTTGGAACTAAAGATTTTTCTTGGGCTTTAGTCGTTTTAAAAATATGTTATGGTGATTCATTTATAGGTACAAATGATTGTTCTGTAGAAGACTATTATAAAGAAAATATAGACAACTTAAAAAAGAAAAATATATTTTTAAAACAAACCGAACTGACTTGGCAAGAGTTAGATGAGCTTTTCACTCAAAGTATTTCAAATACAGAGCTAATAAAAGAATTTTATATTAATAGATATATAAAAGAAGATGGGGATTTTTATTGGCAAGTGTCTGAAGACAATACTTCTATTAAAATTGTATCATCTGATGATGAAACAATTTATAAGCATGCTTTTATAGTTTTACAGGTTTTTATAAGGTTATCAAGACGATTAAATATATCTTTTCAAGATTGTGATGCTTTACTTCGTTCAATAAATATATCTTCAGCTTTTATATCAGAACAAGATATGATAAATATTGCTAATATTGTAGAGGTTCAAAACTATTTTGATATTTCTTTGCAAGAAGTGTGTGCGTTAATATCTCCTATAAATACAATAGGAAGTGAAAATCTGTATAACAAAATATTTGGTGATATAGAGCTAGAAAACTTTAATCTCTCTTTTTTATCTACAAAACTTAAAATAAGTCAAAATTATTTAGAAGAGATAGAACTAGAGCTTCAAGATATGGATATAAACAAACTCTCTCAACTTTATCGTTTAACTCTTTTAATGAAAAAATTTCATGTTAATTTTAAAACCTTAGAGCTTTTAAACTCAATAGCAAATAATAAAACCACTATTAGTGGTGATTTTACTATTGGTGAAATTAATAATTTAACTGAACTATATACTTGGATAGTGGATAAAGATTTTTCACCACAAGAGCTTTTAGTTTGTATGTCAGAAGATAATCTTATTATTAATAACAATGAATTGAATATACAAACGAAAGAATTTTTAAATTACTTATGTGCTTTAGAAAACTTGGACAATGAAATTAACCTAAGAACCCAAATGAGCAGTTTTTTGGGTATTGATCAAAATATTTTAGAGCCTGCTTTTATTTTTCTTTATTCAAAAAAAGAGATGAAGCTCCATAATGAAGAAGAATTAATAGATACACTAAAAAGGCTTTATAGATATATATTGCTTGTATCAAAACTAGATATGGATATTACACTAGCACAAAGTATTGTAGATGATAACGATAATAAAATATATAATATTGCTATAAATAATTTAAAACTCCAAGATATTCAAAATCTTTATGCTTTAAAAGAGTTAAAAGTAAATAATAAAAATCAGTTTATTTCAAACCTTCAAAATAATAACTTTGATGCAATAGCAGTACAAATGAACTGGCTTACTTTAGATGTGCAATCAATTCAAGAAAGTAAAAGCAGTGAGAGTTATCTAAAACAGTTTATATATATGCAAACAGTTTTTAGTTTTAGTATAAAACTGGGATGTAGCCTTACAACACTAAAAACCATACACAGTACTTTATATCATACTAATAATGATAGTACCAGTACCATATATAACAACTATGAAACCATATTTAATGAACTAAAAAATCTCTTTTTAGCAAAATATAAAGGGGAAGTAGAACAAAAAGTTCAAAATATAGAAAATAGAGCAAATGAGCTTTTACGGAATGCCTTACTCTCAAATATTAGAATTAAAAATAATTTGAAAAACGATCAAGAGATTTCAGAATATTTGTTGGTGGATACCATGCAAAGTAACTGCTCTTTAATGTCTCCTATAAAAGAAGCAACCTTAGCAGTACAAACTTATATCAATAGATGTAAAACGGGACTTGAAGAAGATACCGTATCAAATATCCCTGAGGCTTGGGGAGAATGGCTGATGGCATATAGAGTTTGGGAAGCAAATAGAAAAGTATTTTTATATCCTGAAAACTATATAGAGCCCTCTTTACGACCAAATCAAACTGAACTTTTTAAAAAGCTAGAGCAAGACTTAATGCAACAAGATCTCTCTACTCAAACTATTGAAGAAGCTTATTATTCATATATGAAAGAGTTTTTTATTTTAGGTAACTTGGTACATCTAGGAACTTCCAATGCAAGAATCAAACGCCCAAGTGATTCAAAAGAAGTTGATACACTTATTGTTTTTGCAAGAACAAATACAACACCATATAGGTTCTTTTATCAGCTTTGTTATACCCCCTATACCAAAATATCAAACTGGCAAGAATGGAAAGAGATAAACAATATTACAAATACGGACAAAATAACAATGATATACTCTTTTAATAAACTTTATGTCTTTTGGGTAGAACATATGGAGAAAAAAATAAGAGATGAAGAGAACAAAGAGATAATACAACAGCTTTTTAGTATTAAATATATCTATCAAGAAGTAAACTCCTCATGGTCTGCTCCTCAATATGTTTTTGAAAATAAAGAGTTTAATGATTGCTTTGAAGAAAGTGGTATTTTAAAGCAAGAATATAGAAAAGTAGGCTTAATCAATAGTTATAATAAAAATATAAAAGAAGAAGAGATAATTGTTTTATTTGCAAAATCAGACAAACAAATAGTTATTCAAAATAGAACAAATATTTCTTCAATCACTATCGATAAAGATGATTGTGGTTTAGAAAATATTAAAACTGAAGTTAAAATAGAAGGTAAAATGAACCAAGCTTCAACCACAGTAAAAAATTATATTTTTTTTGCAGGTGGATTAAATAATCTATTCAAACCAAAAAAAGAAAATTCAGTTGATATAGTAACAATAAATGATCAAGATACTTTAATAAAAATACAAAAAGATGAACTTAAACTATCTAAAGCAAGATCACTCCTTAGTTCAACAACATTAGGTGATTATGCTATTTTTTCAGGTGGAAAAGATGATAAGGGAGAGAACTGTGCTGATATTGATATTTTTCAGGTAAACAGTGAAGATATTATCTCTAAAGTAGAAAACCATGGACTTAAACTATCTAAAGCAAGATGGTCCATTAGCTCAACAACATTAGGTGATTATGCTATTTTTGCGGGTGGAGAAAATGATAAGGGAGAGAGCTGTGCTGATATTGATATTTTTCAACTAAACAGTGAAGGTGTTATCTCTAAAGTAGAAAACCATGGACTTAAACTATCTAAAGCAAGATCATCCCTTAGTTCAACAACGCTAGGAGATTATGCTATTTTTGC
>JAIOSF010000012.1 GCA_021107755.1 Arcobacteraceae bacterium
TGCTTCTATCCCTTTATTATAAATTACATTTATATTTCCGAATTTCTCTATACTATCACAGTATATCTTCTGTACTTTTGGGTCTACTTGTGTTGTTGAGTTATTATCTAAGTATACTTCCATTGTTTATTTTCCTTTTTTTTGATTAAATTTTATTCTGAAACTTTACAAACAAAACAATTTATTTGATCTTTACAATCTTCACAAGCAGGGGCAATTTCCCCTATGCTATCATAAATATATTTTTTCCATAATTTATCTTGAGGTTTATTTTGTGCTAAAAGGGGAAAGTGTTCTTTCATAAATCTTCCCATCTCTACTCTACTTTTAAAACCCAAATCTTGATAAAGATGATTTTCCATCAACGAAGTTTGTGCAACTTGGACAGAGATAATATTCTTAGCTCTTTCATTTTTTGCATATTTTTGTAAAAATGATATTACTTTTTCTTCTAGTGTTTTTAATGGTGTTTCATTTTTTATACTCACAGTGTCATCTCCACCATTTTCCCATTTACTATTTCCCCAAACTCAATTCCAAAATCAAAACAATCCATTAGTTCCTCTTTTGTTGGTATAAGTTTTATTTTCATAGGATCTAGAGGAACTCTAAACTTCAAGTTTTTTAATCTTCCATTCATCATATCAACTGCTTCTCCACTCCATCCATAAGAGCCAAAACAACCACCAAATTTTCCTTTTTTAGTAACATCATACAACTCAATAGATCCCAAACAGGTTTTGGTACATCTCCATTAATTGTTGGGCTACCAATAATAATACCAGTACTTTCTTCTAAAATTGTAAGCATATTTTGTTCATCAAGAGCAGTTAAATCATAAATATTTGCTATTAAATTATCATTAGATTCAATACCATTATAAATACTTTCTGCCATATTTTTAGTATTTTTATAACTAGTTACATAGAAGATTGAAACAACTTTTTTCCCATGTCGTAAATCATCTTTATTACTCCATTTTAAATATTTATCTATATATTTTTGAGGATTATTTCGCATAATTGGACCATGTAGATTACATATCATATCAATTTTACATTTTTCATAGAGTCTTAGGGCATTTAATACATCTGTTTTAAATGGTCGCATAATATGGTCATAATAGTATTTAAAGGCATAATCAAAATCACCAACTAAATCATCAAATAATCTATCATCAAAATAGTGACTTCCAAATACATCACCACTAAATAATATCTCATCTTCAACCAAATAACTACTCATAGTTTCAGGCCAATGTAGATTTGGTGTACTTAAAAATTTTAGTGTTTTATTCCCAATTTTAAGTTCTTTGTTAGTCCAAACATTTTCTAAGTTCATCTCATCTGTTTTTGCAATAGATTTTAACATAGGTCTAGCCATTGGTGAGATAAATACTTTTGCATTATTTGTCCGTTTTACAAGTTCTGGTAAAGCACCACTATGATCTGGTTCTAGATGATGCATAACGATATATTTAATATCCTCATATTTACAAACAGATTCTAGTTTTTTAAAAAACTCTTCTTGAAATTCATATTTTACAGTGTCAAAAATAACAACACCCTCTGGTGTTTTAAGTAAGTAAGCGTTGTATGTAGTTCCATTTGCTGTTTTCATAATAATATCAAATGTTCTAATATCGGGATCACTTACCCCAATATAAAAAAGGTCTTTTTTTATCTGTATTGCTTGTTTCATAGTTACTTTTATGCAATAACTATTCCTACTTTAACTCCAACGCTTTTTTTACACAAGATTCTAAAGAAGTATTCTCTGCAATCACTGGTTTTATATAGTCTGGGAAAAACTTTGCAGTGGTTTGTCCTATACTAATAGCAGTATAACTTTCATCCCATTCTACATTTTTTAAAAAACACTCTATAGTAGATGGAGAAGAGAAAATTATTGCAGAATTTTTAGGAATTTTTATTTTCTTTTTATATTCTTTACATACTGTTTCATATATAACTAAATTATCACATTCTACATTATTCTTTTTTAGTATAGTAGTAAGATTAGAAACTACTTTTGCACCACCTACATATAGAACTTTTTTCCCTTTTAAATCATTTGTAATTTCTTGTGCAAACTGATCTCCATGATGTTCTTTCCCAACTAGTTTTAATTTTCCACCAAGAGATTTTACCACTTTTGCAGTTTGAGGAGCAATAACATATGAAGGTATTTTCTTCCAACTATTATCCATACTATCTAATGCTTTTACAGCATTTTTAGATGTAAAAATAAGTGCATCATATTTTTCTAAGTTAATATCCTGTTTTTTATATTTGATATCAATAACAGGTATACTTTTAGTGTGTTTAATATTTTTATCAGTTAAAATATATATTTTTTTATTACTATTTTTTATCCCTTTAAATATATTTTTAAATCGTTGTTTTAGTCTTATTAAAAATCTGTCTTCATGAGAGATAACTATATCCTTATTCTCATCTATAAAAAATTCTATGTCATCTTTAGAGAGGGTATATGTTATTTTTATCATCTCTTGATAAGCATTTTCTTTTTGAGAATTCACATCTACAAAAAGTGTATTTGAGGTGATGTCATATTCATAATATAATAAATTTAAAGGTTCTAATAATTTTTTTATTTTATCCATTTGTTAAAGTTCCAGATTATTTTATTTAGGTATATTACTACAATAGTGATAAGGATAAAGTAAAATGAAATTTGACATACTCACACATGGAAAACTCATAAAAAGATATAAAAGATTTTTAGCTGATATACAACTTGATAATGGGGAAACAATAACTGCACATGTACCAAATAGTGGTGCAATGACCTCTACAATTGAAACTGGTTGCGATGTTTGGGTAAGCTTTCATGATAATCCCAAAAGAAAACTCAAATATACATTAGAACTTACAAAATTGTATGATCAATATATTTGTACAAACACAAATGTAGCAAATAAGATAGCAATAGAAGCAATACAAAATGGGATAATTAAAGAGTTACACAATTATAAAACTTTAAAGCCAGAACAAAAATATGGACAAAATAGTCGCATAGATATCTTACTTGAGAATGAAAATGAAAAGTGTTATGTAGAGGTAAAAAGTGTCACTTTAAAAATAGAAGATAATTTGGCATTTCCAGACTCTATTACTTCAAGAGGAGAGAAACATCTCAATGAACTAGCACAAATGGTAAAAGATGGTCATAGGGCAGTGATGTTATATATAATTCAAAGAACTGATAATCTCCCATTTAGAATTGCAAGTGAAATTGATAAAAAATATTATGAGAGTTTTTTAAATGTCACTAAAAAAGGTGTAGAAGTATTAGTCTATCAATCAAGTATCTCACAAAAGGAGATATTTATAGATAGAAAATTAAATTTTAAAATTTAGTTCTCACCATAAATTTTAATAGTATCTCTTCCACTCTCTTTAGCTTCATAGAGGGCTATATCTGCTAATTTAAAAGCTTCTAAAAAGTTTTTAGAGCTACTTGGTGTTTTATTAACCCCAATAGAGACTGTAATATAAATATAATCTTCTTCATTAATAAACATCTTATGTTCTTTTATATTTGAAAATACTCGTTGAATCACACTGAGTGAAGTATCACTATTTTCAGATTTGTTCTTTATAAAAATAACAAACTCTTCACCACCATATCTAACAACAATATCTTCCTCTACTCTAATTGTATGAAGTAATATATTACCAACTTCACGAAGTATTATATCTCCAACATCATGACCATAAGTGTCATTGACATTTTTAAAATAATCTATATCAAGTGCTGCAATCATATATTCATCTAAATTAACTGTATCTTCTATCTCATGAAGATAGTTTCTATTATATACATTTGTTAATCTATCTGTAAATGACTGTTGTTTCATCCTTTTATATCTTATAAACTGTATTAAAAAAACAATAAATAATAGAAATACAATACCAAGAATAAAAAATAATCCACTTTTCATCATTATGATGATTTCATTTATTTTTTGTAACTTATCAATTGAAAAATCAATAACTAAAACCAGTTTTACTTCCTCTTTATACAATACTGGAACTAAATAACTCAGTGAAAGTTTTTGTAGGTAAGTATGTTTAATAATAACTGGTAATTTTGTTTCATATAGTTCAAACCATTTATCACTTGTAATATCAAGTTTTTGATCTATCATCGCTTTTTCTTCAGAACCATCAACTAAAAATCGAAAAGTGTTTTTTCTATCTTTATAGAGCAAATATGCATATTTTATATTTGGTGTTATAAGATTTTTGAGTTGCATCTCTAATCTTTTTTGTAACTGTGTATCTTTTTTTATATCATTTATATAATCATCACTATATCTTAAAATTTTTGTAATATGGTCTGCTTTATTTTGAGTAATATGTAATACATCTGTTGTTGCTATTGTGAACATGTCTTTTTCAATATTTTTTTCATATTGAAATATTATATAAAGTAAAAAAACTAAAAAAGATACGACTACAAACAATCCAGCAACAAGATAATAAGGGTTTTTTAAAAAATTTTTATTCATTGATATCTTCTATATACTTGAGATATTCTTTTGATAATTGTACACTATTACCCTCTAGTCTTTGTTTGATAAAAACAATATTTGGTCTACTTTTACTCCAAAAAAATGCACCATAATATCTATTATCTGCAATCAATCTTCTATAGTTATTTGTAAAAAACAGTTTATTATATTTTTCACATTTATCCTTAAAAACTCCTTTATTATCATATATAAAATTTGCTGACTCACAATCTTTTGTAAGATTACAATATTGAGAATATATCTCTTTCTCTTGTTCTGAAATATTAGGAATAAATAATTTAATTTTTTCTTTAAGTGAAGATGTTGCTATTTTTGAAATAATTTTTGCTTCAAAATCTATCTCTTTATTAAATTTATTAACCAAAAAAACATATTGATCACTAAAAGCAACCGAAAAAATCGTTAGTAATAAAATAAATATTTTCATTAAAATACCCACTTCATACTAAGAGTTACTTTTCTTTGATAGTCATCTAAAGCAAAATTTGCTCCATTAAAACCCTCTTGAAAAAGTGATTGTGTAGATTTATCTAGTAAATTCTCAGCTTTTAAACTTATAGAACTATCTTTAGAAATATTATATGTTGCTCCAATATTAAAATTAAAACTTTTATCTACATACACATCTAAAAATCGATAAGAGTTTCTATAAATTAAAGAGGTAAAATACTCAAAAGATTGATATTTTCCCATATATTTAACATATCCACCTTTATATGAGTTAGTAAAATTTCTACTTAGCTTAGTTATATAATAGTTTAATTGTAGTTTATTATCTTGAGAAAACTCATAAGAATAATCAAAAATCAACCCTTCAGTATTTACTTTATAATCTACATTAATAAATCCAACTGGAGTGTAATAAATAAAGTTTTCTATGTTTATATGGCTATATAAAAGACTGAACTTTGAACTATCTTTAGCATAAACACCTTTAATTGCATAATATTTGTATTGTTGTGATTTCATCTTATCATTATTTTTATCTGCATAATCTACATTATAAAAAGTTGGAGTGATGTATGTTTCAGTATAAAAAGCTTTTAATCCAAAATTATTGAAAGGTGTATATATAGCCCCTATTCTATACTGTTCATCACTAAAATCATCTAAATTTCCATTTCGTTTAAACTTATCAAACTTTCCATTTGCAACTAATAAAAGATCTTCATTCACTTTATAATCATCTTGAAGTAATAAAGATAAAGTTTTTTCTCTATCAAAACTTGTATGCTGTCCAACATCACTTGTAACATTTGCAAAGTTCACAGTTGTATTTTTATGTGTGGTATATTTTTTGTCTTGGAAATTAGCACCAATTAAAAAATTATTTTTGTTATGGCTTATTGTTTTTGTTATTAAAGTATTGAACTTTGAAACCCTACTATCATGATAAGATTCTTTAGGAATTGTTCCCCCTAGATTTGTAAAATCCAATACTGGTATTAGTGCTAATCCCCCACTATCTTGCTCGTTTATTTTTATATCATTATTATCATAAGATATTTGTACTTTTATTGATTTATCATCCAAAAAATAGTTTTTAATATCAATAAAATAATCTTTTGAATCAATTTCACCATTATCAGAATTTGCGTCTAATGCTAATCCTAAATAATTTTCCTTTGATAGGTCAGTATATCCAAAGTTAATATCTGTATTGTTTTTTTGAATATTAAGATAAAAGTATCTTTGGTCTGCATCGTTACCAACTTTGTTACCTTTGTAGGTATTTGAATCTTTTACTTTTGTTTTGTTAAAATATGATAAATAAGACCAGCCACTTTCAAAAGTTTCTGAGTGTGTTACACTTTGTGAATTAGTACCATGAGAAGCAACTGTTGTTGCAATTTGAGAACCATTCTCTTGAAAAGGTTTTTTAGTATATATTCTAATAAAAAATATACCATTTTCACTTCCAAAAGCAAAAGAGCTATTTCCTCTATAAACTTCAATATAATCAATAAAATCAAGAGGTAATTCAATCCAAGAGTTAGAGGGTGATTGTGTATAACTAGAACTCACTTCATGGTCATTTATAAAAAATCTAAAAAAACCACTTACATCAGTTTTTGTACCAGAAATAGATAAACTTGATACACCATATTTATTTTTATTCAGATTTGTTAAAGGAAGTTCTTTTAACAAATCTGCTAATGTAGTATATTGCATCAGTTTTAAATCTTTTTGTGAATATATTGTCACATGACCTAATTTTTCATCAACAGTTTTTAGGGATTTTTTAGTATTAGACTCATACTCTTGTAAAAGTGTATCTATATTTTGTGCATAAAGAATATCTATAAATAAAAAAAGATATATAAAATATTTATACAAAACTAACTCCACTAAATTTTAGTTATTCTAGTGTAATAAGCTTTAAAGATTGGTTATTAGTTTTATTTTTTTAAAAGTATTCTTTTTAACCAAAGTGGAGCACTATCTTGCATCATCTTTTGTAATGATTTTATCACATCTTCTATTCTCTCAGACTCATGAGATGACTTCATTGGATAGATACCACACTTTTGTACCATATTGGCAGCTTTGGGTCCTATTTGCGATACATATACGATGTCACTATCCTCTAAACAATTGATTTTATACTCTAATTTATCTATCTCATCATCAAACTTCAATGAAGAGTCAACTTCACTAACAAGTTCATAATCGTCTTCAGAAATTTCATAAATATAAAACATCTCACACCAACCAAAATGTTGGTTTACATGAATATTATCTTTTGATGCAAATGCTATCTTCATCGATTATCCTTTTGGATTTGTTATGTAAGTTTATGCAAGAGTTGTTCCTTAATTATTTACCGTACTCTTTTATATGTTTATATAAGTCTTTTGTCATTTTTGATAAAGGATGTTTATTAAATTCTTCTTCTTTGTAGTAATTGCAAAAATGTTTCTGGTATTCATCTTCTGATAAATCAAATGTATTTTTCAAAAACTTTTTATTTACATCTGGATATTTTTGATGTTTTGTAAACATCTCATTTACATAGTCACTATGTATCTCATTGTAAAGATTATCAAGATGTAGTACTTCTGAATTTTTTATAGTATCTGAACATTTTAAATTTATTTTTCTTGTATCTGTATCTATAGAATCAAACTCAAATCTAAATCTATCATCATTTTCTTTCATCTCATAAGGACTTATGCAATTTTGTGTATAAGTATCTACATCACTTTTTATTTTATTACAAAATGCACAAGATGGTAAAAGATTTGAGATACTTAGAGATAAAAAAGGGTAGATTGATTTTGGAAAAAAATGCTCTATATCAGGAGATTGATTATCATTTGCCCCATGTAGCTTCGTTATTTCATCTTTATGTATAGGATTTATAAAATTTCTATTACAATAGGGACAAACATTCACATCATTAAAAAGTTCAAAAAATGGTTTTTTAAAGTCACTTTTTACATTACTTAAATATTTAGAATATAAAGTTTCAAATTTTTTGTGATATTTTTTATAATCACTCGATCTTAACTTTTTATTTTCTTGATAAATTAATAAAGAATTAGAATCTACTTTATCTTTTAAATAATTTTTCATAGTACCAAAATCTGCTGATAAAATTAAATAGATATCATCTCTTAAAGTTCTAAGTTCAGCTTTAAAATTATCATCTATCTTACTTCTTAGTAAATTTGTTATCTCTTTACAAATAAGTTTTTTAAACTTAAATATTGAAATAGAGTCTGCATTAGTATAACTTTCAAAAACACTTAAATCGTTGTAATCTCTAACTGAACTACTTTCAATATCTTCAAGTTTTTCAATCACTTCTTTTTTTAAATTATTAATACTAGAGTTATTTAAAGAGGCAAATATTCGTTTTTCAGCACTATTATCAACTCTAATCATCAATATTCTCTAAATATAATTTTTTTAATATCTCATTTTGTTCTGACTGAGAAAAGCTTTTAAGTGTTTTCATAATTTCGCTATTTTCTTTATCTCTTAGTTCTTTAACTATCTTATCAATATTTTTATCTTCATCAAACAGGTATTTTATATCATTTAAAAGTTTATTTCTAAGCATAGGCTCACCAATGCGTTGAATTGTTCGTTTTATTTTATCTTGAAGTGTTTTATCGTTTAATATTTGAGTTATATTTTGTAATATAAATTTTTCATCGATTTTTTTATCAAAAAAATCATTAAAAGAGTTTATAAATTTTTCTTTTATTTCTCTCTTTTTTTTTTCATCTTTTAACTCTTTGATAATTTTATATAGATTTACTATATCTATAACTTGATTTATCTTTTTTTCTGCAAACTCACCCATAAAACTTTTCATAAAAAAACTATCATTATAAATATCATATATATTTGCACCAAAGGTACTTTTTTTATTTTCCTCACTTTGAGATACATCTGTACTATATCCATCTTCATTTTTTAGAAATACAACTCTATCATCTGTAATATCTGAAAGAATCATAGGTGAGTGAGTAGCATAAAGTATATAAAATTTATTGTCACTATAATTATTTAGAAACTCTATCAAATCATTTACAAATTTTCTTTGCCATTCAAGATGAAGTTTTAAATCTGCTTCATCTAAAAGGATTAAAATATTTTGATCATTTTTTTCTTCTTTTATTCTTTTTATTGCATCGTTTATTCTTGAAAACAATACTAACTTTGCTTTTTCTCCAGATGAAAAATGAGGTTCTATTTCATAAGTAAATGGTTTTATTTTATCCTTTATAATAAATTCATAGAATTTAAAGAAATTATCATTTACTTCAAAAATACTATTTTGATGTTTAACATTTACTCCAAATCCATCTAATATATTTTGCTCTAGATTATTAAATAAATTAAAAAAACTTTCAATTCGGAATGTCAAATTACCAATATCTTTATTCTCTTCAATATCAAAATTAATGTATTTACCTATATCATTACACACACTTATTAACATATTTAAAGTTCCTAATACTCTTGATATTAAAAAATCTTCTGATGATATTTTCAAAAGTTTACGAAACTGTAAAATAAATAATTGTTGTATAAAGGCTACATTATGAGGTTCTGAATTTATCATAATATTTTTAATATTGTTATATAAAAATGTTTTTAGACTTTCATCTTCAATAATCTTTTCATTTTTGAAAAAATTACGAACATCAAGATATTTTAATTTGATTGCCTCATATATAAATTGATCATATAATTTATTATCAATTACTTCAAAATTGAGTTTATCCACCCTTTCATTTTTTAGTATAAATATTTTTAAACAAATTTCAATATTATTCTTAAACTGTTTTTCTAGAATCTTTTTATCTTGCATATAGTCAATTATCGCTTTTGAAACTTCATTCACAATTCTTTTATAAATAATATTCATGACTTTTAAATAAACATTTTCTTCATTTTCTCTAAATAGTTCTTGATATTGATTCAGTAAGTCAGTCTTCCTCGATAAAAAATTTCTAAATTCTTGTAGTATTAAATCATATAATTCGCTAAATATAGAAGTTAATTCAAATTCCAAATGGGACGTAATCATATCGATAGGTAAATAGCGATTATCATAAAAAATGTCTTCATAAAAATTTCTTTCTATTAATTTCATCAGTTCATGATATCTTTGAATTTTTTTGATTTCCACATAAAATGCTTCAAATATTTCATTATATTGTTCCAATCCATTTTGATTAGTGACTTTCTCAAAATAATTATCAAGAATTTTTTTATTTTGTAAAAGTAAGTAAAATATCCTTTGTTCATATCTTAAAGAATCATATAACACTTCTTTTTTAAAAGATTGAGGGAAATTTTTCAATATTTTAAAAATAAAATTTCTGTTTTCTTTTTCTTCAGGTTTATTATTTAGAATATTAAATATTGATTCCATTAACTGATTATTATACTTTGTAAATAATTTTTCTTCTATTTCATCAAAATATGTTTTTGAAGAGTAGACTTTAATTTTAGTAATCTCTTTTATACCCAAAATCTCTTTATTTGGTAAATTGAAATATTTATGAATATCATCATTTTCAATTAATGATAATCTATTATTTAGAGGTAAATCATCATAACTATTTATTAATGCTCTATTTGAAATATTATAATCAGATTTTATATCATTTTCAGATGTATCAAGAATTGAACTATAGTAGATATATTCAAAGTTGTCATCAACTTTTTTTACATCTTTATCAACTCCATCAATATTAATATTAACACTTTTATGAACATGATTTATAAAATAAAATTGCTCATCATTTTCATAAACTATAATTGAGTAATTGTTACTTTTATCCCTAATAGAATTAATTAAAACACTTTTTCCAGTACCATTTTCACCTATAATAACTCCAATATCACAGTTTTTTAAGTAAAAATCATCTTGATAGCTTTTCTTAGTAGTCAAGGTAATATCAAACTGATGTTTTTGATTTTGAACTTTAATATCTTCAACATTATATTTCTTACTAAAACTAATCAACGTACCTTTTTTTAAAGTGGCTTTATTCTCATAAAAATATATAAATAACAGTCTCAAAATATTTTCTTAAAATATATATTTAAATTATTTAAAATAGGATAATATCTGTTAATTATAAGCTCTTGAAGTTCTTCAAGGATTTTATCATCATAAATATCCAAAGCTAAATTTCTTTTTTCTAATGCTTCAAGCCAAAGCGTTCCATCACTTATAAGTCCGTGTGTAAATGCAGTTTTGATAGTTTCTCTTGGGCTTTTTACATCATAACCCTCAGACTCAAGATAATCTTTTATCACTTTCCAAGCTAACTCAAAACTTACTTCAAAAAACTGAATTAATCCAGCTTTTTCTATGTCATTTAATGATTCTTTTTCAACTGTTAGATTTAGATGATTAAGTGATTTTTGATAGTTTGAAAATCTTTGTCTACATCGTGTAAGATTATCTTTCATAAGAACCCCTAGCTATAAATTGCATTGATTTATTATATCTATATTCATCTTTTATTATACAAAACACTAAGAAGCTATAAACTCCATAGTAGCCTTTTGTATGAGTGCTGATCTGCTCAGGTTATGATCTTTTGCATATTTGTCTGCTATATCTAAAAAGTTTGCTTGTACGGATATGTTTATCCTTTTTGTTTCATTTCCGAAATCTCTTATGATACCTTCTAAAGATATATCTTCATCTAAACTTTCAAAATGTATCCCCATACCATTTGCAATAAGTCTGTAATCTTTTAGCTCTTCAATAGAAGCATTTTTTAATTTTGGAGTATAAGAGTAAGGGACAGTTAAAACTCTCTTTGTATTGAGTTCTATATAGAGTTTATCATCACCAAATCCAACAGACTCAATAAGTACTTTATCTTTTAAAGTATTCATCCCATGCTCCTTGTAGTATCTCATTGTTTTGTTTTACTAACTCTACTAATTTTTTTATATCTTTTGAGTTTAGATTGTAACTATCTGTTATTTTTAGTGTATCGAGTTCTATCCTTACATAAGCATCTGCTTTTTCTATATGTATATGTTTAGGATCGTGTTCATTACTAAAAAAGAAAAATCTAAACCCATCTATTTTTAAAATAGTAGGCATTTTAAAACTTCTTTATTGTGTAATTATACACAATCATTCTTATTGTGTCAATAATTATAAATATATTCATAACTTACCCCATAAATTTTATAAGATAAGTTTACCATGAAATAAAAAATAAATTTAATTATATGGCATATTGCAATCTATATTATAAAATATTAGATGATATATATCTGTATATTCTCATCATTTATTTGAGACAATGTATTTTTAATCATATCATAAGTACTTGTTGCACCTAAACTACATCCAGCACAGGCACCTTGGTATGCAAGTCTTATTTGGATATCTGGTTCATTGATATAATCTAAAATCATCATATCTCCACCATCTTTCACTAAAATAGGTCGTATAAAACGATCAAGTGCATCGGCTATGATATCGTATTGTTCTTCATAAGACTTTGCTCTAAATACTTTGTTTGGTTCACATGCTGTATTTGGTTTTCTATCAACTCCACCCATTTGAGCCACTGCCATAGGATGTCCTGATAGTGCTGCATTTAACATAGCATTAAATCCTTCTCTTACTCTATCCTCATTTGTTCTATCTTTTAAAAGAAGTAAACCTAATCTAAAATTTGCACCTTGGTGGTTTTTCTTCACAGCAATTCTAAAATAATCTATCGCTTTATCTTCATCTTCCTCTACACCAATTTTTGATTGGTACATAAGTGCTAAATTATAAGTTGCTGAATCATTTTCATACTCGGCACCTTTTTCAAACCACTCTCTGGCTTTGTCAAAATCCTTTTCAACACCCTCACCTTTTAAATACATCAAACCAATATTTGCCATAGCTTGATCATTTTTTAGTTCTGCCTCTTTTGTCCAAATGCTTAATGCAGTATCAAAATCTTTTGCTCTGTATGCTTTTAATGCTTCTCTATGTTCCATAAATCTAATTCCTTCTTTTGGATTTGGGATCTCTTTCCCTAGTTCTAATTGTTTTTTTATATGTTTTTCTAAATACTCAGTAGCTATCTCTATAGCTTCATAATAATCTTCACTAGAACCTTTTATATCAAAGTCAGTATATACTGCTAAATAAGCATCTCCAACTTCGTGTTCACCAGGATACACCTCAATTGGATAATCCAAATTCATATAATATTCTAAATTCTTTTCCATCTAACAACACTCTAATTCAATTTGATCAAGTAATTCTGTCCCTTTTTCAAAATTAAACTCTTCGAACAGATCATGAATATAAAATACATTTGCACAAATCAGATATAAAGTATCTTTCTCTTCCCCTTTACTCCAAACCTCTCGGTAGTTTGTAGGAATTTTATCCATAAAATTAACCCATAATTGATTTTTCGATTCTAGTTTTAATTCAAAAAGTTCATTCATCGCATCAAGTACCAATGCTGCATTTTCATAGCAGTCAATATTGTTAAAGGTTACATATCTATCTTTTACTTCCATAGTCTATTTACTATCCTCGCACCCACAACTACAAGTTTCACCCTCACCTGGATTTAAGAGTTTTTTATAGTTTTCACCTGTTAACTTTACTAGTTTATTATTGTTTAGCTCTGTAAATATCTCTTCAATTGTATATTCATTATAATCAGCTGTATACACTTCCAGACCATTTTTACAAAATGATTTGTAAACACCTTCACCCATATAGTAAAATATAGTTGAATTTACCCCTTGTGTTTTTAAAAAATCACCACTTTTAGGACCTTCACCTTGTACCTCATTTGAGATAACCTTATAATCTCCTGTTTTAGTATCAAGTAGTGCAAAATATGGCACTCTTCCATAAAGTTTTGAGATTTTTGTTGATTCTTTTGTATCGATTGGAATTGCTAGCATTTATAAATCCTTGCTCTATATTTATATAGTATACATTGCATAATCTATTCCATAAATATTATTTTGAACTACAAATTTATAAATTGCTTTTTATATTTGTTTAGTAAGCTCTGAAGCCTTTTTAAAGTCAAACTTTTTAATATTGTTTTTAATATTCTCAAAAGTTTTTTGTTCCTCTATAGAGAGTTGATATTTTTCTATTTGAATAACTACAGTTTCAATATTTTTAGGTCTTTTTGTTTGTAGTGTATCTTGAAGTTTATTGAATAACTTCTCTTTTATCTCAATCGTAAGTTCCTTTTTTTCAGTAGAAATTTTTTGATTTTTATTATTAAAAAACTCTAACTCTTTAATTACTTTATTGAGTTCTTCGTAAAATTCTAAAAACAATACTTCATTATCTTCTATCTCTAATTTTTCAACTATTTTATGAAGATTTATGGCTCCTATATTTGCACTTAAACCTTTTATTGTATGAAAAGTCCTTATTTTTTCTTCATCATTTAAGTCATTTAATATAAGATTACTATAGGTATTGTAAAAATTATTTAATACTTTTATATAAAGTTTTTTATTATCTCCCATATGAAGTAATCCAATATTTGTATCTATATACTGAAAGTTTGGTATATCTCTCTTTTCATCATAATCCAATTCTAACACACTATTTTCAACATTTAAGTACTTAAATAATGTTGTATATAATTTTTCTACTTCAATTGGTTTATTTAAATGTTCTTGCATCCCTATTAATTTTGTTTTTTCAATATCACTCTTCAATGAGTTTGCACTGAGTGCTATAATTGGTATATCTTGATTCTCTTTTCTTATAAGTTTTGTTGCTTCGTACCCATCCATTATAGGCATTTGGATATCCATTAAGATAAGATCGTATTTATCTTTATCTTGTGTAAACAGATCTACAGCTTCTTTTCCATTTGAGGCTATATCAATTTTCATTTCACTATGTTCTAAAAGTCCAATTATTATCTCTTGATTTGTTTTATTATCTTCTACTAAAAGAATTGTAAAATTTTGTAATTTATGAATATCAATTTCTGAAGGCTCTTGAGTAACTTTGTTATAATAGTTAGTTTTAATATCAATTTTAAACACATCACTAAGTACATCATTCAATATTGAGGGATTTATTGGCTTTTGCAAGAATATATCTATCCCCACATCTTTTGCTAAATCAACAATTGAATCTTGTCTAAAGGCACTTACCATAATAACTGTAGGTGGAGTGGTACTTGCATCACACTCTTGTTTTATAAGCTTTGTAGTTTCAATACCATTCATATTTGGCATATTCCAATCCATAAGGATAATATCATAACTATTATTGCATTTATCAATTTTAACTAGTGCCTCTTCACCACAAAAAGCAACATCAACATCCAGCCCAAAATGGGAAAGTAAATTTTGTAAGATATCATGCCAAGTTGGATTATCATCCACAACTAAAGCTTTTTTATTATGAAATTGTAGATATTCTTTTTGTATACCTTTTGACTCTTCTAAATTAATCTCAAATATAAAACTACTCCCTTTATCTTTTTTACTTTCAACCCATATCTCTCCATCCATAAGTTCAACAAGTTGCTTTGAGATGGAAAGACCAAGTCCAGTTCCCCCATACTTTCTTGTGGTACTTCCATCAGCTTGTGAAAATGATTGAAATAATTTACCCTGCTCCTCTTTTGTTAAACCAATTCCTGTGTCTTTCACTGTGAACTGAAATCTATTATCTGAATTTTTTTCAATAAAAATTCCAATCTCACCCTCTTGTGTAAATTTCACAGCATTTGTTAAAAGATTGATAATAATTTGAGACAATCGAACTGGGTCACCTATAAATTGTTTTCCTATGTTAGAACCATAACTTACTATTATCTCTAAATTCTTTTCATGTGCTAATAACTCTATAAGATTAATGCTATTATCTATGACCGTAAAAAGATCAAATTCTATAGTTTCTATCTCTAATTTTCCAGCTTCTATTTTAGAGAAATCCAAAATATCATTGATAATACTCAATAAGTTTTTAGCACTATTATCAATTTTTTGTATATAGTTTTTCTGTTTTTCATTTAAATCTGTTTGTAATACTAAATGAGACATCCCTATAATTCCATTCATAGGTGTTCGTATCTCATGGGACATATTTGCTAAAAATTCTGATTTAGTTTGTGTTGCAATTTCTGCTTTACTTTTAGCGATTTCAAGTTCTTTTGTTCTTGATTCTACTGTCTTTTCTAGATTATTATATACCATTGCATTTTCAATTGATATGGTGATTTGACCACTTAAGTATTGTAAAAACTGTACATTTTCATCTGTAAATACAGCTGGCAAAAGATTATTTTCTAAATACATAATACCTTTTAATTCCCCTTGTAACAATAAAGGAGCACACAAAACAGATTTAATATCTCTATTATTACTATCTTTAAAAACTTTGTCTTCATTAAGGTTATCTATAACAATATATTTTTGTGTTCTTAAAACATAATTTACTACAGTATGGACTATTCTTTCACACTGCATATAAGCTTTATGGTGCATCACTTCAGTTTTATTATTATCAATAGAACTAACAGCTTCTACAAAAAGCCCCTCTTTATCTTTTAAGAGTAAGACACCTCGTTGTGCTCCCGCATTTTTTATAACAATTTGCATCAACTCTTTTAATAAATTTGAAACCCTTTTCTCTTTTGTAATTACTTCAGATGCTTGGAGTAAAGTTTTAATATCTAATTTTATATTATTTATATCTCTTTGAGTATTGTTTGGAGTAACTCCCCACTGTTGAAAGTTCCTTGATAGTTCATTTTTATAAAGTTTAGCTGGTTTAATCTGTCCCAAGTTTTCATAAATCTGAATTATTAATCTAGTAGCTATTATTTGTAAATTTGTTTGTAAATATATCTGGGCACTACTATTTGCCTGTTCATAAAAATTTATAGCTTCATTAAAATTATTATTTAACCTACATAATTCCCCTTGTAATATGTATTTTCTTACTATAAAGTTTTCAGAACAATCAGAAGAGTATTTTTTGAATTTCTGAATTGTTTGATATATTACAGTTTTGTATTTAATACGATTTACCAACCCCTCATCTTTATAAAGCTGTGCTAATGTTAAAGCCTCATAAAAAAGGTGTTCAGTATTATGTAACATCCCTTTTGAAGAACTTGCAAAACTTTTTCCTAAATTTGATACTTTAAAAGCCTCTTGATACTCTTGATGTATATATAATGTGATAAGTTTATTTATAAAATAATAATGTGCAAAATGTTTTGAATTGTATTTTTCTAAACTTTGTACATAATCTGTTTCATTAAAATTTTTACTATCAAAATAAAGTGGAGATAAAGTTTTTTCTTGTAGATTCAATATAGCTTGCTTTACACTTTGTATTGCACCCCATTGCTCCTCTAAACCTATATTTTTAAGAACTACCCTAAACTCTTCTATTTTCTCTAAAATAGTCTCAAAATCAACCCCACGCATAAACATACTTTGTACAATCCCAGCTGCTGCACAACTAGTATGAAACCAATCACCTATTGCCAAACCATCTTTGTAAGCTTGGTACCATATATCTTCTGTATATTGTGATGACTGTTTCCACGATGTTGCAAAATATCCACAAACAAACTTCACCTCAGCATGTTGTATTGTATTGTTAAATTTTTTCAACATATCTGTTGAAAGACTACAATACTCAAAACCTAATGTATGGTTTCCTAAAATTCCACCTTGAAATATCACACCAAAAACTGTAAAAGCTATAACAGATTCTTTTGTCAATCCTTTTTCCAAACAAAGCTCTACTATTTTTAAAGCATTTGCCACACAAAGTTCTGGTTTAATTTGATATGCAGCTTGTAAAGTATTTGCTGCTATTTTTATTAAAAGTTTAAACTCCTCATCAAAAGACTCTTCTATATTGATGAGCTCAGCTATTTTTTTATTTCGTAATTTAAATTTTACCCTTGCAAAGTCAAGTATAAATAAAGGAGGAATAAAACCTTTTGGCATATTAAAACCAAAAAGAGCAGTAGCAACTCTTCCCACTTCATATGCTTTTTTAAAATCTGAAATATCAGAATATAACTTAATAAGAAGTTCATATATTAAAGCTTGCGTCTTAATATCTTCACTTAATCCCAACGCTATTTCATAATATTTAATCGCTTCTTGGCTATTGTGGCAAAGATGCTCACACTCTCCTCTTTCTTTAAGTATAAAAATATCTTTTTTTGTATAAGTTTCTTGCTTTATTAAATCCATTGCTTGTTTTATATACTCTAAAGCATTTATAAAATCTCCACTTTTTTTTGAATGTAAAGAGGCTCTAGTATTAAGTTCAATTAATACCCCTAAATCATCTAAAAATTCAACTCCCATATTAAGATGATTTGTACAGTTTATAAGTTTTTTACCTACAATATCTGTTTTGTATAAATAACTTCCAATCTCAAAATGTATCTTTTTTAAAGTATCTTTTTCAATACTTGAATAAACAATTTGCTGTAACTTATCATGTGAGAAACGATAAGTTATATTTTGTTTATCATTTTTTAAAACTATCCATTCATCTTTTAAAACTTTATCAATAACATAATCAAAAGAGCTATCATCATTATAAATTTTTTGTAATAACTCACTAGAAAAAACATTTCCTATTGAGGATGCAATATTAAGTAGTTTTTGTACATTTATATCAAGTTGTCCAATTCGTTTACTTAATACTTCAAAAACATTATCACTAATTGGAAAATTTTTTAATTTTTCTAAATCACAATACCATTGTAAACTTTCTGGGTCAAACCATAGTACTTGATCCTCTTGCAGTTGTTTTATATACTGTTTTACAAAAAAAGAATTTCCTTCAGTTTTATTATATATAATTTCACAAACTTCAGATGCTTGTTCTAAGTGCATTGCATCAACAAGCAAACTTTGTATATCTTTTTTAGTTAAGGAATCTATATTAAACTCTCGAATCTCAACATCAAAAGAATCAAGTTTTTTTATCATCTGTTTTACAATATGGTTTTCATCAACCTCTTCCTCTCTATAGGTTACAAAAACAAATATATTTTTTAAATTTAAAAGAATATTTTCTAACCACTTTATAGTAATATCATCTGCCCATTGTAAATCATCAATATAGATACATAAGGGCTTTTGGGTAGTAAAAAAAAGCTTCATAAAATTCACAAGTAAATTATCAAATCTTACTTTGATATCAGATGGATTAATCTCAATTATATTTTCTTGTTTTCCAATAATAAGTTCTATTTCTGGAATTACATCAATTAATATTTGAGCATCATTACCTAAAATATTTTGTAATTTATACTTATAAGCCTCAATTGATTTTTCATCTTTTATTATAATCTGTTTTGTTAAATCTCTCAATGCCCCATACAATATCTCATAAGGTGCATTTTGTTTATATCTTTCTAGTTTTAACTCTAAAATATAACTAAATTTCTCTTTGTGTGATTTTAATACTTTATTTACTAAAGATGATTTTCCAACACCTGAGTTACCATATAAACTTACTAATACATTTTGATATTGTTGTGAATTTATAATATTATGTAACTCTTTCTCTTGAAAATCTCTTCCATAAATAAAATCTGTTTGATTTAATCCTAATTGGTGATTTAAAGTATCAATTTTAAATGTTGTAAATAGATTGCTTTTTTGATACTCTTTTAAAACTTTATTAAGATCTGCATATACAGAAACTATGTCTTGATATCTTTCACGGCTATCTTTGACTATCATTTTATTTATTATTTGAGATAAAACAGCTGGTACTTTTTCACTACTTAAAAAAGGGATTTTTGTAGTTAATAGATCATAGTCTATCTCTTTACTAGCATTTGATTTATTTTTAAATTCAGAATCGAGTATCTCATAAAAAATGATACCTAAACTATATATATCAACAGAACTATCAATATTACTATTGATTCTATCACTTTGTTCTGGTGCTTTATAAATATTATTCTCTATATTATTATTTGCATAATCTATATCCAAAGTTATATTTTGATTTTTATCTATAATTATATTATCTGGTGTTAAATTTCCAAGTATTTTTTTTTGTTTATGTACAACGAGTAAAGCTTTACATAAATTTATAGATAAAACCAAAAAACTCTCTATATCAAAATTTTTATGTTTTATAAAATTAGTTAGTCTAGTATTTAAATTCAACTCTTTCCCTCTTGCATTATTTCATCATAAATATCTAATAATGACTTCTAAAATATTGGTATTTTTTCCATTTTAATAAAATATCATCACTTATACTACTATTTGATGCTGCATAATTCATCAATACTGCTTCTAAAAATGTACTATAATCCAATGCAATCACACCCTCTTGTTTTGATTGGGGTTCATCTCCTGATCTATTTTTAAACCACTCATTCCACTCTTTTGAACCAGGGGTATACATTTCCCATGGTTGCTTATTAAACTCTTTTGCTGGATAAAAATAAGTGATCATTTTATCATCATTAAGCATAAAACTTGATGTACCATGACAACTTATACATGAGGAACTTCTCAAAGATTTAACCATTTTCCCATCAACTTCAACATTATACTTCACAGCAATATCAAAAGGTCCTGACATCCGTTTTCCATATCCTAGTGTTACTTTTGTCCAAGCTGGTGCTTTGGGATTTATATAAGTTTCCATGAGCTCTTGTATCGGATTTTTTGCAGAATTTACATCTGGATCATTCCCCCACATTGCACCCAAGGGAACCATTCTATCCCAAGCATTATTACCTTTTGCATCTTTATCATAAACTAAAGTGGTAAATACCCAACCTGTTTGAGGAGAAGCAACTGAATCTTTTATTAAAATATCAAATATACCAACCCTTATATCTGTTAGCTTTGGTTTTGCATCTTCTATAGTTCCCTTTAGATTAAAAGGTTTTCTATATATTTTCCATTTAGCTGCCCCTTCTAATACAGGCCATTGCTCTGGAGTTGCTGTCACACCAGCTGATTTCACTATGATTGATCCCTCTGGAAATTGTGCTTCATTATTGGTAACACTAGGGATACATATATCTTTACTCTTATCACATTTATTCCATACTTTGTGAAGAGTATAAGCAGCTGTTTGATTGTAGTAAATAGCTGCATGATTTCTTATATCAACAGTAAGTCCAGAATCTTTATAAACATCTTTTGATATTATTTGCCCCGTATATGTTCCATAGATAGCTTCTCTCCCTTCCCAACCTGTTTTAGAGATCTCTTCTCCAGCCCAAAGCATACTATACCAACCAGTTTGAGGACTCTCATTCCACTTTTGTGGCTCCATTACAAATGTTTTCATAGTTTTACCTACATATTGCTTTAATGCCATAACATATTCATAGCTGTTTTCTTTTGTTAAAGGTTTCCCATTTAAGACTTCTAACCAAGGTGTATTGATAGGTTTGATATACTCCTTTGGATAGTCATAATTAAACTTAAAAAAAGTCCCATTATATTCATTCTTTGGTGGGATAAATCCATTATTGATGGCAAATGGGTCAACTTCTTTTGCTTGTAAATTCAAAGCTGTTATACTTAAAAGTATTCCTAAAAAAACTTGTTTTTGATTCATCTTATTTTCCTTTTTTATGATTTAAATAGTTTTCTTCATACAATGACAAACAATCCAAAGCCTTTTGAAAATCAAATTTTTCTGTATATTCTTTTATCATATTCAAATTATTTTCTTCCTCAATATTAATCTGATACTGGTCTATTTCCAGTAGTACCTTTTCAATATTTTTAGGTCGTTTTGTGTGCAAAACCTCTTTAAGCTTTTCAAATAACTCTTTTCGCTTCTCTTTAGTTATTATCCCTTTAGATTTAATAATTGCTTCATCAAAAATATCTAATTGTTCCAATTCACCTATTATTTTACTATGCTGTTCATAGAGTTTAGATAGCAACATTGTATCGTTTGTAGTTTCTAACTTTTCAATTATTTTCACCAAATTTACTGCACCAATATTACCACTTAATCCTTTCAATGTATGGAGTTTTTTTCTCTCTTCCTCTAATGCTAGATTATCAATATTAAAATCTTTATATTCTTCATAAAAACGATGTAATATTTTAAGATAAAGCTCTTTATTATTATTTAAATAACTCAAACCTTTTGTTGTATCTATATATTTAAAATCTGGTAATACACCCATACCTTTCTCTTCCGTATTTTTATCTATTGAGAGATATTTTTGTAATGTTGTATAAAGTTTATCAACTTGAATTGGTTTATTCAAATGCTCTTGCATCCCTATAGCTTTTGTTTTCTTTTTATCACTTACCATTGCATTTGCACTAAGTGCTATTATTGGTATTTGTTTATCTTCTGCTCTTATAATCTTTGTTGCTTCATACCCATCCATTATTGGCATCTGTATATCCATCAAAATTAAGTGATATCTATTTTTATTTTCTGTATACTTCTTTACAGCTTCTTTTCCATTTGAAGCTAGATCAATTGTTACTCCACTTTGTTCTAACAATCCTATTACTATCTCTTGATTTGTTTGATTGTCTTCCACTAAGAGAATTGTTTTATTTTTTAAGATTGCTATCTCTTGTTCTATAGAGTTTATTGTATTATCGTTTTCAATCGAGCTACAGATACTTTTTTCTAGTTTTAATTTAAAACTAAAAGAAGACCCAACACCTACAATACTCTCTAACCAAATTCTTCCACCCATTAACTCTACAAGTTGTTTAGAGATAGAGAGTCCCAATCCGGTTCCACCATATTTTCTTGTAGTAGTCCCATCTGCTTGTGAAAATGAATTAAATATATCTTGTTGTTTCTCTAAATTTATTCCAATCCCAGTATCTTTCACCTTAAATTCTACATAATTATTTGGTTTATCAATAATTTGCAACTCTACTTTACCTGTATTTGTAAATTTAATTGCATTATTAAGAAGATTATTTAGAACCTGCCCTATTCTTAAAGAATCTCCTACATAAATACTGTGCTTACTATCATAAAATATATTAAATTCTAAATTCTTTTTTTCACTTTCTAGTTCTATTACATTTTGAATATTTTTAATAACATCTCTCATATCAAAATCGATATATTCAATATCTAATTTTCCAGCTTCTATTTTACTAAAGTCTAAAATATCATTAATTATATTTAAAAGTGTTTTTGCAGAATTATCTATATTTTGTATATATTTTTTTTGTTTTGCAAAATCTTGAGATTCTAAAGCTAAATAGCTCATACCTAATATGCTATTCATAGGTGTTCTTATCTCATGGGACATATTTGCTAAAAATTCTGATTTTGCTTTTGTGCTATTTTCAGCTTTTTCTTTTTCTATTTGTAACTCTTTTGTTCGCTGTAAAACTTTTTCTTCTAGATGTTCATTAAGATTTTTCAACTCTTTTGTTTTTTCATTTACCTTTGAATTGAGTTTATAGTTTAAATATCCTGCAATAAACAGTAAAACAACAACAAGAGCTATAATTTTATAAAAAAATGTGTAATCTGACTTTTGCTCCACCACCAATGAGGTCCAATTATTAAAAAACTGCTTGTATTTCTCTTTTGGTATTTGCTGTAAAGCTTTATTTAATATCTTTAATAATTGTTCATTATCATCTCTAACTGCAATTGATAAATCATATTTAATATTCAAATATCCTGCTATTTGTAAATCTTGTAATCCATATTTACTTATCATATAAGAGGTAATAGGTAAAGATGCTATGGTGGCATAATTTTCACCTTTTGCAACGCTTAAAAACACATCTTTTGCTGTCTTTTCTTCTACTATGTTTATATTTTTATATCTACTCTCTAACAGACTAATAAGTCCTGAACCTTTTTTTCTAACAATTTTTTTATCAAGTATCTCCTCAATACTGTTTATAAAAGGTTTATCTTTTGTTGTAATAATTGCTAAATCTAAAGAGAGAAATGGTGTTGTAAAATTTGCATAAGCTACTCTCTCTTTTGTTTTTGCAGCAGCTGGTAAAATATCACATTTTTTCTCTTTTAAATATTGTAACGATTCAATCCAACTAGATGTATGAACATGCTCAAATTTGATATCAAGTATAGTTTCTAAAGATTTTATCACATCAATTGCTATCCCATCAACTTTATGATTATTTTGTGTACCATTTTCAATAAACTCATTTACAAACTCTATTGGGGCAAAGTCATGATTATTACACATTTTTATCACTCTATTACTAGAAATATAGTTCTGTTCTTCTAATGTTAAGAAGTCCTGATTATTAGTATAAATACTATTTGACTTTAACATTTTCTTTTTTATTTTTAATACTTCATCTTCAGTAATACTATTTTGTGCTTTTTGTAATATTTCATAAAGTATGATATTTTGTTTACTAGTAGCTATAAACAGATCAATACTCAGTCTTGGGTCTTTTACTTCAAAAATTGGTTTTACATTATTAATAGAGTATTCACTAATAAGATATGAGGCCACATTATACATATCAAAGAGTGTTCCATCTGCTTTTCCAGTAGAAACTGCCTGTAGTGCTTCAAGGGAACTACCAACTTTTATAACATTAATCTTTGGATAATATTTTTTCAAAAGTTCATCTTCAAAAAAACCTTTGATTACTGCTATAGTTTGTCCATCCATATCTTGTAAAGTAGTTAATTTTTTATACTCACTATTTTCATTTACAAATAACACATCAGTAGTACTGATATATGCTTTATTACTATATGTCAAAAATTTTAATCGTTCAGGAGTTTTTGCTATATTTAAAATTACATCTATTTTATTTTCTTTTGCCATAGTTAAAAACTGATCCCAGCTAGGACCCGTAATATATTTTACTTTTAAACCAACTTTAGAAGCCAATAGATTCATATAATCTATAGAGAAACCTTGTGGTTTTCCATTAAAAACATAGTTGTATGGTGGCCAGTCGAGCTCATTATGTACTGTAATAGTGTTGTGATTTTGAATAAATTCTTTTTCTTGCTGGGTTAAGTTAATTGAACTATCTAAGTTTAAAAATCGATCTTGAAATTTGGATTCATTGGAGAAACAAGATAGCATAAATAATAATAGTAAAATTGTAACTTTCATATTATCTCCAAAAATTATTTAGATTTAATTATCATATCATAAAATAGTCTTATAAAAGTCTTGTGTTCTTAAACTGTACAATGGAATATCTTATGCATACTCATTTATAATACTACTAGCGGAGTACAAAAATGATGGTAAATAAAAAACAAATCAGAGAACTTTTAAATGAATCAGCATGTTCACACAATGACAAAAAAAAATCAAGCTGTGATAAACCAAAACCAGGTGCTACAAGTGGTGGTTGTGCTTTTGAAGGAGCTCAAATAGCTCTATTTCCTTATGCAGATGCAGCGCATCTTGTACACGCTCCTGCAACTTGTCAAGGTGCATCTTGGGAAACGAGAGCAACACCTACAAGCTGGGAGGGTGAAAACAATGTACCGTTAGGATACTGTACAGATGTCACAACAAATGATGTTATCTTTGGTGGAGATCAAAAACTAGAAGATAGCATAAGTTATATTTGCGAAGAAAAAAAACCAACAGCAGTATTTGTCTATGAGACTTGTGTCACTGCTATGATTGGTGATGATATGGATAATGTTGCAAAAAGGATGGAAGAAAAATATAAAATCCCAATCGTTGTAGTACACGCTCCTGGCTTTGTAGGGAGTAAAAACTTAGGAAGCCGCCTTGGTGGAGAAGCTGTTTTACATCAACTTATAGGTACAAGAGAACCCCAACAGATACATCCATTTGGTATCAATCTCATTGGTGAATATAATGTAACTGGTGATATGTGGCAATATACTCCAATACTAGAAAAAATAGGTATAAAAGTAGTTTCAACTTTAGCAGGTGATGGAAGAATAGAAAATATCCAGATGGCTCATAGAGCAAAACTCAATGTAATCGTATGTGCAAAATCACTCATAACTTTAGTGCGAAAAATGGAAGAACAATATGAGATACCACATATCTCTGTTTCTTTTTATGGGAAAAGAGATACTACTAATGCCATCATGTCTATAGTGAATGCCTTTGGAGATAAAACACTTACAAAAAAAGCACTTGAAGTGATAAAAAAAGAGGAAGAAGCTTTAGAGCAAAGACTTCTTCCTTACAGAAAAATACTAGAAAATAAAAAAGCCATTTTAAATACAGGTGGGAATAAAGCATGGTCTATTGCATCAGCTCTACAAGATATAGGGATAGAAGTGGTTGCTACAAGTATTAGAAAATGTACTTTAGAAGATATCGAAATAGCAAAAAAATATGTCCCTATTTTAATGAAAGTTCCAGCAAATGAACAAGCTAAACTCATAGATGAACACGGTGTAGATATACTTCTTGCAGGTGGAAGAAGTTTATATACAGCTATTAAGAAAAAAGTGGCTTTCGTGGATGTAAATCAAGAGAAAAAGATAAGCTATGGTGCTTATGGTGGCTTAGAAAATCTGGCAATTGATGTATGTGCCGCAGTTTTAAATCCAGTATTTAAAACTGTAGGTGAACCAGCTCCGTGGGATGAGAACCGTTAAAAAAGAGTAAACAGTTTTACTCTTTTAGGTTCGAAACCGAAACGGTCGTAACGAAGTGAAGCCGTGGAGGCAAGCTTATAATTTATTCTTCCTGTGATATACTCATTGTATGAAAATATTATTAACAGGTGCAAATGGATATATTGGTAGAAGAGTTAAAAACATACTCAAAACCAATCCGAATATAGAACTAAAACTTTTTGTTAGAAATAAGCAATCCTTGTCTCAAGAGATACTTCAAACATGTGAAGTAATAGAGGGTGATACCTTTAATCTTGATGCTTTAAAAGAGGCACTTCAAGATGTAGATGTAGCATACTATTTAATCCATTCATTAAACAATGAAAATTATAAAGAGCTAGATAAAATATCAGCACAAAACTTTATACAAATAGCAGAACAATGTGGTGTAAAAAGGGTGATTTATCTAGGTGGACTTGGTGTAAAGGATGAAAATACAAGCGAACATCTTCTAAGTAGACTAGAAACTGGAGAAATTTTAAGCTCCTCATCAACAGTGCAAACAATTTGGATACGAGCTGGAGTTATTATAGGTTCAGGAAGTGCAAGTTTTGAGATTATTAGAAACTTAGTAGAGAAGCTTCCAGTTATGATAACACCAAAATGGGTTGAAACTTATGCACAACCAATTTCTGTAGATGATGTGATAAACTACCTCATTGCATCTATAACACTTGAATATGATAAAAATGTAATAGTAGATATAGGTACTACAAAAATGAAATATAAAGATCTAATGCTTCAAACAGCAGTTGCTTTAAATCTCAAAAGATATTTGATTCCTGTGCCATTTATGAGTATAAATATATCTTCACACTGGTTAAATCTCTTTACACCAGTACCTTTTACTGTTGCTAAAGCATTAATAGAGGGGTTAAAATCTGAAGTTACTATGCAAAATGACAACGCTAAAAAATATTTTCCACAAATAAAACCTCTTAATTATATTGAGTCAGTTAAAAAAGCCATTACAGAGATAGAGCAAAATCAAGTTGTAAGTAGATGGAGTGATGCAGATGGAAGTATCTGGGATAAAATACATAGAAAACAAATCAATGATGCAATTTTTGTAGATAGGGTTGAAGCTGATATCAGTTCTTATGATGAAGCAAAAGTATTTAATGCTGTTAAATCAATAGGTGGAAAAAATGGCTGGTTTGATTATAGCTATCTGTGGAGAATAAGAGGTTTTATCGATAAACTTATTGGGGGCGTTGGGCTAAGTCGTGGAAGAAGAGATATTTGTGATTTAAGACTTGGTGAATGTTTGGATTTTTGGAGAGTGGAAGATATAAAAGAAAATGAAAGACTTCTACTCTTTGCTCAAATGAAAGTACCAGGAGAAGCTTGGCTTGAGTTTAAAATTCAAGATAATAAACTTATCCAATCTGCCTACTTCTATCCTCGTGGTATTTTGGGTAGATTATATTGGTACAGTATGATTCCTATGCATTATTTTATATTTAGAAATATGATAAGAGGTATTTTAAAAAATAGTAAATAAGCTTATTATGATAAAATGTTTTACTAATAAATTTTCCATAAATGAGGTCAAATGGTTCGATATAAGTATAAAATAAAAGGTATTGTTCAAGGTGTTGGATTTCGCCCTTTTGTTTATAAACTAGCATATCAATTTAACCTTATAGGGAATGTTTTAAACGATAGTGATGGTGTAACTATAGAGCTTCAAGGAACTGCAAAAAATATAGAACTTTTTGATGAGGAGCTTTTAAATTCACTTCCACCATTGGCTCATATTGATAGTTTTGAAAAGCATCCTATATCTCTAAAAAATGAAACAACTTTTGAAATAATTCAGACAAATAATTCAAGTACGAAAACCACCCTTGTCTCTCCTGATATCAAAGTCTGTAATGATTGTTTAAATGATATAAAAAACAAAGAGAAATACCACAACTATTTCAATACAAACTGTACAAATTGTGGTCCTAGATATAGTATTATCAAAACCTTACCTTATGATAGAGTCAATACCTCTATGTCTGATTTTACCCTTTGTGATAGTTGCCAAAAAGAGTATGAAGACCCAACAAATAGAAGATACCATGCACAACCTATCTCTTGTAAAGAGTGTGGTCCACAATTAACTCTCAGTATCAAAAATAAAGTTGTAAATAGTAATGATGAGATATTTTCAAAAACTGCAAACTTACTGCAAGAGGGAAAAATAGGTGCCATAAAAGGGATGGGTGGATTTCATATTGTTTGTGATGCTACCAATGATGACACAATCACTAAGTTAAGAGCGTATAAAAATCGTCCAGCAAAACCATTTGCTATTATGTGTAAAGATTTAGAACAAATTCAAGCTATTGGAGATATTAATGATAAAGAAGAAAAACTTCTTATCTCAAAAGAAGCACCAATAGTAGTACTTAATAAACTTCAAAATTCTAATATAAGTGATTTAATCGCACCAAATATCACTAAAATTGGATGTTTTTTACCCTATACCCCTATTCATTATTTACTTTTTGAACATCTTGATACCCCTATTGTGGCTACTAGTGCAAATATGGGTGGGGAACCAATCATCATAGCAAAAGAGGAGATTGAGACTAAATTGCCATTTATAGATTTTATCCTTGATTTTAACAGAGATATTATCAATGCAATTGATGATAGTGTAGTACAAGTTATTGACAATAAAGTACAAACTTTACGACTCTCTCGTGGTTATGCACCAAAGGTTATTAAACTTCCTTTTAAAATTGATAAAAAGATACTTTGTGTTGGGGCAAACAATAAAAGTAGTATCACCATAGCTTTTGAAGATACTTTAATTTTGAGTGCCCATATTGGAGATTTGGACAATATTAAAGCATTTGAATATTTTACGAGAACTATAGAAACTTTTAAAAGGTTTTATGACTTTACCCCAGATATTATAGTACATGATTTACACCCAAACTATGAAACAACATTATGGGCTAAACAACAGAATATAAAACTAATTTCTGTACAACATCATTTAGCTCATATTTATAGTGTAAAAGCAGAACATAACTTACAAAAAAAAGAATATATAGGCTTCAGTTTTGATGGAACTGGTTATGGTCTTGATGAGACACTTTGGGGTGGGGAAGTTTTTATCAATGATAAAAGAGGTTACCACTTCAAACCTATGAAACTTTTAGGAGGGGAGAAAGCGATAAAAGAACCACGAAGAGTTGCAATGGCACTTTTATTTGAGAACTATACATTAGAAGAGATTATGAGATTTAATCTTCCTGTTACAAAAACATTTTCACAAATAGAATTAAACCTTTTATATCAAAGTTATGAAAAAAATATTAATAGTTTTGATACCACTTCTGTTGGAAGACTATTTGACGCAGTTACATCCTTTTGTAATCTGTCTCAGATTTTATCCTATGAGGGGGAGAGTGGACTTCTCTTAGAATCTTATTACGATGAAACAATAACAACAACTTTTAAGTGGAATATTACAAATGATATTATAGAGATTAAAATAGTTGAATTCATTCTTCACAATACTTATGATACAAAATTATTAGCTTCAATGCTTATAAATACACTATCACAAATTATTGTGGAACTTTCATCTAAAATCAATTTTGATGTTATACTTTCTGGTGGAGTCTTTCAAAATAAAACACTCCTTCAAAAAGTTTTAGTAGATCTAAAAGCAAACAATAAAAAATACCATATAAATGAAAAAACCCCACCAAGTGATGGCGGGGTTAGTTTAGGTCAAGCGTATTATCAGATAAACAACTAGATACCTATAGGCTCATTTGCTTCCATTTTACATTCATTATTTTTATTACAATCAATGTTTGCATCTAGATAAAAAACTCTATCTAAATCTTTTTTAACCTCTTCAAAATGTGCTCTACCTTCGATAGCTCTAGTCCCTGTTCCACAAAACATTATCACCTCTTTATCTTTTGGTATAGCTTCTACAAATTGTTGTGCTTTCTTATCTCCAACATAAATGTTGATAGCTCCAGGTATTGTACCTGATTTAAAATCTTCTTTTGAACGAACATCTACTAATACAACCGATTTTGGAAGATTTTTATAGTTTTTTATAAACCACTCACCATCAACTGTACCTGTGTCAACTCCTAGCATTAAGTTACCCGATTTACTCATTTTTGCTTTTTTTGAATCTTTTTTTGCTGTAGCTTTACTGCTTCCACCTGTTATTGGGTAACCTGCTTTTTTCCACTCAGGAAATCCTGCTGCTAAAACTTTTACATTTTTATACCCTAGTGCTCTTAGTTTATCTGCTACAATATGAGATTTATCACAACCGTATCCACCACAGTAAGTTATAATTGAAGTTTTTTTATCTGCAGGCATAAATCCAGCATATTTATCAAATTGTGTATCGGGTACATTTAAACTTCCAATTATAGTACTTCCAAAAAATTTAGGCCAAGGTCTTGCATCTATAAAAAGTGTATCTTTTTTCTCAAACATTGCTTTTGCAACATTTGGATCTATCTCAACATAGTTTTGTTTTTTCCATTGTGGCATACCAGCAATATAAACCTTTATATTTTTATGCCCTTTTTTTATTAAATCTACAGCTAATTTAGGTGATTTAACACATTTGTATCCACCACAATAGATTATAAGCTCTTTTGTTTTACTCACTTTTCCTAAAACAGATTCATACATACTATCAAACTTTGTATCAGGCAATGCCAATGCACTTGGTATATGTGATACTTGGTATTTTTTTAAAGGTCTTGCATCAATAACTACTGCAATTGCTCCTTTTCTCGTACCATTACCAATAGCTTTTAGAACATGTTCATAGTCTACAATCTCTAAGTTATGTTCCTTAATCATCTTCTTAACAGACACTGCTGCTTGAATATCAAACCTCTTTTGCTCAATACTTGAAAGTGCAAATGCACTAGAACCTACAAATAATACTGCTAACACTACTATGCTAGTGAATTTATTTACTAATTTCATCATATCCCCTCTGTAATCAATTTTAAATATTAAGTAACAACTGCGTTACAACCATTTTATCTTCCTCTTATAGGCATTGTATCATACTTTTATTAAAGACAAAACCCTATTTTAAATACAAAAAAGGTAGCTTATAATTTATTGGTTAAAGAATAATTATAGGATAAAAAAATATTAAAATAAAAAATAGGATTTATTTAGAGAAAGTTTTAGTAATCCAACCACTTCCTAAAACTTTTTCATCTTGATAAAAAACAGCTACTTGCCCACAAGCAACTCCAAAAGCTGGTTCTTTTAACTCAACTTTTGCCACATTATCTTGTATAGTTACTTGACAAGCTATTTTTGTAGTACGATATCTTAGTTTAATGGTACACTCAAAATTCACCTTATCTATAAATAAATTCAGATCTTCTAATTGAACGCTAGAAATATACAACTCCTCTTTTTTACAAACAACTATTGTATTATTTTTAGGATTTAACTCTTTTACAAAATGTGGATCATGAGCTCCATGAACATAAAAACCTTTTCTTTTACCAATAGTATAGTGCATATATCCCTTATGGTGTCCTATCTCATTTCCCTTTATATCTAAAGCTTTTCCTTCATTATCTATAGAATGATGTTTTTTTAAAATATCTGTATAAACAGTATCTACAAAACATATCTCTTGAGATTCTTTCCCTTGTGCTATATCTTTAATAGCAGGTATAGTAGAGCCAAGTTTTATAATATCCTCTTTTTTATATTTTGACATGGGAAAAATAATACTCTTTAAAGCATCTTGTTTAATTTGCCCTAAAAAATAACTTTGGTCTTTTGATTTGTCATCTGCTTCATAGATAAACTCACCATCAGTTTTTGCATAATGTCCTGTAGCTAAATAATCTGCACCTAAACTTTTTGTAAAATCTAACAGTGCTCCAAATTTTATAGTACGATTACACTTTACACAAGGATTTGGAGTATTCCCTTTTTCATATTCTGATACAAAATAGTCATACACCTCCTCCTTAAATTTATCACTCAAATCTAAGATATGATACTCTATTCCAAGAGAGGAAGCGACTTTTTTCCCTGATTCTATATTTTTTTCATGATAATTTTCCACAAGATTATGAAGCTTCATATAAACTCCAATTACCTCATAACCCTCTTGTTGTAAAAGATATGCCGTCACAGAAGAGTCAACTCCACCACTCATACCTACTACTATTTTTTTACTCATAATCTTCTTCTATGCATTCAGTGCTAGTTTTAAATCTTCAATTAAATCATCAGCATCTTCAAGTCCAATACTTAATCTAATCAAACCCTGTGAAATACCAATTTTAGCCTGTTCATCTAAAGGTATTTGTTGGTGTGTTGTTGATGATGGATGGGTAATAATAGATTTTGAATCACCAATATTTACAACTATTGAAAACAGTTTTGTATTATCAAGTATTTTCCAAGCAGTATCTTTATTGGCAACTTCAAAACTCAATAATCCACTACATAATCCATCTTTAAAATATTTTTTTGACAAATTGTTGTATTTATTAGTTTCTAATCCTGGATAATTTAGATTTGAAACTTTTGGATGAGACTCTAAAAATTTTGCAACTTTTAGTGTATTATGACTATGTTTTTCAATTCGTAGACTCAATGTCTCTAAACTTTGTATCAATGACCAAGAGTTAAAAGGTGATGGAGTTGCCCCAATATCTCTTAAAAGTGCCAGTCTGATTCTAAGGTTAAATGGTGGAAATGGTAAATCTGTATACACTAAACCATGATAACTCTCATCAGGTGTAAAGAAGTGTGAATATCTTGGATTGTCTTTAAAAAACTCCAATAAACCATCTCTATCAATAATCGCACCACCAAGTGCTAAACCTTGACCAGAAATATATTTACTACAACTATGGACTACTATATCTGTTCCATGTGCAATTGGATTTACTAAATATGGAGTTGCAACTGTATTATCACAAATAGAGATAATCCCATGTTTTTTTGCAACAGCACTAATAGCATCTATATCTGCTACTACAATTTGTGGGTTTGAGAGTGACTCAAAAAATATCGCTTTTGTTTTATCATCTACAAGTGATTCAATAGTTGAAGGATCATCAAGATTAAAAACTCTTGCTTCAAGTCCAAATCTTTTAAGTGTATGTTTAAAAAGTGTTACACTTCCCCCATAAATTTTATCAGAGATTATTATATTATCCCCTGCTTCTATTAGGTTTGAAATCGCATAAAATATCGCTGCTTGACCACTTGAAGTTGCTAATGCACTTGCACCCCCTTCAAGTTGAGCAAGTCGTGCTTCAAGTACTGCTGTTGTAGGATTAGTTAACCTTGTATAGATATTCCCTAAATCTTGTAAAGTAAATCTATCTGATGCTTGTTTTGCACTTTGAAATGCATACGCTGTTGTTTGATATATTGGCACTGCTGTTGTACCTTGAGTGTCTTTTTCATATCCATGGTGGATAGCTATTGTTTCTTTATTCATTATTTTTCCTTTAATTCTTTTATTGATTCTTTTAGTGCAAAAAGTAAATATTCTATACTTTCTATACTATGTGTGTAATTTACACTTATTCTTAACCAGCTTGGTTTTTCATCTGTTTTATTTTTTTTATTGATACCAAACAAGTCATGACCATAAGGACCAGCACAACTGCATCCTGCTCTCGTTTGTATTCCAAACTTTTGCGATAATTTTTCACATAATTCATACGGAGTAACACCATGAAAATTAATAGCCAAAATCCCAACACTTCTGTGATTTTCATTTTGTCCATAGATGGTGTACCCCTTTAGCATGGCTAATCCATCTTTTAATACTTTAAAGAGTTCTTCTTTTCTTTCTTGAATTCTTTTTATCCCTATCTCATCTCTTAATTGATATGCAAAAGAGGCTTTAATAAGCTGTAAAATAGCTGGTGTTCCTGCATCTTCTCTTATTTCAATATCACTATTAAAAATATGTTCATCTTTTGAAACAAAGGCAACTGTTCCCCCACCTGCAAAAGTTGGTGATTCTTTTTCATTGATTAAACTTCTTCTAATTGCTAACAATCCACAAGTACCAGGTCCACCTAGTAATTTATGAGGAGAGAGAAAAATTGCATCAAACATTTTACTATCTACATTTAAACATGGTGAAGATGCTGCACTATCAAAAGTAATAATTGCATTATATTTTCTTAATAACTTAGATATTTTCTCATATGGTGATATTATCCCAGTTACATTAGAAGCTGTAGAAAATGCACCAATAATTTGTCTATGTTGATTCTTTTTTAATACACTAGATAAATATCTCAAATCTACATTTCCTGTTTTATCTAAAGGGACTCTAATAACATCACAAATTCCCTCTCTATAACTTATCTCATTTGAATGATGTTCAAATGGTCCAACAATTATAAGTGGTACATCAATATCCATAATCTCAAACTTAAATCTATTTCTTGTAGATGGAGGCATATAAATTCCCAATAACTCTTGAAACTTTTTAATTGCTCCTGTTGCTCCTGTACCACAAGGTAAAAGGACAAAATCATCCTCTAATTCTAAATATTTTTTTAAATTTCTCCTTGCTATATCATAATAATAAGAGGTGGTTTTAGCATCACTTGAAAAATCTGAATGTGTATTTGCATAGGTAGTTAAAACCTCTTGTATTCTATTTTCAATTGGTCTAAACCCAAGTCCCGATGCTGTATAGTCAAAATATTTTTCTTTATTTACACCTATAATTTCATCATTTAAATCTTTAAAACTTATATCTTTAGTTACGAATGGTCTAAAAATATTATTATCATTGTTCATTTTTTACCTTTTATTGCAAGTCAACCCTTATGAATACAGGGCTGTACTTAAATATCTTTCCCCTGTATCACAAAGGATTGTCACTATTGTTTTTCCTTTGTTCTCATCTCTTGAAGCTACTTGTGTAGCTGCCCATACATTTGCCCCAGCAGAAATTCCTACTAGTAGTCCCTCATTTTTAGCCAATTCTCTTGATGTTTCAAAAGCATCTTCATCATCAACTCTTACAACCTCATCAAATATTTTTTGATTAAGAACTGCTGGTATAAAACCAGCTCCTATCCCTTGTATTTTATGAGGTCCTGCTTTTTCACCTGATATTACAGCTGAACTTGAAGGCTCCACTGCAATAATTTTTGCCTCAGGATTGTGTTTTTTTACAATTTCTGAAATTCCTGTTAATGTTCCCCCTGTTCCAACAGCGGCAACAACAATATCTACTTTTCCATCTGTATCTTTTAATATCTCTAATGCAGTAGTTTCTCTATGCATTTGGGGATTTGCTGGATTATTAAACTGTTGAGGCATAAAACTATTATCAATCTCTTTTACTAACTCTTCAGCTCGTAGAATTGCTCCACCCATACCCTTTGATGCTTCTGTCAAATCAATCTTGGCACCAAGAGCTTTTAATAACTGTCTTCTCTCTAAACTCATAGATTCAGGCATTGTAAGTGTTAATTGTAACCCTTTTGCAGCACAAACCATAGCAAGACCAATACCTGTATTTCCACTTGTTGGTTCTATTATTATTGTCTCTTTATTTATTTTTCCATCTTTGATTCCTGCTTCAATCATAGCAAGGGCTATTCTATCTTTTACAGAACTTGACGGATTCATAAATTCACATTTCCCTAAAATCTCTGCCCCTGTTTCATTTGAAAACTTATTTATTCTTACAAGTGGTGTATTTCCTACTAATTCTGTCACATTATTTGCTATTTTCATTTTGTTATCCTTATATGTAATATACTAAATTTGAAGAATCTTTTTCTAAGAACTCTTCTAATTCACTAATAGTAATTTGAAAAATCTTTTCTACTTTCTTTTGAGTATCTTCCCAAAAAGGTTGTAAAATATTTTTATCTGTACTACTGTCTGTTTGTGCAAAACAGCACTCTAATGATTGTAATACATCAAATACAGTAATATTGTTTGGATCTTTAGCTAACTTATATCCACCACTAGCACCTCTAATACTCATCACAAGCCCTGATTTTTTTAATACAACCAAAATCTGTTCAAGATAATTTTGAGGAATATCTCCTGCTTTAGCAATCTCTTTGGTTTGTAATAATTCTTTATCTTTTTGTCTTGCTAGAATAAGAACTGCTGTTAAACCATACTCGCCTTTTGTTGATACTATTGCCATTTTAAATTCCTTTTATCTTAAAATTGTAAAATTATAGCACAGTTCATTTTCAATGTCAAGTAAATCTATATGATTTTATAAGATTAAAACTATTTTACATATAATTTGATATTTAAAAATATAAATTTCCTTTTAACACTAGCTTTCTAGTAAGTTTGTAATAAACTTTTCATCAGTGATTTTTTCTTTTACAAATTGATTAAAAACCTTTATACTTGAATTTTGGTAGGATAAAATAATTTTTTCTACTACTTCATTTACTTGTGAAGGTTTGATTTTTAATTTTGTTTTTTCTCCAAATGAGGATTTTTCACCTTCTAAATTTCCTCCTAGTATAAGTTCAAAACCAGCTATTGTATTACTATCTTCATCTTTAAATTTAATTGCTAATAATCCTATATCAACTACATGGGGATGTGCACATGAATTAGGACAACCATTTATTGATATTGAAATCGTTTCATTAAAATTTGGAAATCTTTTTTCTAAATACTGAACCAATTTCATTGCTTGATCTTTTGTTTCTACTATCGCAAACTTACAAAATTCAATTCCTGTACAAGAGATTGTTCTAGCTTTAAAAGAACTTGGGCTTGTATCTATCTTTTGTATTTGCAACTCTCTTACTAAAAAATCAACATTATTATTTGGTACATCTAAGATTACAAAATTTTGGGTATTTGTTACTTTGATTGTTGTAGCCTGATATTTTTCTAAACTATCTGCTAATACTGCTAACCCTTTTGCCCCAATTTTTCCACCATTAATTGCACACCCAATATAAGAGTAACCATCTTTTTTTGATTTGTGTACTCCAAAATGTTCCCTTTTAGAATAAGGAGTATAATTTTGAACATTTTTATTTTCTAATTTAAACTCTATTTTTGTTTCTAACAAACCTTTAAATTTTTCTGCACTCCACTCATTTACAAGATGCCCTAATCTTGCTTTTTTTCGATTCTCTCGTAATCCATAATTTTTGTATATATAAGAAACTGCATCTACAACTTTTAATATATTTTCCTCTTTCACATAACCAAGATGTATTGCAATTTGCTTATTTGAAGCTAATCCTCCACCAACACTTACATCAAAAAATATTCCATCTTCAAAATTAACAGCACTAAATGATAAATCTTGTATCTCATGCCCTATACAATGTTTAGAACATCCACTTACCCCAACTTTATATTTTCTTGGTAAATTTGCCAACTCATTATTTCCTCTAAAATAATCATTTATAGAAGATACGATATGATTTACATCTATTATCTCATCATGTTCGATTCCTGAAACTGGACAAGTTACTACATTTCTTGGTACATCCCCCGCTGCAAATACGGTACTTAATCCTACATTTTGTAACTTTTCAAAAATAGTAGGTAGGTTTTCTACAGAAACATTATGAAATTGTATATCTTGTCTTGTAGTAAAAGTAGCTGTTTGTTTAGCATAGTTATCTGATATATCAGAAATAGCTCTCATTTGTTCTACACTCATAGCCCCTTTTTCCAACTTTACACGAAGCATAAAATATAAACTTTCATCAAATTCATCTTGAGAATTTTTATTTTGTGTGTACAATCCATACCATTTAAATCTATCTATATCTTCTGGATTTATAGCTTCTTTTGTTGTTGCATATCTTTTGATATCTGCTAAAACATCTAAACCACTCTTTTCTTTTTTTATCCGTTCAACTCTTTGAGTTGCATTTTCTTTTATCATAGAACAACTCCTATACTATTTTTTTAGATTCCCAATGGGGAAAATGTTTTCTTATTAAACTATTTAATTCTATTTCAAACTCCGAATGTTCATCTATAACTTGATTTGAATTTTCCAAAACTTTATCAACTATCATCCCTGCACCAACTGTATTATTTGTAACTCTATCAATTATGATAAAACTCCCCATTGTTTTGTTATATTCATACGAATCATATGCTATAGTTTGATTAAGAGAGAGTTTTGCAAAACCTATCTCATTTAATTCCAACTTATGCGTTGTTTCCTCTTCTAAAGTATTTACATTTGTCTTATAATGAAAGCTATCAATTGAACCACTTGTTACAGTTGAAGCTCTTTTGATATAATAAGATTTTCCTTTTATTAAAGGGGTTTCATCCATCCAAACAATTCTTACATTAAAGAGTTTAGCTTGAGCTGGTTGCTCATCACTTTTTACTATAATATCACCACGAGATATATCTATCTCATCTTTTAGAGTAAGTGTTATAGCTTGTTGTGTATAAGCATATTCTAAATCACTATCATAGGTTATTATCTCTTTTACTGTTGAACTTTTCCCTGAGGGTAAAACGGTTACAACATCACCAACTTTAACAACTCCTGAAGCAATTGTTCCACAAAACCCCCTAAAATCTAGATTTGGTCTATTGACATACTGCACAGGAAGTCGAAAATGGGTAAGATCTCTTTGTGATGAGACCTCAATATTTTCTAAAACTTCAAGAAGTGTATCCTCTTTATACCAAGGAGATTTTGTACTTTTATTTACTACATTATCCCCATCTAAAGCAGAGATAGGGATAAATGTTAAATTTGCTTTTACCCCTAAATCTTTTGCAAAAGAGATATAATCTTTTTTAATCTCATTAAATGTATCTTCACTAAAATCAACTAAATCCATCTTATTTATAGCAATTACAAGTTCTTTTAATCCCAAAAGTTTTGTGATAAAAGTATGTCTTTTTGTTTGTGTTTGCACACCATACCTTGCATCAATTAATATGATTGCTAAATCAGCTGTACTAGCTCCTGTAGCCATATTTCTTGTGTATTGTTCATGCCCTGGCGTATCTGCAATGATAAACTTTCTTTTATCTGTTGCAAAATATCTATATGCTACATCTATTGTAATACCTTGTTCTCTTTCACTAGCAAGACCATCAACTAATAGTGCTAGATCAAATTCTCCATTTGTAGTACCACTTTTTTTACTATCATTTTTTATAGCAGTTAACTGATCTTCAAATATCATTTTTGAATCATGAAGCAATCTTCCTATGAGTGTTGACTTTCCATCATCAACACTTCCACATGTGATAAATCTAAGTAACTGTTTATGCTCATGCTCTTTTAAATAACTCTCTATATCATCTGCAATTTTTTTCTCTTGAACTGACATCTTAAAATACCTTTTATATTTACTATCTTTTTTTAACTCTTTATTTAATCAACTTTCATACTAAAAGAGATAAACCTACATAACACATTTTTTTTACTAAAGAATTTTTTAAAAATATCCTTCAATTTTCTTTTTTTCCATTGATCCTGCACTATCATTATCTATAACCCTCCCTTGTCTTTCGCTAGTTTTTGTTAATAACATCTCTTGAATAATTTCTGGAAGTGTTGAAGCTGTTGACTCAACTGCACCTGTTAATGGGTAACAGCCAAGTGTTCTAAATCTCACAAATTCTTCAGTTGGAACTTCACCCTCTTCTAAAGGTAATCTTTCATCATCAACTAAAATTTTAACACCATCTCGTACAACTACTGGTCTTTTTTTTGCTAAATATAGAGGCACAATTGGAATATCTTCTAGATAAATATACTGCCAAATATCTAATTCTGTCCAGTTTGATAAAGGGAAAACTCTTATTGACTCACCTTTTTTTACTTTTGAATTATAAATACTCCATAGTTCAGGTCTTTGATTTTTTGGATCCCATCTGTGATTCTCATCTCTAAAAGAATAAATTCTCTCTTTAGCCCTACTTTTCTCTTCATCGCGTCTAGCCCCACCAAATACTGCATCAAATTTATATTTATTTAATGCTTGTTTTAAACCTTCTGTTTTCATAATATCTGTATGAACAGCACTTCCATGTGTAAATGGTCCAATATTTTGTTCTATTCCATTTGGATTTATATGTACTAAAAGCTCAAATCCAAGTTCTTTTTTCATTTTATCTCTAAAAGCAATCATCTCTTTAAATTTCCATCTTGTATCTACATGAAGTAGAGGAAATGGTAGCTTTGCTGGATAAAATGCTTTTTGAGCAAGGTGTAACATCACAGCAGAATCTTTTCCAACAGAATATAACATAGCTGGATTATCAAATTCAGCTATTACTTCTCTTATAATATGTATTGACTCTGCTTCGAGCTGTTTTAAATGTGTTATTTTTTCTATATTTATCATTTTTTTCTCCATCAATTAGTTCAAATTGAAAGTTTGAATTTATTGTAATTTTATTTTTGGTGTAATCCACACTCTTTATGTTCCGGATTTTCCCACCACCATCGTCCACTTCGAATATCTTCACCTTCTTTTATTGCCCTCGTACAAGGTGCACAGCCAATACTTGGATATCCTTGTGAATGAAGCTTGTTAATAGGTACAGAATTTTTTAAAATATAATCCCATACTTGCTCTTCTGTAAAATTGATTAAAGGATTTAATTTTATTATCCCATTTGCTTTATCATATTCAAATATTTTTAACTCTTTTCTTGTAATACTCTGCTCTGCTCTTAATCCTGTTATCCAAATATCAACATTTTTTAAAGCTCTTCGCAACGGTTCTATTTTTCGTACATAACAACAGTTTTTTCTGTTTTCTATTGATTCATAAAAACCATTAACACCTTGGGTATTATATAGTTCTTCTATATTTTCATATTTTGGGAAATATACCTGTACTTTAATGTTATATTTAAGGTTTGTTTCATCCATTACATTATAAGTTTCATAAGGTAGACGCCCTGTATCTAAAGTAAAAATATTTGCATCTTTGCTTATTTTTAACATCATATGAGTTAGCACCTGATCCTCTGCACCAAAGCTAGAAGACAATGCAACATTATTTTTAACATCATTTAAAAAATACTCTAGTACCTCTTCAGGTTTAGACTTTTTGAATTTATTATTTAATTCTTCTATTATTTTCATTATTTTATTCCTATATTTGATAGTCAGGCTGTTTTATTTTCCCTAACTTTATTTTATTCCATCCTCTTTCATGAAGATAATATAAAATAATTTTTGTTACAACTTCAATTGAACCAATCGATGCTGCCATCACAAAACTACTAGTTATAAAATAAGAAACAGCAATAGTATCTAAAGTACCGACTATTCTCCACGAGATCGTTTTTACAATTGACCGATAAGCTTTTTCTTCCATTTATTTCCTTTTATTTGACTGTCACATCAAAATTTGGCGAAAGTATATCATAGATTTATTTCAATGTCAAGTAATTCTATAAATTTACTAGAGTATACTCTAGTGTACTACTAGGAATTCAGTATTTATGGACTTTAGAAGAATAATTTATTATTTAAACTATATAAAATTCTCCTCAAATTACAAAATTCCGACACTATTATTTTAAAAATATTGAATTATTGTTCATTAATAAGTGAATTTTGTGTGAGGATTTATATACTAATTATATATTTGAAAAAATTGTATTGAAATGAACCACATCACCAAAAATCAAAATTGCTGGGCTTGGGATATTTTGAGCTGATTTTTCAAGATTCTTTAGAGTTGTAGATACAACTTTTTGATTAGGTCTGCTTGCATTTGATACTATTGCACAAAGTTTATTTTGATTTATATTTAATTGATTTGCTTCTTCTATAATCTCTTTTATTTTACTTAAGCCCATCAAAACTACTACTGTATGAGTTTTTAATTTAAGTAAATTTACCCAACTTACATTTACTCTATTACCTTTTAAATGTGCAGAAACAACACTAAATCCTGTAGAATAACCTCTTGCAGTAATGGGTATACCAGCTGTTGAACACCCACTTATAGAAGAGCTAATACCTGAAATTACTTCTGTAGAAATATTTTCATTTATTAAACTCTCTAACTCTTCTGCACCTCTTCCAAAAACAAAAGGATCTCCACTTTTGAGCCTCGCTACTTTTAAATCTTTTTTAGCATATTTAATTATTAACTTATTAATCTCTTCTTGTGATTTAGAATGAAAATCTTTTTGTTTTCCTACATAAATTTTTTTTACTGATGTTGGTACAATATCCATAATCTCAGAACTAATCAGATTATCATATAAAACAACATCTACACTTTTTATAATGTTATATGCTTTTATCGTTAGAAGTTCTACATCACCTAATCCACAACCTACTAAATAAACTTGAGTAAATTTCTTTTTAAGCTCCTGTTTTGTTGTTTGAACATCGATAATTCCAGTATCTCTTTCTTTTTGTTTCTTTTTTAAATAGCTTGTTATATCTTTGGGAATCAGTTTTTCACACTCATCTCTAAAATATTTTGCCGCCGTTGGTGAAGTGCCATTACTAGAAACAGCTATTTGCAAAGGTTTATTTTTTGTTAGTGCCATAAAATAAAAGTCACAATATTTTGGTACATCTACAACATTCAACAAAAAAGAATACTTTTTTTTATGTTTGAAAAGTTTTTTTGCAACTTTTTCATCTCCTGTTGCATCTATAACTATATAATAATCTTTTATATCATTTAATTTAAATTTTTTTATTTCAATATGTCTACATAGATAATTTATCTCTTGTTTTAACTCTTTTGCAATTATTTTAAACTTTATGTTGTTCTCAGCTAATACTTTTGCTTTTTGCAAGGCTACATTACCTGCGCCTAGCAATAAAATCTTTTGTTCTTTTAAGAGTATTGGTATTGTTTTCATTCGATTTCCTCCATTTAATTTTGAAATATTAACTCAATTATTTTTAAATGTCAAGTAAATCACTTGATTTACTTGACATTTAAAAATATATTAGATACAATTCCATTATAAAGAAAGAAAAAAGGATAGATATATGTTTAATATAGAAAATTATGAAATATACAAAATCATAAATATTTTAGGCTTTTTAATTGGTATTGCTTTTGGTATGATTGCACAAAAAAATCAGTTTTGTTTTAGTGGTTCAATTAAAGATTATATTTTAACTAACAGTACCAAAAGAGCATCATCAGTTATTATGGCAATGATTGTTGCTATAGTGTCTACTTATATAATCTCCTCATACAATGAAATAGATTTAACTCAAACAAATTTTTATAGAGATAATATAAACTATTTCTCAATTATATTAGGTGGAGCATTATTTGGGATAGGGATGATGGTTGCGGATGGATGTAGTAGTCGCCACTTAATAAAATTCTCACAAGGTGATTCAAATTCACTTGTGACTGTAATATTTATAGGGATATTTGCATATGCAACAACAAAAGGGTTTTTAAATTATCCGATTTCTCAAATTAGTTCAAATAGTACTTTAATAGACTTATCCTCGTATCTTGAGAATATACAATTAAATATCTATTTTATTATTGTCCCTTTACTTGTAGTCTTATGGCTTTTAACAAAAAGTTTTAAAAGGGTTTTCTCTTTAAAAGATGGTTTTCTAATAGGATTACTTATATCTTTTGGATGGTATGTAACTGGGGTATTAGGTGCTGATGTATTAGAGAAACAAATTAGTTTGACAAGTATGACTTTTGTATACCCTACTGCTAAAACATTAGAATTTTTTACATACTATGAAGTGAACGAATTATCATTTAGTATAAGTATAGTGTTAGGTGTGATTTTAGGTGGATTTTTCATGTCTAAAATAAACAAAAAGTTTTCATTTGGTTGTACTTCAAATATAAAAACTAGTAAATTAAAAAGTAGTATGATTGGTGGTGCACTTATGGGTGTTGGTGGTGTAATGGCAATAGGTTGTACAGTAGGACAAGGACTTACAGGACTTTCAACTCTTGCATTTGCCTCAGTGCTAGCTATATCTTCAATTATGCTTTCAGGATATATAACAGCAATATATCTACACAAAAAAGAGCAACTCCCTATGTGTTTTGTTTTTGACTGGGAAGAGGTAGATTCAAAATAAATATTATCTAAAGTATTTTAGATAATATTTCAACTCTTTGATCTTTTGTATAGTTGAATTTAAACTCACACTCTTTTAAATAGTAAAAAAAATTTTCACTATTAACACCTTTATATTGTAAAATAGTATTTTCAAAAAAATTCCAAAACTGTACAATAGGGTTTTCCATTTTTTTTGTTTTTGCTATTTTATTAAACATCATAAAATGTGAAAACTCTCTAAAATAAACCTCTTCTAAATTATCACTTCTATACTGTTCTTTATATCTATTGAGGTTTGGCATCAAAAGATTATAGACTTTATTATCATCATAACAAAAGGTTAAAAAATTTTGTGCCTCAAAAATATTTTCTTTGATTTTCTTTTTGCTTTTAGGTAGATATACATATTCATCATATTGGCTTGTTTCATACAAAGAGTATTGAGCTTCTAAATAAGAAGCTAGATACTTCCTATAGTTTATAAATCTTTTTTGTACTGTTATATAGTTAGTTTCTAAACTCTTAGCTGTTTCATTTACATTGTTATCATTACAAAAAGATTCACAAATTTTTTCATCTAAAAGAATTTTATTTGGACTAAATTTTCTTTTGCACTTTGAACATTTTTCTTGGTTTGTTTTTAACTTATAAGTAACACTATAGTTACAATATGGACAATTCATCTATGATTGTATCATTTTTAGTCCCAAAAGTATATAAGAAATTGTTTTTTTTATATTAGTTTTAATTATTTTAGTCAAAATATGAATATTAATTCACATTAGTGGATATCAAAAGGGGTATTTATGAAAATTTTAGTGTTAATTTTAGCTTTAAGTAGTTTGGTTTTGGGTCATACAAGTATGCTTGAGCATGGTGGTTTTATGAGTGGTTTTATGCACCCTATTAGTGGACTTGATCATATTTTAGCAATGATTGGTGTTGGTATGGTTGCATTTTATGCTACACAAAAAGGGTTTTTAACTCTTATTGCATTTATAGGAGCTATGATACTAGCAGCAACAGCTGGATATAATGGTGTACAACTTATAGGTATGGAAGCTGGAATTTTAATCTCAATTGCAGTAGTATTTGGTCTAATTGGATTTGCTTCTAAGCTTCCTATTGGTACTATTGTAGCAGTAGTTGCATTTTTTGGTATGTTTCATGGATTTGCTCATGGGGCAGAGTTTACAACAGGAAGTTTTATGGCGTATATGGCTGGGTTTTCAAGTTCAACTTTAATACTACACTTAAGTGGTATGGCTATAGCTTATCTCTATTCAAAAAAACTACAAGTTGCTTTTAACAACTAATAATATAACTAAAGAGGTAAGATGGAATTAGGTTTACTACTAATATTTTGGTATGGTATTTTACATGCTTTTGGACCTGACCATCTTACTGCTATTGCTGACTTTTCAATTGGTAAATCTAAAAAGAAGACCCTACTTATTACAATAGCCTTTGCCATAGGACATGGTGTGATGCTCTTTATATTTGCAAAAATTCTAGAGTATTATAGTCTCCCTGAATATATAACAAACTATGGAGATATCATAAGCTCTATTGTAATTTTATCTATGGGTTTATATATATTATTTATGGTGTTTTCAAATCGAATACAACTAAAAGTTCATAATCATCAAGGGAAAGATCATATCCATATATGGTTTGGGAAAAACCATGAACATGATAATACCGCTACAGCAAGTGCATTTACTATTGGTGCTTTAATGGGTATTGGTGGAGTTAGAGGTATGCTTGTAACACTAGGTCTGATAGAGGGAAAAAGTGTTGATTTTATTTTAATTTTGATGTTTGTATTGGGGGTAAGTGTAGTTTTTGTATCTCTTGGTGTTATCATACTTTATATAAATCAAAACCTACTTAATAATCTACAAAACATTAGAAGAGTATTTACAACAGTTGGGATTATCTCTGTAATTGTAGGGGCAAATATGCTTTTTACTCCACACTCCCATGCAGTGATAATAGAACCAAATATCCAAGGTATTGAAAATCATTCACATCCTCATCCATTAAACGATGAATTAAACAATGCTGATGCATTAGTTCAAAGTAAAACAAAATCTGATATGACATACAAACAGATGATGCAAAGAATGGGTGAAGCTTATAAGATGATGCAAACAGGTATAATAAATCAAAATAAAGAATTAGTAAAAATGGGAATTTGGATGATAGATAATCACCCAGCACCTAAAGAGAAACCTTGGAGCATTGTCAAAGAAAAAGATAAAGAAAGTTTTAAAAAAACTTTGATAGCATACAATAATTTGCTACATTCAAGTAGTAATACAATAAATCAATCACTTAACAGTGATGATTGGGTAGAGATAAATAAAAAAGTATTTGAGTTATCAAATCATTGTTTATCTTGCCATCATTTATGGAAAAATAATTTAAAATAAGGAAATAATATGTGTAAAGATTGCGGTTGTAGTATAACAGACCACGAACACCACCATGACCATAGTCATGACCAAGAGGGACATCACCACCATCACCATGGTGACAAAATGGATAATATCCATGCAAATCCACAACTAAATGATAAAAAAACAGTTGATGTAATCAAAAAAATATTAGATAAAAATGACCATGAAGCAGCTCACAATAGAGCTCACTTTGACAATCATAATGTACTAGCAATCAATCTAATGTCAAGCCCAGGAAGTGGGAAAACAACACTTTTAGAAAAATTAGCAGATATAACACCTTTTAAGTTTGGTGTTGTTGAGGGTGATTTAGAAACCTCAAGAGATGCTGATAGACTTAAAGCCAAAGGTATCCCTGCATACCAAATACAAACAGGCTCAGCTTGTCACCTTGATGCTTTTATGGTACACAAAGGGCTTCACGATATGCCTTTAGATGAGATTGATGTATGTTTTGTAGAAAATGTTGGAAACCTTGTATGTCCAGCATCTTATGATGTAGGAACTCATCTTAATATTGTACTCGTAAGTGTACCAGAAGGAAATGATAAAATAGAAAAATATCCAGTAATGTTTAGATGTGCGGACTTAGTTCTTATCACTAAAACTGACCTTTTACCGCATTTTGATTATGATATAGAGCATGAGAAAAAAGAAGCAAGAAAATTAAAACCGAATGTAGATATACTAGAGGTAAATGTACATGATGAAGAGTCTTTAAAAAAAATAGTAAACTGGATAAAATTTAAAATGGAGATGCGATAATATGTGCTTATCAATACCAAGTAAAGTTACAAAAATAGATAAAGAAAACAATATGGCTACAGTTGATACTATGGGTATTAGCCGTGATGCTAGTTTAGATTTAATGGAAGAAGGTGATGTAAAAATTGGGGATTATGTTCTACTTCATATTGGGTTTATTATGAATAAGATTGATGAAGAAGATGCCCTAGCCTCCCTTGAAACCTATCAAGAAATACTCGATGTTATGGATGAAGAGGAGAGGCAGAAAGCTATCCAAGAGAGTGATAACTGCCCAAATGGATAAGTTAAATCTCAAAGATTTATATGATGGTTTTCGGCAACCTGAAGTTATAAAATCTTATGCCAAACTGATTTCACAAGAAGCTACAAAGCTACCAAAACCAATAAATATTATGGAAGTGTGTGGTGGACATACTCACTCTATTATGAAGTATGGTCTCAATCAACTTTTACCCCAAAATGTAAACTTTATCCATGGACCAGGTTGTCCTGTATGTGTGATGCCAAAAGAGAGAATTGATCATGCCTATACTCTTTCACTACAAGAAAATGTGATACTTGTAACATTAGGTGATATGATAAAAGTACCTGGAAGTAACGGAAACTTACAAGATGCAAGAGCAAAAGGTGCAGATGTACGATTTGTTTACTCTCCACTTGAATGTCTTAAAATTGCTAATCAAAATCCAGATAAAACTATCATATTTTTTGCCATTGGATTTGAAACAACAACCCCTATGACTACAGCTCTTATAAACCAAGTGATAAAAAAAGATATTAAAAATATACTTTTTCATATCAACCATATCACAGTACCAGAGCCTATGAGAGTTTTACTCGATGATAAAACAAATACTATTGATGCTTTTATAGGACCATCACATGTAAGTGTTATAAGTGGAAGTAAAATTTATGATGAGTTTGCAAATAAATATAACAAACCTGTTGTTGTAAGTGGATTTGAACCACTTGATGTGATGCAGTCTGTTTTGATGATTTTAAAACAGTTCAATGAAGAAAGATGCGAAGTTGAAGTGGAATATAGTAGAAGTGTCTCAAAAGATGGTAACCTTGTAGCACAAAAACTCAACGATAAATACTTTGAAAGAAGAGAACATTTTAGATGGAGAGGGATTGGGGATATTGCAAATAGTGCTTTAAAACTAAAAGATAAGTATGCCTATTTAGATGCCGAAGTAAAATATGCTGATATTCTTCCAACAAAACTTATAGATGACCACAAGCTATGTATTTGTGGAGAGATACTTAAAGGGAAAGCAAATCCAAAAGATTGTAAAGTTTTTGGAACTGCTTGTACACCATCTTCTCCTTTAGGAAGTTGTATGGTAAGTAGCGAAGGTGCTTGTGCTGCGTATTACAAGTATGGTAATTTACTTTAAAAAAATGTCTGATACCTTAACAGATTGACATAAGTATTATTATGTAGTACAATTATGTATATATTTTTATGTAAAGGATTATGTAATGAGTGCAAATGATGTTAGAAAAAACTTTGTGTTTAAAAAAGATGTTGCACAGCACCTTGAAGAGATAGCAAAAAGAGAGAATAAATCTATGACAAAAGTTGTAGAGGAGCTTGTAGAGAAAAAGTATAGTGAAGTAAGTAAGGAAGAGAAATTAAAAGCAGTTCATGCTTTTTTTGAAGGAACAAAAGGGATGTTTGAACCGGGCATGACTATACAGTCTATCAAGGCAAATATGGATGTATAAAAAAGTATTCTTAGATGCAAATATATTTATAGATAAAGAAGATGAAACTAGAGATTTAGACAAGAATAGTTTAAAAGTTTTATCCTCTCTACTTAGCAATGATGTGGAACTTTTTACAAGTTGTGATTTGATAACTACTATTTACTATATACTCGCAAAAAAAGATAAACAAAAAGCTCTTGAAGCAATTGAAAATATAAATAAAATCTGCAAAATTATAGATTTCACAAATATTGAAGTGAATCAAACTTGCGCACTTATGAAAGAAAATCCAAAATTTAAAGACCTTGAAGATACTATTCAATATATCTTAGCTAAAAAAGAAGGATGTAATTTAATTATCTCAAATGATAAAGAGTTTGCTTGTGATGAGATAGAGTTAGTAACGACTAAAGAGTTTTTAGAAAAAATATAATAGGCTAAAAATGGATATAGAAAAAATAAAACAAAGAATACAAAAATTTAGTGATGATAGAGATTGGAACTCGCATCATAATCCTAAAAATCTTGTCATGGCACTCACAGGTGAAGTTGGAGAGCTCAATGAGATATTTCAGTGGCTTGATTTTGATGACTCTACAAATCTTCCCCCTGAGGTATTAGAGCACACAAAAGAGGAAGTGGCAGACATAGCTATCTATCTTATTCGTCTTTGTATGAAACTTGATATAGATTTAGAGGATACAATTCATAGTAAAATGGGTAAAAATGAGATAAAATACCCTCCACAAAGTTCATCTGGTAATCAGAAAAAATATGGTAAAAGTATAAATAGATAAAAGGTAAAACTCCATGAATTTAAAACAATATAAACAACAACTCATCGACCTAGTAATTGATTTAAAAAAATATGATGCTAATAAAGCAGATGAGGACTATCAAGAGTTAAAAAAACTCTTTGATATAGTCTATGAAAGTGGTGTTTTAAATATAACACATCTTGAGAAAGATATACAAGATGAATATAAATTAGAACTTTTTACTTTTCTCTCTAGTATCTCTGGTACTTTATCATTTTTAACCATACAAATATTAGCTGCATATAATATCATGGCAAAAAATCATTATCATAAAAGAGAATATTACTTCAAAAAAAAATGTGGAATTGCTATTAATCATCTTCGAGCACCCGTAACAGTAATAAGTTCGGAAAAAGTAGAAGGTGGATACAAACTCAATGGTACTTTAACATGGGCTAGTGGATATAAAATATTTGATACACTTCTTATAGGTTTTCATAATGATGGTTTTGAGTATGAAGCTATGACTAAATTTGAACCTCAAGAAGGATTTAATATACAAGAAGCTGACACTACTTTTGTAGCATATGCTCTTAATACTGTCAATATTGAGCTAAAAGATTTTTTTGTAAAAGAGGAAGATGTTATCTCATCAAACAATATAGGTAACTACACAAAAGTAAAATCAGCTTCAAAAACTGTTCACTTTTGCCTTTATGGATTAGCTGTATCTGCTATTTTACAATCAAAGAACAATCACTTTATAGCCAAAGCTACTTATGACCTTGAAGCAATAAAAAATAAAATAATCACCTCTTGCGATACTTATGAACTTGATCTTTTAAGAGTTGAATTATTTAATTTAGTACAAGCTATAGTTACTACAGCAATGACTTTAATAGGTGGAAAATCTGTTCTAGCTTCACAAAACCTCCAAAGAGTTTATAGAGAACTTATAATGTTTAATTCAAATGGTTTAAATGATACATTAAAAGATATATTTAAAACTAAATTTATAAATCGAAAATAGTATGTATCAAATATCATTTTTGGACCTATTATGGATAGCATTCCCTCTATTATTTGTATACTATATCTATCAAAAATGGAGTGATGATAAAGTTACTATCCCTTACGCACTTGGACGAATGTTTTTACAACTTATACTTATAGGATATGTCCTTACATATATATTTGAAACTAAAAACTTTTTTATTATTATATTTATATTAACTATAATGCTTGTTGTTGCGAGTGTAATAAGCTTAAGACCTGTTGCAAAAAAAAACAACAAGCTCTATTTTATAAGTTTTTTGTCAATTTTTATAGGTGGTGTTATCACTTTGGCTTTTGTTATAGGTGGTGTGTTAAACCTTGAACTTTGGTATGAACCAAGATTTCTAATCCCACTAGCCGGGATGATATTTGCAAATTCGATGAATAGTGTTTCTATATCTGCTGAGAGGTTTAATGTAGAATATGGAAGAAGTTTTCAATATGAAAGTTCAAGAAATATTGCCTATAAAGCTGCACTCATACCAAATATAAATAGTCTTTTTGCAGTAGGACTAGTTTCAATTCCAGGGATGATGACAGGACAGATACTTTCAGGTGTTTCTCCAATTATTGCGGTAAAATATCAAATAATGGTTATGTGTATGATACTTATAAGTAGTGGTATATCTACTGCTATTTATCTTAAGTTATTACAACCCAAAAAGTAATCTTGTGATGAAGATTGAATTTAAACTATACTATTGGAGCTATGATGGCTAAAATGAATTTTGCAAAAAAAGAAAATAAAGAAACCTCAGTTGAAAAAAGTTTTTTCAAGATACTTATTGTTGACGATGAACAAGAGGTACATAATATCACTAAAGCAGTTTTAAGAAATTTTACATTTGAAAATAAAAGCGTAGAGATATTAAGTGCTTTTAATGGACAAGAAGCGATTGAAGTATTAAAAGAGCATCCAAATATTGCTTTAATTTTACTTGATGTAGTTATGGAAACTGATGATGCTGGGCTTATTGTTGCAAAAAGAATAAGAGAAGAATTACATAATAAAAATGTTCGTATTGTTTTAAGAACAGGACAACCAGGATGTGCTCCTGAAAAAGAGGTGATTGATAATTATGATATCAATGATTATAAAGAAAAAACTGAACTTACCTCTATAAAGCTTTATACTACTATTGTTGCATCACTTCGTTCATACAGAGATTTAACTATTATTGAAAGAAATAAAAAGGGTTTACAAAAAATTATTTTAGCTTCTAAGTCTATTTTTCAACTAAGCTCTTTAGTTATATTTACGGAAGGTGTATTAGAACAACTTGTATCTATTTTAAATATAGGTGATAGTTTTATCCAATCAAAAGCAAGTGATGCTTTTTTTGCCACATTAAAAAATCAAGATTTTGAGTTATTAGCAACTGCTGGTAAATTTAAAGATAGTGATAACTTCAATATTATTACACCGAGATCACTTGAATATCTTAATAAAGCTTATGAAAATGAAAAAAGCTATTTTGAAGATGATATTTATGTGGGGTATTTTAAAGCACTTAATAATAAAACTATCTTTTTGTATCTAGAAGGATGTAAAAACCTAGAAAAATGTGACAAAGATTTTCTTAATATTTTTTCTAATAACATATCTATTGCTTTTGAAAATATATGTCTTAATGACGAAGTTATAGAAACACAAAAAGAGATAGTAGAAAGACTTGGTGGAGTGATAGAAAATAGATGTAGTTCAACTGCTGAACATGTTCATAGAGTAGCACAACTCTCTTATTTACTAGCTAAAGAGTATGGTCTTAGTGAAGATGAAGCATACAAACTAAAACTTGCAAGTCCAATGCATGATATTGGAAAAATTGGTATCCCAGATAAAGTTTTACTAAAACCAGAGCAACTGACCCCTGATGAATTTAAAATCATTCAAAAACATGTAGATATAGGTGAAGAGATTTTAGCAAACACAAATAGAGAAATATTAAAAATAGCAGAAGTTGTAGTTGCTCAGCATCATGAAAAATATGATGGAACTGGATATCCTAGAGGTTTAAAAGGTGATCAAATACATATATATGGGAGAATAACAGCTATTGCCGATGTATTTGATGCACTTTCATATAAACGAGTCTATAAAGATGCTTGGGAATATGAAAAAATTTTAGAATATTTTAAACAACAAAGAGGGAAACAATTTGATCCAGAACTGATTGATATATTTTTTAATAATCTTGATAAAGTAAAAGAGATATATGAAATTTAAAAATATTATTACAAAACTTTACATTGCTCTAGGTTTTATTGTCAGTATATCACTAGCTATTGTAATGTTTTCAAACTATTCAAGTTCCATACTTGAAAAAAACAATAAAAAAAGACATGAGATCAACAATGAAATTATATTTTTTGAATCAATGCTAGGTAAACATGAAAAGTATGTAAAAGAGATGTTACATTCAATGATATTTCAAACAAAATTTACAAAAGAATTAAACCCAAAAAAATGTAATTTTGGACAGTGGTATTACAAAATGATAAACTCTGAAAAGTTTAAAGAACTTCCAAAAAATATACAAAAAGATATTTTAGGTATTGAACTTAGTCACACAATACTTCACCAAACAGGAAGAATCATAAAAGAGCAATATGTATCATTAGATAGACATCTAAAAGACTCTCTTATGGAGATAAAAATAAAACATATAAAATTTCAATACTATTTAAAAAAACAAATTGAGAATAAACAGTTAATAAATAGAGGTCTTAATAGTAAGACCTGTTCTTATGGTATATGGTGGGAATCATATCAACTTTCCAATGAATATCAAAACCAAACTACCCCGCAAATAAAAAAATTATTTCAAAAAAATATGTTAGCACATAAAAATATGCACCAAACTATTAATAAAATTTATCAACTACAAAAAAAGAATCAATATACCAAAATAAATAAAATATTTTACACAACTTACCAACAACAATTTACAAATATGGTAAATACTTTTGATGCAATTTTAGCTCAAATAGATAAGATAGAACAAAACAACAAATCTATACGAGATGATTTAACACTACTTATTCCTCCTTCTCTAAAAGTTTTAAAAGAGGGTCTAAAACCTTATCAAAACTATCTTCATAAACAAAGAGATGAAGCTATTTTGGAAATTGAGCAAAATTCCGAGCTTCTTGATACTATCTCTATGGTATTGACCATTTTAAATATTATTATAATCATTATAGTTGGATACTGGATACAATATCATTTAGTAGAGCAAATAAGATATTTAAAAGAGCGATATAAAGAGCTACAAGAAACACAAACCCAGCTTGTAGAATCAGAGAAAATGGCTTCTTTAGGGGGAATGGTTGCTGGTGTTGCCCATGAGATTAATACTCCTGTTGGTGTAGCACTTACAGCTATTACACATCTTGAAGATGAGACAAAAGCACTCAAAAAAAATTATGATGCTGATAATATGAGTCAAGAAGACTTTGAAGAGTATTTAAAACATAGTATGGAACTTAATAAATCTATTAATATCAATTTAAATAAAGCAGCATCTCTTGTAAGAAGTTTCAAACAAGTTGCAGTTGACCAAACAAGTGAACATGATAGAACTTTTAATTTAGCACAATATATAAATGAAATTTTACAATCATTACATAGTCAACTTAAAAGAACTTATATTACTATAGAACTCAATCTAAATGACAAATTAGAAATTTATTCAAATCCTGGAGCTATTTCCCAAATTTTAAGTAATTTTATTATGAATTCTATGATTCATGGTATTGGGGGGAAACCAGAAGGTATTATAAAAATTGAAACCATACAAGAAGATGATTATTTTATTCTCACTTATAGTGATAATGGTAAAGGGATGGATAAAGAAACTCAAGAAAAAGTATACGAACCATTTTTTACAACAAATAGAGAAAATGGAGGAAGTGGCTTAGGGATGAATATCATATTTAATCTTGTAACACAAAAACTTCATGGTACAATAGACTTAGAAACAAGTCCAAATAATGGTGTTCTGTTTACAATTAAAGCACCACTACATTATAAAGAAATAACAAATAAGGTTTAATAATATGTCAGATTTAGAAAAAGAATTTTTAGATAATAAAAATAGAGAAAAAGATATCTGGAGAATGTTTAAAATTTTAAGTGATTTTACAGACGCCAATGAAGACTTATGTAGCTTACCACAAGCAATATCTATATTTGGAAGTGCAAGAACTGATAAAAATCACAAACATTATCAAGATGCCTACAAGATATCAAAGCGATTATCAAAAGAAGGATATGCAATCATCACTGGTGGTGGTGGAGGTATTATGGAAGCTGGAAATAAAGGTGCAAAAATATCAGTAGGACTTAATATAAAACTTCCTGCTGAACAAAAAATAAATAAATTTGTAAAACTATCTTTACAATTTCGTTACTTTTTCACAAGAAAAGTTACTTTTTTAAAATACTCTGTAGGATTTGTAGTAATGCCTGGTGGCTTTGGAACTTTAGATGAACTTTCAGAAGCTTTATGTTTAGTACAAACAAAAAGGATGGGAGCTTTCCCTATTGTATTATTTGGAAAAGATTTTTTTAAACCACTAGAAGCTTTTTTTCAAACAATGTTAGAACACAACTATATTAGTAAAAAAGATTTATCACTTTATCTCATTACAGATGATATTGATGAAGCAGTTGAATATATCAAAAAAAACTCTATAACAAATGGACATTAAAATGGAAACAATCAAACTAGCCCACGGAAATGGTGGAGAAGAGAACAACAAACTTATAAGTGAAGTTTTTTATAAAGCTTTTGAAAATGAGATTTTAGCAAAAAGTGAAGATGCAGCAATTATAGAAGATGGTAAACTTGCATTTTCCACAGATAGTTTTACTGTAAGCCCCCTATTCTTTAATGGAGCAAACATAGGGAAACTTGCTATTTGTGGTACTTGTAATGACCTAGCAATGATGGGTGCAAAACCTAAATATCTTACTTGCAGTGTGATTATTGAAGAGGGATTTAGTGTTAAAGACCTTAAAACTATTGTAGCTTCTATGAAAGAGGAGTTAGAAAAAAATGGTGCAATAGTAGTCAGTGGTGATACAAAGGTTATGCCAAAAGGGACTATTGATAAAATCATCATAAATACAACAGGAATTGGTGAAATAACAAAAGCAAATATTAGTTCAAACAATATAACAACAGAAGATATAATCCTTGTAAATAGAGATATAGGAGCCCATGGAGCTACTATTTTTACAGCTCGTGAGGGGATTGATATGAGTAGTAGTTTACAAAGTGACTGTGCTTCACTTTATCCAGTTGTAAAAGCTTTGATCGATGCCAATATAAATATCACAGCTTTAAGAGATGCCACACGAGGTGGAGTAAGTGCTGTACTTAATGAGTGGTCAAAACAATCAAACATATGTGTGGAGGTAGAGGAGGACACTATTCCTGTAAGCGATGAAGTAAATGGTGTATGTGAGATGTTAGGTTTTGAACCAACAGCTTTAGCAAATGAGGGGACATTTGTACTTGCTATAAATAAAGCAGATAAAGATAAAGCACTTGAAATCTTAAAAAAGTTCAATCAAAATGCTACTATTATAGGAAAAGTAACTTCTCAATATCCACAAAAAGTTGTTCTTAATAGTGCCTATGGGACCTCTCGATTTTTAGATACCCCAACAGGTGAACTTCTTCCAAGAATTTGTTAATTGTCCATTATAAAATGTAGCTACTAAATCTGTTATTTTTTAGATACATAGATAATGCTATTTTCCAGATGCAAGTATCGCTTTATAAAGATAATGATTAATTCGAGAGATATGGATACTTACACGATACAACCATCGTATAGCTTCGAGTCTATTTGAACCATCTGGAACATCTAAATCTCCACTTGCTATTTTATTTGCTATCTCTTCTCTAAAAGTTTGCTTTATTTGTTCAATTTTAATAGTTAACTCTTCACTATGTTTTACCACATCACTCCATCTATTTGTTTCTTGAACTGATATAGTCTCCAAAATAATTATATCTAACTGTTTTACAACACTTTGTAATTGTTCTATATGCTTAGCACAAACTGCTCTATCCTCTTCTTCTTCACACCTTTCATGTAGTCTTTGCAGATGATCAATTATATGAATGATAGCTATTAAATAATTCCAATTTGGATCATCTTTATAATGAATATGAATTTTATCAGCAAACTTATGTGTTTCATCAAGTAGATTTTGTATTTGTTGGATATCCATACGAACATATTTTGAATTATCATTAAGTATTGCATTCATATGTCCTAAAATTACTTGATACTCTTTCATAACATTTTGCAATAGCATATTCAATGCTATTCGCGGTTCGTTAAGTAACTCTTCATCTAATTCATTAATTAAAACATCTCTTTTTTCTTTGATAACATGTTTAATAAATTTTGCAAAGATATTTGTAAATGGTAAGATAATTAAAACACTAATAATATTAAATGAACTGTGAAATGCCACTAAAGCAATTTCACCATTTTCCCTAATTGCATCAGGTTGTATATATTCCCAAATTCCTATATAAGGGGTGATAAACATAAATGCAAATACTGCACTTAAAAGATTATATATTACATGAGAAAAACCTGTTCTTCGTGCATTGATATTTCCACCAATTGTAGCCATTGCAGCTGTCACTGTTGTCCCCACATCCATACCAATAACCAAAGCGGCTGCTTGTTCAAAATTTACAGCACCTCCATACAAAAGTGTCAAAGTCACAGCAATACCAGCACTTGAAGCCTGTGTAATCATAGTAACAATTATTCCCATAGCTATAAGTAACAATCGTCCTCGAATTGAATCACTTGGAAGTATTTCAGGAGTCAGAATATTTTCAAACCCCTTCACCGCATCTTGCATCGTATCTATACCAACAAAAATAAGTCCAAAACCAGCAAGTGCAAAACCAACAGAAGCTAAATTGTTTTTTGCAAAAAGTTTTAAAACCGCTCCAAAAAAAATCAAAGGTAAAACAACTGTTCCCAGACTAAATTTAAAACCAAAAAGAGCAACAATCCAACCTGTAATTGTACTCCCAATATTTGCACCAAAAATAATACCAAGGGATTGAGAAAAGGTAATAATACCAGCACCTACAAAACCTACTGCTGTTACGGTTGTAGCACTTGAAGACTGTAACATAGTAGTCATAAAAGCACCACTTACGGCACCGCTATAAGGACTTTTTGTAAATCTCAACATTAAATTTCTTAGGCTATCTCCGGCAACAGATTGTAAACCTTTTGTCATAATTATAAGACCTACCAAAAATATACCAAGTCCTCCAAGTAAAGTAACAATAACAAGTATCTTGGAAAAATCTATCATAATTACACCCATATTTTTCTTCTAGTTTACATATTTTTTTATTAATTATCGATATAATAAAACCCTAAATTATACAAAAAAGGATAACTATATGCATGAATATAGTATTGTACAATCATTAATTGATAGTTGCGAAGAAAATGCAAAAGCAAATGATGCTACAAAAGTTACAAAAGTAATTGTCAAAATAGGTGTTATGAGTGGAGTCGAACCTGACCTACTTCAAACAGCTTTTGATACTTTTAAAGAAGAAACAATTTGTCATAATGCTCAATTTGTTATCAATATACAAAAAGTAAAAATACTTTGTAATGAGTGTCAAACAACTAGTGAATTAGAAAAAAATGAGTATTGTTGTCCTAAGTGTGAAAGTACCCAACTAGATATTTTGGATGGGGAAGAGATGTATCTTATGCAACTAGAGTTAGAATAACCTCTACTCTAGCCAAGAGCTAAGTGGTCTTGGTTTTCCTAAAAAGTACCCTTGTCCATAAGTGATACCAATCTCTCTTAAAGCATCAACATCCTCTTTTGTCTCTACATACTCAGCAACCGTTTCTTGCCCTTTAAGCTGAGCTATCTCTTGGATATATCGAATAACTGCATTATCAATAGGATCTTTGTGCATATCTTTTACAAAACTTCCATCAATTTTCACCACATCAAAAGGTAAGCTTTTGAGGTATTCAAAAGAAGCCATACCTGTACCAAAGTCATCAAGAGCTAACCCTATTTTTTTACTTTTTAACCACAGTATAAACTCATTTGCTCTATTAAAATTTCCAATTGCAGAGCTTTCTGTTACCTCTAACTCTAACTTTTCCCAAGGAAAATCAAAATGTTCAACTGCCTCTTTTACTTTAGCTTGAAAATCTGGATTATTTAAACTTGAACCTGCAAGATTTATATGTGCTGAATGTAAATTCTCTATATGTTCTTTTTTTTGTGTCACTGTCTCTAAATATGTCCAAAGTACAAATATATCTATCTCACTCATAAGTTGATATCTAGCTGCTGCTGGTAAAAAATCATCTGGGGCTATAAAGTTACCATCTCTATCCCACATCCGTATAAGTATCTCATAGCCTACTTTATCTGTTTCATACTGCAACGGCACTATATCTTGTGCAAAAAGTTCAAATCTTGAAGGTCCCTTGCCTAGTGCTTCTTTGATAAATTTTGCTGTTTGTATCTCAGTATTAAATCTTTGAGTGATATTATCATCAATATCATAGATATGTGACTTGTTTCTACCTTTACTTTTTGCACTATAAAGCGCACTATTACTCGCTTTTAGTAGCTCTTTTAAAGTGTATTGAAATGGTTTAAAATATATTAACGAAATAGATGCTGAGATACTATATGTTTCATTATTATGGGAAAATCTAAAATCACTAAGCCTCTCTAAACTTTCCTCTAAAAACTTCTTCCCCTCTTCTAAAGTAAAGTTTTTAAGCAATACCATAAAACCATCACCATCAACTCTTCCAAAAATACCACTCTTAGGCAATATATTTTGATAATCACTTACCACCATTTTTAAAAGTTCATCACCAGCTTGATATCCTGCTGAATCATTGATAAGTTTAAATTGATCCAAATCAATATATAGAAGAATATGCCCTACTTCACTTTCATCTTTTAAAGAATTTTGCAACTCATTTTCCATATAAAATCTATTATAAATATTTGTAAGTTGATCATGATTAGCCTGATAGTGTAGTTCCTTTGAAGATGCCGAAATCTGTTCCATTTGTGTATTAAAACCATCAAAAAGCTCTTTTATTTCATTATTAGCTGTTGTTTTTACCTTTATAATTTCATTATTTGTAGGATCACTTTTTTTCATAGCATCAAGAAGATTTATAAAAGGTTTTGTATAGTTTTTACTTAAAAAGCTACTAACCATAAATCCAAATAATAAAGCAAATGGGAAGATTGCTAAAATTGTATAGGCTGTTTGTAATTGTTTTTGTTTGTATGTAGAGAGATTTATATCTAAAAGTAAAAAACCAAAAGTATATCCTTCTGCTTTTATCTCATTTTTAATAAAAAGATGATTTTCAGTAAAAATTATATTTTTTTTAAATATCTCCTCTTTTTGATTTTTTATATCAATTTCATGGGCATATTTATAAATACTATTTTTGTTTTCATCATATAAAATAAGACCATCTATCTTGGGAAATGCTGTCAATCTGTAAGTGATATCAGATAACATATCAGCATTGGGATTTAACATCACTTTTAAAAGATCATTATTTAGAGATTTTGTTATCGCTTCAACTTCTAAAATAGCATTTTTTTGATTCTCTTTTTGTTGTAAATTGTATACAAAAAAGAGTGTACTTATCTCTACAACAGTAACAACTATTGTCATAAATATAACAAGTTGGATTTTTATATTAAAGCGATTCCACATAATTGAACTCTTACTTTTTACTAGATGGATTTATAATTGGTAGATTAAAATCGTTTCCCCACTCTTTCCATGATGCATCATAGTTCGCAACATCATACCCAAGCTCTCGCATTGCAAAATAGTTCGTAGCAGATATTCGTCCAACTGCACAATACAGTACTATTTTCTTATCTTTTGATATCTCTTTATAAGTTTCTTGGAGTTCATTGGTTGTTTTTAACTTTAAGACTGTATTACTTCCATTTATATTGTGGGTTGCAGGGATGTTAATAGCTTTTGGAATATGTCCATACCGTTTAGCAGATGATACTTTCCCCACATAAGCATTAATTCCTCTTGCATCAATAATCACTTGAGTAGGACTTTTTGTAGCTATCTGTGTTATAAATTTTGTAGCAAGTCTTTTATTATTTATGGTAGCTATATAGTCACTTTTTTCAGGTGTTAATGTAGTTGTAGATACAGGAAGATTATCTACTTCCCACTCTTGGAAACCTGCATTTAAAAGTTTTACATTTGTAAATCCATAAACCTCAAGTGTCCAAAAAAGCCTAGCAGCATCAAAAAATGTACCATCGTCATACACTACAACTTTATCATGAACATTAAGTCCTAAATCTCTTAATATACTTTGCATCTTAGCTGGTTGTGTAATTTTTCCATTTACAGATTTATGTTCATAAGTTAGACTAATAGGAAAGTTTAAAGCATTTTTAATATGACCTTCTTGAAAAGCTTCACTATCTCTTACATCTAATATTTTATAACTTGTAATATCTTTTGATAGTTCATTTGGTTCTATTCTTAAGTTTGTTGCACTTAGTGTAAGTGTACTTAATATGAAAATTATTAAAATTGATATTTTTTTCATAAATTACCCCTTGTAGTTTCAATAATTGTACAATAAAACAGCTTACTAATTATAAATATTATTAATTAATATACTTTTAGCAATAACACATATAATAAGTAATTTTTACTGAGATAAATATAGATGAAGAGATAAAAAAGGCTTGTGAGTTAACCTTATTTAAATTGTGGATTATTTCGCTAAAAGATTTTTAGCAATTTTTGGACATAGTCCAGATTTTGAACAAGCATTTTCAAAATTTTCATTTGATTTTAAAAGTCTTATTAAAACTTCTAATTTTTCATTTTTTGTAATGTTTCTTATTGACATGTTTACCTCCTTAATTTAATTTAGCATCTATTACAATGCATTATGAATTTTACTTTCATAAAATTACTTTTTGATTACAACTTATAAATAGTTGTATAATGGATACCAAAAGGTAATCCTAAAACCTAAACAATATTTCTAATTAATTGATTGTTTTGAACCTTATGAATAAGGTATTGTAATTGGTTGCGGAAGCTGGATTTGAACCAGCGACCTTCGGGTTATGAGCCCGACGAGCTACCAAGCTGCTCTATTCCGCGATATGTAAATTGGTTTAAAAAGTGGATGGGGTAGAGGGATTCGAACCCCCGAATGGTAGCACCAAAAGCTACTGCCTTACCGCTTGGCGATACCCCAATAAGTGTATCTCTTTTTAAGTGCTGGAATTATAGTAAAAAAAAACATATTTGTCAAGAGCTTTTAGGATAATTTTTAAAATTTGTGTTATAATCATAAAAACAATAAGAATAAAAAGGCAAACTATATTATGTCAGCAATACAAAGAGTAAAAGAAGCAATAGAAGAGATCAAAAAAGGCAATATGGTAATAATGCTTGATGATGAAGATAGAGAAAATGAGGGAGACTTAGTATACGCAGCTGCTTTAAGTGATGATAAAAAAGTAAACTTTATGGCAAGTCATGCAAAAGGATTGATCTGTGTAGCAGTTTCAAAAGAAACTGCACTTAGACTAGATTTAAATCCAATGGTAGCAAGTAATACTTCTTCGTATGAAACAGCATTTACAGTTTCTGTAGATTGCGCAAAAGCTAGTACAGGGATTAGTGCCCAAGAGAGAGATGACACTATAAAAATACTTGCAAATCCAATTAGTAATACAACTGAATTAGTAAGACCTGGACATATTTTTCCACTCATAGCTAAAGATGGTGGTGTTTTAGTACGAACTGGTCATACAGAAGGTAGTATGGACCTTTGTAAACTAGCTGGACTTGCAGGTGAAGCTGTAATTTGTGAAATCATGAAAGATGATGGAACTATGGCTAGACGAGATGATCTTGATATCTTTGCAAAAAAACATGATATGAAACAGGTATATATATCTGATTTAGTTGAATACAGAATGGCTCATGAATGTTTAGTTGAAGAGATTTCACAAGAGAATGTAACATTTTTTGAAAAAAAGGTTGAAAAAAGAATATTTAAAGATCACTTAAATAATCAACATACTGTTATAGTATTTGGCTCACTAGAAGAGACTAGTTTAGTAAAATTTCATAATGTTGAGCCTGATATCAACCTATTTTTAAATAACGATAAACTCAATTCAATGTTAAAAGCTATAAATTTTTTAGAAAGTAAAGGTGGTGTTTTAATCTTTTTAGATAATACCCATGAAAATAAAGAGACTATGAAAGATTTTGGTATTGGAGCTCAAATACTTAATACCCTTGGTGTAAAAGAGATTAAACTTCTGACAAGTGGAGGAAAGTACTCTTTTGTAGGGCTCACTGGTTTTGGACTTACTATAAAAGAAGAGATCCCTATCTCTTAAAAATCAATATCTTACTCTTTTAGGTAATTATGTTCATACTATAGGAGAACATAATTACTTTTCCTATATAATCAATCTAATCCCAATACTAAAAAAGGATTTTTTATGTCAAAAATTCAACAATCCATTCTCCCTATATCTTCACTTTTTTTTGCTATTAGTTTTTTAGCCATTGGATATGGAATGATTTTAACATATGTAGGTATCTATCTTAAAGAACTAGATGTTAGTAACATTACAATAGGGATTATTAATGCTTCTTTTTTCTTAGGTGCTATTTTGTCTTCTATTTTAAGCCAAAGTATTATCTCTAAAGTGGGTCATATTCGTAGTTTTGCCGCTTTTGCATCTATTATGGTGAGCTCTTTTTTATTACATTCTATTTATTATGATCAATACCTATGGGGATTTTTACGATTTTTATCTGGTTTTTCATTTTATGGACTACTTATTATTTTAGAAAGTTGGCTCAATGAAAAAAGTGACAGTGCAGATAGAGGGAAAATTTTAGCTATCTATACAATTATTTTTTATTTAAGTACTGCCATAGGACAATTACTTTTAAATATAAATGAAAAGTTTACACAATCAATTTTTACTATAGGTTCTATTTTAGTATTGATCTCAATTATTTTTATCTCTTTAACAAAAATCAAAGAACCAATACTAGAACCTTTTGAAAAATTTAGTATCCCTAAAATATATTCTGTAGTTCCACTAGCGGCTACATCAAGTCTTATTGGAGGTTTTTTTGTAGGTGGTTTTTTTACTATGATTCCAGTGTATCTTATGATTGAGTTTAACTCTGTAGAGGTGGTCTCTTATTTTATGCTTATTACACTATTGGGGGGACTTTTATCACAGTGGCCTATAGGACTTTTATCTGATAAGTATGGAAGAAGGAGACTTATTGCATATTGTGCACAATCTACTACTTTTGTCTCTTTATTTTTCCTCTTTTTTTCTTTTAATACAACTATGGTTTATATTTTTGGTTTTTTATTAGGTTTAACTATTTTTTCTATCTATCCACTAGGAGTTGCAAGGGCAAATGATGTTATGGATGAAAATAAAGATATTTTGGAGATTAGTAGAACTTTACTTTTTACTTATGGGATAGGCTCGTTTATAGCACCATTGGTTATTGGTTTTTCTATTAGTTTTAATAGTAGTTTTTTATTTATCATTTTTGCAATATTGGGAATCTATTTATCTTTTTATTCTCTATCTAAAAAAAGAATTGATGATGATGATTTAAGTACTTTTATAAATATACCTGTAACTTCAGGAACAAAACTTATAGACTTTGATCCAAGACAAGAGGAAACTACTTAGTTTCTTTTAGTGTCATTAATAATACTGGTAAAAGTAAAAGATCCGCAACTATTGCCATAAACATTGCAATCATTGTCAACAATCCAAAATAGATAGTTGGTACAAAGTTTGATAATACCAATATAGAAAAACCTATCATAATTATAGTAGAAGTATAAAACATCGCTCGACCAATACTTCTATGTCCATTGATAATAGCTTTTTTTATACTACCTGTTTGTTGTAACTCTAATCTATATCTATGAATATAATGTATCGTATCATCAACAGCAATCCCAATACTAATAGCAGCTATTGTAATTGTCATCATATCAAGAGGAATATTCATCCATCCCATAAATCCAAATATTACCCCCACAGGAACTATATTTGCTATGATTGCTACAGTTGCTATTTTTATATTTTTAAAAAGAATTAAAAACATAATAAAAAGTATAGCTATTGTTAGCCCTATAGTTTTTATTTGTGAATCAAAAAGGGATTGCAACATATTATTGTACATCACAAGAAGATTAGATACTCTAAACTCTTCAGTTTTTGGATTTATTATTTGAGCTATATCTTTGTTTATCTTTTGTATTAATTGCTTTCTTTGTAATCCCTCTTGACTATCTATAACTCTTGTATTTATTCGAGCCATATTATTTTGGATACTCACATAAGGGGAAAGTATCACTTGCTTATATTTTTGGGGTAACTCTTTATTCAGTAATGCTAATGTGACACCATCAAGCTCTTTGCCATCATTTAATGACTTTCCAACTTCTACTAGAGTTGCTAGAGATAAGACTTTTCCTATAGGCTCTAAAGAGTCTAAATAATTGTGTATTTTTTTTATCGTTTCAAGTTTTGAAACAGTAAACCAATATTTTTCTTTATCAGATTGTGTTAGTTCAAATTCATCTTCAAAGCTATCAAGTAGATTATCTTCTTTAACCTCTACTGACTCTACCTCATCGCTATTTTCTTTAAAAGTTAAAATAACATCAAGAGGTGTAGTACCACCTATTTTTTGATCTATAAGTTTCATACCTTGATATATTTGAGTCTCTTTTTTAAAATAGTCTATAAAACTATTTTCTACTCTTAACTTTGTAGCTCCTGTGATTGAAAATACAATAACAATAACTGTTATAAATAAAATTGTTTTTTTATAATCAAAAGCAAGATTTGCAATTTTAGAAGTAAAAGGTACATCTGTTTTAGAAAATCTATCCTCTTTACTTTTATTCATAAAAGATAATACTATTGGAAAAAGTAAAAATGTAACTAAAAGTGATATAACAATACCAACACTCATCATCCACCCAAAATGGATTATTGGTAAAATATTACTAAATACTAAGGAACTAAATCCTGCAATAGTAGTTATTACTACAAAAAATGATGGTTTTGCCATAGCTAAAGCTGTATTTGTAACTAATAACTCTTGAGTATGAGTTGGATGTAATGTAAGTAACTCTTTATATTTTATAATAAGATGTACTACTAATGACATATTCATAATAAGTTGTAGCGATATAAAATTAGATGAAACTACTGTTATCTCCCATCCAATTGCTCCAAATAAACCACTTGTAATGATAATAGATACTGTTGATATAAATAAAGGCAAAAATACCCATCGCATCTCTTTAAATAAAATATATAATATCACAATGAGTAATACAACAATCATAATACTAAATATCTCTAGATCATTTTTAACAAACTCTACCATATCATCCGCAACCATATTTGCTCCACCAAGATGAAGTTTTGCGTTTGTAGTTTCTTCATACTTAAGAAGTATTTCTCTTACATTTAGTATTAAGTTGTGATTTTCTACTCGTAAAATATCTCTATACTCTTTTAACTCTTCCTTTGCTTTACTGTAGTTAAACAACTCTTGTTCATCAAGTTTTTTTGTTTGTTTTAGTTTGATATATTTGTTTTCATTATCTATAAGAGAAGCATACTTTTCATCTCTTTTTAAATTAATCATAATAGCAGTGGTTTTAAAATCATCGCTTACAAGATTTTGTTTATATATGGCACTATGTAAAAATTCATTTTTTACCAAGTTTCTATCTACATCACTATTTTGTAAAGTTTTTACATCGCCCACAAGTTCTTTTATTGGTCTTGGTGGAGATTGAAGCAGTGGTACATTAAGAATTGAAGTTATTGATTGAATATTTTCTAGCTTTGCTAAATTTTCTGAAATTTGGTTGATATTTTCTAAGTTTTCATCACTTAATAGATTATCTTCTATGGTATAGGTTACGAGTAAAAAATCATTTGCTGCAAAGTTTTTTCCAACTTTTCGCATAAATGCTAAATCTTTATCCCCTTCAAGTAACAGTGTTTGAGCACTTGCATCTATCTCTAGCTTTGTTGTATTTGTAGCCATAATAGTCATACAAAAAACTATAAAAGCTAAAAATAATTTTGGATATTTTAAAAGATAATTACTATAAAGTTTCTCTAACATATTTTAAGAATTCGAAAGTCTTGTTATTAAATCATCAATTGTTTTTGTTCGTAAAAACTCACTAAATTGAGCTCTATCTGTTTTTAAAATACTAATACCTAAAATAGTTACATCATAAATAAGCCAAGTATCTTTCCCTTCTTGTTGTTTTGCAGGTTTATAGTATTTGTAACTTATCTCCAAATTATTATCAGGGTTAACAATATTGGTCACAAGCTCAATTCTATTTGATTTTGGCTGTAATATTTTAGTTACCTCTATCTCTTGTCCACTGTATGCATCTAACTTTGATGAATAAGATTGTTTCATCCTTTCAACATAAAGTTTTACAAATGTTGTTTTTTGTTCCTCATTAAGTTTGGCCCACTCTTTAGCTCCTAAACTTAACTTTGCCATAATTTCAAAATCTATAGTAGGAGTTAATAGTTGAACAATCTTACTATTTCTTTCCTCTTTTGTATTAGTTGATTCTTTAATTATATTTACAACTGTTGCTATTTTTTTTAAAAAAAGTTCTTTAACCTCTTCTTGCTCACTGGCATAAGCACTTTGCCCTATTGTAAAAACAATTCCCAACACTAATAATACTTTACTTATAATCTTCATCTTATTCCTCTATTTGTTTATCTCTATATTGCTCATACGAATCCCTTAAATAGGGATATAAATCTATAGCATCTTTTTTCATATTCTTATATTGTTTATAGGTAAATGAGATATCATTGACCTGTTTAAATACTTTTAACAACATAGCATCTTCATAACTATCTACAATATTATGTGCTCTATCTTCATAGTATGAAGTAGGATTTAGATAAGAATCCACACCAAAAGACCCAATACTATCTCTTAAGTTTGATGGACCAAAAAAAGGCCATACTATATGAAAACCACTCCCTACTCCCCAATATCCAAGTGTTTGACCAAAGTCTTCATTATGCGGATATATTTTAAATTCTTCTTGCCCTATATCATAAAACCCAAAAAAACCAAGAGTACTATTTAATACAAATCTTTCTGTTTCTTCTAGTGTATTTTGAAATTTAAGTTGTAATAAATTATTTACAAACCTTACAGGAAACAATAAGTTGTGGAAAAAATTTCTTACACTTTTTCTAATATCCTCATGAACTACATCCCCATAAGTTTTAGCAACTGGAGATAAAACATATTCATATGTTACATCATTAAAACTTGTCATAACTCTATTATAACCACTTAAAGGGTCTATCCTTTTTTCAACTTTAATCTCTTCTTCAAACTCATCAAAAGAGTCACTGCTATAAACTGTAGTAAAAGATATGATTAAAAATAAAAAACTAAATATCAATTGCATTATTATCCTACTTTAAAAGTTTTTGTGGTTTTACAAACATCCGTTAAAAAACATTTTTCACACTCTGGTTTTACCGCTTTACAGATATATCTACCAAATAAAACCATTGCTTGATGGAATATATGCAAATCATCTTTTAGCTTTTTTACAAGCTGGGCTTCAGTTTGTTCAACAGTTTTACCATCACTCAAACCTAATCTATGAGAAACTCTAAATACATGAGTATCAACAGCCATTAAGTTTGCACCATCTGCTTCTATCATAAAAACATTAGCTGTTTTATTTCCAACACCTGCAAGTTTTATAAGCTCTTTTGTATCATGTGGTATCTCTCCACTATGCAATTGTTGTACCGATTTTGCCATCGCAATAATATTCTTTGCTTTATTATTGAAAAAGCTACAACTTTTTAATAATTCTTTTACATCCTCAAGCTTAGCATCTGCTAACTCTTTTGATGATGGATATTTTTCAAAAAGTGCTGGGGTAATTATATTTACCCGTTTATCGGTACATTGTGCAGATAAAATAATTGCAACAAGTAGTTCATAATCATCTTTATATGCAAGTTCTGTTACCGCATTACTATAATGTTCTATAAACTTATCTCTTATAGTTTCTATCTCTTTTTTGGTCGCTTTTTTACTCATAAGGGGGATTATATCTAAATCTAGCTTTTTATTTTAAAATTATTTTAATAATCTTCATTGCTAACTCTAATGCTTTTGCTCTATGCCCTATTTTTTTCTTAATTTCTAAATCTAAAAGTCCCAAAGTATTTTCATATCCACTAGGGATAAAAAGAGGATCATATCCAAAGCCTCCCTCTCCTATACTTTTATCTATAACACTTCCATACATCCATCCATGTGTGGTATATATATTATCATTATAAGCCACAGCTAAACATGCTGTATAATATGCTTCAGTTTTTTCTATGTTGTTCTCTTTTAATTTATTAATAAGTTTTTCATTGTTTTCTTTATCTGTAGCATTAACCCCTGCATATCTTGCACTATATATATTTGGCTCATTGTTAAGAGCTGGAACAGTTAATCCACTATCATCAGCTATAACTATACAATCTTCATAGCCTTTTTCTTGAAGTTTATCCCTCACTGTTTTTGCTTTAATAATAGCATTTTGTTTAAAACTATCACCATCTTCAATTATTTCAAAACTCCCTAATATATCACTATATGTAAACACTTCAAAATTCGGTAATAATTTTTCTATCTCTTTGATTTTTCCCTTATTTGAAGATGCAAGTACTATTTTCATCTATTTTATCCTAAATTATTTTTTAAAATATTAACATAATAACTTTTACATTTAAACCAATTAACTTTTATTTGGATATAATCGCAAAAATTAATTACAAGGCTTATAAAAAATGTTTAAAACTATTATGCCATTAAGTTTAATTATCTCATTTAGATTTTTAGGACTTTTTATAGTGCTTCCACTTATCTCTGTGTATGCACTAAGTTTACCAGGAGCTACAACTACATTAGTTGGAATAGTAATAGGTGGTTATGCAATAACTCAGATGATTTTTCAAGTTCCTTTTGGAATCATGAGCGATAAACTAGGGAGAAAAGAGACCATTATTATGGGCCTTTTACTTTTTGCGATTGGTTCAATTTTTTGTGCCATTGCTACAGATATGCTTACTCTTTTATTAGGTAGATTTTTACAAGGTGCTGGGGCTATTGGTGCCGTAGTTACTGCTATGATTAGTGATTTAGTTAAAGAGGAACAAAGACCAAAAGCTATGGCTTTAATGGGTGGTAGTATTGCAGCTAGTTTTGCAATAGCTATGTTATTAGGTCCAATAATTGGAGCATATGCAGGTATTGGAAGTTTATTTTGGCTTACTGCACTATTAGCCATTGCTTCTATATTTATTTTAGTAAAACTAGTACCAAATGCTCCACATGTAACACACACATATCACAATCATAGTAAGACTGCTTTTTTACTAAAGCCTGACTTAATCAAAATGAATATCACCAATTTTTTACAAAAAGGGATGATGACTTTTGCATTTATGATTATTCCAATTATACTTACTAAATCTTATGGTTGGGAATTAACAGATTTATGGAAAATCTATCTACCTGCAATGATCGCTGGTGTATTAGCTATGGGTCCAGCTGCAGTTATGGCAGAAAAAAAAGGGAAATTTAAAGAGGTACTTTTAGTTGGTATTGTATTTTTTGCACTTTCATTTTCTTTTATTGGATATGCTAATACACAAATCTTATTTTTAATTGGTATTATCATATTTTTTATCGGTTTTAATATGCATGAACCTATTATGCAAAGTTTAACTACTAGATATATCAAAGTACATGAAAAAGGGAAAGTATTAGGAGTATTTAACTCTTTTGGATATCTTGGGACCTTTATAGGTGGTTTTGTAGGTGGGATGTATCTTAAAGAGATAGATGGAAGTTTTATCGAAAGTTTACACAATATCTCTATGGTAGTTGTAGCTATATCTGTTGCATGGTTATTTTTAATATTTACATTACCAAATCCTTTAAAAAAGAAAAATATTTACATTGATATAGAGCAATGTGATGAAAACAAATATACAGTATTAGATACTTTAGATGGAGTGGATGAGTGGTATTTAAACAATACAGAAAAACTTTTAATCGTAAAATACGACCATGATATAACCAATGAAGATACTATTAAAAAAGCACTAAAATAGTATTAATATTACATTAATAGATATAATATAGAATACCGTATATATACACTAGGATAATAGATGTTTGAAAAATTTTTAAGATTTTTTGTTGATAATGCAAGGATGAACTATGTTCTTTTTGTTTTAATTTTTTCTATTGGTATTTACTCTTATATGAAAATGCCAAAAGAGATATTCCCAACATTTGATATGGATATGATCTCGATTAGTGGTTCTTACACTGGTGCTAGTGTTGATATACTTGATAAAATGGCCGTTACAGAGATAGAAGACAATGTAAAATCTTTAGAAGGTGTGATTGAAACTACTACAGTAATAAGTCCTGGGAAATTTTCTATTATTTTAGAGCTACAAAAAGGGAAAGATAGATATAACATAGCTGATAAAGTTAAGGATGCAGTAGCTTTAACTAAAGGAGACCTTCCCATTGATATGGATGAACCAACTGTAAGTGTAATAGATAGAAGTAGAGATCTTATAAATATCTCACTTACTTCTGAAAAACTCAATGTAGATCAAATGAAAAAATTTGCAGATGATTTTAAAAGTGAAATTCTAACAATTAGTGGTATTAGTGAAGTTACTGTATTTGGAGATAGTGATAAATATTATGAGATACTTTTAGATGATAAAAAACTTGAAGCGTATAATATAGATAAAAATGAACTTTTCAATACAATTAGTACACTTTCTTATATATTTCCAATTGGAAAAATAGAAGGGGCAACAAAACACTACTATATCTCCACATATAATGGAGCAAAAACAGCAAATGAATTAGCAAACACACTTATAAAACTCTCAAATGCTACACTTTATTTAAGCGATATTGCATCAATTAAAAAAAGATATGAAGATTCAGATACTTTGTACTCTTTTAATGGTAAAAACGCTATCTCTCTTGCAATAAAGCAACTTGATATCGCAAACGCCATGGAGATATCTACAGATATTACAAAACTTATAGAAAAAGTACAACCAAAACAACCAAATATAGAGATAAGTATTAGTGATGACAATAGTGATAGAATTAAAGAGAGACTTGATATTGTTGGTTCTAATATACTTATTGGAATTATTGCTATCGTTCTTCTTATATGGTTACTTATTAATGCTCGAATGTCATTTATCATCTTTATAGGTATCCCTACATCTTTTGTTATAGCAGCTATTTATATGTATCTATTTGGCTATAGTATTAATCTAATCTCTTTAGTTGGTGTTCTTATTGCTATTGGTATTGTTGTTGATGATGCTATTGTTGTAAGTGAAAATATTCAACAACATATTGAAGAGGGAATGGAACCAAAAGAAGCTGCAATAGCAGGTGCTAATGAGATGGTAAAACCTGTTACCATTGCTAGTCTTACTACCCTATTTTCCTTTTTACCTGCATTAATGATAAGTGGTACTATGGGAGAAGTTATGAAACTTATCCCTATAGCCCTCTCAGCTCTTGTATTAGCTTCATTAATAGAATCTTTTATATTTTTGCCTATCCATGCTGCACATACACTTAAAAGTGGTGCTAAAGTTACAGACTGGTCAAAAATAAATGTAACATACAACTATGCTATACATTTTTTCATGAGATGGAAAAAATCATTTTTAGTAATTTTTATTATTTTAGTACCATTACTAACGATTACAATGGTAAAAAGCTCAAAATTTCAGATGTTTCCAACTTTTGATGCAGATGATATTAAAATATCTATTAAAGCAAATCAAAATACAACTTTAGAAGATTCTTTTGAAATAGTTAAAAAAATTGAAGCAGATTTAATAGCACAAAAAGAGAAATACCATATAAAAAGTATAGACTCAAGAGCCGGATATAGAAGAGATAGTGGTAATAATACAGAAAGATTTCCTTATGTAATGTACATGACAGTAGAGCTGCATAAGCTTAAAGCAAATAATTTTTTAGATAAGTATATCACTCCAATTTTAAGTATCTATTATAATCCAAAAGAGAGAAGTAGAACTCAAACATCACAAGAGATATCAAGAGAGCTCACAAGCTTTTTAGATGAGAAGAATTACAAAAAACAATTTGATCTCACAGAAATTGCAGTATTAGAGCGAAAAGTTGGACCAATTAAAGCAGATATTAAAATAGGACTTGTATCAGATGATGATAATAAAATTGTAAACTCTTTAGAAAAATTAACTAAAGAATTAAAATCAATTGAAGGGACAAAATCTGTTGCAAATTCAGCTAAATTTGGAATTGATGAGATTAAACTCAAAGTAAACTCTTATGGGGAACAATTAGGTATAACAGAATCAAGTATTGGAATATATTTATCAAACCTTTATTTAACAAAGAAAAAATCAGTCTCTTTTGATGTAAGAGATATGCTTGATATTAAAATAGAATCACTCAATAAAGACGATTTTGAAAACTTTAAAAATACACCAATACCTATAAATAATGGAACTGTACGACTTAATGAAGTTTGTGATTTTATTATAAAAAAATCATTTGAACAACTCACAAAAGATAATGGTGAAAAAAACTTCTATATCTATGCAAATGTGGATACAAAAATAGTGACATCCACAGAAGTTATGGAAAAAATTCAACCACTTCTAGATGAAATTAAAAAAAGTGGTGTTAAAATAGTTCTTAAAGGGGAAGCTAAAAAGAAAAAAGAGTTAGCGGCTGATATGCTTGCAGCTGCCCTATTAGCACTTACTCTTATAATGCTCTCTATGTTATATCTGTTTAACTCATTTAGAGAAACTGCTATTTTAATGTCTGTAATACCATTTTCATTTTTAGGGGTTTTAATAGGGCATGCTCTTTTGGGACTAAATCTCTCTATGCCTTCTATTATTGGAGCACTAGGACTAGCGGGAGTTGTTATAAATGATGGTATTATTATGATGACCTATCTAAAGAAAGCTAAAACGATTGAGGATGTATTTATACGAGCTACAAAAAGATTTAGACCAATTGTTCTAACAACTATTACAACACTTATAGGGATGAGCTCTTTAATCTTTTTTGCAACAGGTCAAGCTGTAATTTTCCAACCTATTGCTATAGCACTTGGATTTGGACTTGCATGGGGAACAGTATTAAACCTTATATACCTACCAGTATTATATACATTTGCCCATAGATTAAAATAGATTAAATGAACTATAATCATCTTTTAGCTAAACTTATTGTCTATTTTTAATTAAGGAAAAAAATTGTTTAAAAAATTCATACTATTATCTACACTTACAGCATCTTTACTTTTTGCTGAAGGTACATTTGAGAATATCCAATTTGAGGGATTAACCCAAATATCCAAAGAAGTTGCCTTAGAAACTATTAAGTTGGAAAAAGAAAATCACTACACAAATGAAGAGATTAACGAAGCTATAAATAAATTTTTTAGTTTTAACTATTTTAAAGATATTAGTGTATCAACAAAAGAGAATGATTTATTTTTTACATTTAAAGAATACCCTTTTATATCACAATTAGAGATGTCTGGATACAAAACTAGAGATGATGAACTAGAAGTTTTATATAACTCTATGAACATAAAAAAAGGTGCAATGTACACAAAAAAAAGAATAGAAGCTGCAAAAAATGCTCTTTTGGCTGCACTTGATAGAGAAGGTTATATTAACTCTGTAGTAGAAGTTGAAACCGAAGAGATAAGCCCTACAAGTGTTGCAGTAAAATTTAATGTCAACAAAGGTGAAGAGATAATCATCAAAAAAGTTCTCTATAAAGGTGCAACTGTATTTGATGATAGTGACTTTGAAACAATGATTGCAAACAAAGAGGAAGATTGCTGTTTCACTTGGTTTTTTGGACAAAATGATGGAGAGATAGATTTTGAACAATTACGATTAGACAGTCCAAGGATAAGAGAACTTTATCTACAAAATGGTTACTTAGATGCAAAGGTTTCTACTGCATTTACAAAAATAGATTTTAATACACATTCTGCACAAGTTGAATACATTATAGATGAGGGGAATCAGTATGAAGTAAATGATGTTATTATTTACTTAGATGAAGATATTGTTAAAAGTGAAACAATATATCCAAAATTAAAGCTTGAAAAAAAAGACATCTTTGATATTGGTAAACTTAGAAAAGATCAAGAATATATTAAAACACAGGTTGCAAATCAAGGTTATGCATTTGCAGAAGTGAAATTTGACATAAAACCAAATAAAGAAAACAATACTGTTGATATTGTTTATAATGTAATTGCGGGGGATAAGGTTTATATCAATGATGTGATTATTTCTGGAAATAGCAGAACACTTGATAGAGTTATAAGAAGAGATGTTTATTTAGTACCAGGAGATCTTTTTAATCTAACAGATTTTAAAGACTCTAAAAATAAACTCCAAAGAACTGGTTACTTTGAAAAAGTAGATATCCAACAAAAAAGAGTAAGTTCAGATAAAATGAACTTAATCGTAAATGTAATAGAGGCTCCAACTGGTAACTTAATTGTTGGTGGAGGATATGGTAGTTATGAAGGTTGGATGGTAAATGCAAGTATAAATGATAAAAATATCTTTGGTAGTGGTTTAGACTTAGGATTTTCTATAGATTATTCAAAAATCAATACTGACCTTTCTATTGCATTAACTAATCCCGCTATAAGAGATAGTGAATATAGCGGTACGATAAAAGTATATAATGAAAGTTCAGAAATCACTAATTATACCTCAACTTATGGAGATAGAGATACCAGTGCAACTGGTATTCTTGTAGGAGTTTCAAAATCATTAGGAAGACATATCAGAGCTGGTGCAAATTATGAAATATCAGATACTTCTGTTACTTATGCTTTATTACCGGCAGAAAATGAAGATTTTATCACAAGTGCAGTAACACCTTATATCAATTTTAACAATACAGATGACTACTATTTACCAAGAGAAGGTTTTATGGCTGGAACCAGTTATAAATTTGCTGGTATTGGTGGAGATGCAAAGTATGGACTAAGTAATACTTATTTTAAATATTTTTATGGATTAGAAGATCTTATAGATTATGATGTAATTTTTAGATATAAAAATAATATTAAAATACTTACAGATAATGGTTTTATGCCAAACAACATGTCTTTTGCTCTTGGTGGTCCTAAGAGTTTAAGAGGATATGAATCATATGCATTCCAGTCTAATGATGAGGCTAACCATCCTTATAAAAACTTTTTTTCAAATGCTTTAGAATTAAGTTTTCCTATGATTCCTAGTGCAAAAATGAGATGGGGAGTTTTTTATGATTATGGTATGATTGGTGAAGATGGTTTTGATGATATAAAAAGATCAGGTACTGGTGCATTTATATCGTGGAACTCTCCTGTTGGACCTATTCAATTTATATTCTCAGAACCACTTGATGAAAAACCAGGTGATAAAACATCAAGTTTTGAGTTTAGTTTAGGTGGTTCATTTTAAAATGTCAGATTTTAAAAGAATCTCAAATGAAGAAGCATTGGATTTAATTCAAAATGCTTCATTATTAGAACTTGGAAAACTCTCTAGCAACAGAAAAGAAGAACTGCATCCAAAAAAAACAACAACTTTTGTTGTTGATAGAAATATCAACTATACAAATATATGCTGGGTTGATTGTAAATTTTGTGCTTTTTATCGCCATGCAAAAGATGAAGATGCTTATATTTTAACTTATGAAGAGATAGATAAAAAGATAGATGAACTTCTAGAAATTGGTGGTACTCAAATACTTTTTCAAGGGGGAGTACATCCTAAACTAAAAATAGATTTTTATGAAGACTTGGTTGAACATATTCACAATAAATATCCAACTATTACAATACACGGTTTTAGTGCTATTGAAATTGATTATATAGCAAGACTATCAAAAATAAGTTATCAAGAAGTTTTAGCAAAATTAAAGGCAAAAGGATTAGCTTCTATCCCTGGAGCTGGAGCTGAGATTTTAAATGATGATGTTAGAGATATTATTGCTCCTAAAAAGTTAGATACAAAAGATTGGTTAGAGGTTCATAGACAAGCACATTTACTTGATATAAAATCAACTGCTACCATGATGTTTGGGACAGTTGAAACCGATGAACAAATTATAGACCATTGGGATAAAATACGACAACTTCAAGATGAAACTGGTGGTTTTAGAGCTTATATTATGTGGAGTTTTCAATCTGCACATACAAAATTAGCCCAAGAGCTGCCAAATATTCCAAGTCAAAGTTCAAATAGATACTTAAGACTTCTTGCAGTTGCTAGACTTTATTTAGATAACTTTCCTAATATTCAAAGTTCATGGGTAACTCAAGGAAGTTATATAGGACAACTTGCACTAAAATTTGGTGCTAATGATTTAGGAAGCACTATGATGGAAGAAAATGTTGTAAGTGCTGCAGGTGCTGCAAATAGTATGAATCAACAAGAGATGATTAATCTAATCAAAGATGTAGGGGAAAACCCAGCAAAGAGGGATACTGCTTACAATATTTTAGAAAGATTTTAATATGACACATTCGAAGAATTTGATTTATAAAAAACTTTTTACTTTTACCCTTTTACTTTTTACTTTACAAGGAATATTAATGTCAGCGACACTAAAACATATAAGTTATAATGATACAACAATAGCAACTATATTTGAAAAGAATAAAAATCTACCAATATTTAACCTCCAATTAGTATTTACAAACAGTGGATATATAAACGATGGAGTTAATCCAGGGATTACGAATATTGTTTCTAAACTTCTTAACGAAGGGACTAAAAAAGATGGTGCAGTAAACTTTGCTAGAAAATTAGAAAATAATGCAATATCTATAAATACATCAACTGGATTTGAAACTTTTGTTATAGAGGTTAGTTGTTTAACAAGTGAATACGAACTTGCTTTAAACTTTTTAACACAACTCTTAAGTGACCCAAATATTACACAAAAATCACTAAATAAAATCAAAACTTTACAATCAAGTAAACTCAAACAAAAAGAGAATGATTTTGACTATGTTGCATCATCAAATCTTAAACAAATAACTTATAAAAACACACCTTTAGCACACACGAGTGCTGGAACTGTTGATACAATAGAGAAAATACAACTTAAAGATGTAAAAAAAAGGTTAAAAGATATTTTAAATATAGATAACCTTATCATTGCAGTTGGTGGAGATATAAGTTTTAAAGAGTTTTCTTCCCATAGTGAGCCTATTTTAAAAAATCTGAAATCTCAAGGGAAAACAGATTTTAATAAAATAGCAATTTTTAGTAAATCAAAAAACAAAGTTATACTCAAAGAAACAGAACAATCGTACATCTACTTTTCAAGTCCTTTTTATATTGATTCTGATTCAAAAGAGAGCTATAAAGCAAAAGTAGCCTCTTTTATATTAGGTGGTAGTGGGTTTGGTAGTCGACTTATGGAGGAGATTAGAGTAAAAAATGGTCTTGCTTACAGTGCTTATGGACATATAAAAAATAATAAATCTCACAGTGACTTCTCTGGATACCTACAAACAAAACTAGACAATACACAAAAAGCAAAAGATATGGTGGGAACTATTGTTAAAGACTTTGTAGATAATGGTGTAACACAAGAAGAGTTAGATGCTGCAAAAAACTTTCTTAGTGGAAGTGAGCCATTAAGAACAGAAACATTTTCTCAAAGACTTAGTCGTGCTTTTCACCTTTATTACAAAGGGTTACCTTTTGAGTATCCACAAGAAGAATTAGAGCTTATAGAAAAACTTTCACTAGAAGAGTTAAACTCATTTATTAAAGAACATAAAGAGATAGAGAATTTATCATTTTCAATTGTAACAAAAGAGATTAAAGAGGAAAAGAAATAATGTTAAGATTTGCAGCTAGTCAAACAAAGGATATGCAATTAGGAGATTTGCGAGTTGCGATATTTAATCATATACTATCAAAACAACTCAATGTTGAACTACTAGTTCGAATAGAAGATACCGATAAAGAAAAAAACATAGAGGGAAAAGATAAAGAGGCACTAGAGATTTTAGGACTTTTTAGTATAGATTTTTCAAGAGTTGTATATCAAAGTGAGAATATCAAATACCATACACAAATGGCTATGAAACTATTACTTGATAAAAAAGCTTTTAACTGTTTTTGTGGTGATGAAGCTTTAGAACAAGATAAACAAAAAGCAAAAAAAGAGGGAAAAGCATATAGCTACAGTGGATTTTGTGAGACAATCAGTGATGAAACAAAATTCAACTGTAATGCTCCATTTGTAGTGAGACTTAAAAAACCAGAACATACTATAAAGTTTACCGATCTTATAAAAGGTGATTGTTCGTATGATCCAAAGGAAGTAGATAGTTTTGTAATTTTAAAACATGACAAATCTCCTATATATAATTTTGCATCTGCTGTTGATGATATGTTACATGATATTTCAACAGTTATAAGAGTGGATGAACACTTATCTAATACACCTAAACAAATTCATGTTCGAGAATCTTTAGGATATGACAAAGAGATACAATATATCCATATTCCAAATATTTCTAAAATTAAAGAAGAGAACGATTTATCAGTAAAACACCTTATTGATGAGGGGTACTTACCAGTTGCTATTGCAAACTATTGCGTACTTCTTGGATACAATACTCCAAAAGAGATATTTACCATTGAAGAGGTTATTGAGTGGTTTGATATAAATAAACTCTCTTGTGAACCAGTAAAATTTGACAAAGATAAACTCAACTTTATCAATAAAGAACATCTCAAAGATATGGATGAGTTACGATTATCAAAAATATTAGGTTATGCAGACAACGATTTAGGAAGATTGGGAAAAGTATACTTAGAAGAGTGTAGCACAATACAAGAGATAAAAGAAAAAATAGATACAATGTTTGCACCTAAAAAAAAATTAGAAAACTTTGAAGAGGAATTAAAACAACTAAAAGAGTGTTTACAAGTAGCACCTTATATAGATGATTTAAATAAACTTCAAGAATACATTACAGAAAAAACTGATTTAAAAGGGGAAAAACTTTTACTCCCTTTATATTATGTAATAACAGGAACAACAAGTGGTCCAGATATAAGCCTGATATATCCACTTGTTAAAAACTACTTAGGGGAGATTGTAAAATGATTGATTCACTGATTGTTGCATTTGCAACTATAATTATAACTATTATATCACTATATAAATGGGTGATAATAATTGCTGCTATTTTATCTTGGGTACAACCAGATCCATATAATCCAATTGTACAGATGTTATATAGACTCACAGAACCTGCTTATGCACTGGTACGAAGATATATACCTACAGTATTTGGTGGTATGGATATGGCACCACTTATACTAATATTTGCACTACAATTTTTAGAGATATTTTTGCAAAGCTTATTTGCTAAAATGATCTAACTATATCCATAAATAAAATTTCAAAGTCAAAAGGTTTAATAGATGAACGAGAGTAAAGATTTTTTACGCGTTATAGTTGAAAAAGATTTAAAGGCAAATAAGTATAAAGAGGTAGTGACTAGATTTCCTCCTGAGCCTAATGGATTCCCACATATTGGACATGCAAAATCAATCTGTATAAATTTTGGTATTGCTGCTGACTATAATGGTCACTGTAACCTAAGAATGGATGATACAAATCCCACCACAGAAGACACAAAATATGTTGAAGCTTTAAAAGATGCTGTAGAGTGGCTTGGATTTAACTGGGGTGAAAATGTCTATTTTACTTCTGATTACTTTCCCAAGATATATGATTATGCTATAGAACTTATTAAAATGGGGAAAGCGTATGTTGATAGTCTCAACGAAGAAGAGATAAGAGAATATAGAGGTACTGTCACTCAAGCTGGAAGAAGAAGTCCCTATGCAAATAGAACTGTAGAAGAAAACTTAGACCTTTTAGAGAAAATGAAAAAAGGTGAGTTTAAAGAGGGTGAGCATGTTTTAAGAGCCAAAATAGATATGGGTGCAGCAAATATGAAAATGAGAGACCCCCTTTTATATAGAATTAGACATGCTCATCATTTTAGAACACAAGATGAGTGGTGTATCTACCCAATGTACGACTTTGCTCATTGTTTATCAGATTATATTGAGGGGGTTTCACATTCTATTTGTACACTAGAGTTTGAAAACAATAGAGATATTTATGATTGGGTATTAGATACACTTCAATTAGAACCACCAAGACCTTATCAACATGAATTTGCACGACTTGGTATCAACTATACTGTTATGAGTAAAAGAAAACTTTTAGAGCTAGTAAATGACAAATATGTGAGTGGATGGGACGATCCACGACTTCCTACAATTGCTGGATATAAAAGAAGAGGTTATACACCTGAATCTATTTTAAATTTTTGTGATCAAATAGGCATTGCTAAAGCAAATTCAATGGTTGATGTTTCACAATTAGAGTTTTGTATTAGAGATGATCTAAACACAAAAGTGCCACGAGTAATGTGTGTTCTTAATCCTCTAAAAGTTACTATAGAAAATTATAATGGAACTGAAGAACTTGAAGCTTCATATTATCCACATGATGTACCTAAAGAGGGGATGAGAAAAATACCTTTTTCTAAGGAGATTTATATAGATCGTGAAGACTTTAATGAAAATCCTCCAAATGGTTATTATCGTTTAACTTCAGAACAGCCAGTAAGACTAAAACATGCTTATATTATCACTTGTACAGAGGTTATTAAAGATGATAGTGGAAATATTGTAGAAATAAAAGCTCAATATAATAAAGACTCTAAAAGTGGTTCTGATACTAGTGGTATCAAAGTAAAAAGTGCTATTCAGTGGGTAGATACAAAAAATGCAAAAAGCATTGAGGTAAGACTTTATGATAGATTATACTCTTGTGAAAATCCTGATGGATTAGAAGATTTAAATCCAAACTCTTTACAAATTATAAAAGATGCTTTAATAGAACCAGCTGTAATTACTGATAAACCAGATGAGAGATTTCAATTTGAGAGAGAAGGGTATTTTTACGCTGATCCTATTGACTACAGTGATGAAAAACCGGTGTTTAATAAAATTGTAGGTCTGAAAGATTCTTGGGCTAAAAAAACAAAAACAGATGAAAAAACTCCTAAGAGAGAGAAGAAACCTGAGACAAAAAAAGTACAAATAGATGGAGAAGTAACACCAATGAGTGAAGCTGAACAAACACTATTTGATAAATATACTACTGAACTTAAACTAAACAGTATGATTTCTGATATTTTAGTGCGAGATAGTCAACTTTCATCATTTTATGAAGAGAGTTTATCTCACCTTGACAGCCCAATAAACCTAGCTAATATTGTAGCAAATGAAGTATCTAGAGAGTTAAAAGAGAAGCAACTTGATGAGCTTAAATTTACAGCCTCTGATATAGCCCAACTTATTAAAATGGTTGATGAGGAAACTATCTCAAATAAAATTGCAAAACAAGTGTTTGAAGAGATGGCAAAAAGTGGAGAAAACCCATTAAAAATTGTTGAAGCTAAAGGACTAGTACAAATAAGTGATCCAGCTGTCATCTCACCTATTATTGATGAAATAATTGCAAAAAATCCAGATAATGTGGAAAAATTTAAAGCAGGTAACAATAAACTTTTAGGTTTCTTTGTAGGGCAAGTATTAAAAGCTACAGGTGGTAAAGCTAATCCAAAAATAGTAAATGAATTAGTAGAGCAAAAATTAAATTCGTAAAATAACTGAAAGCTAAAGTGAAGTTATAACTTCACTTTATTTTAAAAAAACTATAATCTTTTTTTCTAAATCTTTAATATTAATCACTGAGTCATGAATAATTGGACTACTAAATAGTTCTTCTATTTGTGCAGGGATTTTTAAATTTAATTTTTTAGAGATAGCTTCTAAAGCCTCTCTATCAGAATATTTATTATTATCTTCATTTAAAGCATTTAAAACTGTTGGTGAAAACTTTGTCCATTCAGCTGTTGAGTATATCACTGTTTTAAGATTTTTATTCTCTCTTAACTCTTCGTAGGCTTTGATACAAGTTGCAGTATGTGGATCCATAAGATATCCTTCATCTACAAAAGTTTTAATAGTTTCTAATCCATAAGCATCATCACTGTATGTAGCACTAAAATATTTTTGTAAAACTTCAAGTTCTTCTTTTGTATGTTCAAAATGTCCTTTTGTGTTCAAATCTTCCATAAGCTCTTTTGTTCTAACTGCACCACAAATATCATAGATAACTCTTTCGATATTTGATGATTTTAAGATATCCATTGCAGGAGATTTTGTAAGTTTAAGTACTTTTCCTCTAATATCATAGATACCTAAAGTAAGCCACTGTGTTAAAATATTGTTTTCATTTGAAGATACTAGAAGTTTTTCAACTGGTAACCCCATCTTTTGTGCATAATAAGCCCCAAGTACATTTCCAAAATTTCCACTTGGAACATTAATATAAATCTTTTCACCAAGTTTTATCTCATCTTGTCGTAATAATTCTAAATAACTTTGGAAATGGTATACTATTTGAAATATAATTCTTCCAAAGTTTACACTATTAGCAGCACTTAAACTTATACCATCTTTTTTCAATTCATTTTTAAAAGATTGGCTAGCTAATAAATTTTTTAAAGCATTTTGGGCATCATCAAAGTTTCCATTTATCCCAATTACTTTTAAGTTCTCTCCATCTTCTGTAATCATTTGAAGTTTTTGAACATCACTAGTTCCACCATGTGGGTATAAACACACAACTTTTATACCCTCTTTATTTTTAAAAGTATTTAATGCTGCTGGTCCTGTATCACCAGATGTTGCTGCTAAGATAAGGTACTCTTCCCCTCTTTTTTTAGCAAGACTACTTAAAATATAACCAAATGGTTGTAGTGCCATATCTTTAAATGCACGAGTTGGTCCATGATATTGTTCATTTACAAACAAGTCATCTTTTATTTTTACTACTGGTGAGGGATTTGAACTATCATCAAAATTATCATAAAGTGCTAATGCTTCATTGATAGTTGTATCATCTATATCTATCTCAAAAGCTTTTAAAATATCAAATGCTAACTCTTTATAACTTGTATGAAGATGTTTTGTTAAAAACTCTTCCCCTAGTTTAGGTATAACCTTTGGTACATATAGTCCACCAAATGATGAACTAGGATTTAAAATTGCATCTGAAAACTCAACTTCTTGTGGTTTTACACCATCATTTCCTCTAGTTTCTATAAAACTCATAGATAAAATTCCTTCATATTATATTCCGCGATTATATCAAAAGTATGGTTAAATGGTTTTAAATTGTAATATGTAATGTTTTTTACCCATAACACACCTCCCAATAAATTTAACAAAATGCAGGTTTATTACGATATTATCATAATATACATACATAATGTACTATTATCATCGAAATATCGATAATAAACATACATGAAAACTATATCGTAAACTTAAAATATATTTAAAAAATATGACATATTGCAATGTTTTTTATAGTTAAATATGCAAGAACACCTTATTTAAGGTGTTTGTCGTTATTTTGATATACGACATTTTTTATGTATGTTATTTGTTGATTTTCAGGCTGTTTTATATATAATGTATGTTCAATAAAGAGTTATACACAAAAAGGGAAATATATATGGAAATTACAGCAGCATTAGTTGGAACAGTAATTGGTAGTGCAACATTTGGTGCAATTGTTGGAAAATTCTTAGATGCTTTTTTAATATCAAAGATTAACCAAAATATAGAAAAAAGCAAATGGCTAAGAGAGATGAAACTTATTGAATTTTCTAAATTATCTCAAGAATTATCTTCAATGGGATTTGACAATGAAACAATGGAAGATGAATATAAATTTTATTCTGTAGCTTCTAAGTCACTTTTATTACTTGATGATGAAACTTTAAAAAAAGAGATACAAGATTTTATTAAAGAATTTACTACATTTATAAAATATGACTATCCAAAAATTATGGAGCATGATAATAAAACTCATAATACATTGGGAAATGGTGCAGTTGTTGGAGAAAAAGAAGCTGCAGCAGGAAAAGTATTACTAGAATATCAATCTAAAGCATTTAAAATTATTAATAAGTTGAATAAAAATTTAGCTAATACTTAAGTAAATGTATAACAACACATTGGAGAGAAATATTTGACCCTGCGGCTCAAATATTTCTCAACTCAAACGTTAGACGACTAAAACCAAAAAAAGGAAAGATAAAATGTCATTAGGATCAACTACGGCAAAAGAATTAGCTAAGCTAGGAGTAAATTTAGAAATTAGAGATGGATTAGGTTCAACAACAATAAAAGAACTAGTTAGAATTGTGAAGTCTCAAGGACGACATATTTCAGTAAGTTCACGTTGTATTGGTTCAACCACTGCTAAAGAAATTGCAAAAATAGGTGGAGAAAACCTTACAATTATCATTGAAAACAAAGATTAAACTAAAAAATGTCTAACAAAACCTTGGAAAGAAAAACAAGGGTACACTGCGATTAATTCAAACCTTTTAGAACAAAAGAGATAAAATAAAAGTTGAAATAATCAAGAGGTATCATACCCTTGTTTTTCAAGTCCAACGTTATACACACTAAAGGAGATTACAGAATGAACGATCATGGATATGTTTATGTTTTAATGAACCCATCAATGCAAAATTTAGTCAAAATTGGAAAAACAGTAAGAGAACCTGAAGAAAGAGCAAAAGAACTTTCATCAACAACAGGAGTTCCAACCCCTTTTGCAGTAGTTTATAATTGTTATTTTAAGAGCTGCACAGAAGCTGAAAATTTTATTCATTCTTTGTTAGAAAATAAAGGTTTTAGGGTATCCACAAAAAGAGAGTTTTTTGAGATACCAATTAAAGATGCTATAGATGCTGTTATGAAAGCAAAAGAACATTTTGGTGAATTTCAAAAAGTTGATTCACAAAATGCAGAAGAATTTGAAGAAAACTTTGAAGATAAAGAAGATGATTATGATCCTGACTTTGACAATGAAGAGATACGAGATGCTTTAGAAAAAGCAAGAAAGTACGAAATTGGCTTTGATGATGAATTACAGGATATTAACGAAGCCATCAAATACTACTTAAAAGCTATAAAACTTGGTTCTATTGAAGCTTGTTCATCATTAGCGTATATTTATCAATTTGGGGATGAAGTAAAAGAAGATAAAAATAAGGCAATGCAATACTTTAAAGAAGGTGCAAAAAGAGGAGATATTAGTTGTTATGCCAGTTTAGCACCAATATATTTAGAATTAGGGAAAGAAGATAATGCATATAAATGTTGGCAAAAGTATTTTACTTTAAATGAATATGTAAATCCTATTGATGGAGAAAACTATTTAAGATTTATCGCAACTTACCCAAGAGAAATAGAGTTTATAGATAGATTAAATACTCTTGGAGAAGAAATGTTTGAAGGACTGTACAAACGAGATTTCATTCTTATAGATGGAGAATTATGTAAAATTAACCCAGAGTTTATCGAACATGCCAAAAATATAATAAATGGAGAAGTAGATCAAAAGGAAACTAATCTAACAACTAAAGATGATGTTGATGAACAAAAAGAAGTTAGAAAAGAAGAAAAAGGTTTTTTTGGAAAAATATTTGGATTTTAAATGATACATAACAAAACTTTGAAACTATATTTTAATGAGAATAATTAATGATAATAGAAAACTTACTTAATAATTCACTTAAAATTAAATCTGCTGACATAAGATTAAAAGAGTTTCAGGATATAGAATTTCTCTTAAAAAATATTTTAAAAAAAGAGAATATTAATTACCCAAATATATCTATTTTTATTAATATAATGCAAACTGAATCAGTAAAGAAATTTAATGCACATGCAAAAATATTAGAAGATGGTTCATATGAAATTGGATTTTGCCCACAATTACTTACACTAATAGATGGATTGAGTATAGAATTAACAACTAAATACAAAGAGCATTTTTCTGTCATCGATAAAAATATGTTTTATGATAAAAGTAATCGAAACAAACTTCAAAGTTATATTTTTGAGTATTTTATCAACCATATTTTTTCTCATGAACTATTCCATATTCTAAGAGGGCATATTAACTATTTACATGATAACAAATCATTAAATATGATTCTGGAGTTTGAAGAAAGTAATGAAAAAAATCTAGATAATTTATATCTTGAAATAGATGCGGACAAATATGCTTCAATCCATAGTCTACTCGGAAATTTTGAGATTTTAGAAAAAATAAGAAAGTTAGGCTTTAATATTAGTCAAGTATTGTATATTATATTTATGTCTATGAATGAATTATTCCATATCGTTCATTTATTAAGTAACAAACCAATGGTAAGAGAAGGACATCCCCTATTATTTGATAGAGTTGTACTATTTAATCATTATTTTATGGAAACACTTAATCAAGATAAAATAAAAAATATTTTAGAGAAAGATAATATTAGTTACGATGCTATTGATAGACTTAATACATTAACTATGGTGGAGTTCTTTAAAAAATATAGTTTAGAAGAATTACATGAAAACAGTGATATTATTGATATTACAAAGAAATATGATAATTTTCGAATAAATACACAATTAGACTCATATTCGTATGATATAGCAAGTGATAGTAATCTATAATAAGTGTATAACAAATCAAAATAAAGGGGACAGGTACAATTAAATTTACTACTATATTGTTTCCAATTTCTAGTTAAGAATATAAAAACTTAGGCAATAAAATACTTAATTATCACATCTTGACAAACCGTACGATATTTAGTACA
>JAIOSF010000013.1 GCA_021107755.1 Arcobacteraceae bacterium
TAATTATATCAAATGGGGATTTGAAAGTAGGTTAAAGTATAATCTTCATTGATTATTTCCTTTTCTTATTATATCAAATGGGGATTTGAAAGTAGGTTAAAGTGAAGCTTTAGACTTGGAAGTATATCAAATAATTATATCAAATGGGGATTTGAAAGTAGGTTAAAGTTCTTTTCTTAATCTAATGATAGAATTATTTATTATATCAAATGGGGATTTGAAAGTAGGTTAAAGTATGGGATAGTTGGGTACCTTATATTTACGATTATATCAAATGGGGATTTGAAAGTAGGTTAAAGTAACAAAAATCAAACCATCAATCAATATAGAATTATATCAAATGGGGATTTGAAAGTAGGTTAAAGTAAGATATAGTGTAATAAAAACAGAACACCGATTATATCAAATGGGGATTTGAAAGTAGGTTAAAGTATAACAATCCTATTGGTTTAGGACAGGGGTATTATATCAAATGGGGATTTGAAAGTAGGTTAAAGTAAAACTAAATAAACAACAAAAAAGAACTTCATTATATCAAATGGGGATTTGAAAGTAGGTTAAAATACACACAAACTCAGCAGCTGTTTTTAAAGATTATATCAAATGGGGATTTGAAAGTAGGTTAAAGTTTCAACTGAAATTATAAACGATATATTGGATTATATCAAATGGGGATTTGAAAGTAGGTTAAAGTATAGCTTTTTAAAAAGAATCAAAGAGTTGAATTATATCAAATGGGGATTTGAAAGTAGGTTAAAGTAACATCACTATTGCTAACTTCCATTATCACATTATATCAAATGGGGATTTAAAAGTAATTGACATTTCTGTTTTACTTATGATATACTTCGGATATACATTTAAAAGGAGATATTATGATAGCAACAATCTCAACATGGGGTAATTCTCAAGGGTTAAGATTTCCAAAAGATATTATGACAGAATTACATCTATCAATTGGAGACAAAGTCAAAATTTTAGTAGAAAATCAAAAAATAATACTCGAACCAATCAAACAATCAAGAAATAAGTATGATATCAATGAACTAGTGAAAAAAATACCACAAAACTATAGAGCTAATGAAGAGTTTGATAGTAAAATAGGACAAGAGGAGTGGTAAAATACATTCCAGAACAAGGTGACATAGTAGCTTTAAACTTTGACCCACAAAGTGGTCATGAGCAAAAGGGGAGACGACCTGCAATTATTATCAGTAATAAAGTATTTAATCAACACTTAGGATTAGCATTCGCTTGCCCAATAACAAATACAAAAAGAGACTTTCCTTTTCATATAGAAGTTATAAGTGAAAATATTACAGGGTATATCATGACAGAGCAGATGAAATCAATAGATTATAAAGCAAGAAATATTAAATTTATTGAAAAAGCAGATCAGCAAACTATCAATCAAATATTAGGTATTATTGATAGTATAATACAATAACAAGATAGTTTAAGTATACTTACAAAAATTATAAAAGAGGATAAAAATGTTTAAAGAATTTATATTAGATGATTTTGAAAATAGTGCAAAAAATTTAGAAATATTAATAGATGAGAATAAAAAAGAGTTAGAAGAGTTACTTAAAATAGAAGAGAAAACTTATGATAATTTTGTCGTTCCATATCAAATTATGGGGGAAAGATTGGAGCAATTTTGTACACCAATTTTTCATATAGATAGTGTAAAAAATAGTGAAAATACACAAAAAATATATGATGAGTGTTTACCTTTAATCTCCATTTATGGTTCACAGTTATCATCAAATGAAAAGGTTTATACGGCTTTTAAAGATATACAGTCTAAGTATAATAGTACTTTAAATATAGAACAACAAAAAGTTTTAGAAAATGAGATACGGGACTTTGCTCTTGGTGGTTGTGGATTAAGTGATGAGAAAAAACAAGAGCTAGAAAAGATAAATTTAGAGCTTAGTGAACTTGGAAAACAGTTTTCGCAAAATCTACTTGATGCAACAAATGCTTGGGAGATGATAGTAGAAAATGAGGAAGATGTTAAAGAGATTCCAAGCAGTGATTTAGAAGCTGCAAAATTTACAGATGAAGATGGAAAAGTGAAATATACATTTACACTTCAAATGCCATCATATATTGCTTATATAACTTATGGAACTTCCAGAGAAAAAAGGGAAGAACTCTATAAGGGATATAATACAAGAGCGCCACAAAATGGACAATTGATAGAAAAAATATTGAAACTAAAAGAGCAAGAAGCAAATCTATTGGGATTTGATAACTATGCAAAGCTTTCACTTGCTACAAAAATGGCAAAAACAGAAGATGAAGTTATTAATTTCTTGTATGAATTAGCAAAATACTCACAAGACAAAGCACACGAGGAATTAGAAGAGGTTAGGGCACTTGCTAAAGAAGATGGAGTAGATGATCTTCAGAGCTACGATTTGGCTTATTACAGCCAAAAACTCAAAGAGGCTAAGTATGATATAGATGAAGAGTATTATCGGCCATATTTTGAAAAGGATAGCGTTCTAAATGGGCTATTTGATTTCTTATATAAGATATTCAATATCAAATTTAATATTGTTGATGCACCTGCTTGGGATGAAAAAGCAACTGTGTATGAGATATCGGAGAATGGAAAGCCAACAGCAAGACTTTATGTTGATTTAGAAGCGAGAAAAGATAAAAGAGGGGGTGCTTGGATGAACAACTGGCACTCACATAGTCTTATCGATGATAAACAACAACTTCCTACAGCGTATATAGTGTGTAACTTCCCAACATCAAGTGACACATCACCATCATTACTAAGACATAGTGATGTAGTGACACTTTTTCATGAGATGGGACACGCACTGCATCATATTTTAAGTAAAGTAGGGCAACCATTTGTAAGTGGTATCAATGGAGTTGCTTGGGATACTGTAGAGTTTCCATCGCAATTTTTAGAATATTTTTCTTACGATAAAGATGTTTTAAAAATGTTCGCTAAACATTATAAAACAAATGAAGTATTAGACGATGCTGCGATTGATAAACTTATCAAGGCTAGAAATTTTCAATCTTCTTTAAGTACCATAAGACAAATAGAATTTGCACTGTTTGATTTTAAACTCCATCAAGAGTTATACAATGAAGAACAAACACAAGAGTTATTGGATACTATTAGAGAGGAAATATCTGTTATCAAACCACCTGTTTATAGTAGGTTCCAAAATGGTTTTAGTCATATCTTTGCAGGTGGTTATGCTGCTGGGTACTATAGTTATAAGTGGGCTGAAGTTTTAAGTGCTGATGCTTATTATCTGTTCATTGAAAATGGGGTTTTCAATGAACAATTAGCCTCAAAATACAAAGAAATTGTATTAGGGAAGGGTGGTAGTATTGATATGAATGAGTTGTATTACCAGTTTGCTTCTCGTAAACCAGATATCAAATCTTTATTAAAAATTGATGGAATTATCAGCTAATTTTAGTTACTATTTTAGGATAATTTACATAAGGATTTCAAATGCAAGATAATAATACAGTTCAACAATTAAGTGATGCGCTTAATGAGCTTCTAAATGCCTATGACAAGTTAAAAAATGAGAATACTAATTTACAGGAAGAAAATACTAACAAAGATACTAAAATTAGTGAATTAGAATCTAGAAATAGAGATTTAGAAGATCAAATAGAGCAATTAACAGATACAACAGAACAGCACACAAGTGAGATAGATACTATGCTTGGTAGAATAAAAACAATTTTAGATGACACTAATAAACAAGAAGATGTTGTTCCTGAAGAAAGTCCATCTATTGAACAAAACAGCTTTCCTTCAGCTGAAGATGAAGAATTATCAGATATTATTAGTATAACAGAAGAGGAGTTTACTCTTCAAGAGCAAACTACAATGGATATAGAGCCAGAGCAACAAGAAGAGGAAAAAGCTAAACCAAACTCAGATAAAGAGATTGATTTAGGTAGAATGCAATCATTGTTAAATGGGTTTAATAACTAATTGATTATTAAACTAGAAACTGATTTAGTTTATTCAACATTTAATGTTGAAATGTTTGAACAAATAGAGTTAGCTACACAAGTAATGGCTCCATCGATGATAGAATATTATTTAAGTGATTTAGCTTCAAGTAGCGAAGATGAATCATCTTATATCAATAAATCAGAGATTCAAAATACAGTTTACTTAGATGAATACATGCTATATATAGATTATAGTGATAATATTTATTTAGAGTTTACAGAAAAAGACGATGACTATGATACTGAGTCACTATGGTAATTAATTAAATATAAGGAGGAGACGCATGGAAAAGAAATATATTATTTGGATTATGTTAGGTTTAGCAATAGCTGGCGGTATTGCATATAATGCTATGAATCCTACAACATATAAGCATCCTATGCAAAGATAGAGATAGGTATGTGGATAAACAGAGTCTAATAGGGCTCTGTTTTTTTTGTATATCTATTATGTAAAGAATTTATATTATGTTAACCAAATAATATACTCTCTTATATCAAAGTAGGATTTATTCTACAATACTAAATATAAATGAGTTATTTAATAAACTCAATTATATCCGCTAAAGGTTCTCTTTGTTGTGTTGATTGTGGGTTAATTCTATATCCTAGAGGTAAAAGCATTGAAAGTTGATATTTAGTAGTATCTAGTCCTAATACTTTTTCAACATTTTCTTTCTCTAATCCTTCAATTGGACAAGAATCAATTCCTATACAAGCAGCTGCAGTCATCATATTTCCAACTGCTATATATGTTTGTCTTGCAGTCCATGAATATATATTTTTATCATTAGAGAGTATATCTTTGAGATGATTTGCATAGAGATTCATATAAAAATCAGTTTTTTCCTTTCCTAGTTCTCGTCTTTCAAATCTTTTTCTAGGAATACCGGACTCTACTTTGACAGACTCTATTGCACTTAATACTACAATAAGATGTGAACACGAAGTTATTTGTACCTGATCCCAACAAAATGGACGAAGTTTCTTTTTAAGTTCATCATTTGTAACAACTAAAAACTTCCAACCCTCCATACCAAATGATGATGGTGATTTTCTAGCAACTTCCATAATAAAGTTAATATCCTCATCAGATATTTTTTTTGTTTCATCAAATGCTTTACAAGCGTGTCTAAAGTTCATAGCTTCCATAAATTTAGTTTTCATTTTTTTCTCCTTAAAAGTTTTGGTAATTGTACATTATTTAACATAGAAACAGCTGTAATAGTTAAAATAGTTCCAACAATTGTGGTAATATATATAGGTTCGTTTAAGAAAAGCCAGCTTAAAAATATTGCATTAAAAGGAACTAAGAAGATAAATGAACTTGCTTCATTTGTCCCTAGTTTTGTAATAGCAACAAAATAAATTGAAGTAGCAAATGTAGTACTAATAATTGAGATATTAATAAAATTCACCCAAAATATCCAGTCCATACTAAATATACTACCACTTTCAAATGGAGTTATAAAAAATCCAATTACAGTAGTAAAAATATATACATAAAATGTAAATACTAAATGCCCAATACTTTTAAGCTTTGAGTTAGTTATCGTTAAAAATGACCAAGAGATAGAAGCATAGATAAAATAGAGATTTGAGATAACTAAAATCTCTTTTAAAGAAAACGCCCAGACATTTAAAATAGTTGCAACCCCAATAGCTCCTAAAATCAAAGCAAAAATATCTTTTTTGACAAATTGTTTTCCAAAAAAACTCACAAGTAATATAAAGGTAAGAATGGGTGTAAGTGTAGTTACAAAAGCTCCCCCTAGTCCAGATGTTCCAAATTTTGTACCATTAAAAAAGAAAATAGAATAAACTACCAAAAAGATTGCAGCTAAAAAAGCCAATGCTAATGTTTTAATATCTATTTTAAAAGATCTTCGTAAAAATATAAGTACAGGGATCAAAGTAACTGAGGTAACCAAATATCGATAAAATATAAGCTCTTGAGCAGTGATATAGTTACTTAAAACTTTTGCATTAACCCAAGATGCTCCCCAAGCAGTCATAGCGATAACCATAAAGGTATAGAAAATAAAGTTTGGGTTTTTGTTCAATTATTCAACCATAGTAATAGTATCAGGTGTAGTTGTTATCATACATAAAAATTGATACTCTTTACCATAATAGGCTTCATAATAATGTTTTACACCTGCTGGAATATAGATAAAGTCCCCTGCTTTAGCATTGATAGTTTCATCTCCAACTACAACTTTTGCTTCACCACTTAAAACATATTGTTGATGTTGGATAAGGTTTGTATGATTTGGCATACTACCACCCTCTTCTATTTTGATTTTTCTTACTAAAAAATCTGTCTCTTCTTTTGGAGATAATACAGCTATTTGTGCTTTTTGTGTTTTTGGTATATCGTTTTTTAAATACTCATCACTATTTTTACAATACATTTTAAATCCTTTAATATTATACTACAAGTTTACTTTTCTATATTGATTAATCATAATATCATTTAGTGATTTGTTATTTTTATAATCACTGAACAATGTATCGTATTGTTCGTAAAAATTATTGTATAAAAAACTATATTCAGAATTTTTATTTTTATCTTTTTCATTTCTCCCAAAATCTAACATTGAATTAAAATGACTCATAATATCAAATTTCATCATAGAAGCTGCAAACTCTTTTTCTAGTTTTTCTTGTTGAGCTTTTATATCTGGGTCATCAATCATCTCAATAATACTTTTGCGTAACAATGCCCCTTTTTGGAATGAATCTGTTTGGGTGTCTAAAGAGATATTTTTATGTGTAAACAGACTAGCAAGATAGTTTATGCTTTGTTCTTCTGGCATATTATTTACTTGATTAAATATACTCAAAGATAAGCTTGAATCACTACTAAAATGTGTTGCCATATATAAATTTCTTATGTTTTGTTGAGTCTCTTTTGAACCATAAAAAGATTGTAGTTCATCTAGTGTCATATTTTGAGTATCTTTAAAAGATATTGTATCATTAGAAAGATTCAGAGTTATATCTTTTGAATTAGGTATTGTAAATTCAATATCATGGTTATTTACTTGTGTATTAGAATTATTTTTTGCAATATTACTATATTGTGTAGCGATAATTTTATCCATGTTGATACTCCCATTATATATCAATTATATTACTATTAAACAATAAAGATAGTATTATATCAAAAAGATGTCACAATACCGTCACAGTTTTATAATAAAATTATGTTAATACTCGCTTTGTTGTATCATAGACAAATTCATAATACTTATTTCCATTAAATGAAAACTCTTGTATCACTTCAAGTCCTAATTTTCTTTCATGAGCTTCATATGATCTTGGATTTATTTTATTTACAAAGGTTACAAGTATTGGGTATCGTTTTGACATAGATTCTAAGGCAAAATCAAACAGTTTTTCTAATAAACCACTTCCTCTTACACTTTTATCTATACAAACAGGTCCATATTGATATGAATTATCTATAGATAGAGTGAGATTTTGATATGTTAAGTTTGGTAAATCTTTTATCATAAAAGCAAACATAGCCCACTTTGACCAATACTGCCATGATGCAGACATAACATATCCTAAAACTTCATTATTATCATCTTTTGCTATAAATATACCTTGCTCTTGTGTAATAATATCTGCTAACTGTTCACGGTCAAAAGATGTAGTAACAAAACCATCTTTTTTATCCTCTTCATTTATACTATCTATTTGGTATTTATTATGTAGTTTTAAAATACCATCTATATCACTTAATTGGGCTATTTTTAATTTCATATTTTTCCCTTCATACTTTTTATAGTTAATTTATCTATTATTTTATACAATAAACTGCATCAATCCCATATAAAATATAGTTCCAATAAAAATAGAAACTAAGTAATTATTAAATCGTATATGTAAAAAAGCTGTTAAAGCAATAGCAGTTATCTCTTTCATCCCATAAGGTGCTGTTGTAAAATCTACACTAGATAAAGTATAAAATATCAATATAGTCATAATAATAGGTGGAAAGTTTTTTTCTATAAAAATAACCCAAGTGGGAGGTTCATGTTTAACAAAAAATAAAAATGGAAAAACTCTCGTTAAAAAGTTTGCAAGAGTCATTACAATTATAGCCATATAAAGCTCGTTAGTTGACATTTGCAAGCCTTTTTCTTAAAAGAAATATCCCTAAAAGTGAACATGAAATAGTAACTATAAGCATATTGTTTATAGGTACAGTTACAATAGCAATAATTGAAGTTATTGCACCTATTAAAAATGGAGTAAAATTTTTATTTGCTTTATACTGTTCAATAGTAAGTACAACAAATAAAGCAGTTAAAGAAAACTCTAAACCATTTGTATTAAACTTTACCATAGAACCAAATAAAGCTCCTAAAACTGTACCACTTATCCAATAACTTTGATTAAGTGCTGTAAGGTAAAAGTAATACCATTTTTTGTTTAATTGATCATCTTCTTTTATAGTTGTTAAAAGTGCATAGGTTTCATCTGTAAGTCCAAAGATAAGATATGGTTTGAGCTTTCCACTTTTTTTAAATTTTTTAAGTACAGAAAGACCATAAAAAGATTGTCGCATATTTACAAAAATAGTCGTAATAAATATGTCAAATAAACCTAATTTTGCACCAAAAAAACCTATTGCTAAAAACTGTAAAGCTCCAGCATAAATAAATATAGACATAATTAAAGCTAAATACCAAGGATATTCTAAACTTGTTATCAAAAGACCAAAAGCAAAGCCAAGTACTCCATATCCCATCATCACTGGGATAGAAGTGCTAAATGCTGTTTTAAATTCTCTTTTATAATACATTAATTTTTAAGTATTAATAATCCGCCAGCACTCATCATCACAATACCTGACGCTTTATTTAATTTTTCAATAGAACTTTTATCTTTAAATAATTTTCTTGATTTATCAGCTAGATATACATAACTAAGAATTACAATAGTTAAGGTTGAAGCTACTATTATTACAGCTATGAGTACATCTAGATTTGTTAAGTTTGATAGATTCATAAATGCAGGTAAAAATCCAAGATAAAATACTATCACTTTTGGGTTTCCAAGAGTTATAAAAAGTCCACTGAAAAAATTTTCTTTCCTAGATATTTCATTGATAGCTTTTATATTTTGTTCTTTTACTTTAGTTGACCATATTTTATATCCAAGATAAATAAGATATATTCCACCAATATATTTAATAACAACAAAAAACTCACCAAGTACTTGTGCAACAGCACTCAGACCATAAATAGCCAAAAGTAAATAGATAAGATCCCCTAAAATAAGCCCAAGTACCATAACACTTGCATGACTAAATCCACTAGCTAATGCTCTTGAAACAACTGCAAAAAGACCAGGACCAGGGGAAGCCGCGAGTAAAAACATAGCACCAATAAGTGCTATCGAACTATATATATCCACAGTTATTTCCTTTTAAATTTATTTGATAACTATTTTAGGAGTGATTTGTAAAATTACATTTTTTTTCATCTTTTTCTCTAATTGTTCTTTCAACATATTATATTCAAAGTCACTAAGATGAGATGTTGATATAATATCCAGATCAATTGTAACATATTTTGCTGTTGAATTTATATTGTGTAGTTTTATTTCAATGTTTTTATTATTGATTGTAAGTTTTTGTAAGTTTTTTATTTTTTCGTAGTCATTACTTTGTAATATCAATGAATAAAATGAAAAAATCAATGGAATAGATACAATTACTAACATAATCATTGAATATACAAGGCTTTTCCTAGCTCTATGTATAGGTGCAAATCCTAAAATAATAAAGGTTATTGAAGCAGCAATAATCATCCCAATAAAGTTTGTAAGAAATAATAAAAAAGAACCATATATTATATCTACATTACCCCACCCTATTCCTATACCAGTTACAGCTAATGGTGGCACTAAAGCAACAGCAATAGCAACTCCAGCCAAAGATTTAGCAACCTCTTCTTTTGACATAGCATAAGCTCCAGCAATTCCAGAAAAAATTGCTACAAAGAGATCTAAAAGATTTGGATTTATTCTTGAACTCATTTGTGTAGTTATAATATCCAAAGGCAAAAATAGTGTTAAAATAGCAGAAAAAAACAAAGCACTTATTATACCAAGTAGTAAACTTACAGTACTATTTTTGATAATATTTTTATCACTTCTTACTGCACCCATTGAAAGAGAGATAATAGGTGTCATTAATGGAGCTAAAATCATAGCACCAATAACAGAAGGGGTAGAATCTTGGAAAATACCTACTGTTGCTAAGAGTGTACTTAAAATCATAAGTGTAATAAATACAGAAGAGACTTTTGAACTTTCCCTTAATGAACTAAGAGCATCTTTCATATCCTCATCACTTGCTTTTCTAAAAAAAGGGACTTTCCCTTTTATTAAAAGCTCGTTTATTTCCCCTTTTGGTAAGTGATTTATATTTATTTGTTCTTTCTCTTCTATCTCATTTTTTTCATCTATTGCATTTTGAAATTTTCTACCATAACTTATCTGAAGATTACTCTGAAAAACTTCAATACTTATATCTTCTGCACTAAGAAGCGTATCATCAATAGAAAAATCAAAAGGTTGATTACTAGATATTTTGAGTTTTTGTGTACTAATAAATCCTATATCTTTTGGCAGTTTTCCTAATGAAAATTTATGATATAAAAATACAACAATAAGATAATAAATATACGACACTAAACTAAATGGGGCTATTATAAAAGCATTGAGTCTTCCATCATGAAAAGAGGAGTTACCAACTGTTTTTAAGGTATTGAAAATAGTATAATCTTCTAAAACTAAAATACCACTAGCAACAGTTTGTTTTGTATTTTCTTTTGCTGTTGTTACTGTTATAGATTGGTATTTTAGATTTTTTAGATTTATAAAAAAATCTTTTATATTTTCATAAAAAGATGTTTTAAAGATATTTTTTTGTAAATTTTGCACATTTCCAATAGAGAGTTTTTTGAATACTACTTCACCATTACATAGTAGTATTTGATCATTTACTCTTAATTTGTCATTAAAGCTATCTTCAATAGCTTCATAAATATCTTTTGATATCCCATATCTTAGTATAGAATCTGTTGATTTATCATTTGGTAAAATTGCTAAATCAATAGTGAGCTCTAGATGTTCTTTTATAAATTGTTTGATGGAGCTATCATCAAGATACAAAAAATAGATACTTTTTTCATTATATTCAATCTCTTCACTATCTATAGATAATAATAGAGTTTCTTTTTTATAATGGTCAATAAAAAACTGTTTTAGATCTATGAGCTTTTTATCTTCTATATCTTTTGTGAGAATATATATTTTTTTATATTTATTATTCATTATTCTTTCTTGTTGTAAATATTAGGAAGTTCCCAGTTGTTATAAAAAGCGATAAGTCTTAAAATAACACCAAATGCAAATAATATAGAGATATATAAGAATTCTAAAACATCAAAAAAATGGAGTATATAAATTATGATACCAATTACGATAGAAACCATTGCATAAAACCCACCCTTTAGTATATATGGTACTTCATTGATAAGTATATCTCGTAAAATTCCTCCCCCAACAGCTGTTATAACTGATAGTATTATAACCCCTGAGATCTCATAACCACTATTTATAGCTATTAATCCCCCAGAAATTGAAAATGAACTTAAGCCTAAGCTATCTGCAAATATAAATATAGGCTTTCTATCATATTCTTGTTTTTTGTGAAATTGGAGTAATATTAGTGTATTTACAATAACAAAAACAAGTAACATAGGATAAATAGTACTTAAAGAGATAGGATCAATTCCCACAATAGTATCTCTCATAATCCCACCACCCAGTGCTGTTAAAAAAGATACTATAAAAACGCCAAGTAAATCTAAGTTATGTCTTACAGCAATATAAAATCCACTTAATGTAAACGCAGCGATACCTATATATTCAGCAAATTCTAATATCATTAGTTTTGTACGATACTAGTGTGAAAGAATTTGTTTTAGGAAAAGTTTGAGTCTATCACTTTGAGGATTATTAAAAAACTCCTCAGGGGTATTTTCCTCTATAATTTGCCCTGCATCCATAAAGATAACTCTATCTGCAACTTTTTTGGCAAAACCCATCTCATGAGTTACACAAATCATAGTTTTATCTTCATTTGCTAATTCCATCATAACATCAAGAACTTCACTAATCATCTCAGGGTCTAGTGCTGATGTTGGCTCATCAAAAAGCATAATTTTTGGATTTGCACATAAAGCTCTAGCTATTGCGACACGCTGTTTTTGTCCACCACTTAACTGGTTTGGATATTTATCTGCTTGATCTGCTATATTTACCCTTTCAAGATATTGCATTGCCATTGCAATTGCATCTTTCTTTGGCATATGGTGTACATGCATTGGTGCTAAGATAAGATTACTTAAGATACTTAAATGTGGAAAAAGTTCAAAGTGTTGAAATACCATAGCAACTTCACTTCTAACTTGTTTTATCTTTTTTACATCTTCTGTTAATGTAGTCCCATTTACTATAAGTTCACCTTCTTGAAATTGTTCTAAATAGTTCATGCATCGAGTTATTGTTGATTTTCCACTACCACTTGGACCACAAATAACAACGATTTCACCTTTTTTAATTTTAAGATTAATATCTTTTAAAACATGGAAGTCTCCATACCATTTATTTAAATTATTTACTTCTATAATATTTTCTTCACTCATCTATAATTCCTTTAATATTTACCATTTTTAACGATTATTTGTATTAAACCTATCTTCTAAAATCATACTATATTTAGACATTGCATAACATATTATCCAATATACAAATGTAACAAAAACATAACCTTCTGTTTCCATCCCTAACCAATTTGAATCATTCGCTGTTAAATGTACCATAGAAAGTATATCAAATAATCCAATAATCATTACAAGTGATGTATCTTTAAATAACTCAATTGAGATACCAACAAGGTTTGGTAATGCTACTTTTAAAGCTTGTGGAAGTATTACAAATATCATCTTTTGCCAATACCCAAGACCTAATGAGTCAGCAGCTTCATATTGCCCTTTTGGTATTGATTGAAGCCCTCCTCTAACAGCTTCCGCTATAAAAGCTGATTCTATCATAATTATAACAATTAAAGCTCTTAAAAGTTTATCAACTTCAACACCATCTACAAAAAATAGTGGTAATAAAACAGAACCCATAAAAAGCATAGTGATAATAGGAACACCTCTAATAAACTCAATATATAGGACACTTAAATTTTTAATAATTGGTAACTCTGATTGTCTCCCTAAAGCGAGAACTGTTCCCAAAGGAAGAGACAATACAATACCAACAGAAGCAATAATTAAAGTAAGTAAAAGTCCACCCCATTTATCTGTAGAGATATCTGTAAATCCAAAATATCCACCTTTGATTAATACAAAAGCGATAAGAGGATAAATCAAAAATATAAAAGCTTGTTGTCTAAATGTACGAGCAACAAATTTAAATAATATTACTGTTACAAAAAACAATCCAAATACAATATTTACTCTATATATCTCTTCTTCTGGATAAAATCCATAGATAAACATATCCATTTTTTCTTTTACATATATCCAGTTTGCACCCGTACCTGTTGCATCTGCTTTGGTTGTACCTACAAATGAAGCATCAAAAAGTGCCCAATCTAAAAATGGTGGTATTATCCAAAATAAAAATAAAAATATAACTATAGTTTGAATTATATCTGCAGGTGTTGCAAATAGATTCTCTTTCATCCAATGAAATGGTCCTCTTAAGTTTGAAGGAGCTGGTCGTGCTGATTGTATCTCGTAAGTTGCCATTATCTCTCCTTGATTTCTAGTTTTTTGTTAACTATGTTTAAAAGTAAAGAAACAAACAAACTAATAGTTAAGTATACAGCCATAGTCACTGCAATAATCTCTATAGCTTGTCCAGTTTGATTTAAAACTGTACCACTAAAAACTGTTACAATCTCTGGGTATCCAATAGCTGTAGCTAAACTTGAATTTTTGATTAAATTTAAATATTGCCCTAAAACAGGAGGTATAGATATTCGTATAGCTTGAGGAAGAACTACTAACTTTAAAGCTTGATATCCATTAAGACCCAGTGAGGCTGCAGCCTCTTTTTGCCCTTTTGTTACAGCTTCTATACCACTTCTTATAGCTTCTGCTATAAGTGATGCTGTATAAATACTCAATGCAAATGCCAATGCTAAAAATTCAGGACTAAAACGCATCCCACCACCAAAGTTAAATCCTTGTAATGCTGGATTATCAATAATAACTGGAGTATCAACAATATTAAACACCACTAAAGGAAAACCTATAAGTATCATAATCATCCAAGGCCAAAGGATGGTTTCTTTTCCAGTTTCTTCAAACTTTTTATTTGCCCATTTAACAAGAAATACTGCAATAATTATTGCTAAAACTATAGCTACAATAACTACATTAAAGCTATCTTGTAAAAGTGGCTTTGGAATATATAAACCTCGATTATTGAGAAAAGTAGTAGTAGTAAATACTAAACTTTCTCTTGGACTTGGAAGTGTTGCTAGAACAACATTGTACCAGAATAAAATTTGTAGTAATAATGGTATATTTCTAAAAAATTCAATATATGCTAAAGCTAATTTAGAAACAATGTAGTTTTTTGAAAGTCTAGCAATACCGACTAAAAGACCAATAATTGAAGCAAATAAGATACCAACACCTGATACTATCAGAGTGTTTAAAAGACCAACCAGAAATGCATCAAAATAAGTTGATTTTGTATCATTATAAGCAATAGGTGTTTCAGAAATTCCAAAACCTGCAACATGACCAAAAAAGTCAAATCCCGTTGTAATTCCTCTATGATCAATATTGTAGAGTAAGTTTGTGATGATATACCACAAAAAGAGTACAAGAAGTACCACTATTATAAATTGTGAAAATATATCTCTAAAGAGTTTATTATTTAAAATTGCCACACTATTCCTTTTTTAATATTTGAAACTTATTATGATATATAAATCAACAAAAAAAACTATTTACCATAACTTTTATTCTTGATTTATAAATAAAAAAATAAAACTTAAGAAAAATTCTTAAGTTTTATAAAGATAATTATCTAAATGGAGGTGAGTATTGTAGTCCACCTTTAGTTGTCCAAAGATTATTAAGACCTCTACTGATTTTTAGTGGTGATTTTTGACCAACATTTCTTTCAAATGATTCACCATAGTTTCCTACTTGTTTTACAATATTATATGCCCAGTTAGATGAAAGTTTTAAATCCTCACCGATTTTACCAGATACTCCAAGTATTCTTTTAACTTCAGGATTTTTTGAAGTTTTCATCATATTATCAACATTATCAGATGTAATACCATATTCTTCTGCTGATTTCATAGCATTTAATGACCATTTTACAATATTAAACCATACATCATCACCTTGTCTTACAAGTGGACCTAATGGTTCTTTTGAGATAATTTGCGGTAGTACTTTAAAATCATTTGGATTTTTGAATTTTGTTCTTAAAGCATATAGTTGTGAAGCATCAGAAGTGATAAGATCACATCTTCCAGATTCAAAACCTTTTGATACTTGATCTGTTGTATCATAAGTGATTGGGTTGTATTTCATCCCATTAGTATTGAAGTAATCAGCAAGATTTAATTCTGTTGTTGTACCTGCTTGAATACAAACAGAAGCACCATCTAGTTGTTTTGCAGTTCTTACACCTAGTTTTTTAGATACTAAAAAACCTTGTCCATCATAGTATGTTACTCCAGCAAAGTTAAGACCTAAAGATGAATCTCTTGAAGCAGTCCAAGTTGTATTTCTAGATAAGATATCGATCTCACCACTTTGAAGTGCTGTAAATCTCTCTTTTGCAGTTAATGGAACAAATTTTACTTTTGTTGCATCACCTAAAACAGCAGCAGCAACTGATCTACATACATCAACATCGAGACCTTTCCACTTTTTGTCACTACCAACTTCTGAAAATCCAGGTAAACCAGTATTTACACCACATTTTAATACATCAGCTTTTTTAACATTTTCTAATGTTCCAGCTGTTGCTGTAATACCACAAAGTGTAATTGCAGCAAGAGATACTCTCAATAATTTATTTCTCATTTTAACTCCTAAATTTTAAAATTATAAACACTTTTATTCTATATGAAATTATTAAAACTTCAATAATTTAATTGTATGTATTTTAAACAGTTGATAAATTTATCCCTATATGTAACAAAATGTAACAAAAAAGTTATGTCAAAGTTATGTATTATTAAGCTTTGCTTAAATTTTATCTATTTTGATTTTCCCAAAATACAATTTTTTTATCCTCTAGAAGAATATGTTCTATTATATCTCTATCTATTATTTTGGCTAACTCTCTTTCAAAAAGAGCATCTTCCATATCATTAATTCTCTCTAATAGTGTATTACATTCATTTATAATCTCATTGTGTAAGTCAAGGTGCTCTTCATATTGAGGATAATCAATATCTCTCATATAAGCCTCTTCCTCTTTGAAGTGTATTTTTAGAAAATCATACAGTCGTTTAAGTACCTTTTTTATTTTTGCCTCTTTTTGATCCTCTTCAACTTCTTCAAAAGCATCATTGAGAATTTCAAACATCTCTTTATGTTCTGTATCAATCTGTTCATTACCTGTTTCATAAGACTTAAGCCAGTAGGTTGATTTTCTCAGTCTTTTTAAAGATAGATTCCATATCTCGATGCGTTTATCCTCTTTAACAATATGTCGAATAAAATAATCCTCTATAAAGTCATAAAGTTGTTTTTCTATCTCATCAATGGTAAGATCATTGAGTGTTTGGATAAACTGGTGCAAATTATCTAAAAGAGTTTTATGGATAGTTTTATGTCTTGGTAAATCAGGATACTCTATTTCTGACATAAACTTTTCTTCATTTTTAAAATGTGTTCCTATATATTCATAGAGAGACCAGATGATTGATTTTAGTTTTTCTACATCTTCAGTATTATTCTTTTTAGCATTGAGTGCTTTTTTAGCTATTTCAAAAAGCTTTATATGTTCATTGTCAATTCTATAGTTTCCTATACTAAATTCAGATTTCCAGATAAGTTTATTTTGGTCAATCTTTTTTTTCATGTAATACCTTTGATATAATCTTTTTTATTATTGTGATTTTACTACACTAAACTTAATATAACTACAGCTATAATTATATAAAATCATCCATCTAAAGAGTAATAAATGGCACTAAAAGACAAACTAAAATGGGATCAAAAATATCAAAACACCCCTACTTTGTTACAACAAAGGGAACCAAGTAAAAAACTTATTCAAGTAGCGGATACAAGTAAAGGGAAAAAAGCGTTAGAAGTTGCATCTGGAGCTGGAAGAAATTCTATCTATCTTGCTAAGCAAGGCTTTGAAGTAGAAGCCTTAGATATCTCACAAATAGCATTAGATACTCTAGAGAGTCAAGGATATGAAAATATAATCACAAAACTCATTGATCTGGATAACTATACTCCTTTTGCAAATAGTTATCATCTTATAGTTATGACAAATTTTTTAGATAGAACTCTTATACCAAAGCTAGCACAAGCACTTACAAAAAATGGAATACTCCTTATTGAAACATATATGGAGGATAAAGGAAATACTAAACCAAGCTCAAATCCAGATTTTTTATTAAAGCAAGGGGAACTAAAACTTTTTTTTGATGATAATTTTGAAATAATTGATTATGATGAGTTCCAAAATGAAAGTTTTGAACTCTATAAAATGATGAAACAAAGCATTGTTGTTAGAAAACTATAGGGTTTTTTGGTATATTTTGAAATATTTTAAATATTTTTACCATAATCCTTGTATATTTAATTTTATTCAGATAGAATACCCCTACAAAAGATGATTCGTGTTACATCTTTGGTCTGCTTTATATTGATAACTTTGTGTTAACGGTACATTACATCCAAAAAGAAACTACATATTATACTTTAACCACCTTAGAAATTTGGTGTACTTTAACAAACAAGGAAATACAATGGCAACATTAGTAAACGGAACAGTAAAATGGTTCAATAGTGAAAAAGGTTTCGGTTTTATAGAACAAAAAGATGGTGGAAAAGATGTATTCGTACATTTTAGACAAATAAATACAAATGGTTATGATAGAGCTTCTCTAAACGAAGGTCAAGAAGTGACTTTTGAAATAGGTGAAGGTGAAAAAGGTCCACAAGCGCAAAATGTTACAGGACTGTAATCTTATTTTCAAGTAGCTCTTAGCTACTTGATTTTTCTCCCCTACTCTTTTATAATTAATCTTAAAAAAAATTTCAAATTCTATTTCTCAAATTTTCATAAAAATGTTATACTTTTCTATCAAAAATCATATATTGTAAGGAAAAGACTGATGAATACAATAGAAGCTATAAAACAAAGAAGAAGTATCAGAACTTTTAATGAACAAAAAATCAATAATAAAGATATTCAAACTATTTTAGAGTGTGCTATGAGTGCTCCAACAGCTAGAAACCAACAAGGTTTTCGATTTGTTGTTGTAGATGATAAAACTATCCTTAAAGATATAGCATCAAATATAGAGCATGGAAAAATGTGTAAAGATGCTAGTCATGCTATAGTGGTGTGTTATGAAGTAAAAGATGAATTAAGTGAATTATATTGGGTACAAGATGCAAGTGCCACAACAGAAAATATACTTTTAAGTGCTACAGATTTAGGGATTGCTTCTGTTTGGGTTGCTGTTCATCCACGAGAGATAAAAATAAATTTTATTACAAACTATTTTAAACTTCCAATGACCATAAAACCACTTTGTGTAGTAGCTTTGGGATATAAAGATAACTTTTTAAAAGAGGTGGATAGATTTGATAAGTCAAAAGTGTGCTATAACACTTCTTTATGGGATAATTTTAATTAAAATATCAATTTTTTAGTATCTGTAATATTTATAAAATAACTTTTTTATCGTTAATTTAGTGTAATAGTTTTGTAATTTATTACTTATTTAAAGATATTATAAAACAAGCTCCATCCTCTTTATTCTCCCATTCTAGTATACCATTGAGGTGTTGTTTAACTATAATTATTGACATATAAAGGCCTAATCCAGTACCTTTCTCAGCTTTTGTAGTGAAATATTGTGTTCCTATTTTTTTCAATATATCTTCTGGAATACCCCCTCCATTATCGCATATAGAGATATTATAACTATCATCTGTCTGGAATGTACTGAGAGTTATTGTAGAATTTTCTAGTTGCTTTTCTATTAAAACATCTTTTGCATTGTTGATAATATTTAGAATTACCTGTAGTAGTTCATTTGGAAAAGTTTCTATTTCATAATTATTATATTTAGTAATAAACTCTATATTATTGTTTTTTAAACTATTTCCAAGTAGTTTTTTAACTTCATCTATCATATAAGAGATATTGATTTTGACCTTTTTTTTATTTGGCTTAAAAAAATTTCTAAAATCATCAATAGTGGTTGATAAATGTTCTACTTGTTTGGAGATGCTTTTCATATATTCAGCTAACTCATTATCTTTAATTTTTTCTTCAAGCTCTATAGAAGCTGTAATATTAGAGGAAATTATGGAAATAATATTAAGTGGCTGTCTCCATTGATGTGCAATGAGTGCAATCATCTCTCCCATAGCAGCATGTTTGGATTGAATTATCATTAATTTTTCATTTTGTAGTAACTCTTGAGTTTGTTTACGAACCATTCTTTGAAATAAAATAACCACCACGCTTAAAGTTAAAATAACTATTATACTGCCTAAAACTATCCATTTTATCCAATTTGGTATTTGTGTTGGTACATTAGGTGTGATCCATTTGAGTGTCGCTTCATAAAATATCGAATTTTTGTCTGCTTTAAATTCTTTTATATTTGTGTCTACATCTTTTGCTAAATCACTTCGTGATAAATTAAATGCATATTTCATCACAGAAGGCTCAAGTACAATATTTGTTTTAATAATAGTATCTGCAAATTTATGATTTAGTTCATAAAAGCGATTCACTAGAACACAATCAACTTTTTTATCAGTTAAAAGTTTAAAACCCTCTTCATAATCTGATACCTCAATATAACTATGAGGGTGAATATTAAATTTTTTCATTGATTCTTTTATTGCAGTAGATTGAATAGTATTTTCTAATACAGCTATATTTTTATCTTCTAAATCAAATATAGACTCTATAGGTACATTTTTATGTCTAAAAAGTACAGACCAACTTGAGATGATGCTTTCATCAGTAAATAAAAATTTCTTTTTTCGTTCAAGTGTATATGCTACATCAGGCATAATATCAATTTTACCATTTTCAAGCATAACTAAACACTCAGACCAAACACAAGGGATATAGTTAAGTTTCCAATTCTCTTTTAGTGCTATTTCATCCAAGATATCAACAAAAAATCCTGATGGCTTATCACTATTATCCATAAATATTTTTGGAGCATTTTGGTAGATACCCACATTTATCTCTTCTTGGGCATATAGGTAGGTTACAGTAAAAAAATAACTGCATATTATAAGTACTTTTTTTAACATAATAACTCCTTGTATCAAAAATTATATATTGAAAATATGTATATTTATTACCTTATTCTACAATAATAATGTCACATCTAGTGTCACAAAAACAATAAATTTTAAAATTTATATTCTTAGAACTAGGTTTAGTTGATAACAATAACTTATATTCTAAGTTAATATAATGATTATTATGAGAATTTAGAATAATTGTTTTTATTCAAAGATTAAATCCACCACATGGTATAGCGTTACCTGGTGGTTTTGTTGATATTGGGGAGAGTGTAGAGGATGCTCTAGTTCGAGAGATGAAAGAGGAGGTATCTTTAGATGTAAAGATAGAATCACTTCTAGGAATATACTCAAATCCTAAAAGAGACTCTAGATTTCATACGGCATCTGTTGTCTATATTTGCAAAGCTTATGGCAAACCAAAGGTAGCAGATGATGCAAAAGAGGTGTATCTGTATGGTTTAGATGAGATACCTTTCGATAATCTTGTATTTGATCATAGTGAAATTATGAGAGATTTTTTTAAACAAAACAAACTATAGTTGAAGGTGGCACAAGAACAGTTTTACAAACTATAATGAAATTTATAGATTTCGTTAACCTTGTGAAATCTTGTTTGCAGTTTGGTTCATATTTTCTAGTTCTTTTTCTGCGGAGATAACAATATCCGGATCAACTGTAAAATCTATTCTTGTACCTCTTCCTTCATAATCAACTTTGTTTAAAATTGTTTTAATAGCATTGTATCGTGCTATAAACTTATCATCACTTCGTATAATAGTCCATGGAGATTTTTTTGTATTTGTTTCTTTTAACATTCTATATTTTTTCGCTGTGAACTCATCCCATCTTTCTTGCATCTGGATATCTATTTCACTCAATTTCCATTGTTTTAAAGGATTTTCTTCTCTCTCTTCAAATCTTTTTGCTTGTTCATCTTTTGAAACAGAAAAATATAACTTTAAAAAATGTATACCGTGTTCAATCAAATCCTCTTCAAATCTTGTAACGGTTTTCATAAATGTTTCATACTCTTTTTGAGTACAAAATCCAAATACAGGTTCAACCATCGATCGATTGTACCAGCTTCTATCAAAGATAACGACCTCCCCTGCTTTTGGAAATTGTTGAATATATCTTTGAAAATACCATTGAGTTCTCTCCACATCAGAAGGCTTTCCAAGCGCAACTACTCTATAGTGTTTTTCATTCATATATCGTGTAATTCGTCGTATAGCACCACCTTTTCCAGAAGCATCTCTACCCTCAACTAAGATTATCATCTTTTCATTGTGTTTTTCAAGGTGTTCTTGTAGTTTGAGTAGTTCTACTTGTAAAACTCTTAAGGACTCTTCTTGTGATCTGTATTGGTATTTTTTATGTAGGTCTTGTAAAAAAATTTCAGATGGATTATTTTTAAGAATATTTATAAAATCATCATATTCTAAAATATCTTTTATCTCTTTATCATACAGTTTTTCTATTTTCATTATTGTTACCTCAAAAGTATAAAGTTCATTTTTAAAGTTGATTTTTACAACTTTCAACCTTTGAGATAGTTTAAATGAACTTTTTGAGAAAAATATATTTATCTATTGGTGGTAACTTTCTCTACTTCTATGAATAATAAAAAAAGTAAAATAACTATAAAGTGAGAAAATAATTTTTTCTTATCATTGTTTTTTTGTGTAATAATTTTGTAACTTTTAACTTATATAATTCCCTTAATAAAACAAAAAATGAATCAATATGTTCAAAAGAAAAAGTAATTTAAATTTAAAAAATAATGAAAAAATAATTTTATTTTTACCTAAAAAGTATGGTTGTCATACTTGTGAATTGGTGAAAAAAGATCTAAAAGATACAGTTGGTTTTAAAAGATTTAAAGAGCTTTGTATTATGAGTGATATAATTTTTTAGATTAAAAAGTGCTACCAAAAGAAAATAAAGTTGCTTAAAGTCCCTTTGCTTAAGGGGTCGTTGTAAGAATGGCTCCGGCACCTGGGGAATCCTAGAAACTAATTAAAATACCGCTAGATACCATTAATACTACACTTTCATATTTTAATATTAATTCCAAAAATTCCTTTTAAAGTATAAAATGGCACCAAATTGGCACCAAGTTGATAATAGAAGTTAAATATTATTGAACTTTTGATCTAATTTGTTTAAATGTACCAAAAATATGTTTTTGATGATACTCTAAAGCATTATTATGTAATCTAAATCTTGGGTCACTTGGTTTAAATATTTCAATACCGTCAATTTCTTTCATTATTTCATTTTCTTTTACATTAGTATGTACATCAACTAAATATGTATCATCAAAAAATTTAATGGTGAAAAAGCCTTTGTCAAATGCCCAGTGTAAATCTCTACTCAATGCCATACCATTAGGTATTGCATCTGGACCATTATGTGATTGTGGCATTATATGTGCAGCTTCTAAATTAGATAGAGATTCAAAATCAATCGATTTCCCCGTTATTGCACATTTACCCATGTAAGCAAAAAGTACAATATCTCTGAAATTGTTACTTTTTATTAAACCTGTTTCATCTGAAGGTACTTCTTTATTTGGTTCTGCTATTTCTTCTAAATTATCAAATAAGTGTTTTTGATTACTTAACATTGTATCTATAGTCTGAGTTGGAAGTATTTTTTTAGAATCATTGATTTCAATATCTTTTTCCAAAAATTTAACTTGATTTAAATTAACTAATAAGTGATTAATATCTTTAATTCCTTGTTTCTCTTGTTCTAACAATAAATTTAATTGTTGATAATTAGCATCTGAATTTTCTACTGAATATAAATTTAATTTAAAATATAATTGCTCATCAATTTTATATTTTGTAAAAGCAATAATATCATTTGGTTTAAACAAGCTTCTATCTGTATCTATTTCACTTGTAATATAAAGTCTATATTCATCTCTAGTTTCTTTTGTATTATGAGTTGCTGTTTTGCTATTATGATATATGTAGTTACTAGAAACAATATTATTATTCATATCAACAACATCAATTAATACATTATCATTTAATTCTAGTTTACTAAGATGAGGAAAAAAAGTGGTTACTTTTTTACTAATAAAAAGGAATCTTCCTGCTCCTCCTGGAGAACCATTTCTATAACCTAATTCATTTTCGTAACATTTGTGAATATATACTTTATCAAATTGCATTATTTAATCCTTTTTTAGTAGTATTTTTTTAATAATATGTCAATAGCAAGTGCAATTTTTTTTGCTAATAATGGTGGAACTGCATTTCCTATCATCTGATAACAAGCTCCTTGACTTCCAATAAATTCAAAATCATCATCAAAAGTTTGTAATCTGCCTGCCTCTCTTGGTGTAATACTTCTTGCTTGTTTGTAATCTGGATGAATATGTCTTAAACCATCTTTATATAAATGAGCTGGTATTGTATTACTTTGTTGTTCATAAGCTAAGACATTATATTTATGAAATGACGATTTTTTTCCAGTTTTTTCATAGTATAATTGTTTTAATGAATTTACATCAGGATATTTTTTTGAACCATTTTCTACATCATAAGCTAATTCACTAAAAATCTCTATATCTCTTTGACTATGAAATCTTGGTTTATGGTTTTTAATATTAGAATTATTATTATGTGATACTTTTTTATAGTGTAACTTTTCATCACCATTCAATGGATATAGTGAGTCTAAATCTCCTATTGCTTCTTTTACGGTAGTTTTCCTATTTACTTTAAAAGTAGGTAGTATATTTAAATAAAAGTCATTTAATATTTTGATTGGATTATGATTTGTATGTTCTTTACTTATACCAATAATTATTACTCTTTTCCTTATTTGTGGAACACCATAATCTGATGAATCCAACAATGCAATTTTTTTTAAATCTGTTGATATAATATAACCTTCTTTTTCAAAATCTTCTCGTATTCTATCAATTATATGAATTCCATTAGGTTTTGCAGTTAAAATTCCTTGAACATTTTCGAAAACAAATAATTTAGGTTTAAATTCTTTTACAACTTTTAAATAATTTTCAAATAAATAATTTCTATAATCACATTTCATATTATTTTTATCTTGAACTCTACCTGCTATTGAATAGGCTTGACAAGGTGGACCACCAATAATTATGTCTATAGTATTTTTGTTAATTAGTTTTTTTAATCCTATATGTTGTCCATAATTAATATCATCAAATCCATTTAATAATTCATTCATTCTTTGTATATCAAAATGTAAAACTTTATCATCTATATTTTCTAATTTCCATTTAGTTTTTAATCTATGTTTTAATGTATTACTTGCATTTTTATCCCATTCAACAAAAGCAAGAGGAGTATATTTATTTGTTTGTTCAAATCCATCTGTTAATCCTCCACAACCAGCAAATAAATCAATATAGTTATATTTTTTCATTATAGTATTTCTTTTAATTTCATAGCTATATGATACCCTAATAATGGGGGCACTGCATTTCCAACTTGTTTATATTGTTGTGTTTTTGTACCTAAAAAAATGAAATTATCAGGAAAAGATTGTAGTCTAGCATTTTCTCTTACTGTTGGTACCCTGTTAAATTTATAATGAAAATGATTTCTATGCCCTGTATCTATAGTCTTTGATGGTTTTTTACTATGATATCTTGTCCATGCTTCATTAAACTTTCTACTTTCTCCTACACCTTTAGGTAAATCCTTATGGTTTCCACCTTCTGGAACTTGAGATATTACATCTTTTACTAGTTCAGTATGTTGTGTTCCAATATGGTTATTTATAAATTTAGAATTCTTTCTCATATTTTTTTGATAGTTAGATAATGGTTCAGTAGAGTATGTTATTTTATCTACTCCTAAATCATGTTCTAATGTTGGTAAATCAGAAATAGCATCTTCACAAGTTACATAATCTTCTTTAGTAAGAATCTCTTTTGGAAATTCAAATTGTCCATAATTATCTTTATCTAAACCAACAAAAAAAAGTCTTTTTCTTATTTGGGGTACTCCAAAATTTGGAGCGTATAAAATATTTGAATTACAAGTATATTTATTTTTTTTAAAATTCTTTTCTATTTCTATTTTTGCTTTACCCTTATATAAAGTAGCAAGTCCTGGAACATTTTCAATAATTATAGCTTTTGGTTTGGTTTTTAATAGTTTTGCTATTTTAAAAACAGAATAAAACAATTTATTTCTTTCATCATTTTCATCTCTCGAACCAGTTAAGGAAAAACCTTGACATGGTGGTCCTGCAATAATTATATCAATTCCTCCCTGGTCATCAAGAAACTTTACAATTTCTTTAATACTATTATCACATGATAAGTCTTTTACAAAAGCCTCAGAATTAATATGATTATGTTTAAAAGTATCTAGTGCAACTTTTACATTATCAATCCCTAAAACTACATTAAATCCAGCTTCTTGAAATCCATAAGAAAATCCACCACATCCAGAAAATAAGTCTAATACTTTCACTACAGTTATTCCTTTTTATATATAAATGTGATTATATCTAAAAGACTTTTGTAATATGATAAATTAGTTTAATAAAGACAATTAGCTACTTCTAAAACTATATATACACTTTTTTTACAGTGTTGGTCAATTTAAAATATATGTATTTAGTACAATAAATTATTGTGAAACTTCTAAAATTGATCGAATTACTTTTCCTCTATGGATCCTTGATTTTTTTTCATTTACTGCTTCTTTCGCATATTCAAAATATTTTTTATGGTCAGAGTTCATCGCTTCTAGATTAATATCTGCAAAATACATTTTACTTTCAGTTTCAAAGTTATCTAAGTTATCTTTTAATTTTTGTTTATCAATTTTATCTAACTTAGTCTTCGATAATTCGATTATTAATGAAAATAAATTTGCTTTATTAAACCAATAAGACTTAGGGTCTAGATAAAGAGAACTAATAAAATTAATGATATCAGTTAATACTTTTAGAATTTTTTCATTTTCTTTAAAGTTACTATTATATTCTTCAATATATTCTGTAACTTTTGAGTTTCTACCAAAATATTCACTATAAATCATTGTTGCTATTATAGACATTACAAATTGTAAAGCAATCATTCTTTTCATATCATTTTCAGAAAAAATATGATTATTATTAAAGAAGTCATTTATAACTTGTTTGTCACTAGCATTAATGACTATATCTGTTACATCATTATTTGGGCAGTAATCTGTTTCTAGTAATTGTTTTGCAAAAATAATGAATTCACCATCTCCATATTGAGCATTTATTTTTTCCACTGTATTTAAAGAATATTCTGTGTTATTAATTCTTTGAAATATTTCTTTTATATTATCAATGTTCATATCTTTTAAATCTTTTACAGTTACTAAATAATTTAAAAACTTTTTTTTATCTTCATCCTCTAAAGAATTAAAACTTTGTATTTTCAATTGATTAGTGAAATCACCTTCTTCTTTAATATAATTTACTATTGTTGATAATCTTTGTTGACCATCTACTACTATTTCTTTGGCTGAAATAGTAGTTATATTAATCTCTGAACTTGCTATATACACCTCAGGAAAAGGGTAGTTTTTTAAAATTGTTTCAATAAAGTGAAATTTATGTTGTTTCTTCCATACTAATTTTCTTTGAAAATCTGGGTCTAAAACCAAAGCCCCTGATTCTATTTTATTGAATAATTCAATAATTTTCATATTCGTAGATGGTATACTTTCTTTTAATTTATGCATTTTTTATCCTATTTAAGTATTGTATTGTAAATTAACTTTTAAAGTTTTAATATTATTTATGTGGTAACTCTCAAAGTAATCCCATGATTTGTAAATACCAAAATTTATTTTTCTATCATATTTGTCTTTGTATTCTTTACGTAAGTTTTCTATAGTATCAGAAATATTATAATCTTTTGGGATTTTATCTGGACGTAACCAACCTTTAACTATAGATTTTGAATGTGGAGAATAACTTTTATTTTTAAAGCCTGATAAATCTTTATAAGAATTTGTGTGCTTATATAATGCTAGGAGTTGACTATCAAATAACTTACCTGATATAATTGCAATATCAATATCTGATTTATCATTATCATTATCACTTTTATAGTCAAAATCAAATTCTTTAAATAAATATAATCCAGGACTTACTTCCTCTGGTTTGATACTAAATCCAAGTTTACCTGAACCTACTATTGCTATATCTCTAATATGAATATTTAAACTTGTTGCTAAGTCTTTTTTAAATTGAAATTCCTCAGTAGTATTATAGTTTTCTTCAAAGTAATAACTATATCCTTCAATCAAAAATTGTTGGACAACAATATCTGCAGATTGATTTAAACAGGCATCCTTAAAAAGATTTAAGTCCATTATTCTTCTTTATTAATTATTTTAAATAATATATTTTATTTAATTACAAAGTATTTTATATAAAACACCCTTAAATATGAAAAATAAATATAATCAAATGTGAGAAAATTAAACAAAGTCGTACTGCGTTAATAAAACTAAATTAAAATGATATGTAACGCAGTACGAAACATCTTTTTAAATATTTATTATAAATATTCGTATTATATATTTGATTTATATATTTAAATCTGATATAATTTTATAAATCATTAATAAAGGAGTATTAAATGATAGAGAAAGCAATGAATTATGCTAAGAATCCAGTTGAAGAAAAAATAGGTTTTTCTTTTCAATTACCAGTTTCAATGAAAAAGGAATTTGAACAAGTTTGTAAATTAAATGATGTAACTATGACTAATATGTTATTGGGACTAATAAAAGCTACGAACGATGAAAACCCTACTTATAATAATTTAACAAAAGAACAATTAGAAATAGAAGAGATAACATTAGAACATAAACTTGAAAATACAAAAAATCATTTAGAGTCTATTGCAGACAATGAATTTGAAGATGAAGAATTATGTAATATAAAATCATCACTCTATACTAAAATTAGGTTTTTAAATAATCAACTAGAAAAGGTTAGAAAAGAACTATATTAATAGTAAATCAAAAATTAGGAGCAAATAATGAAAAAATAAACTAAACACAAATAACAATCCAAAAAGTCGCTAATAGGCAAACAAACTAAAATATACAAAAAGGATAAACAAATGAGTATATACATAAAAGGCAAATTATTAAAATGCTATCAAAAACCAATAGTAATGGATAGAGAAACTAATCAACCAAAAGCACCTGATTATGCAGTTCAATTACTATCAGAGATAAATGTTAAAAATTCAACTGATACTAAACATGAATTAATGGATATTAAAATCAAACCAGAATCAGTAAATGATTATAAAAGTAAAGTAGGTAAAGATATAGAGATATGTTGCTCTACATTTAGTAAGAGTCCAATTTATATAAGTGAAATATAAATAAAAAAGTCTTTGTGAAAGTAAACGCCAATCTGCTTTCACGAAAGACCGTAAATAACCCGTTCAAAGGAAATTCAAATGAATTATACTAAAAATAGTATTAACACTAATAATATAGTACCTAAAAGATACGAGGACGAAAGAAACAAAAGTGACGCGGGAGCGCACTTTTTTTCTTTACCCGCAGTATCCTTGACTACTTATAAAAAAGTTGTGGACAAACACCCCATAAAATATTATGGATTAAATCAATATGACTACAACGAAGTACAAATAAAACTAGAGAAACAAAAACACTTTTTAAACTCTAGTTATATCTATGATAAAATATCAAATAATAAAATACCACTCTCAACAATAACTTTTAGTGCAAATATAAATCCAAATAGATACTATGCAGAGATTCAAAATAGAATCAATACTTTAATCAATGAAGCAAAACACAAAAACTTACAACCATTATTTTTAACACTGACTTTGCCTAGTGTCTATCATAAGATGAAAACTAATAGAAAAACAAATACACTTATACCAAACCCAAACTACAATAATACAACTCCAAAAGAAGCAGTTAAAGAACTAACTAAACTATTTGCTAAATTAAGACACGATAGAAGCCTTAAAGAACTATCTCGTGATAATCGTATCTACTATAGAGTAAATGAGCCTCACAAGGACGGAACACCACATACACACATATTATTATATGTTCCAAAAGAATCAATAGAAAAGATTACAAAAGCTTTTAAAAGACTCTATAATCAAAGAGCCAATAAAATAGAAACTCAAATACAAAATGCAACTGCATATATTATGAAATATATCAATAAAACACTTCCAAACTCAAAACAAGATAATTTATCAAAACAAGAAAAATATCTTAACGCTTGGTATAGTAAAAATAGAATAATACGATTTAATTCAAGTAGAACATTAGCACCACTAAAACTCTATAGACTTTTATATACTAGATTTACATTACAAGAACTAACAAGAGTAACAAATAATAAAGAGCTTCAAATATTTGTCTTACAAAGTGATAGAAGTAAGATAATGGAAGTATTTGATGGGGATGAGATGATATATTGTAAAAGTGATAACTTTGATATTAAAAAGGCTGTAGCATGACAAATCCATTTGAACAACTAGAACAAAACTTAGTAGATATAGCTAATAAATTACAATCACTAGAATCAAAAATACAACATGAAAAAAGATGGCTAAGTACTGCAGAACTATCGAATTATATCCCATACTCTAAAGAAACAATAAATAAAAAAGTACAAAGTGGAGAGTTTGAACATGGTGTTCACTTCTACCAACAAGCGAAAATGAGAATGTTTGATAAAATAAAAATAGATGAGTGGATTATGAGTAATAGGCTTTCAAGTCATAATGAACTAAAAAAACAAGAGATACTATCAAAGATACAAGCAGATTTTTAACCCTAAATACAATATAATTATATCTGTTAGTATTTATGGTTAAATCTAGTGGTTATCAAAAGGATAACAATGAAATTTAACTTAACAAAAAAGACAAGAAAAGATAAAAACGGAAAAATACTTAAAACTGAACTTTGGTACTCCTATACTCATAAGGGTGTAAGAGTAAGAAAGCCTTTAGGTCTAGAAGATACAAAGGCAAATAGAAAGTTTGTAGAAAATGAGATATTTCCTGATTTACTAGTTCAATTTAGAACTGGCAAGTTATTTAACAACACAGATGAAAAAAAGAAGATACCTACAGTAAATGAGTTTATTGTAATCTCTTTAGATTTGCATAAACATAAAAGAAAATCTGATACTCAAAATGACCTTATAACTATTCATAAGCTTCATATCAAAGAGTTCTTAGGCTCTAAACGATTAAATGAGATAAAACCCTCTCACATTGAAAGATGGCAAAACTATTTATTAGATAAGGGATTAAGCCCTGCAAGAGTTAAAAAGTCTAGGTCAGTATTATTTACTATGTTTAATGATGCAATTAAAGATGAGATTATAGATAAAAATCCTCTATTAGTTGTAAAAACCCCAAAGATTCCAAAGACTGAAATTAATCCATTTACCTTAACAGAGATAAATAAGATTTTAGAAGTATCAAATGGACAATATCAAAACTTCTATGCAACTGCATTTTTTACAGGTGCTAGAAGTGGAGAGCTTATAGGTTTAAGATGGGAAGATATAGACTTTAGTAATATGGAGATACATATACAAAGGTCTATTAAAGAGGGAATTATATCTACTCCTAAAACTGAAAATAGTATTAGAGTTATAGATATGCTTGATAGCTTACTTCCATATTTGGAAAAACAATATACTTTAACCGGTAAATACAATAGTTATGTATTTTTAAATCAACACAAAGAGCATTACTATGACATAAAAAGGATTAGGGAAACTCAATGGAAAAGAGATTTAATAAAAGCAGATTTAGATTATAGACCGATATATCATACAAGACACTCGTTTGCTTCTTTGATGTTAGCAAATAATGAAGATATTCTTTGGGTTAGTAATATGTTAGGACATACAGATAGTACTATGACATTATCAAAATATTCAAGATATATAAAACGAGATAAGAAAAAAAGAGGTGTATTTTTAAATGATTCTGTGTTCCAAAGTGACACCAAATTGGCACCGAATATAATTAAAGTTGCTTGAAAAGGCTTATTTAAAGGGGTTTTTAGGATTGTGGCTCCGGCACCTGGGATCGAACCAGGGACCAAATGATTAACAGTCATCTACTCTACCGCTGAGCTATGCCGGAATGTTTTTGGAGGGGAATTATAGTCAATTAACTATTAACAACACCTTAAAAACTTCTCTATTGTGAGAATTTTTCGTAGAGTTCTTCAACATATTCTTTTGTGAAAGACTTTGCATTTGATTTGCTGTGTAAAAGTTGTTGTTTTATATCCTCTAGCTCCTCTAGTTCAAAGTATTCTAGATAGTTTGGGTTGATATCTATGGAACTACCATCTACACTTATAAGCTGTTTTATCTCATCTATGAGTTCTAATTTATTTGTATCATTCATATTATGCAAACTTATTTAATATCTGTTCTAAGTAGAGTTTCATCTTTGGTTGACCAAAGTCATCTGCTTCACATTTACAACACCCACAAGCAGTCCCTGCATCTGTAAGTTCACCTATTTGTTCAATAGTTGTTGCACCTTGTTCTTTAATTGCGTGGATAATCTCACCTAAGGTTACTTTTCTACAACTACACACTTCATAACTATAATGAAAGTCAGCCATACTTTAAGCTCTCTCTTTTTTGATAAGTTCGTATGATTCATTTATCTCTTGGAGTTTTTTTGTTGCTTCATCGATAATAGATTGGCTAGCACCCTGCCCTGTGATGATATCTGGATGATTTTCTTTTACTAGTTGTCTGTATTTTTTCTTGATTGTACTCATCTCATCACTAGCACTAGCACCTAATATCTCATAAGCTTTTTCAAGTGAAAGCTGTTTTGAGTTTTGTTTTTGCGCATAATATTGTTCAAATTGCGATATCATAGATTCGAAATCAGATTTTTTTATCTCCATAGCATTGGCTATATCTTCTGTTATCATAAACTCTGTTTTTGAAAAATCATTATCTATAAATGCTAAATTTAAAAGGTATTCTAATACTTTTAATCTTTTGTTGTATTCTCTTTTTGAGAGTTTTAGATATTTTTGTGCTATCTCTATAGTATTATCAAAACTATCCATCTCTTTTTTATAGATTACTTTTAGTTGTTCTCGAATTTCACCACTATTTTCAAAATGATTTGATATATCTGTAAATGTATGGCTTAATATCTCAGCTTCAAGTTCACTCACTTTTCCATCAGCTTTTGCAACTTTTGCCATCATAGCAACTAATAGCCCAGCTTCATGCTCTTCTAAATTCCCTTTTAAAGTTTGTTTTCCATCTACTTTTATATGTTGAAAGTCACTACTTTTATAGCCTCTATTTAACATATAAAAAAGAAATCCCACGAGTGCTAGTACTAATAATTTTATCATTCTTAATCTCCAAATATTTATTGTTTCAAATTATGTGGAATTTTATCAAAAATTAGGTAAAATCCCAAACTAATAATTAATAAAAGGTATTTATATGTTTGGTATGGGTTTTATAGAGATTTTTTTAGTCCTTATTGTTGCTATTATTGCATTAGGTCCTGAAAAACTACCAGGGGCACTGGTTGAAGGTGCTAAGTTTTTCAAAAAAATAAAAGGTGAACTAAGTGATGCAAAATCATCTATCGATAAAGAACTTAACCTCTCTGAACTCAAAGAGGATGCAGCACAACTAAAAGCAAGTGTTTCAAATATACAAAATATGGCAAATATTGACCTAGATGATATATCAAAAGCAGCTGAGCCAAAACAAGTAGAAAAAAAAGAGACAACTCCTAGTGAGCCAAAAAAGTCAAAAAAAGAGAAAATCTCATTAAATAAAGATAAGGAAGCTTAATGTTTGAAGATTTAAAACCACATATAGCTGATCTTAGAAAAAGACTTGTTATCTCTTGTGCTGTGCTTTTTGTAGCATTTTTTGCTTGTTTTGCTGTATATGAACCTATATTAAACTGGATGATGGTACCTGTTGAAGCAGTATTACCTGAGGGTTCTAAAATGGTTGCTATTGAGGTTCAAGAGACATTTTTTACTGCACTTAAAGTTGCTTTTTTTAGTGCATTTTTAGTATCTTTACCAGTTATATTATGGCAAATGTGGTTATTCTTAGCTCCCGGACTATATGATAATGAGAAAAAACTAGTTATCCCTTTTGTATTGGGTGCTACAATTATGTTTTTAATCGGTGCTTCATTTGCATATTATGTTGTTGTACCTTTTGGTTTTGAGTTTCTTGTAAACTTTGGTAGTACAGTTGTTTCTGTTATGCCAAGTATTGGAAAATATGTAAGCTTTTTTACAAAACTATTATTTGGTTTTGGATTAGCATTTGAGTTACCAGTATTTACATTTTTTCTAGCAATTATTGGGCTTGTAACAGATAGAACACTAAAAGACTTTTTTAAATATGCTGTTGTACTTATCTTTGTTGTTTCAGCACTTTTAACACCTCCGGATATTATTACTCAGTTTTTAATGGCTGGACCACTTATACTATTATATGGTGTATCAATATATATTGCAAAAGTTTTTAATCCTGCTGATAAAGATGAAGAGGAAGAAGACCTTGACGAGGAAGAAGATATTGAAGAAAAAGAGGTAGAAAAATCTACTAAATAGTATGTTAGATCCTCTTAAAACTTCAAGTTATGATTATAACTTACCACAAGAACTAATAGCTACTTATCCGGCAGTTCCTGCAGATGAAGCAAAGCTATTAGTTTATGATACTTTAAAAGATACAATTACACACACCACTTTCAAACATCTACTAGATTTCATCCCTACAAATACAGAAGTTTTTTTTAACGATACAAAAGTTATCAAAGCTAGAATATTTGGGCATAAAGAGACGGGTGGAAAAATAGAGTTACTTTTCAACAAACCTTTACCTAATAATAAGTATTTAGTCTATATGCGAGGTAAGGTTCTAGTTGGTAATATCATAACTTTTGCTACTAATTTAAGTGTAAAAGTGTTAGAACTCCAAGAAGATGGAACAAGAATAGTAAAGTTTTATAAAGAGGATAATGAGTTGGACTTTTTATCTCTTGTGGAAGTTTTAAATACTATAGGACATCTTCCCCTTCCCCCTTATATAAAAAGGGAAGATGAAGAATCTGACAATACAAACTACCAAACACTTTTTGCAAAAAACTATGGAGCAGTTGCAGCACCAACTGCATCACTACACTTTACACCACAATTATTAGAGAAACTACAAAAAAATTACAATACAAACTATCTCACACTTCATGTGGGTGCTGGTACTTTTAAACCAGTTGAGTGTGATGATATACTTGAACATCCTATGCATAGTGAGTTTTACGAAATTCCAGAATCTTCAAAAAAAATATTAGATGGTCAAAAGAAAATTTTAGCGGTAGGTACAACTGTAACAAGAACTGTAGAGTTTTATAATGATACAAAACAACTATCAGGAGAAGCAAACCTCTTTTTGAACCCTTTAAATCAACCAAAAAGGGTAAACTATCTCCTTACAAATTTTCATTTGCCAAAATCAACACTCATTATGCTAGTGGCATCTTTTGTGGGATTAGAAAAAACTATGAAAATATATGATGAAGCTATAAAAGAAAAATATAGATTTTTCTCTTATGGTGATGCAATGTTGATAATTTAGATTAAATATTTACAAACTGTTTTTTGTAAGTAACTACTTTTCTAAGATAGTTTCGTGTTTCCACATAAGGAAGTCTTTCTCTTAGGGTTGAATATACTTCAGCAGGAGTTTTTTTATTTATCAGTATTGTTGCTCTATTTCTATTACTATTAAAGGTTTTGAGAACATTTCCACTCCCAGTATTATAAGCACTAATTACACAATATTCTCTTGATATAGGGTTTGTTATACCTTTAAGGTATTTATCTTCTAATATTTGTATATAAGCACTTCCTAGTTCTATATTATTTGTGGCATTAAATAAATAAGATTTCGTAGGTGTCCAACTTTTCCCTTTCGCATGTTTATATGCATCCACTCCAGCACTTGTTGGAACTATTTGCATTAAACCTATTGCTCCTGCTCCACTTACTGCAAATTGATTAAAGTTACTTTCTGTTTGGATGATTGCATATACTAAGTTTTCACTAAGTTGATATTTTTTTGCATATTTTTTCACTATTGGTTTAAACTTTGCAACCCTTATATTTGCATGATCTTTGACCATAGGGATATTTACATAAGAAACTTTTACTTTTTTACCCTCTTTTATAATCTCTTTTTCTTGAAACTTTGTAGTTGTTAAAATATTAGCATATCTATTTGCTCGCCAACTGTATCTTATATCTTTATTTTGATCATCTTTCACTTCTCCTAACAAATAAGGGGTTGCTCCTAATTTTACAGGCTTAGAACCAAACAGATCAGCAGCTCGTGGATCATCAGGAAGAAGAAGTGTTGTTACAATAGCCTCATTTAAACTTTTTTTAGCATTTGTATTATCAAGTGTTTCAACAGTAACTATCCCCTTGTCAAAGTCAATAAGTGCCCTACTTTTGTAATTTTGCATATATTTTACATACTCTGTTTTTTGTGGTATTTTTATATTATCAATACCCCAAAATTTTGAAATATTGTTTTTAAAGTCTTTTAAAAAAGCATCCATAGCTTTTATATCACTAATAAGTCTTTTAGGGTTTACGGCATATTGAGTTGTTTTGTTTTTAGCTAAACTTTGAAAAGCAGCGCTTGGGTTTTTACTTAGGGCTGCTACGGTGATAGATTGAATATCACCTGTACTACAGCCTGTAAATAATAGTGTTGAAAATAGTAGTATCTTTTTTCTCATAATACCTATTTCTCTAAAGATTTCTTAAATTCTTCCCATTTTGTTTCAACTTTTTTAATAAGTTGTTTTGTAAATCCCTTGATATTTAATAAAATTGAAGGACTTTGTTCCAATACTCCAACTACCTCTTGAGTTTTACCAAGTTCATTAATAATTTTATTAAACTTTTTATCTCCTAATCCTTTTACAGAAGTCAACACATTTTTCAACTCTTTTTTTGTAAGTTCTGGTGTCGTTGAAATACTTTCCATATCTTCACCTGTTGGATTTGGTGCATCTTCATTTTTTAGATTTGGTACTTTCATAGATTTTAGATTGTTCAGAGAAAATTTATCTTGGTAGTTCCATTTTTCACTCGGCCACTCTTCGCTCCATCTTCTATCTACACTATACATTTTATATGTTTCATCAAGCTCATGTAGATATACAGCACCCTCTCCATACATTTTCTTTTTGTTTCCAAAGTATGCACCATCATAAGACGAATTGTATTTACCAAATGCGATATGTCTCATTGTTCGCAATAAACTACTATCAATTTTACCTAACTCTTCCCAGTTAAACATAGGACAGTGTGGTTTTCTAAATCTTCCTTCACTTAAATTCCACATTAAATATTGACCAATCCAATCTCTAATATATGGGAATGCTGCAAATGCTGTAGCACATTCTAAGATTCGTACTTTTCCATCTTTCCCATAAGCCACATCACAAGCCCAGTATTCTGCTTTTGCAGCTTTAGAAACTTTTACAGCGAGGTCTAGTACAGATTTTGGAACATCATTGTAATCCATACTTCCACCTTGTGAAGTGTTAGTAAGCCATTCTCCCTCAGGAGCTCTTCTCCAAAATGCACATACAGGCTTATGTCCTATAAGCATAACACGAATATCAGCTTCCATAGGTACAAAATCTTGAAAATACATTGGGTGATATTTTTTTTCATCAAATAAAGCTCTAGCTTCACTATAACTATCAACTTTATGTACAAAATATCCACCATAGTTAGATGGTCCATAAGATTTTTTTACTATTTTTGGGTATTGTGTTTTTTGTAAAAATTTATCAGCATTTGGTCTGTTGTAGTAGATATATGTTTTTGGGATTGGTAAATTATACTTCCAAGCAAATCGTGTAACATTTTCTTTTGATTTATTTGAAAACTGTGTATCTAAAGATGGGATAAATCTCACTTCTGGTAACTCACGAGCAATCTCTCTAAATGTTTCATAAGCAGTAGCTGGTACATTTCCTATTAAAACATCAATTTTCTTTCTTTTAACCTCTTTGATAAATCTCTTTTTATCATTTCCCCAGTGGTATGTTACTGTTTCTATCTTATTTGGCCACCCTTTAAAATTTGAGTGATCAAAAAATCTCAATACATAATCTAAATATAAAAATCCTAATTTTGGTAGCTGTTTGTTCGTAAGCGCCATTTATTTTTCCCCTTTGTTTGTTTTTCTGTCTATTAAATCTACTATTAAATCTATCTTTTTATCGTTAAAATCAAGTCCTAACTTTTCTTGTTCTGGTGTTGCAAATGCAGGTATTCCATTTACTTCAAGAACTACATATTCCTCTTTTGTTCTATCATAAATTATATCCACTCCAGCAATATCAGTACCACAAGCATTTGATGCTTTAATTGCAATATCAATTATCTCATCATTTGGTTCTCTTAAAAATACACTTCCACCACTTGTAATATTGGTTCTCCAATCTGTTCCACTAGCTTTTCTACCATAACAACCTACAAATTGCCCATCTACTATATCTACTCTAAAGTCTGTATTATCATAATCTATAAATTTTTCAACATAAAAATATCGTAAATCCATTTGATTTAAAAATGGCATAAGCATATCAAGACTTGCCCTATTTTCTATCTTTGTAAGTCCAACACCACCCCAACCATCAGTTGGTTTATATATCATTTTGCCCCATCTTCTAAGAATTTTTTTCAATTCAACAGTATCATCTCTGTGACATAGTTTATAATCTGCAGTCATAACACCGTTATTTCGAAGTACAAAGGAGGTATGAAATTTATCTTCTGTTAAAGCAAATGCGTCATAAGAATTAATCATTGGTATCATTCGATTTAGAGCTTGATATAAATAGACTTGGTATTGAGTTTGTTCCCCTGCATTATATGAGAAAAAGAGATCTAGTTCATTTAACTTGTGTCGAATACCACCACTTTTACAAATGATATTTTTATTTTTTGCCACTGCATTTCTAAGGTTTAGTTCTGTTATTGTATCTATACCTCTATCTTGAAGTTTTTTTATCATTTTTTTTTGGATAACATCTCCACCACCATTTTGGTAAAGCCACATACCTATTGTTCTATCATTTGCCATTGTACACTCCTTTTAAAATACAAAGTTATTTGATTGATGATGCTGTAATATCTTTGTCATCATATCTATTCTTTGAGTGAAACTACTTTTTAAAGCTCTTTCATTTACTGTATGATCTCCATCACCAAAAGGACCAAATCCATCTAATGTTATCACTCCACATGACGCTACATGGTTTGCGTCACTAACTCCACCTCTTTGCTCATGAGGTATTGTATAACCAGTAATATTTTCAAAACGCGATATTAGCTTTTCTTGATTACTATTAGGTTCCATCACATCTCTTTGTATTAAACCTTCCAATATAGAGGTAGTACCCTCTACATAGTTTTTATTTGTTATTCTATTGAGTGCATGAAGTAATCTATCTCTTTCGCTATTTATTGTATATCGTATCTCTAAAAGTAATTCACACTTGGGACTAATGGTGTTTGCCCCTATTCCACCTGTAATTTTCCCAACATTTACTGTTGTTCCAATCTCAAGATTAGTAAGTTTAGTAAGCTCTTGTAGTTTTGTACAAGCTTCTAGGTTTGCATTGATACCTTTTTGGTAACTAGTTCCTGCATGAGCAGCTTTGCCACTGATGGTTATGGTATATGTACCTACACCTTTTCTACCTGTCACCAATTCAAGATTTTCTCCTGCTGCTTCAAATACAAAACAATAATCATAGTTTTTTGCTAACTCTAAAGTGATAAATTTACTATCATCACTTCCTGTTTCCTCATCACTTACAAGCAAAAAGTCGATATTTTCAATTTTTCCATTGCATTTATAAATATTTTTTAAGGCTTCCAGTGCAACTATATTCCCACCTTTCATATCACAAACACCAGCTCCATAAACCCATTGCTCATCTTCATGATAACTATCAAAAGTACCTTCAGGAAATACAGTATCATTATGACCTAAAAGAAGTATTTTTTCTCCACTTGTTTTAGGAGTTGAAAAAAGTTGATGGTTTCCTATGGTATCTCTTTCATATGTTGTTAACTCAAATCCAATAGCTTCAAGCCACTGTTTCATCACTAAACCAACTTTGTCTACACCTGATTTGTTTTTTGTGTAAGAGTTTATTTTACAAATCTGTTCTAAGTCGTTAAGATATTCCATAAAAAACCTTTAAAGTTATTTTTTCAATTAATTATAAAAAAAGCTAAGGTTAAACCTTAGCTTAAAATTATTTTCTTTTTTTACCTGCGATAATATGTCGTAATGCATTGAGTCTTATAAAGCCTTCAGCATCTTTTTGGTTATAAACTTCATCCTCTTCAAATGTTGAGTGAGCTTCACTATACAATGAATTTATAGACTCTCTTCCAACTACAAATACATTTCCTTTGTAAAGTTTTAGTCTTACTTCACCCTCAACATATTTTTGTGTTTCATCAATTGCTGCTTGAAGCATTCTTCTTTCAGGAGAGAACCAGTATCCATTGTAGATAAGCTCTGCATATTTAGGCATCATACCATCTTTCATATGTGCTTCTTCTCTATCTAAACAGATTGATTCAATTGCTCTGTGAGCTTTTAACATAATTGTTCCACCCGGAGTTTCATAACAACCTCGAGCTTTCATCCCTACATATCTATTTTCAACGATATCTATTCTTCCTATACCATGTTTATTTCCATAATCATTGAGTTTTTTTAGAAGAGTAGCAGGGCTTAATTCTTCCCCATTTACACTAATTGGATCCCCATTTTTATATCCAATAGTGATATATTCAGGAGTATCAGGTGCATTAACTGGGTCAGTTGTCCATAACCACATAGAATCTTCTGGTTCATTATTTGGGTTTTCTAAGTGTAATCCCTCATAAGAGATATGTAAAAGATTAGCATCCATAGAGTATGGGCTTACTGCTGGATTCCCATCTTTATCAAGATGTTTTTGAGCTATCTCAATTCCATTTTCTTTTGCATATGCTAAAAGTTTTTCTCTAGAGTTTAAATCCCACTCTCTCCAAGGTGCAATTACTGTAATATCTGGATTTAATCCTAAATATCCAAGTTCAAATCTCACTTGGTCATTCCCTTTTCCAGTAGCTCCATGAGAAACTGCATCTGCACCCATTTTATTTGCTATCTCTATTTGTTTTTTAGCAATAAGAGGACGGGCTATTGAAGTACCTAAAAGGTATTCACCCTCATAGATTGCATTTGCTCTAAACATTGGGAACACATAGTCTTTTACAAACTCTTCACGAATATCAAGTATAAATATATTTTCTGGCTTTATACCACAAGCTAGAGCTTTCTCTCTTGCTGGTTCTACCTCTTCACCTTGACCTAAATCTGCTGTAAAAGTTATAACTTCTGCGTTATACTCATCTTGAAGCCATTTTAATATAATACTTGTATCAAGACCACCACTGTATGCTAAAACTACTTTTTTTACTTCTTTTTTGCTCAAATCACTCTCCATATATTATTATGTTTAAATTACTGTGATTATACCTAAAAACTTATTAAGAAAACTTCTAAAAATCCAAATAAAGTGTTAGTTCATCTGCTAACATAAAATTATTTGAATAGACTCTGTTTCCTTTTTGTATTAACTTTTTTTCTTTTACTAAATCATTAAGTTTCTTTTTTTGTTCATTATTGAACAATGATATTGTAACACCTACAATACTGCGAAATCCCAGAAGAGTTTTTTCTATTGCAATATCTTCTGATGATAATTTTTCTACCTCTTCGTATTGAAGTGGATTATCTATATATTTTTGAATATCTTTTGATGAATATAGTCTTTGGGCATCGATACAACCAACAGCTCCACTTCCAACTCCTAAATACTCTTTATATTGCCAATATCCAAGGTTGTGTTTACTTCTAGCTTTATTATTTAAAGCAAAATTAGATATCTCATATTGATTGAATCCCAAAGAGTTTAATTGATCAAAGAGGTATTGAGCTAATTCTATATTTTCTACTTGTACATTACTTTTATTAAAAAATTTAGTCCCCTCCTCTATAGTAAGACTATAAGCACTAATATGGTCTATAGGTAAATCTTTGATGATCACTAAATCATTTTCTAGTAATTGTTGAGTGTCTAATTTTGTGTCATATATTATGTCGCAGTTAATATGCTCAAAGCCAATCTCTTTTGCATTTTTTATAGCTTGAATTGCTTGTGATTTATTGTGATTTCTCCCTAAAAATTGTAGTTTGTCATCATCAAAACTTTGTACTCCAAAACTTATACGATTGATACCTATACTATGTATCTCTTCAAGCCAGTCAAATGTTGCAGAATTTGGGTTAGCTTCTATAGTGATTTCACTATTTTTTAGAAGGTATGGCTTTACAATCTCATAAATCTCTTTATATTTGGAAGCTTCTATAGTACTAGGAGTTCCGCCACCTATAAAGATAGTTTCTATTTTTTCATCTCTTAATTGTAGTTCATATTTAAGTTGTTTTTTTAAAGCAACCATATAATCATTTTTTAAGCTGTGTAAGTGTGTATAAGAGTTAAACGCGCAGTAAAAACACTTACTATCACAAAATGGAATATGTATATATAAAAGCATATTTAAAGCATCCTTATGTTATCATCGCGGTATACAGTATCTAACTTACAAGTTGATATTTCTTAAAATTATAAGGTAAATTATTTAATGGAAGATAAAACTAAAAAAAGTGACGATATAGTTCCTTTAAAAAAAGTAAATAATAAAAAGAATTATAGACCTAATGTAGCGGCAATAGTTTTATCCTCTTCTTATCCCTCTACTTGCGAGATTTTTATAGCTTCACGAATAGATGTGGAAGATGCATGGCAATTTCCACAAGGTGGAATAGACAAAGGTGAAACACCCAAAGAGGCTTTATACAGAGAGTTAAAAGAAGAGATAGGGACAAATGATGTACAAATTGTAGCAGAATTTCCTCAATGGGTTAGTTATGATTTTCCGCCAGCTGTTGCTTCAAGAATGGCACCTTACGATGGTCAAACACAAAAGTACTTTTTAGTAAAGTTAAGAAAAGGTGCAAAGATAAATATTAACACAAAAATTCCAGAATTTAGTCAATATAAATTTGTACAAACTGAAAAGTTACATGACTATATTACTTTTTTCAAAAGAACTGTATATAAAAAAGTATTAAAATATTTTAAAAAAGAGGGTTATATTTAAAAATGTTAAGAGTATTAAAATTTGGTGGTACAAGTGTAGGTACCCTTGAAAGAATTCAAAGTGTTGCACAAATTATTAAAAAATTTCGAGATGCTGGTGATGATATAGTAGCTGTTGTAAGTGCTATGAGCGGTGAAACAAACAAGCTTTTAGAATATGCAGAACACTTTAGCAAAACACCTAATGAGGCAGAGGTTGATATGCTTCTTAGTTCAGGAGAAAGAGTGACAAGTGCATTACTTTCAATAGCATTAAATGAACAAGGTTACAATACAACTTCTATGAGTGGTAGAGAAGCGGGTATTTTTACAACTTCTGAGCATACTTATGCTAGAATTGAAACTATAGACACTGCAAATATGCAAAATGCTATCAAAGAGGGTAAAATCATCATTGTAGCTGGATTTCAAGGTGTAAGTGTAGAAAATAGTAGAGTGACAACACTAGGAAGAGGTGGAAGTGATCTTACAGCTGTAGCCTTAGCTGGTGCATTACAAGCTGATTTGTGTGAAATTTATACAGATGTTGATGGTATTTACACCACAGACCCTAGAATTGAACCAAAAGCAAAAAAACTTGATAAAATATCTTATGAAGAGATGTTAGAATTAGCATCTTTAGGGGCAAAAGTTTTACAAAATAGATCAGTAGAGATGGCAAAGAAACTCAATGTAAATTTAGTTTCAAGAAGTAGTTTTACCCCTGAAATTGAGGGAACATTAATAACAAAGGAAGAGAATATAATGGAAGCACCAGTAGTTAGTGGTATTGCACTTGATAAAAATCAAGTAAGAGTTGGTATGTATGGAGTTGTGGATAAGCCAGGGATTGCTTCATCAATTTTTACAGCACTTGCAGATGCAAATATAAATGTAGATATGATAGTTCAAACTGTTGGGCTTGACAATAAAACAAATCTTGATTTTACTATACCAACAGCTGATGTTCAAAAAGCAACAAAAGTTATGGAAAACTTTAAAAATGATAGCCAAAAGATAGATTACAATGATGCTATTTGTAAAGTTTCTATTGTTGGTGTTGGTATGAAGTCACATACAGGTGTTGCTTCAAAAGCATTTACAGCACTTGCAAGTGAGAATATCAACATAAGAATAATCAGTACAAGTGAGATAAAAATTTCTATGATTATTGAAGAAAAATATGCAGAATTAGCTGTTAGAGCTTTACATGATGCTTACGAGCTAGACAAATAAGGAATATCTTGTGCAAGAGTTTACAAATTGGACTGTAGATACTATACGAAGTGATAAGCTTTTAGGTGCTTGGCTAGAGGAGCGTAAATTTGATTGGCTCCCTTTAGTATCTCAAACTATCATTAATATTATAGATAAAAACAAATCAGTACTTATTATCACTGATGATGAGCACGACTGGTTTATGAGATATATTTTAATTAATATTAATAAAAAGAAGCTCTCACGACCCTATTTCCCATTTTATGCCTTTAACTCTTTCCATTCAAATATTGATAATATAAAAACAGAAAATGATATACAACTAATACATGATATGCTTGATAACTCTTTTCCAAATGGATACTTTTTTTGGTATATAGGAAAAAGTAGAAGTAAAAGAGCAACCTTAGCAAAAATATCGAAACAACCATTTTTATGGTTAATGGATGAAGAGTTATCAAATAGTTTTTATTTAGATAGTAATGATGAAGCTTTAGATATACGACTTTTAAATATGTATCGACTTTTTAATAAAACTCTTGACGCTGTTCTTTGCGCTCAAATTGATGTAACTAAATGATAAACAAATCGACACTCTTTATTGTAAATGATATTGATAAATCTAGCGAAGATATAAGTGGTAGTTTACCTAAACACTCTGTTAGAGTTATAAGAAACGAGACTGAGGGGAAAAATGAGTTTTTAATAGATGAAGCAAAAAAAGCTATCAAAGAAGCATATATCGCTACAAGTGAAACAAAGTATATACTTCTTTGTGGTAATTCTTTTGGAATACCTGCTCAAAATTCACTTTTAAAAGTACTTGAAGAACCACCTAAAAATATTATTTTTATAATTATAACTATCTCAAAAAGTTCAATTCTCCCTACAATTTTATCCCGAGTAGAGGTAAAGTATCAAAAAACTAAAAAAACTGTACAAGAGTTTTCTCTTGATTTAAAGAAGCTTGAACTTAAAAATTTATATAAATATCTCAAAGAACATCAACGAATCAATAAAAATGAAGCAAAAGAGATAATAGAATCTATAATCTACTCAGTAAATAAAAATGGTATAAAACTCAATGAAAAACAACTTCATAGTTTTAGTAGTTCAATGAAATTACTTGAGTTAAACTCAAGACCAATAAATGTTTTAACTTCTTTACTTTTAAATATTATGACGAAACGGTAAAATGGAATTTTATAAGTTAGATAATTCATGTGATATTCAAAATACTTTAAAACTTTTTCAAAGTATAGGGAGTGATGAAACTGGTTGTAAAATTATCTCTAAAAAAACAAAATCACATCTACTTTACATAAAAAATATTCATGTGGGTGGTGCAAATATATTAAAGCAAGATGCTTTATCTATAGGGGCTGACTTACTTGTACCCATGGGTGTAATTGTGGCACGCGAAAAATATGTAAATGTAATACTTGTAGGAACTACAAAACATTTTGAAATACTATCAAGAAAAGAGCTTGCTCAGCCATTTGGTTTAAAAGAGTTAGCAAAAGAGTTACAATCATTTGTAAATACAAAAATATATTCAACAAAAATAATGGGTATTATCAATGCAAATGATGATAGCTTTTTTGAAGAAAGTCGTTTTAAAGGTAGTGATGCTATTGATAAAATAGAAACCATGATAAATGATGGTGCAGATATTATAGATATAGGTGGTGTTTCAACCCGCCCAGGAAGTGATGCTGTTGATGAGAAAGAGGAACTTGTAAGAATACAACCAATTTGTGACCTTATTAAAGAGAAAAAACTTTATGAAAAAACTGTTTTTAGTATAGATAGTTATACACCAAGGGTAATTGAATATGCTTTAAAAAGTGGTTTTACAATAGTGAATGATATTACAGGTCTAGTAAATGATGAAGTTGCCAAAATAACAGCAAAATATGGAGCAACTATTGTAATTATGCATATGCAAGGGACTCCTAAAGATATGCAACATAATCCAATTTATGAAGATGTTATGTGTGAGGTAGATAGTTTTTTTAAAGAGAGGATTCAAAAAGCAAAAGAGTTTGGAATAGAGAAAATTATACTTGATGTGGGTATTGGTTTTGGAAAAACTTTAGAACATAATTTAATACTTCTTAAAAATATGGAACATTTTAGACATTTTGGTTATGAAGTTTTAATAGGAGCTAGTAGAAAATCACTTATAGAAAAAGTGATACCAAATACCCCTACTTCTCAAAGATTACCAGCAACTCTTACAATACATCTTGATAGTGTACGAAAAGGTGCTTCAATTGTGAGATGCCATGATGTAAAAGAACACTCTGATGCTATTAAAATGCAAGAGAGTATCGATAAAAGTATCTAAAAAGTAAAATCTTTCCCTAAATAGTGCTCTCGTACTACTGTATTATCTTTTATCTCTTGGGCTGTTCCACTTGCTAGTACAGCCCCTGCTTTCATAACATATGCCTTATCACATATTTGTAAAGTTTCCCGTACATTATGATCTGTTATAAGTACCCCTATTCCTCTAGCTGTGAGTTGTTTAATAATACTTTGGATATCTTTTACAGCAATTGGGTCAACCCCTGCAAATGGTTCATCTAGAAGTAGAAATTTTGGATTTGAAACTAATGCTCTTGCAATCTCTGTTCTTCTTCTCTCTCCTCCACTTAAACTGATACCTTTTCTTTGACGAATTGGTTCAATATTAAATATCTCTAATAACTCTTCAACTCTTTCCCATCGTTGTTTTTTATCATCTATGGAAATTTCTGCTGCTAACATAAGATTTTCTTCTACTGTTAACTCTTTAAAGATTGAAGACTCTTGAGGTAAATAACCAATACCTCTTAAAGCTCTTTTATGAAGTGGAAGATGTGTGATATCTGAATCATCAAAAAAGATAGTCCCACTTGATGGCTGGATAAGTCCACATATTATATAAAAACTTGTTGTTTTTCCAGCACCATTTGGTCCAAGTAGTCCAACTGTTTGACCACTACTTATCTCTAAACTGATATCATGCAAAATTTGTGTTTTTTTTATCATCTTTGCAATATTTTTTACTTCTATTTTATGATCCAATTATATACTCTCTTTTTTCATTTAATTTATTTATTTTTACAACCAGTACCTCAAAGCCATAATCATCTAAAATCTTTTTTAAATTCTCATCACCCCACTCCACAAAATGGATACCATCCTTTTCAAACTCTTCTAATAAACCTAAAGAGATAAATTCTTCTAAAGTTTTATTATACACATCATAGTGATAAATATTATTACCGTAGATGGATTGGATTGAAAAAGTTGGACTAGTTACTTTATCATCACATCCAATTGCTTTTAGATAGTTTTTTACTAAAGTAGTTTTTCCACTTGCTAAATCACCTTGCAGTAACACAACAATATTTTTTTCTTTAATTAGTTTTTCTAAAGTATTTACTACTTCGTTGATATTATCTAAATCTACAATCATATATTAAATTTCATTACTTACTTTTATAATTTCATGGAGTTTTTCCAAGGCTTTACCACTAGTTATAGCATCTTTTGCCATCTCTATACCCTCTTCTGTAGAGTTTACTTTTTGATCAACAAGAAGTGCAACAGCAGCATTTAAAACTACTATATCTTGTTTTGCACCAGTAATTGAGCCATCTAAAATACCTTTTGTAATTTTTGCATTTTGGTTAGCATCACCACCTATAAGATCACTTTTGGGATAAAAATCAAAACCATATTCTCTAGGGTCTAATATAAATTCATTGAAACTACCTCTTTCTACAAAAGCACAATGGGTAACATCACTAATACTAATCTCATCCATTCCATCTTCACTACTAACTACCATTGCTCTTTTTGTATTGAGCATAGTCATAGCTTCTGCAATTTTAGGCACATATTCTTTGTTAAATACACCAATAAGTTGCTTGTGTACACTAGCAGGATTTGATAATGGTCCTAAAATATTAAATATTGTTCGATGTTCAATTGACCTTCTTATAGGCATAATATGCTTCATAGCAGGATGGTGATTTACAGCAAACATAAAAATAAATCCAACTTTATCGAGCATCTCTATTTGTTTTGGAATAGTAAGTGTTAGATTAACCCCTAAAGCTTCAAGCATATCTGCACTACCACTATTACTTGTGATACTTCTATTTCCATGTTTTGCAACTTTACAACCACATGAAGCCATCACAATAGAAACAGTTGAGGAGATATTAAAACTATTACTTTTATCCCCACCTGTTCCACAGTTGTCAATAAGTTTTTCTTGTAAAGATTGTTCTACTACTAAAGGGATCATATGATCTCTCATAGCAGTTGCTGCTGCAGCTATTTCATCGGCTGTCTCACCTCTTTCATAAAGTTCAATTAAATATTTTCTTACCTCTTCTTCACTCTTTCTATTTTCAAAAATATCATCGAACTTTAATCTGGCTTTACTAAACATCTTTTCCCTTTATAATTTTGTCACATACTCAGCTTGACTAGCTTTTGGTGTTGATTTTGTTTTTGGTATTTGTAACACTTGAAATTTGTCTGTATATTCAAGGTATTTAACCTCAATAATATCACCTATCTTTACCTCTTTTGCCTTTTTTACAGGTACATCATTGATAAAAACAACTTTATGTGCTAACATATCTTCAGCAACTGCTCTTCTTTTGGTAATATTTACTGCATTTAAAAATTTATCTATTCTCATAAAGTTAATTATATCTTATTAATTTTAAACTATCTTGGATAAAATATAAAGAATTTAATATAGGAGTATATTTTGGTTGAATTAATCAGTTTAGGTGCGGGAAGTGTTGTTATTATTGGATTTTTAATATATAGAAATGTAAAAATACAAAAAGAGTATAAACTCTCACAAGAAAATCTACAATATAGTGAATTACAAATAGCCACACTAGTTGAAAGAACAGCAACTCTTGAACAGTTGAACAACAAATATTTACAGCTAGAGCAAGAATACAAAGAACAAGCTGGCTATGTTACAACTTTAAAAGAGGAAAACTCCCAGTATAAAGCATCTTTAAACGCTAAAGAGACCAGAGCTGCTGAGATTATCGCAGAAGTTTCAAGTTTTAAAACTGCATTTGAAAACTTGCAATCAAACTCTACAAAAGACAAAGAGCTTATCTCACAACTTCAAACACAACTTAGTGAACAAAAAAATGCTATGGACGAAAGACTAAAAGACCTTAAAGAAAATGAAGAAAAACTAAAAGAGCAGTTTAAAAACCTAGCAAATGAGATACTTGATAATAATAGTAAAAAATTTAGTGAACAAAATACTCAAAACCTAAGCTTGATACTTAATCCTATGAAACAACAGCTCCAAGATTTCAAGAAAAAAGTAGAAGATGTATACGACAAAGAGGCAAAAGATAGAAGTCTATTGTCTCATGAACTTAAAACCCTTAAAGAACTCAATCTAAAGATGAGTCAAGATGCGCAAAACCTCACAACTGCCCTAAAAGGGGAAAATAAGACCCAAGGAAGCTGGGGCGAAATGGTATTAGAAAAAGTACTTGAAAGCTCTGGTTTACGACTCAATGAAGAGTATATAAGAGAAACTACACTTAAAAATGACGATGGAGAAAAATACAGACCCGATGTGATAGTAAATCTCCCTGCTAATAGACAAGTAATCATCGATGCAAAGACTTCTTTGACAAATTATGAACAATATACATCGACACAAGATGTAATAGAGAAAAAGGGCTATTTGAATTTACACATAAAATCAATAAATACCCACATAGATTCCCTTTCAAATAAAAATTATGAAGAGTTAAAGGGGGTTAATACTTTAGACTTCATATTTATGTTTATCCCTATTGAGAGTGCATTAATGCTAGCTATGGAAAGTGATAAAGGTCTATTTGATAAAGCCTTTAAAAAGAAGATTGTACTAGTTTCCCCAACTACACTTTTAGTAGCTTTAAAAGCAGTTGAGAATAGTTGGAGATATGAGAAACAAGCACAAAGTACAACAGAGGTTATACGACTTGCAGAGAAGCTTTATAATAAGGTAAGAACTTTTGTAGAAGATTTTGAAAAGGTAGGAAAAAATCTGAGTCAAGCTCAAAAATCATATGATGATGCCTACAAAAAACTCTCATCTGGAAAAGATAATATCGTAAGACAAATAGAGGTTTTCAAAGAAAAATCAAATATAAGCCCTTCAAAACAGATAAGTCAAGATATTGTTGATAGTGCTATGGTTGAACAAATAGAGAATATGGAAGAGTAAATATGCAAGATTACACAACAAAATTAACAACACACAGAGAACTTTATCCTATACTTGACCTTGATTGGTCTGTGGAGAGTGATAGAGGTCGTATCATCTCTTCACCCTCTTTTAGACGGTTACAAAAAAGAACGCAAGTATTTGCACTAGAGCTAAATGCTGCTATACGAAGTCGGCTTACTCATTCACTTGAAGTATCTCAAACATCACGATTTATCGCTAAAACTATCTTAAAAAAGCTCGATGATAAAAACCTCAAAGAGATGGAAAATGCTTTTGTTTCAACTGCTGAGATGGCTAGTTTACTTCATGATATAGGCAATCCACCTTTTGGTCACTTTGGTGAAACGGCTATTAATGAATGGATGGATAAGGTGTGTGATAAATACTTTATGAACATAGAAGGTGACAAAACTCTTAAAAATCAATTGAAAAAAGACCTTTCCTCTTATGATGGAAATGCCCAAGCTATAAGAATCATACATAAACTACAACGCCTTAACCTTTCCTATACTCAAACCGCTTCAGTATTAAAATACACAAGAGGTGCTTTTGAGGATAAGAATAATGACGAATCCCTTTCATACCTTAAGAAAAAAGCTGGGTATTACTATAGTGAGAAAGAGTTTGTAGAGACTGTTTTAGATACTTTACAGATAGAACATGGATATAGATTCCCAATAACCTATATTATGGAAGCTGCTGATGATATCTCTTATTTGAGTGCTGATATGGAAGATGCTGTTGATAAAGGTATTTTAACTTTAGAAAAGATTTATGAACTGATAGTTCTTGAAACAAAAGTGGTCAATGAAAAATATGGTACAGATACAACTATGCTTTTAGATGTGGTAGAAAAGAACTATAAAAAAGCAAAAGAGAAAGAGGATGAACCCTACCAGTTCAATATGTTTCTAACGCTCACTCGTGCTCAACTTATATTTAAACTTGTAAACTATGTATCTGATTTGTATATCAAACATCATAAACAAATTTTTGATGGCTCTTTTAATAATGCCCTACTAGAATATGATAAAGCCCACGAGTGTTCACAAGCTGTAGAGGTGTTAAAAAATATCTCTTACAGATATATCTATACCCATAAGCAAGTACAAGCTTTAGAGATAAAAGGATATTCTATCATACAAGGGTTATTTGATATTTATGAGCCACTTTTGAAGCTTACTACTGAAGAGTTTGGATCACTATTAGCTGATAAAAGAGTAGATTGTGCTATTTGTCAAAATTTACTTTCCAGATTATCAAAAAAACATCTTGTAGCCTATAAAAAAAGTGTAAGTGGTATTACAGATATAGACAATTATAAACTTTTAGAGTGGTATTATAGAGCAAGACTTGTATGTGACTATATTAGTGGTATGACAGATGATTATGCTTTATTTGAGCATCAATCTCTGTCTGCGTAAAAACTCTTAAGAGTTCTTAGAGTTTTCAAGTTCAACTACAACTTGTCTCATTTTTAAGAGTGAATCAGGATTTAAAGAGATAGAGTCTATACCATTCTGAACTAAAAATCTTGTAATCTCTGGATAATCTGATGGTGCTTGTCCACAAATACCAATATATTTATTTTGTTTTTTACACTGCTCTATCACCATCGCTATCATTCTTGTTACAGCTTTATTTCTCTCATCAAAAATATGTGCTATTAAAGCACTATCTCTATCAACTCCTAAAGTTAATTGTGTTAAATCATTGGAACCTATACTATAACCATCAAATACTTTTAGGAACTCATCTGCAAAGATTACATTACTTGGTATTTCACACATTGCGTAAATTTCAAGTGAATTTTTACCTTGTACCAGTCCTTTTTTATTCATAATTTTGATAACTTTTTGACCCTCAACAGGTGTTCTTACAAAAGGAAGCATTATTTTGACATTTGTAAGCCCCATCTCATCTCTTACTTTTTTTAAAGCTTCACATTCCCACTCGAAAGCTTTTTGATACTCTTTTGAATAGTATCTGCTAGCTCCTCTAAAACCTATCATAGGATTTTCTTCATCTTGTTCGTACGCTTTTCCACCGGGCATATTTTTGTATTCATTTGATTTAAAATCACTGGTTCGTACAATCACAGGCTTTGGATAAAAAGCAGCCCCAATCATCCCTATCCCTTGGGATAGTTTCTCTATAAAAAAACTTTTTGGGTCTTTATACCCTTTTATAAAATTTTTTATCTCTTTTTCATCTTCTACTTTTTTTCCATTGTAGATATCAAAAAGTGCCATAGGGTGTGCTTTTATGAAGTTATTGATAATAAATTCCATTCTAGCCAATCCAACCCCTTGATTTGGAAGTTTTGCAAACAGGAAAGCTTTATGTGGATCACCTACATTCATAAAAAGTTTTGTTTTAGGTTCTTGTAAATTATCAATATCTATCTTTTGAATCTTATACTTTAAAATCCCTTTATATACATAACCATTTTCTCCACCAGCACAGCTAACTGTCACTTTGTCTCCATCTTTTAGAAGCTTTGTAGCATTTATACACCCTACTATAGCAGGAACACCTATCTCTCTTGCAACAATAGCTGCATGGCAAGTTCGTCCACCTTTGTTTGTTATAACTGCTGCTGCTTTTTTCATCAAAGGTTCCCAATCTGGATCAGTTGTATCAGCGACTAAAATATCTCCCTCTTTAAAGATATGAGAATCAGACAATTTAGTGATGATTTTAACAACACCTGCACCAATCTTATCTCCAATCGCCTGCCCTGTAAGAATAGTTTTTCTCTCATCCTCTTTTACTAACAGATTATAGTTTTGAAGTATATATTTCTCTTTTTTACTTTGTACAGTTTCTGGTCGCGCTTGTACTATAAAAAGTTCCCCGCTTTTAGCGTCTTTTGCCCACTCTATATCCATAGCCTGATAAATACCGGAAAGTTTTGAGTAGTGTTCCTCTATTTTAAGCCCATAAGAAGCCAGAGTAATAATCTCTTCATCACTAAGTGAAAAACTGTTTTGTTCTTTTTTTGTGATAGAGATGTTTTTGGTTTTGTCCAATTTTTTACCACTGTATATCATCTTTTTTGCTTTTGAACCCAGCTGTTTTTTTAGTATAGTAGAGATGCCTTTTTTAAGTGTTGGTTTAAAAACAAAAAACTCATCAGGGATAACTTTTCCACCTACGATATTTTCACCTAAACCATAAATAGAATTTATCATGATTAAATTTTGTGAGCCTGATTCTGTATCGATTGTGAACATTATTCCACTACTTGATTCATCACTTCTCACCATCTTTTGCACACCTACAGATAAAGCAACTTTAAGATGATCATATCCCCTACTTTGTCTATAGCTTATGGCTCTGTTATTAAAAAGTGAAGCAAAACATTTTTTAACTGCTTCTAAAAATGCTTTTTCATTGTTGATATTCAAAAAAGTATCTTGTTGACCAGCAAAACTGGCATCAGGAAGATCTTCAGCAGTTCCAGAAGATCGTACTGCTACATCTATCGCTTTTGTTTTATATTCTTTTGATAAAGTTTTATAGGATTTTTTTATCTCATTTTCTAAGATTAAAGGGAGTTTGGCATTTAAGATAAGCTTTCTTATCTTACTGCCTTTTTTTTCTAAACTTTTGATATCACTTATATCTAAATCTGATAAAATAGCTTTGATTTTATCTTTTAAATTATTTTCTTCTATTAAAAGCCAATAGGCTTCGCTCGTTGTTGCAAAACCATTTGGTACTTTTACTCCAAGACTACCCAAAGAACTGTACATCTCACCTAAACTGGCATTTTTCCCACCAACTAAAGATACATCATTTATATCTATTTGATTAAAAAACTTTATATATTTCATAGCGAGCCTCCAAAAATTAAATTTTTAAAAGTGTATTAAATCTTACTCATTCCCTCATCATCAATTTTTATTATATTATCTTCTACAAGTTTTGTCAAAGCTCTTTTGTAAGCCTTTTTACTGATACCAAATAATTCTTTGATAGTGTCTGCATCTGTTTTGTAGTTATATGGTAAGTCATTGAAGTTTTGTGCCAGTACATCTAAGACTTTTTTTGTATTGATATCATCAGCATTGTTTTTTCCTATAGGTTGTAGTGATACATCTACTTTTTTGTCATCTCTTATATTTTTAATATAGGCAGTCATCTTTTCACCAACATTTACATCACTAAAGATTTCATTTTTATATATCATACCCTCATAAGTATCATTAATGATTACTTTATATCCCATAGGAGTTTTAGCAAAAAGAAGTATCTCTACTTCTTGGTTTTTAGCCAGGTTTTGTGTGTCTGAACTTAAAAATGAAGTGATCTTCTCAACACCAATAAGTCTTGATGTTTCATCATCTTCTATAATTCGTACTATTCTTGATTCCCCTACTCTAAAAGGATTCTTTTGTCTATTCTTAGGTACAAATAAATCTTTTAAAAGACCCCAATCCACAAAAGCACCAAAAGAGGTAGTATCTACAACTTTTGTAAACATAAATTGATTTCTCATACCATATGGTGTTTGTGTAGTTGCTACAAGTCTGTCTTCACTATCTGTATATATAAAAACTTCAAGTTCGTCATCTATTTGCATATCTTTTGTAATATAGGCATTTGGTAAAAGCACCACCTCTTCATCTTGTGCTTCTAAGTAAATACCTGGTTCTGTTATTCTGTTGATTTTTAGGGTGTTCATCTCACCTAATTGTATATGTTCGTTTATCATGATGTTATTGTATCTAAAAATAAGTAACTATTGGGTAAAATCTGCTTTATGAGACATTTAAGAGGTTATGGTAAACGGTACTTTTCACTAGCAATTATTGCGATGTATTCTACAATGTACAAACTGTGTACAATAGATGCAAATCATCAATACCATCTTAAAGCCTTCGAATATCAAGAATATAAGACTTCCCCTCCCTTTTTAACTTTTAATTACTAATCACAAAACAGAATTAAAATTAAGGGAAAATAATGACAAATACAATAAAACTCAGCCTAGTGGCTAGTTTATTCTGTACAGCTACTATAAATGCGAATGAAGGTTTAGGAACGATAACAGTTTCAAGCGCAACAAAAAGTGAACAATCAATTAAAGATGTAACAAGTAATGTTGAAGTGATTACAAGTATTGAACTGGAAGAAAAAAATATAAAAACTGTTACAGAAGCTTTAAATCTAGTAAGTGGAGTAAGTTTTACTTCAAATGGTGGTATAGGTGCTACAACATCTTTAAGTCTGAGAGGTATGAACGGAGATAATATTTTAATACTAATAGATGGTATAAAGTTTCAAGACCCATCAAATACAGGTGGTGCAAATATTGCTCATCTTATGGTAAATAATATTGAAAAAATAGAAATCATAAAAGGCGCACAAAGTGGTATTTGGGGATCTAATGCTACTGCTGGTGTTATAAATATTATTACAAAAAAAGCAAAAGATGGCTTTCATGGTAGCATATTAGTAGAAGCAGGTAGTTTCAAAACAAAAAAAATTGGGGCAGTTGTTTCTTATAAGAATAATAAGTTTGATACAAAAATATCTGCATCAAATATTAAAAGTGATGGATTTACTACTCAAGCACCAAAAGGAAAAAATATTGATAATTATGAAGATGATGGCTATGAAAATACTACTTTAAATCTTCAAGGAAACTATTATATAAATGATAACTCAAAAGTTGGTATAAATATTACTGATATTGATGCATTAAAAGAGTATGATAGTTTTAATACACCAAATGATACTACTATAAAAAGTGATATTGATACAACACTTTATGGAGTATCTTACAATCAAATTTTAGATAAACATAATCTTACTTTTAAAGTTGAAAAAAGTGATTTTAAAAGAGATGAAATTGGTACAGTAAGCACAATGTTTGGAGCTGCTGTAAAAAACTTCAATGGAGAAACTACAAATATAGAGATAAATGATAATTTTAAGTACAATAATGATAGTTTTTTACTTATTGGACTAGGAAGTAGTAGTGATGAAGTTGATTACAAAAAGACAGATGCAACAACTAATAAAAGAGAAAATAAAAATAAATTTGGATACTTAACAAATTCAAATAGTTTTGACAAAACAATTTTAACACAAAGCTTACGATATGATCAATATAATAATTTTGATAATAAATTTACAGGAAAAATAGGGATTAAACATAACTATAACCAAGATTTATTTATATCTTCAAATATAGGAACTGCATACAATGTACCAAACATTATGGAAGAACTTAATCCATGGGGTACAGTGAATGAAGATTTAAATCCAGAAAATAGTAAAAGTGGAGATATAAGTCTAGGATATAAAGATTTTAAAGTTACATATTTTTACACACAAATTAAAGATTTAATTGATTGGAATAATAATAGATATGAAAATTTAAAAGATAAATCTACCTTTCAAGGTATTGAGTTAGATTATAAAAAAACTATTATAGACAATATTCTTATTTCGTTAAATTATACAAGATTACGTGCTAAAGATAATGAAAAAAAAGATTTAGCAGGAAGGGCAAAACAAACATTTAAATTTGGATTAGATTATTATGTTATATCAAAATTGCATATAGGACTAAATGGAGAATATGTAGGTGAAAGAAAAGAGTATAATTTTGATGGTAGTTTTAAAGCGCAAACGGGAAAATATACTATTGCACACCTAAACATCAATTATGATTTAACTAAAGAAGTTAAAATCTATGGTAAAATAGAAAATATTACAGATAAATACTATCAAACTATTGATGGATTTACTTCAAGTCCAAGAGCTTTTTATGCGGGAGTTAAATATAGTTTCTAATGAAATTCTTACTACTATTACTATTTACCATTAATCTTTTTAGTTATGATAGAATCATAGCTTTAAGCCCATCAATCAATGAAATCATATATGCGTTGGGAGATGGTAAAAAAATAGTGGGGAATACAACTTATTGTACATTTCCAATAGAAGCACAATCAAAACCAAAAGTTGGGGGATACTTTTCCCCTTCTATAGAAAAAATACTCTCCCTCAAACCAGATATTGTTATTTTGCAAAAAAGTAGTATAAAATTAGCTTCTAAACTGGAATCTTTAGGGATTGAAACAAAAGTTGTACAGCTTACAACTTTAGAAGATATAAAAGACTCTATTTATCAAATAGGGAATATCTTAAATAAGCAAACAAAAGCACAAGAGATATTAACAACTCTTGAAGAAAAACTCACTCAAACTCAAAATATACTCAAAGACAAAAAGATATTATTTGTTATTGGGCATAATTTAAAACTTGACAGTAGAATCTTTGTAGCAGGTCAAAACCTTTATTTTGATGATATTATAAATCAAAGTGGAAATACAAATGCTTTTAAAAGTGAGCGTTCTGGACAACCTATTTTAAATATGGAAAATCTCATTGCAACCAATGCAGATATAGTGATACTTTTAGCTCCATTTACAAAACAAAAACAACTTACAAAAGAACAATTAATACAACCATGGCTCAAACTCCCTATAAATGCAGCAAAAACAAAAGCTATCTATGTATTAGATAAAGAGTATGCAGGGATAAGCAGTCATCGACTTATCTATTTTTTAGAAGATTTTAAAGGATTTTTGCAAGATGCTAAAAATAAATAACTATGATAGTTTGATATTACGCAATATATCTTTTGAACTTCAAAATAAAAATCTTATTATTTTAGGTTCAAATGGTGCTGGGAAAACCACATTAGCAAAAGTACTATGTGGTATTATCCCCTCTTTAAATGTCTTTATAGAAGAAAAGAATCCCAGTGGTATTTATGGTGATGAGAGAGCCAAACTTATTAATTATATTCCACCAAAATTAGAAGTGTATGATGATTTTATGAGTGTAGAGGAGTTTTTAGAGATAAATAAACTCTATAGCTATAAAAGCATCGATGAAGTGTTAAGATTAGTAAACTGTGAGTATATAAAAAATAAAAAATGCAAAAACTTAAGTAGCGGTGAATCACAACTCTTACTTCTATCAAGTGCTATTTTACACAATGCTAAATATACTATCTTTGATGAACCAACATCAAATCTTGATCCTCAAAAGATCAAAAATAGTTTTCACATTTTACAAGATGAAGATATATTACAAAACAAAATTATCATCACACATAATCTTAATTTAGCTTATAAACTTGGATTTGATATTTTATTTATCAAAGATGGGAGAATAGCCTTTAATGATAGTAGTGAACAGTTTTTTAGTGATGCAAATTTACAGCTTTTTTTTAGTGATAGTGTAAAAAAACATGATGATAATATAGTGGTGAATTTATGAGATATTTTCTAGTTTTTTTATCTCTTCTTATCCTTTTAATCTCTCCATTTTTTGGACAAATAGATATATCCTTTGCAAATATATTTGATACTACAAAAATGGATTATCAAATCTTTTGGGATATACGACTTCCAAGAACTATACTTGCCTTTTTTGTGGGTGCAATTTTAGCTTTAAGTGGTTTGGTATTTCAAACTATTTTTAGAAATCCTATGAGTAGTCCTTTTACTCTAGGAGTTGCCAGTGGAGCTACTCTTTTTACAGCTATTGCTATAGTATTGGGACTTAGCTCTTTTGTCTCTTTCTTTGCCTTTTTAGGGAGTTTAGCTACTATTGTTATACTTTTTATCATAGCTTCAAGATTTCATAGTAGTGAAACTTCATCGTTGCTTTTAGTTGGTATTGCATTGTCATTTTTTTATAGTGCTAGTTTGATGGTACTATTTTTTATCAGTAATCTTCAAGAGAGTTATGAGATAGTGCGATTTACAATGGGAAGCTTAGATATAGTAGGTTTTAAAGATACTTATTTGGTGATATTAGCAGGTATTTTTATACTTTTTATGGTGAAGTATTATCAAAATAGTATCAAACTACTTCTTGTATCTTATCAATTTGCACACTTAAAAGGGTGTAATGTAAAACAAACAAACTATATACTTCTTATATCTGTATCAATTGCTGTTGGTATTTGTGTCAGTATTACTGGACCTATAGGATTTGTAGGCTTAATAGTGCCACATATAATAAAAACAATCACACAAAAAAGTGCTCATACACTTATTCTACCAATTTTCTTTTATGGTGGAATTTTCTTAGTATTATGTGATTTAATTGCCAGAAATTTAGGAACAACTTCAGATATACCAATATGTGTAGTGACCTCATTTTTAGGTGCACCATTTTTTATCTATTTGATTATAAAAAGAAAAAAATAAAGTGTTTTTGAGTATACTTCCCTTATGAAACATTTACGAGGTTATTTAAAACGATACTTTTCTTTAGCAATTATTGCTATGTATTCTACTGTTCATAAATTATGTACAATAGATAGTAAATTTCAGTATCACCTTAAAGCTTTTGAGTATCAAGAATACAAAACTTCTCCACCCTATTTAAACTTCAATTTTTAATTAACAAAAAAATCACAACACAATTTTAGTTATAGATAAATAGATCTATAAACCATTTTATATAGTTTAAATAACTATTCAATAAAGAAGGACACATTATGCATATAGAAGCAGGCGTAGTACAAGGGGTAAAAATGTTATTTAGTTATGGGACAGCTGCTGTTTCATTTGGAATTGCGGGGAAACTGGCATTAGATACAATTAAGAATAATGGAGTAGTTTCATTTGGTGTAAAAACATTAATCTCTGCAATATTAGTATTTATATTTTTTGAGGTATTTCCTCATCATCCAATAGGTGTATCAGAAGTTCATCTAATCTTAGGTTCTACAATATTTTTAATATTTGGAGCAGCACCAGCAGCATTTGGTTTGGCACTTGGTCTTTTAGTTCAAGGGTTGTTTTTTGCACAATTTGATTTACCTCAGTATGGTATTAATGTAACAACTTTACTTATGCCATTATTTGGGATGAGCTATTTAGCAAAAAAAATAATACCTCAAAATATAGCATATAAAGATATCCAATACAAAGATACTCTTAAATTATCAGTAGCATATCAAGGTGGTATTGTTGCTTGGGTTGCATTTTGGGCATTATTTGGACAAGGTTTTGGTGCTGAAAATTTAGCTGCTGTTTCTAGTTTTGGTTTAGCTTATATGAGTGTAGTAATTTTAGAACCACTTATTGACTTAGCAGTTTTAGCAGGGGCAAAAACACTTAGTAGTTTAGAAAATAGTTCTTTTGTAGAAAAAAGACTTTATAATCCAGCAAAAGCTTAGTTTTAAGAGTAAGGAGAACTCCTTACTCTTTTACTTTCATAAAGAATCACACCAAATTTTTAAGGCATTATACTATGAAAAGATATAGACATTACAAAAAAGACAAAGCAATTATTCTATCTGTTTTTGGCTCTGTAATAGAACAACAAAAATATTTAGAATTAAAAAAAATTATAGAAAAAGAATTTAAAGGTATAGATATTTTTCTTGCAGTAAGTTCAAGAATGGTTTTAAAAGACCTATTAAAAAAAGGGTTTGATTATAAAACCTTGGCTCAAACTATGGCTGATGTGGATATGATAGGATATAAAAACATTATCGTAGCATCTGTAAATCTTTTTCCAGCTTGTGAGCATGAATTATTGAAAAAAACTGTTGAAGGTTTTAAAAACTTCTCTTTTTCAAATATTAGATTATCAAATGCAATCCTTACACGAACAAAAGACACTACCCTATTTCTAAAAGAACTTGATGAAACTATTAGTAAAAAAGATACAGCAAATCTTTATGTGATACATGGAACTCCAAAACTAGAACTTGGTGGACTTGAGTCAGTTGCATACAGTGCAAAATATCTTGAACAAAAAAGAGATTTAAACTATGCTTGTTCATTAGAGGGTGCTTTCCCATTTTTTGCTATCAAAGGTGAGCTTATAGCAAAAATGAAAAAAGATGGGGTAAAAAAAGTACAAGTTGTACCTATGTTGCTTGTAAGTGGAAATCATTATATAAAAGATATGGTAGAGATAAAAGATGAACTAAACGAACACTTTAAATCTAAAATTGTAAAAAGTACAACAGCAGATGAAAAATTTAATTTATTAGAGATACCAACAATAGTAAAGATAATAATCAATAACATACAAGAAGAGATAACTAAACTTGGCCACTAAAAACAAAACAAAACTATATATGGTCTCTTTAGGACCTGCTAATTGGGAACTTGTAACTATTCAAGCTTTAAAAGCACTACAATATTGTGGTGCTATATGTATCCCCACAAAAAGTGAAGATCATAGCTTTGAAAAGTCAATTACTTATAAAATTGTCAAAGACTTAATGAATGAATATGGTTTTGACAAACCAATTATCCCTGTATATTCTCCTATGAACTTCAAGAAAAAAGATTGGCAATATCAAGTTGATATTTTAGTTGATAGTATTGATAAATATGATAGTGTTTCTTTTGTAACATTAGGAGATGCTGCTGTTTATAGTACGGTTTATTATCTACTTGATATTATCAAAAAACAAGATAAAAAACTCTATAAAAATAGTGTTGTAATAGCTGGTATAACTTCTTTTTCTTATGCTTCATCAAAGGTGAAAAAGCCTCTTTGTTTAGGTGATAATAGATTTGAACTTATACCCCTAATTGGTAAAGAAGTTCCTAGTACAAAAGTATATATGAGACCAAAAATTGGTATGAAAACTGATGATATAAATGAGAATGGGACACTATACACTTTTGAAAATTTAAATTTTGAGGGTGAAAATATCCAAAAAGGGAAACTAGAAAAAGTGCGAAAATATATGACACTAATGATAGATTTTATAAAGAGAGAGAAATAATGGAATTTAAACAAGAACAACCACCTATAAATATTGGTGCTGATATATCTGTAAAGTCATTTGAGATGATTGAAAAAGAACTTCAGGAGTATCCAAAAGCAAAAGAATTTAATAAAAATCAATTAGAAGTGATAAGTAGACTTATCCATACAACTACTTGTTTTGAGGAAGTTTTAGAAAATATTTTTTTCACAGACAATGCAATTGTTAGAATTCAAGAGTTACTTAAAAATAAAGCCAAAATAATAGTGGATGTCAATATGATAAAAGTTGGTTTGAGTGACTTCTATCTAAAAACTTATGATAATGAAGTGGTTTGTTATATAAACGAACCATTTACTTATGAAATGGCAGAAAAAAATAAAACAACAAGAAGTTACGCTGCTGTTGTAGAAGCGATCAAAAAACACAAAAATGAGCCAATTATACTTGCTTGTGGGAATGCCCCTACTTTTATCTACGCAGCGATTAATACTCTACTTGATGAGGAAGTTGACCTTAAAAATGTAGCATTTCTACTATTTCCTGTAGGATTTGTAAATGTTGTAGAGTCAAAAGATTATGGAAAAAGATTCTGTGAACATTTTGATATACCTGCTGTTATTATGGAGGGAAGATTTGGTAGTTCTACTATGACGGTTGCTACTCTTCATGCCACATATAAATTAATCAAAGATTTTGATGGTAAAGATAAGTATAATGGAAAATAAAACTTATAATACAATGGGGAGTGAAGTACTTGAAGGCTTTACCTGTAAACCAAAAAAGCTAGACCCAGATAAACCTATTATGTTTTTTAAAACACAGATTTTTATTTGCGATGGTGAACGATGTTCAAAAGCACAAAAAGATGATGATTTAGCGGGAAGGTTAAGAGGTATTTTAAAAGAGTTACAACTTCATAAAGGGAAAAATCGTATAAAAATATCAAGAACTAATTGTTTTGGCGCTTGTAGATTTAGACAAGTTGCTGTAGCTTTTGAAAATACAAAAGCAAATGGAAACTTAGAAAATAATAATATTTGGCTAAAAAATATTCATAAATTTGATGATATAAAATGGAAAGAGTTATTTTTGGATTTAAGCACAGATAAACCACTTGATGAGTTATCTTATGAACAAGTACCAATGAGTGGATTAGATGAGTAAAAAAGTATATTTAGTAGGAGCAGGTCCTGGAGATGTTGAACTTCTTACACTAAAAGCTCTAAGAATACTAGAAGTTGCAGATGTTGTTTTGTATGATGCCCTTGTAAATGAGAAAATTTTAGATTTTTGTAAAAAAGATGTAATAAAAACCAATGTAGGGAAAAGAAAAGACCATCATCTAAAAAAACAAGAAGAGATAAATAGTTTAATAGTAGAATATGCAAAAGAATACAAGATAGTTGTTCGACTTAAAGGTGGAACACCTTTTGTATTTGGTAGAGGATATGAAGAGGTACGAGCTATAGTTGAAGCTGGGTTTGAACCAGTTATTATAAGTGGAGTGAGTTCTACTACAAGTGTTCCTGAAAGCTTTATGATACCATCTATTGATAGAGCTTATAGTGACTCGTATAGAACTATTACAGGTCATGATATAGAGATTTTTGATGAGATAGTAACAACTTTTCACCCAAGGGAAAATCTTGTAATTATGATGGGAATACATAATTTAGAAAAAATAGTAAATAATTTACTTCAAAAAGATTTTCCAAGTTCTATGCCAATAGCTATATTAAGCAACGGTACAAAGAAAGAGGCTAAAAAAATAGTATCAACACTAGAAAAGATAAGTAACCAAAAAGAGGAGTTTTTCAGTGATATTAAAACTCTTACACCAGCTATTATTTTTGTGGGGGAAACTATAAATGCTTCCAATTATTGTAACTAAAAAACAAAAAGTTCTTATTATAGGAGCTGGTAAGGCTTGTGAGATAAAATTAAGAGTTTTATCAAATCATCCCTGTCACATAACAGTTGTAGCAGATCAGTTTTTGTGTAAACTAGATGAACATATAGAAAAAATACATGAAAGTTTTGAAGAGTTAAATGAAGCGTTTTTTGAACCATTTGATTTAATATATATTGGTATTCCTCTAAAAAACAATGATATGGTGGAAAAACTTCTAAAAACTAAGATGGTAAATGTATTATCAAATCCAAGTTTAAGTAGTTTTATCCACCCTTGTACAAGAGATGATGGAGATATAATGGTTAGTGTCAATAATATCAATACCATAAATCCCAAAAAAGCTTGCAGTTGGGCAAATCAGTTTATAGAATATAAAAAATGTCAGAAAAACAACTAAGAAAAGGCTATACAACAGGTGCACATACCTATATAATATTTAGGTCTGCATTGTATTGTTTTTTAACTATAAAAGAATTGTCAATATCAAAAACAAATAAAATGGATAATGATGATTTAGATGTAACAAAAGGATGTGAAATAATTGTAACTATCAGTACTAATAGTAAAGATTTAACACTAAACAACATTAAGCATCAACCCTCTACATATATATCAGGTTCAAATAAACTATCACTGTATGCAGGAGAAGGTGTAGGTGTTGTTACTAAAAAAGGTTTAAAAATAGCACCAAATTTTCCAGCAATTAATCCAGCTCCAAGAGATGCTATATTTGAAGCTTTTAATGAGATAACTCAAGGGTATGAAAATTTAGATTTATGCTGTAGTGTTAGTGTAACAGATGGTGAAAATATCGCACGACAAACAGCAAATTCAAAAGTTGGAGTTATGGGTGGTATATCAATTTTGGGAACAAAAGGGATTGTAAAACCTATATCAAGTTCAGCTTATATAGATTCTGTAAAAACTGAGATAGAGTTTGCTGTTAAAAATGAATATAATACTTTATATTTTACATTAGGTAATTCAGCTTTTGAAGTAGCAAAAAAGCATTCAAATGAAGAAGCTATTATTGAAATTGGTAATTTTATATATGATTCTATTGAATTAGCTGTTGATTTGAATGTAAATGAAGTGGTTTTTTTATGTGGTATAGGTAAAATGACAAAAGTTTATCAAGGCTTTAAAAATACACATAATCGTTTTGGAGTTATAGACTTTGAATTACTCCAAAAAGATATTAAAGAAGAACTAGATTATGAGGTTGATATAGAATCAACCTTGACAGTAAAAGGGATATCACAAGAGCTTGAAAAAGTTGGACTTTTAGAGAAATTTTATACTATGATAACTCAAAAAGCAAATGAACAAATAAAGCTATGGCATAAAAAATCTAATGTAAAAGCAATAATACTAGAACAAAAGGATGTATTAGGATGGTAACAATTGTAGGAAATGGAATGGGTGCATATAATTTTGATAACATTACTATTGATTTAAAAAAGTATGACACAATTCTTTGTGATATAAACTTTCAACTAGAAGCAAAGAATATATTAAAACTAAAATTTAAAGAGATAAAAGAGTATATTTTTCAAAATTATGCAAAAGAAAATATTCTTTATGTAGTGACAGGAAGTCCCCTCTTTTTTAGTGCAGGGACACTTATCGCAAATTTAATACTAAAAGATAAAGTAACGCTTATTAATAATACTTCATCAAAAGATTATATGATGGAAAAATTGTTTATAGGTGAAGCTAGTTTAGAATCTATCTCACTCCATGGACGAAAAGATATTGATTTGTCAAAGTTTTTAACAAATATTTATACCTTTATTCTTTGTGATAAAGACTCTTGTGATAAGATTTCTAAAGCTGTGAACTATTTAAATAAAAATGATATAGAAGTAACTATAGGGTATAAACTAGGCTATGAAGATGAAGTTATTGAGCAAATTGATATATTTGGCTTTGACTATAGAGCCTTTGATTTATCACAGCCCTATGTACTACTTATCAAAAGACTTTTTAAACCATCAAATGGTCTGAGTGAAGATATTGATTTTGATACACAAAGAGGGATGATAACAAAAAAATATAAAAGACAATTATCCCTTCAAAACTTAGATTTAGAACCAAATCAACTTTTATGGGATATAGGAGCTGGAAGTGGCTCTTGCGGTATAGAAGCATATAATAGATACAAAACTAGGACAATATTTTTTGAAAAAAATGAAGAGAGAATAGTTAATATTAAAAATAATTTAACCAATCATCATATTGTAGATTGTGAACTCTTTGTAGGAGAAGCACAAGATAAATTTGAAAGTTTAGAAGAAAATCCATCACGAATTTTTGTAGGAGGTGGTGGTGAAGAAGTTATAAAAAAACTTCCATATCTTTATAGAAGACTAGAAAATGATGGGATAATGTTAATAAATGCAATAACATTAAAACATCTTGCTTTAATGCATACAATTTTAAATGAATCAAATATAGAGTATGAAGTACACTCAATAAGTCTAACTACATATAAAGGAGAACTTGATTTAGTAGAGCCTGAGAGACAATTATTTCAAATAAAAATATTTAAAATAAAGGAAGAAAAATGATATATTTTATCGGAGCAGGACCTGGTGATCCTGAACTTGTAACAGTAAAAGCTATGAATATACTCAAAATTGCCGATGTTGTTCTTTATACAGGTTCATTAGTTCCAAAAGAGGTGTTAAGTTGGTGTAAAAATGATGCTTTAGTAGTAGATAGCCAAGGGATGAAATACCCTGAAATATTTGAGTTTTTAACAACACATAAAGATAAAATAGTAGCACGAGTTCATACAGGAGATCCTTCTATTTACTCAACTATTGCTAAACAAATAGAATACCTAAAAGAGCAAAATATACAATATAGTGTAATACCAGGTATTACTGCTGCTTTTGGAGCTGCTGCTTCTTTGGGTATAGAGTATACTATCCCTGGTGTTTCTCAAACTATTATTTTAACAAGAATTGAGGGTAAAACACCAAATCCTGAGAAACTGGAGAATATCTTAGCTTGTAAGAATTCATCACTTGCTTTTTATCTTTCAATTTTATTAATTAAAAAATTAAAAAAGACAGCCTTAAAGCTAGGATATAGTGCAGATACTCCTTGTTGGGTAGTAGAAAAAGCTACTTGGAAAGAGGAACAAATTTACAAAGGAACAATCAGTAATATAGAAGATAAAGTATCTCATATAAAAGGTGTAGCACTTATACTTTTTGGAGACTATTTACATCAAAAAGAGACAGAAGAATCACATCTTTATGTAAAACCACTGATAAAAGAGTTAGAGGATAAAAAGTGTTAAAAATAGCAATAATATCTATAAATCAACCTAGTTTAAATAGTGCAGTAAGACTTAGTGAATATCTTAATGAATATGAAGTTGATATTTATGGTAAAAAAGGTTTAGACCATAACTTTGACAATCTTCTTACTTATGAAAAAATCGATACTGTTTTAGAAAATGGTTGGAAAAAATATGATGCAATCATATGTATCTTAGCTATGGGGATAGTTGTACGAAAAATAGCCCCACTTTTAGAGTCAAAAGCAACTGACCCTGCTATATTGGTGATGAGTATTGATTTATCAAAAGTGATACCGCTTCTTAGTGGTCATATAGGTGGTGCAAATGAATTAAGTGATCTTATAGCCCAAAAAATAGATGGTTGTATAAACTTCATCTCAACAGCAACGGATCAAGTAAAAGTATTTGCATTTGATATGTTTGCAAAAAAGTACAATATGAAAATAGAAAATCTTCATAAATTAGCAAATATCTCAAATCGATTGATAAACAAACAAAAAGTCAAAGTATATAGTTATAAAAGTATCTTTGAAACTATTGAAGATAAAGCAAATTTAGAGTTGGTATCAAGTAGTGCTGATATAGATAAAAATACAGTTATCATCAACCCTTTTAACCATAGTAATGATAATTTGCATTTAAAACCTAAAATATATTTAGGAGTTGGGTGTAATAGAGATACAAGTTTTGAAAATATAGAGAAAGCTTTTATATGGTTTTTAGATAAATATAATTTAGAGAAAGAACAGATAGAAAATATAGCTTCATTTGAAGCAAAAAAAGATGAAAAGGGGCTTTTAAAGTTTGCAAATAAATATAACTTTGCAATAAAGTTTTTTGATGAAAATCAAATAAATAGTTTAGAGGGTGAATTTAGTCCATCACAAGCAACCAAATTTTTTGGACTAAAAGGTGTTGCTGAACCATCAGGGCTATTAATTTCAAAGTATAGAGAGTTAATAATACCTAAAGAGGTTTATGAGAAAAAAATAACAATAGCAGGAGCGATGTAAAATATGAATAAATTATATATAGTAAGTAGTGGTGCTGGTGGAATACACTATATCACACCTGATGCAAAACAAGCTTTAGATGAGTGTGAAGTGGTTGTCTCTTATACAAAATATGCAAAAGAATTAAATGAACTACTTGAGGGAAAAGAGATTTATACTTCTGGGATGACACATGAGATTGAAAGATGTAATCAAGCTATAGAATCAGCAAAGTCCGGTAAAACCACTTGTATCATCTCAAATGGCGATGCAAATGTCTTCGGTATGGCTACACTTATAGTGGAATTAATAGATGAAAAAAACTTATGGGATGAGATAGAACTTATTTCAATTCCTGGGGTTACTTCTTTTTTAGCAGCTGCATCAAAAGTAGGAGCACCTGTTTCGGGTGATTTTGCTATTATTTCACTCTCTGATAGGCTTACAGATATAAATCTAATAGATAAAAGGGTAAAATACGCCCTAGAATGTGATTTTGTAATAGGTATTTATAATCCAAAATCAAAAAAAAGGATTCAACCATATCAAAATTTTTTAGCAAGATTAAGTGAGGTTGATGAAAAAATCGCCATAATTGCTCAAAATGTAGGAAGAGATGAGAAAGAAGGTATAACTATCACTACTACAATAGAACTAATAGAGCAAGGTATAGCCCATGAAAAAGTGGGAATGAATACTATGATAATAATTTGTAATTCAAATACACGACTTACAAAAAATGGCTTAGTACTCACTCCAAGAGGATACTTAAATAAATATGATACTCAAGGTGAATTAATATAGATGTTAAACTTTTGTATAAGTGCCATCGCTTCCAATCAAGGCAAAACAATCCTTACTACAGCCCTACTTTATCATTATAAAGATTCGGTGCGTCCATTTAAGATAGGACCTGATTATATAGACCCGCAGTTTCATAAACAAGTATCTGGAACACCTAGTATTAATCTTGATAGATTTATGATGAACGAAAAGCAAATAAAATGGCTTTATAACCACTATAGTGATAAAAAAGTCTCTATTTGTGAGGGTGTTATGGGGTTTTATGATGGAAGTGATAAAAAAAGTAGCGCCTATGACCTCTCAAAGCTTTTAAACATACCAACAGTTTTACTTCTTGATGGAAGTGGAAGCTATATCACAGTTAGTGCTGTTTTAAAGGGTCTAAAAAGCTATAAGCAAGATAACACTATAAAAGCTGTGATATTAAATAAAATATCCTCTACAAGGCATTATGAGCTTATTAAACAACAAATACTAAAAGATTTTGATGATATAGTCGTTGTAGGTTGGATTCAAAATGATATTAAAAGCTTAAGCGATACACATCTTGGGCTTGATCTAAACGATCTATCCAAAATAGAACAAATAAGTAAAGAGGTTTTAGAACATATAGATTTAAAAGCTTTAGAAAGTATAGGGAAAAGAAATAAGAAAAAAAATCAAGATTATCCTTTTGAGATTTTAGAAAAACAAAACAAACATCTAGCTATAGTCAATGATGAAAACTTCTCTTTTCTATACCATGATAATCTAGAGTTTTTTAAAACAGTATTTGAAAAAGTCACAATAATAAGTGCTACAAAAGATGAAGAGATACCAAAAGACACAGATATAGTGTATATTTGCGGTGGCTATGTAGAGAGCGATAAAGCCTACGAAAAGATAAAAAACTCTACTAAGTTTCAAAACTCACTTATCAATCATAGTCTTACAAAAAAGATATATGCAGAGTGTGCAGGGCTTTTGTATCTTGGAAACAGAGTGAATGAAAAAGGTATGAGTGGTATTTTAGATGTGAATTTTACTTTAGAAAAAAGATTTACTAGACTTGGCTACTACTACAACGAAGCTTGTATAAAAGGGCACAGTTTTCATTATACCAAAGCAATTGATGATAGCAAAGGCTTTGATATATTATCTAAACAACCAAAGGGTGAGGGAAAAACTGGAAGCTGGGCAAATGAAGATAAAAATGTTTTTGGTACCTACTTGCATACTATGTTTAGAAATAATATAACATTAATTAAACAAAAATTTTAAATGATATTAGGTAAAACACTCAACGATAAACAACAACAGGAATCAACATGAAATTAAAAGATATATTATTTTGGATATTTTTAGCAGCAGTTGCATTTTTTTACCTCTTCAAGGGGAATGATATGTATACTGAAAAAAGGGAAAAAATTAATCAAGTTTTTTCTCAAGATAGTAATACAACAATCAAGTAATAATGATATTTACTAAAAAACAAGCAAAAATATTAAGTGATATAATTCTACACCGCCGCGATGTAAGAGGGAATAACTTCTTATCTAAAAAGATTAAAAAGCAAGATATAACTGCTATTTTAAATGCTGGTATCCATGCACCCTCAGTAGGTTTTTCTCAGCCTTGGAAGTTTATGGTTATAGAAGATGCAAAGATTAAAAATAAAATCTACAATAACTTCAAAAAATCCTACGATAAAAGTAAAAAACACTTCAAAAAAAGAGAACTTTACAGCTCACTAAAATTAGAAGGTATCAAAGAAACCCCTCTAAATATCGCAGTATTTTATAAAAAGCCTATAAAAAAAGTCTTAGGACAAACAAGCTCACAAAAAATGGGTGAGTATAGTGTTGTTTGTGCTATTCAAAATATGTGGCTTATGGCTCGTAGTCTTAATATAGGGATAGGTTGGGTAAGTATCATCAATCATAAAAAAGTACAAAAAACACTCCAAGTAAGTGATGAATACAAACTTATAGGATATCTTTGTGTTGGTTATACGAAACAATTTTTAGATATTCCAGAGTTAGAAACTTTACAATGGGAAAAGAAAAAAGAATTTGAAGAGGTTGTAAGTTGGGTGTAAAAATAAAAATTACTCAAAAAGATTTACCAAAATACTATAGAAACTTTCCTCTTATAGAAACAATTGATGGTGCTCAAAGTAGTGTATACTTATTGGGGGATAAGTATGTACTAAAGATTTATGATGAACCTCACTATAATATAGAGGATGAAATAAATCTGTTAAATACAATTAGGGAATTAAGTGTTATACAATATGTAGAGCATATTATACTCAAAGGGTATAATTGTATACTTTATGAACAAATAATTGGCAATAGTATATACAAACCAGAGATAAAACATATAAAGCAGACTGCCCTCTTTCTTAAGGACTTACATATGAAAACAGCTAAATTAGTATCAAATAACACCAATTTATTTGATAAAAATAGCTTAAATTATGTATTGTCAAAAAGGGGAATAAGTATATTACAAAACTATCTTGAAGATATAGATATAGAATTAAAAAATGATGGCATTATTCATGGAGATATTTTTCCTGATAATGTGAAATGGCAAAATGATGAGTTAAGTGGAGTGTATGATTTTAGTGAAGCTTGCAATGGTGATTTTGTTTTTGATTTAGCTGTTATTGCTAGTTCTTGGTGTTTTGATAATGATACCCCCAACTATGAGAAGATTAATGCCCTGCTCTCTTCGTATAAGTTAGATATGCCATTAGTTGAGTTTAAAGAGTATATTAAATATGCTTTGGTATATTATGCTACAAAAAGATATTTAGATAATAGAAACTATAAAGAGTTGATAGAAAGATTGGAAAATATATGAATTTTAAACATGGTGGGGATGTAGAAGCTTTTGCATCACAGGTTGGTTGTAGTGTTGATGAAGTAATTGATCTCTCTTCAAATATAAACTTCCTAAAACCAGAGATAAGCTTTGATTTTAATAGTTTAGATATCTCTGCTTATCCTACTTATGATATCCTTTATAACACTATAGGAGAGCTTTATAATATTGAAAGTTCTGAAATGGAGCTGTTTAATGGTGGTAGTAGTGCTATATTTAGTTTGTTTCGCCTCTTTAGTACTACTACTGTAAATATTTATAGTCCAGCATATTTAGAATACAAAAAAGCAGCTACAAGGCTCAACTACAATATTGAGCTAATAAATCGCTTCACAGAACTTCACAAAGAGGTATCAGAAGGCTCTTTAGTAGTATTTGTGAATCCTACTACTCCTGAGGGGAGTTTTTATGATATAGAGAAGCTTATGGACTCTTGGATGAAAAAAAACTGTACTATACTCATAGATGAATCATTTTTGGATTTTACAAATCATAAATCCTCTAGAGAGTATCTAAAACACTATGATAAGCTTTATATACTCAAATCTATGACAAAGTTTTATAGTAGTGCGGGGATTAGACTAGGTGTTGTAGTTTCAAATAGTGAAAATATAAAACAACTCAAAGCCTGCGAACCACTTTGGAAAATATCACAGTTTGATAGTCATTATATACAACACGCTTTAAAAGATGAAAACTTTTCTAAAATATCAAAGGCTGTGAATATAACAAACAAAGAATATCTCAAACAAATAATTAAAAATTTTAAATATACACAACATATCATAGATTCGGATGCTAATTTTATATTGGTACAACTAAAAACTATCGATGCCCCTACTTTTCAAGAATTTTTAAAACCTTATAAAATTATGGTGCGAGATTGTTCAAACTTTGACTTTTTAGATGAAAGTTTTGTACGCATTGCGGTAAAAAGTCAAAAAGATTTAGAGATTTTAGAAAAGAGTTTACAAAAAATTGTTCGTTGAACTGACACTTATTGCTTATATAATAGATAAAATCTTTGGAGAATTCAAATTTCTCAAACATCCTATTGTTTTTATGGGTGATTTTATTTTATTTTTTGAAAAACATTTTTATAAAGATAGTATTTTAAGAGGTGCTATGCTTACTATTTCACTTCTACTTATTGTGTTTATCATAACTTTTACTTTTGATTATTTTATTGACAATGTTTTTATTCTAGCTTTTTTAGCCTCTTTTGGGATAGCTTCAAATATGTTGTATGAGAGTGTCAAAGATATTATTCAAAATCCTCAAAATATAAAATACCTCGTAAGCCGAGATACTCAAAACCTATCTCAAAGTGATATAAATAAAGCAGCCATAGAAACTTATAGTGAAAATCTAAGCGATGGTGTTATAGCACCTTTGTTTTATCTCTTAATGTTTGGGATTGTTGGTTTATTTATCTACAAAGCTATTAATACCCTTGATTCTATGGTGGGATATAGAAATCCAAGATATGAAAAGTTTGGCAAAATAAGTGCGATACTAGATGATATAGTCAATTATATCCCATCAAGAATTACAGCTATTATAATATCTACCCTATTTCTTAGTAAAAAAGCACTGTTACATTTTAGTAAATATGGAAAACTTCACGAAAGTCCAAATGCAGGATACCCTATATCTGCTATGGCACTAAGCCTAGGTTTAAAACTTGGTGGGGATACTTCTTATTTTGGAGTTATAAAACATAAGCCTTACTTTGGAGATGGTAAAAAAATTATAGAAACAAGTGACATAAAAAAATCACTTGATTTTCAAATAAGACTAGATATCTTTCTTATGTTTATATTACTTGTTTGTATCTTTAATCCATTTTCCCAATAGCACAAGATACAAAACTTTTTGCTTTTGCACCTACATTTTGTAATGGTGAAAGTTCATCATCAGCTAGTGGATAACCTAAACTTCTCAGCTTTAGTTTTAGATTCTCTTTTTTATCATCTTCAAGCTCTAAAGTTATCTCTCTTGGTTCTTTTTCTAGATTTACTTCCACTTCACCATACTCATCTTTGAGTGCTTTTTTTAGAGTGTTTGCACAACCTCCACATTTTACATTTTGAACTATAAATGTCTGTTTCATAATAAACTCCTTTAAATTTTGTAAATCACTGATACTAAAATTATACTATATAAAAATAACATTAATTGCTTATAATATTTTATATTAATGATGTTTTTTAACTTAATCCCCACATATACACCAATCAATGAGGCTAATCCAACTATAAGTCCCTCTTCATAATGCATATGTCCAGCAAGGCTAAGGCTAATAAAACCAGCAATTGAACTAAATATTACAAAAAATAGTCCCAAAGATGCTGCGTCTTTAAGGTTGTAAAGCATATATCCTACAAGTATAGGTGCAAGTATAACTGAACCTCCAATACCTATACTCATAGCAATCATACCTATAATAAACCCTACAAATATTAAAACAAATTTATTTCTTGTTTTTGTACCACAAGGGGTAGAAGTTGAAGTTATCGCAACTCTATAGATTGAAAATATAATGACAACAATAAATATATATTTTAGATAAATTCCTGGTACATTTGGAACTATAATTCCACTTAAACTTCCACCTAAAAAGCCACCAATACCAATAGTAACACCATCTTTTAATATATCTTTATTTTTTCTACTATTTAAAAAGCTTCCATAAATAGAACTAAAAATCATCTGCATAATAGAGATAGCAACAGCACTTTTCATCTCAAAACCATATAGTAATAGTAATGGAACTAAAATAGTCCCTCCACCTACACCAAAAAAACCTGACATAAGACCTGTAAGGATTCCTAGTAGTATTAGTGTCATAAAAAAGTACTAATCTTCTTTTTTCATAGCAGTGATAAAGTTTTCGTAAATATCCTCTAACGCTTTATCTTCTCCTGAAACATCAATTCCATCATGCTCTTTAAGTGCATGTTCAATAACAGCAACCCTTTTAAGCATATAGGCGAACATCTCTTGAGATACATCTGGTAATTCATTGTGATTTAGTTGAGATTGTTCTGTACAATCCTCATCTTTTCTTCGCACTATTCTAGCAGGAACACCAACTGCTGTTGAACTACAAGGTACATCTTTAACCACAACAGAGTTTGCTCCTATTTTACAGTTTTCTCCAATAGAGATATTTCCTAAAACTTTAGCACCACTTCCTATAACACTATTTTTACCAATTGTAGGGTGTCTTTTCCCAGGACTTAAGCTTACACCACCTAAAGTTACCCCTTGGTATATCAAAACATCATCTTCTATAATTGTTGTTTGTCCAATAACCACACCAAAACCATGATCGATAAATACTCTTCTACCTATAGTAGCAGCTGGGTGAATATCTACATTTGTAAAGAGTTGAGAAACTCCACTTAAAACTCTCGATAATCTTTTAAAACCTTTTTTATAGAGTCTATTGGATATTCTATAATTTACTATTGCCCAAATACCAGGGTAGTTAAAAATAAGCTCAATTTTAGAGTGTAATGCCGGGTCATTTTTTCTAGGAACTGAAAAATCCTCTTTTATTAAACTCCATAAATTCATATAGTCTTATCCTTTTATTGCTATTGTTTTTAAATAGCTATTGTCATTAATATAATCCATTAGAATATCTTTTAGATGTTCCTCTTGGGTTGTAGATAGTAATCTTTCTAAAATATCTGCTGAATTATAGTCTAAATCATCAAATATCTCAATAATACTTTGAGATTTTAGAAACTTATCTAACTTCATCTTTCCATCTTCAAAGATAATATTAACCTCTGATGGAGAACTAAATAGATTGTGCTTCATCCCTAAAATATCTTGATATGCACCAACTAAGAAAAATCCTAAAAAATAATCCTCTTGAGTTAAATCTATATCATGAAGATATAATGGTTTTCTTGAGTCAAATGGGATCTCCCCATCACTATCACAAGTTATATCCCATATATTTGCACTTCTTGTTCCTTTTTTATCTAAATGTGATAAAGGCATCACTGGAAATTCTTGGTTTATTCCCCAAAAATCAGGTAGTGATTGGAATATTGAGAAGTTCAAAAGATATTTTTCTTGAATTTTATTATCAAGATTTCGTAACTCTTTATCGTTTCTATGATCTTTTAGACTAATCGCTTTTTTGATAATAAGATGTGTTAAAACTTCCGCATTACTTCTATCTTTAAGATCAACATAACCTAAATCAAAAAGTGTTAAAACTGATTCAAGATGCTCTAAACTATCATGCATATACTCTTTTGCATTTTCATTGTTTATATCTCTATATAAAAGATTTAACTCCTCTATTATTGGAGGATTTTTCTCTTTTAATCGTAAGTTAGTTTCATTGTATTCACTTGTAAAAAGTTCAAGTGTAGGTGCAATCAACACTGAACTAGGTGCAGAGATAAATCTTCCAGACTCTGTAAAAATATTTGGAACTTTCACCCCATTTTTTGAGGCAATATCATTTAATGTAAATAAAACATCACTCGCAAATTCTTTTAAACTATATTGAGTTACTCTTTCATAAGCGGAATACTCTACAGCTAGACCACCACCAATATTAATGGCATCTAAAGATGTTGCTCCCATTTTTATAAGCTCTGCATAGATATGTCCTGACTCTTTAAGTGCTTTTTTTAGTGGTGCAATAGCTTCCATAGCAGAACCTATATGAAAATGGATCATTTTAAGTGAATCGACTAAATTATTTCTTTTTAACATATCAAAGGCTTCAAGAATCTCTGTAGAACTCAATCCAAACTTTGCATCAATCCCACCACTTTTTGCCCATGTGCCACTTCCTGAACTATGGAGTCGAACTCTTAACCCAATACTTGGACAAGGGATTTGTAGTTCATTGTGAACATCTATAATCGTTTCTAGTTCATTAAGTCCCTCTATAGTTAAAGTTATATTATGTCCTTGATTTTTTGCTATAAAACCAAGAGTTATCATCTCTTTATCTTTAAAACCATTTACAGTAATTGGTGCATTTTTATTATTATATGCCATAGCCAGTAATAATTCTGCTTTACTACCAGCTTCTAATCCGTAGTTTAAGTGGGAACTATTTTCTAACATTGGTAATATATAGTTTGGTAACTGATTAACTTTTAATGGGAATACCGCATAAAATTTTGAAGCATACTTGTATTCTTCTATTGTATCATTGAAAATACCATATAGTTTCTCTATTTGTTTTTTTGTGATGTGTGGAAATCTTAGTATCAAAGGACCTGTATTACCCTCATCTCTTATTGTTTTGACTATATCTATTAACGCAGGTTTTGACTCATAGTTTAATCTTACCACATCCTTATCAATTATGAAGTTATCATCACCCCAAATATCTATACCGTATCTGTTCAATATGCTATCCTTAAAATAAAGTTTGTATTATATCAAATAAGGATTTAAAATCGATTGATTTTAAATTCTATTATTTTTTTTATCTCAACAACTAAAACAACACAAAATGATATAGCTATAATAGTTAGCCAAGTTGTTAACTCTAAAGGTTCACTTTTAAAAACATTATTCATAAATGTAGTATGGGTAAATAACAGTTGTAATAATACCATAAAACCTACTCCTAGTAGTAAAAATTTATTATCCAATAAATTTGTTTTAAAAACAGACAACTCTAATTGTTTACAACTAAATAGATAAAAAATCTCAATAAACACAAAAATATTAACAGCAACAGTTCTTGCATACTCTATACTATGTCCAATTGTGAGCATATAACTAAACATAGCATAAGAGGTTACAAGCATATAAAATCCAACCACTAACATTTGTGTAACCATAACTTTTGTCATAATAGGTTCTTTGGGATCTCTTGGAACTCTATCCATAATATTTATTTCACTTGCTTCAAAAACTAGCATCAACCCTAGGAAAATTGCTGTTGACATATTGATCCATAAAATTTGTAATGGCAAAATTGGTAAAGTAACACCTAGCATAATTGAGAACAGTATCACAAGTCCCTCACCAAGGTTAGTAGGGAGCGTCCAAGTAATAAACTTCACAAGATTGTCAAATACATTTCTCCCCTCTTTTACAGCTCTTTCAATGGAGCTAAAATTATCATCACTCAGTATCATATCGGAAGCCTCTTTTGCTACTTCAGTTCCACCTTGCCCCATAGCAATTCCTATATTTGCTTGTTTTAATGCTGGAGCATCATTAACTCCATCACCTGTCATGGCTACCACTTCACCTCTGGCTTGTAGAGCATCTACTATTCGTAACTTTTGTTCAGGTTCTACTCTTGCAAAAACTTTAACTGTAGATACTCTTTCTATAAGCTCCTCATCACTTAAATTAAAAAGTTCACTCCCTTTTAGTACACTTTGTTCAAAATTTGCATCTTTAGGGACTATGGTTATCATTTGCGCTATAGAAAAAGCGGTCAAGGCATGATCACCTGTAATCATTATAATATTTATTCCTGCATTATGACATTTTTGAACAGCGTGGATAGCCTCTTGTCTTGGAGGATCCATCATAGCTTGTAGTCCTAGAAATACAAAACCATCTTGTAGCTCTTTTTCATCTATTTGCACTTGTTGTGTAACTTTTTGAGCCAATGCTAAAACTCTAAGACCTTGACTTGCATATTTTGTAACTTGATTATGAATTAACTCTTTATCTAAAGAGATACTCTTATCATCTATTATTTCAAAGTCACAAATCTCTAAAATTTTTTCTACTGAACCTTTTATAAATATTGTATTTTGGTTTGTTTGTTTATCTTTATTTATAGTTGCCATATATTGTTTATCAGATTCAAAAGGTAAGATATCAATCCTTGGGAAACTATTTTCTAGGTTATGTTCATTGAATCCAGCTTTAAGACAACTTACAATTAAAGCACCCTCTGTTGGATCACCTTTAATACTATAAGTTCCATCTTTTGAAACTAAGTAAGATTCATTACATAGATACCCTGCTTTTAACACCTCCTGTATATTTGTATCAAAATCTTTTACTTTTTCATTATTGATAAGAATATCACCTTTTGGTTCATAACCATTTCCTTTAACTTCATAAGATGTTTTTCCACAATATATATTTGTAACTGTCATTTTATTTTGGGTTAATGTTCCCGTTTTATCGGAACAGATAGTTGTAACACTTCCCAATGTTTCAACAGCTGGAAGTTTTCTAATAATAGAATTTATCTTTGCCATTCTACTTACCCCAATAGCTAGAGTAATAGTAACAGCAGCAGGTAATCCCTCAGGAATTGCACCTACTGCTAAAGCTACAGATGCCATAAAAGTATCTATAATACTGTTTTCTCTTAAAATACCTATTAAGAATGTTAATGCAGCTAGTGTAAGAATAATAACTAATAATACTTTTGAAAAATAGGATATTTTTTTAGTAAGTGGAGTTTCAAGTGATACTGTATTATCAATTAAATCAGCTATTTTTCCTATTTGAGTATGACTTGAAGTTGCTACAACTACACCTTTTGCTCTACCATAGGTTACAAAAGTACCAGAATATAACATATTTTTTCTATCATTAAGAGTTGTATCTTGCTTATAAAGTTCACTGTTTTTAGAGACACTTACAGATTCGCCTGTAAGCATTGATTCATCAACTTTAATATCTTTTTGATTTATAACTCTTATATCTGCAGGTATTTTAGACCCAGACTCGAGAAGAACAATATCTCCGGGGACTAAATCAACTGATGAAATAGATATTTTTTTGCCATCTCTTATAACTATAGCTTCTGTTGTCATCATATTTTTTAAGGAGTCTATAGCCTCTTGTGCTTTTACTTCTTGCACAAAACCTATAATTACATTGATAATAACAACACCAAAAATAACACCACTATCTATCCACTCACCCAAATAAGCAGTGATAAGTGATGCTGCAAGTAAAATATAGATAAGAGCATTGTGAAATTGTGTAAAAAACTTTTCTAGTAGAGAAGCTCTTTTTTTATTTTCAAGGATGTTTTTACCAAACTGTTCCTCTTTATGTTTTATACTTAATGGTCCTAATCCATCATTAATGTCACTTTGAAAAATCTCTATAATCTCATCAGATGAGATACTGTGCCAGTTTTGCTCTACAAGATGTTGCATGATATACCTTTTTCTATACAGTTATTAAGATTATCCTGCTATTGTAACGAATTTTGTGGAATAAAAAAAGCCCTACTAGAGATAGTAGGGCTTTTAATTTTATTAACTAATTTTAGTTTTATTATTGAACCATTGCAGAGAGTTCATCTTTACTAACTTTATTAAAGTTTAGATATTTATAAATCTCATCACTCATTTCTGGCTTGATTTTGTTTGCAACAATTTCAAGATATTCTGCAGCTGTAGGTAATGCACCTTTAAGTGCAACAACAGCAGCAAGTTCAGCAGATCCAAGATAAACTTGACTCCCTTTCCCTAATCTATTATCAAAGTTTCTTGTAGATGTTGAGAATACAAATGCATTTTGTGCAACTGAAGCTTGGTTCCCCATACATAATGAACATCCAGGAATTTCAGTTCTAGCCCCTGCCATACCAAATACAGAGTAGTAACCCTCTTCTTGAAGAGTTTTCTCATCCATTTTTGTTGGAGGACAAATCCACATTTTAGATTTTGTTGCACCCTCTCCTCTTAATACTTCACCAGCGGCTCTAAATAATCCAATATTAGTCATACAAGAACCAACAAATACTTCATCGATTTCAGTTCTTAAACCAGCTTCTGCTATTTCAGTTAATGTTTTTACATCATCTGGATCATTAGGACAAGCTAAAATTGGTTCAGTAATCTTATCCATATCAATCTCTATTACAGCTGCATATTGTGCATCTGCATCAGCTTCCATTAATTCTGGATTAGCAAGCCAAGCTTTCATCTTATCTCTTCTTCTTTCAAGTGTAGCTTTATCTTCATAACCTTGTGCTATTAACTCATCAATAAGTACAATATTTGATTCTAGATATTCAATAATTGGTTCTTTGTTTAGTTTAACTGTACAAGCAGCTGCGCTTCTTTCAGCAGATGCATCAGATAACTCAAACGCTTGTTCACATTTAAGATCTTCAAGACCTTCAATCTCTAAAACTCTACCTGCAAAAATATTTTTCTTACCTTTTTTCTCAACAGTTAATAATCCATCTTTGATAGCTTGGTGAGGGATAGCATTTACCATATCTCTTAAAGTGATTCCAGGTTGCATTGTCCCTTTAAATTTAACAAGAACAGATTCTGGCATAGTAAGTGGCATCATACCAGTTACCCCTGCAAAAGCCACAAGTCCAGATCCAGCTGGAAATGAGATACCAATAGGGAATCTTGTATGTGAATCTCCACCAGTTCCAACTGTGTCTGGTAAACAAAGTCTATTTAACCATGAGTGGATAACACCATCTCCTGGTCTTAAGATAAAACCTTTTCTACTTGTCCAGAATTCTGGTAAAGTATGTTGTAATTGAATATCAGCTGGTTTTGGATACGCAGCTGTATGACAAAATGATTGAAGAACAAAATCAGCACCAAAAGAAAGTGCAGCAAGTTCTTTTATCTCATCTCTTGTCATAGGACCTGTTGTATCTTGACTTCCCACAGTTGTAGCTATTGGCTCACAGTAAACACCTGGTTTAACACCAGTCATTCCACAAGCTTTACCAACCATCTTTTGAGCTAGTGTAAATCCTTTCCCATCATCATCAGGTTGATCAGGAGTTAAGAACATATCTGAAGCAGGCAGACCTAAAGCTTCTCTAGCTTTTGCTGTTAATCCTTTTCCAATAATAAGTGGGATTCTTCCCCCTGCTCTCATCTCATCTGTAATTGTATTTGGGTTTAATTTAAACTCACTTACAACTTTTCCATCTTTCTCAATTACACCATCATAAGGTTTTACTGTGATTACATCACCAGTTTCTAAAGCATCAACATTTGCTTCAAGTGGTAAACAACCTGAATCTTCTGCTGTGTTAAAGAAAATAGGAGCGATAATATTTCCAATTACAACACCACCTGTTCTTTTATTTGGGATACCTGGAATATCTTGTCCCATATGCCATTGAACAGAGTTGATACCTGATTTTCTACTTGAACCAGTTCCTACAACATCACCAACATATACTAGTGGATTTCCTTTTTCTTTTAAAGATGCCATAGTCTCAAGTGGGTTTTCCATTCTTGAACCTAACATAGAATTAGCATGAAGAGGGATATCTGCTCTTGTAAATGCTTCACTTGCTGGTGATAAATCATCTGTATTTGTTTCACCTGGAATTTTATAAACAGTTAAAGTGATCTCTTTATCTAACTCTGGTTTATTTGTGAACCACTCAGCATTCGCCCAAGATTCAACTACCTCTTTTGCTTTTGCATTACCTGCATCCATTAAAGCTTTTACATCATTAAATGCATCATATACAAGTAATGTGTTCTTTAATTGCTCCGCTGCAACATCTGCTACTGCATCTATTTTAAGTGCTTCAACAAGTGGAGTTACATTAAATCCACCTAGCATTCTTCCTAAAATCTCACAAGCTTTTACAGGTGTTATTGCATCACAAGATACATTTCCTTGAACAATATCATTTAAAAATGCCGCTTTTACATATGCTGCATCATCAACACCAGCTGGAATTTTGTTTTCAAACATATCCATTACATATTCTGTCTCTACTATTGGAGATGCTTTTAATAATTCAACAAGTTCTACCACTTGTTCTGCGCTTAAAGCTAATGGTGGAACACCTAGCTTTGCTCTTTCTTCTGTGTGTGCTTTATAATTTGCAACTAAACTCATAATATCAAGTCCTTTTGGTAAATTTTATTTCAGTTACAATTCTAGCAAAAAACACTTATGTTATATTTGTATTGAAGTAATTTATTTGAGAAGTGTTATAATTGAGTAAAATAGTTACATATTAAGATATTAAAAGTGTTACTATATGTAATAAAGTAACACTTTTAACTATAATCCTAGTGGCTCATCAAGTTTACAAAGTGATTTTAAAGCCAATATTCTACAACTACTCTCTAAAATAGCCACTTTTTTTACAAGGTTATTCATATCTCTATCGTATACATAAACCCCAACACCTCTTATTACTATAACATTATTAGGTGTTTCTTTTAGTAGCTTTGGAACCTCTACAAAGTTTCTATCGTACCAAGTCTCAAAATCACCTGGGTCATATACTGTTATTTTATCAAAAGTCATTTTTCCAAAATAATCTTCACACACAATAGTATCATGTTCAAGTGCATAAGCTGTTGTGTATGGGGGCATTCCACATGAGATATATTTAGCTTCATGTATTTGGGTATATATTGAACTATGGATAACTGCATCCACACTAGCTAAATCCCAACTATAGTCATGAATATTCATAGAAAGCTGGCAAAGTGTAGCTTCTTCTATCTCATCAAATATTGCATCTTTTTTATTGATTATAAATCTATTATGGTCTATTTTTTTTGATATTGATCCATGATATATACCAAAAAAGTTTTTTCTAAATAATGCAAGTGAAATTTTTGCTAAGTGATGAACTATTTTCTTATCAAGCATACTGTAAGCACCTTTAATTAATATTTTGATATGATACCAAATAAAAACATTAAATAGGATTAACCCTTGAATGAGAACCAAATACCCCATATACCTGTACTTTTTAATGAAGTGATTGACACCTTTAAAGATTTAAAAGAAGGCTATATTATCGACTGTACTTTAGGATATGGTGGACATTCAGAAGGGATTTTAGAATCAAATTCAAATATCAAACTTATCTGTAACGACCAAGATGATGAAGCGTTAGCTTTCTCTAAAAAAAGATTAGAAAAATACAAAGATAGAGTTATTTTCAATAAAGGAAATTTCAAAGATGTAATTGATTCTTTTAAAGATAAAAATATCGTTGGTATACTAGCTGATATTGGAGTTTCTTCGTTACAACTTGATAAAAATGATAGAGGCTTTGGATTTGATGGTGATACTCTTGATATGAGAATGGATCAAAATCAACACTTAAGTGCCAATGAAGTGGTCAACAACTACTCTCAAAATCAATTAGAAGATATCTTTAGAAACTATGGGGAAGTAAAAGAGTATAAAAAAGTAGCATCTCTTATAGTACAAAATAGACCTTTTACTAGTAGCAAAGAGTTAGCTCAATTTTTAAGTAAAAATATGTACAAAGGGAAACTTCACCCAGCTACACTTCCTTTTCAAGGTATCAGAATAGAAGTAAACAATGAACTTGGAGTATTAGAAGAGTTATTTGATAAAATAGAATCTGCAAACTTTAGAGGTACAACAGTAGCTATCATCTCTTTTCACTCACTAGAGGATAGAATCGTAAAAAACTATTTTAAAAAATGGACTCAAAAATGTATCTGCCCTCCTCAAGTGATGCGATGTACTTGTGGGAACAATCATCAAAAAGGGAAAGTGATTACAAAAAAACCAATCATTCCCACACCACAAGAGATAAAACAAAATCCAAGAAGCAGAAGCTCAAAAATGAGGATTTTTAAGTTTGACTCCTAGCAAAGCACTTTTTATAGTATTTTCAGCTTTAATCATCACATTAGTGTTTTTTATGCCTAAAATTTATCTTCAAAACAATATCTACTATGTAAGCAAAGATATCAATAAACTCGATGCTCAATATATCTCACTAAAAGAGGAAAATAAGTTTTTAAAACAGCAACATGAAGATGCGTTGTTTAAAAACCAAATTACCGATAGTTTGATTTTGGAGAATTTTTATAAGAATGGGGATGAGTAACTTTTACTTACGACACTTTGCTATATCTTTAACAACCATATATTTATCAAACTCCTCTTCACTTAATAAAGCTAATTGAAGTGCTGACTCTTTGAGTGTGAGATTATTTTTATAAGCAAACTGTACTATCTTTTCTGAGTTTTTATATCCTATGTGTGGATTTAAAGCTGTTACACACATGAAAGCATTGTTGAGATTTTCTTTTATTTTCTCTTTATTTACACCCAGACCATCGATACAATTTTTACTAAAAGAGTTTATACCATCAGTCAAAAGTCTTATAGATTGTAAAAGATTGTAGATAATTACAGGTTTAAAAACATTCAGTTCAAAATTTCCTTGGCTAGAAGCCATACTTATGGTTGTATGATTTCCCATCACTTGCGTTGCAATCATTGTGATAGCCTCAGCTTGTGTTGGATTTACTTTTCCTGGCATTATAGAACTACCTTTTTCATTTGCAGGAATTGTTAACTCCCCTAGCCCACATTTTGGACCACTACTTAACCAGCGTATATCATTTGCTATTTTCATCATATTTGTTGCAAGTGCATTTAAAGCACCGCTTAAAAAAGTTTCACTATCGTGAGAAGTTAAAGAGTGAAATTTATTTGGATGGGAGATAAACTGTGTTTGAAGTAAACTATTAAGCTCATCACACACTTGTTGAGAGAAGTTTGATGGAGTATTTATCCCATTTCCAACAGCTGTTGCTCCTATTGGAAGTTCATTGATATATTTGAGTGTATCTTTGATTTGTGATTTTGAGTGTTCTAACATAGAAATATAGCCACTTAACTCATCACTTAAAAAAAGTGGTACAGCATCTTGAAGATGTGTTCGCCCTACTTTTACAATACCTTCAAACTCTTTTTGTTTTATTTGAAAACTTTCTATGAGTGTATCTATCGCTTCTAAAAGTGCAGGTATTTGAAGTGTTGTAGCTATCTTCATAGCTGTTGGAAAAGTATCATTGCTACTTTGAGACATATTTACATCATCGTTTGGATGAATAGGTATACTATTATCCAATTGAGTAGCTCTATTTGCTATCACTTCGTTAAGATTCATATTGGTATGTGTACCACTTCCTGTTTGCCATACATGCAAAGGAAATTGTTCAGTGTGTTTGTTTCCAATAATCTCATTACAAACTTGTACTATTAGTTGTGATTTTTGCTTTTCTAGTTTTCTACAACTGTTATTTACAATAGCACAACACTTTTTTAAATATGCATAAGCTTTTATAAACTCATCAGGCATAGTTTCAATACCTATATTAAAATTGTTTAAACTTTTTTGCGTCTCATCTCCCCATAAAGGATTAATATTTGTGTTTTGAGTATTCATAACAATAGTCTATACCCAATCAAATAAATTGTTACTTAATAGCAACTGTTAAAAAATCTTAGGATATTTAATAAAAATTGAAAGTACTTTATCTACGGTACAACTTAATAGCAAGAAATAACACTATACCAAGAACTAAAATAAACCATATAACAGAACTATTAAACATATTCATGAAGGTAATAAGCTCATCTAAAAGTAATCCCCACATAATCATAGCTATTATTGTAGCAATAAATACAGTTATCATAATAGTAACATCTCTTAGTCCAATCAAATATCCAATAATTGCACCAACTATTGGTCCTGTCATCCAAAAAGGTATAAATACAAAAACAAATAACCCTAAGATACCATATTTATCAAAGAGTATTGTATATTTAATTTTATACTTTTTTATTTTTTTAAAAAAACTATCTAAATAGTTCATTTGTACAATATTTTGATAACGAAATACAAAAGTAGCATATAAAAGTGTAACCATTGTCATCTCAATATATACATTTGTAGCTATTACCCAAAAGTGAGATAACTCAGAGGCATACCCTAAAGAGAGAGATGGGACTCTCCCTACTGCAATATTTGCTATTACCATTGCTGAAATTTTATTTGCAAAAGTTGAATCGATAAAATAAAATGTAAGGATAAAGCCACTTAAAAATATCACCAAAACAATACCCAAAAGGAGTATTTTTCCATGACTTGTAGCTAAAATTGTTTTATAGTGTTTTAAATTCATTATCTTTTAGTTTTTCTTTTTATAGCTACTACAAAATGATATATCAAAACAGTCAATATCAATTTATGTATCATCCACAATCCATACCAACTCTTATATTTTTCATTAGCATTTTTACTAAATGGATTTAAAAATTCCCAATAATTATTCCAAATTAACAACTTGTGAGTTAAAACATAGTTTTCTTGCCTAAATTCACTAAAATTAACCATGATAAAAATAGCTATTGTAATACCTAAAATGTACAATAAAGGATTAATCCAACTTTGTCCAAAATCAGAAATCCACTTATTAAAAAATAAAACCCACCATTCAGAACCATATTTTTTTGTTGTATTATACTGTTCTTCCATCTCATCTTTATAATATTGATTTGCTTTTATATAATCACTAATTGAATCGTAGTAATTTTTAAAAAACCTATTAGTTTCACGACTACCTTTTTTAAACTTTACATAACCAATTTTGGCATCACTTACATGAGCATCACTCATATTAAAATTATCAAGTTTTAATTTATCTAATACAGTACTTTTAATAGTAGTATTTCTAAGTCTAAATTCTCTTTGCTCTTCAAATTTATCATTTTTATTCTCAATAATTTGTAAATCTTCAAATGTTGTATCTGTAAAAAATATATTATTTATTTTTGAATAACGAATTCTAAAAACTTTTTCAACATTTGAATTTGCAATTCTAAATTTATTTATTTTCATTTCATTAAAATTCAAGTCATTTTGAATGGTTAGTTTGTTACATTTAAGTTCATTAATATCTATTCTTTCAATATCTATATCATTATCACTATTAGTAGATGACAATTTTACAGTATCTAATAAGAACTCATTTATTGATAATAATTCTGCGCTATAAAATAGATTAAATATATTGCTATTACAAATATTTAATTTTTCTATTTTTGTACTTTGTATATTAGATAAAGTGATATTCTCAATATTATTAAAACTAATTTTATCATCAAAATCACTATTTAATACACTAATATCAGCTATTTTACAATTATCAAATTTAACTTGCGATTTAAACTCACAATGTAAATCGTGACCTATAATATTTATCTTAGATATTTGAGAAGACAAAAAATCCAATTTTTTTTTAAATGTAGAACTTTTTATACTTATATGATTAAATACACCTTGCGAAAAATCAACTTCACCCTTAAATATACAATATTGTAATTCCAAAATTCCTGCAACTTTTGATATATTTACTTTTCCGTAAAATTCATTATTCGTAGATGATAAATTTTTTATATTAGGTATAATTAGATTATCTCTTATAATAGAATTTGTTAACATAACTATTCCATTGTTATAATGTTCTTTTTCTTCTAAATATTCATAAGCATTTATATATAAACTTTTTAATTTTGATTCTAAAATATTAATATTTGCATATTCATTAGAAGTTATTTTTATTGTTGGATTTAAGTTAATCATATTAAAGATTAAATCTTTTGAATTTTTAAGTTCAATATCAATAAAATCTTCAATATTAGAGTTTTTAAAATGCAGTAAACTATTTGTATCGGATTTTAATTTAACTTTTTTAATATAAGATGTATCAACAACCATTTCTTCAATATTTTTGGTAGTTAAATTTAGTAACTCTATTTTATAACTTGCTAATAATATTTTTTTTATATTATTGTTTGAATTAAAATTTAAATTACACTCTATGAACCCAAGTCCTATATCTATTTTATCATATTCTTTTGATTCAAATAAAATATTTTCAATTTTAAAATCATTAATTTTAAAATTACCTGTTACTTGACCGATAGACTTCAATGAACTAGTTTCTAACTTCTTTAATGATATATCATTTACATTATTAACTTCAAAAGTATTCTTAATTTTTACATTTTTAAAGTCTATTTTTTCGTACTTATCACCAAATAATTCTAAATTTTCAAACTTTGATTCATTTATATTTATGGTATGTGTAGTATTAATGCGTAATTTATTAAAAATACACTTGTTCATATTAATATCATTATGAATACCAATAAAATTAATATCTTCATTAAACTCAACTTGGTCAAAATTAATCTCTTTTATATCAGTAGATTTAATTTCTTTTTTTAATGTACTATTTTGAATAGTTAAATTTTGTAAAGTTTGTGTAAATTCTAACTTACATAAATGTTCACAATTATTAACTTTGAAATTTTCCAATGTTGTAAATTTTAGATCATTTAGTTTAATATTTTCTAGTTGTAAATTACTTAATCTTTCAAAAGTTATATTTTTAGGAAAGTGAGTATTATATAAATTTACTTCAAATGATGATGTTAGAAAACTAATATCTGATTTTAATTCTAATGTATCGATATTTACTTCATGAATATTATCTATTTGTAGTTCTTTATCAAATTGGGAATTCTTACAAGTTAATGTATTATTTCCAGTACCACCTAGATATGTTTTGGCTCTAAAAATAGAGTTTTCATCAATCGTTATATCATACTGTAATTTAATATGACATTCTTTTATAAATTTACTATCTTTAACTTCTAATTTTCTACAATCTATGTTATCAAATTTAAACTCATTTTTAAATTCACAATTAATTAACTCTAGTAATGAAGAATATTGAAAATTGATTTTGCCATAAAATATACATTTTTCAAAAGTAATTCCATTATTAAATCTTTCATTATCTGCACTAAAATCATTAAAAAATATACAATTAAGAAATTGAACATTATAATGAAATGATCTATCGTAAAAATATGAATAAGAATAGTAATTATGACTTTCAAACTTAGGAAAATTTACATTTTCTATTATTAATTCTTGTTTATTATTATAGGGGTACTCTTGACGAACTTGTTTCCAAAAAGAATTTATATCACTCTCTTCAAAATCTTTTTTATCACAATGCAATATACAATATTTATCATCTTTATATTTTTCATGTTCACAACCTCTTTTAGAACAAGTATTTTTAGACACCTAGACTACCTTTTTATTTTCATTTAATATATGTAATTTATTATACAATAAATTATTACTTAATAGAAGTAGCCGTTAAAAATATATAATCTTTTCCTGTGATTGTTACTCGAAACTTTTTTTGTTGAAGATATTTTTTGCAAAAATTTACATCCTTATAAAGATTTGAGAGTTCTGAATAATTGTAGTTTTTTACCATTGCACCATATATCATCTCTCCATCAATCCAACGACAGTTTGGAAACCCCATAATCATAGCACCATCTTTGTTCAGATAGTTTTGTACAATATTCATAAAAGTTTTATTAAAATCTATATTGGTACTTTGCAGTGTCCCTATAGTGATAATTAAATCAAATTTACCAAGATTTAACTCTTCCAATCTATTAATATCACCTTCTAAAAAAAGTGTATTGGTATCATCTTTAAATATCTCTTTGGCTTTTTGTATAGCAGTTTTACAATAATCAATTCCCACAAGCTCCAAGTTTGCAAAGTTTTTTGAATATTGTTTGATAGTTTCAAACTCTTCTCCACTATTGACTCCAAGATTTAATACTCTTATTCTTTTATCCACATCAACACTTTGTAATGCCTTGAGATAATGAACTAAAAATGTTGGTTGAGAGTTTTTATCAATTGTAGCAAAAGAAGAATCTATCCCATACTTTTCCTCAGCATCACCAGAACCATTATGAAAAGAGTTCTCTTTGTAGAGTTTTTCTAAAGAAATAATATAACTGTTTTCTAATATTTTAGGAGGTAGTAGTTTACAATATAATATCTGTGCTAAATCAACAAGAGCTTTAAAGTCTAAATTTTTATCTGTAAGTTCAAATTCAAAGATAGCCCCACTTTGTAAGGATTCTATTGAGTTTAAAAGTAATTTAAAATCTGTTATAAGGTTTTTAAATGATATTTTTAACATTTATTTTTATTCATCTTTTTTACTATTATAAAATTGTTTACACCATCATCATATTGGTATTTTAGCTCAAAGTCATTGGCATCTAAAATATTATTGATTATATATAACCCTAGTCCAAAACTTTGATTTGATTTTACATCATCACCTTTAAAAAAAGGTTCAAAATACTTTTCTAATGGATATTGTAATTGTTTCCCTTCATTTTTAAATATTATTTGATCATCTATAGTTTCTATTGTTACTTTTTTATTTGTTGAGTGTTTGATTCCATTGTCAATCAAGTTTTTAATAGCTATAGAAAAGAGTTTAAAGTCTACATTGATTTTTGTATTACTAAGGTTTACACTCACTTCCTCCTCTTCACACATCAAAATATCAATAGCATCATCAACAATATCTTCTATAAAGTAAGATTTTTTTTCTAAAGCCTTTCGTGAGGAAATGAGTTGTTCTATTGTAGCAAACTCATTTATCAAAGACTCTAATCTATAAAATACTTTTTCCATCTTATTTTGATTTTCAGAAGATTGTTCTAGTTGTGTTAGAAATTTCCCTTTGATAATAGGAGTTTTTAGTTCATGCATAATATTTCGTATAAAGATATCCCTTGATTCTTTTAAGAGTTTTAATTTATTTGCCGTTTTATGGAACTCATTTGAAAGTTGTGATATCTCGTCTTGATGCTCTGTAGCACAATCTATATCAAAATTTTCATTTGCTAAATGCTTCACCTTATCTTTTAGAACATTCACTTTTAATAGTTTCTTTAATGTTAAAAGATACAAAAGTATAAATAACGATACAACTGATATAGCTACTATAATAAGTGTGATTTTATTGTCTGGTATATCAATATTATCTTTAACTAAAACATCTAGACTTGGTGTTTGAACATGGGCATAGTATTTACCATCAAGTTTTAATAAGGCTATCATTGAATATCTCTTTTGCTTTTCCATCAAAATAATTATTCGTTTATTGTTCAGCAACTCTTCTTGTTCTTTTTTATCAATAAACATAGAAAAATCCATCCGTTGAAGGTGCCCAATTAAATCTTCTGTAACTACGCCACCTCTACACTCTCTTAAAATTGTTTTAGAAACATCTATTGATCGTTTAAACATAAACTCTTGAGTGCTCTTTTGTGAGTTTTCATAAAGAATAACAAAGCTTATCAACATAAAAAATATTGATATAATAAATGTAATAGTGATTGTGAAAAGTATAGAGTTTTTATTTATTTTCATTCTACTAACTTATATCCCATACCTCTAATAGTTGTAAGGTATTGTGGATGTTTTGGATCATCTTCTATTTTATTTCGTATTCTATTGATGATAACTGCGATTGAGCCACTTTGCTCATCACTAGAAAAAAGTTCACTATTTTCCAAGATATCATATCTTGATATGATAAAACCTTTTCTTTTACACATTAAAGACATGATTTGGTACTCTGCTTGAGTGAGTTTTATATAAATACCATTTTTGGTTATCTCTTGTTTCTCTTCATCAAGTTGAAATATCTCTTTTGTTTTGGTTGGTACTACATGAATCTCTTTATTATGGCGTCGTAAAATAGTTTTAATACGCACCTCTAATTCTCTAGGATCATATGGTTTTGGTAAGTAATCATCAGCACCTAACTCTAAAGCTGTAACTTTATCAGTTATATCACTTCTAGCACTAGAGATAATAATCGGTAAATCATATTTTGTAACTAACTCTTTACACACTTCCAGTCCATCAAGACCTGGAAGAGTAAGATCTAATATAACTAGATCATACTCTTTGTGATGTATTGCTAAACTACTTAATGCTAAAAATGGATCTTCAAAGTTATCAACTTCAATATTAAATTTTTTTAAATATTGTGTTAAAACATCTGCTAGTTCGAAATCATCCTCTACCATTGCAATTTTTATCACTACAACTACCCTTTCTCATCATTTTATTTTTCATATTTTTTTTCATGGTTTCTCTCATATCAACCATAGTTTTTAAATCTTTCTTTTGAGTATCATTCAGTAAAGCATAGATTTTTTCAATTGTATCTGCTTTATTTTTCATTCTAAGTTCTCTTTTTTCTTTAGAGATCTCTATAAATTTTTGTTTATCAAAACTATTATCAGTAAAAGCATCACTTTGTTTTGGCATATTGGCATAAGATGATTTGATAACATCTCTTACTTTATCTCTTTGCTCATCTGTTAAGTCAAGCATCATAACCATATGTGAAATACTACCATGTTTTTTAAAAGATGAACCTTTTTTCATCATACAACTAGAAGAGTTAGCTTTACATCCTTTACCCATATTACTATTTTGACATGATGCAAATGCTGCTGTTGATAATACTATAGCTGTTGCTAAACTTAAGATTACTTTTTTGTTCATTTTGAACCCCTTATATTTTATTTACAAAATTATAAGAGATTTAGGTTAATGCTTATTAAATTAAATATTAACCACTTATTAATACAATAGTTTTAGTTTAAAAGTCCAGAAAAACTTTTTGAGAGAATAGAACTTGACTCATCACTTCCATATTGTTTTGCATAATTAACAATTATAGGGATAATAGTTTGAACTATTGCTGGATCAACTCCCATAGTTTTTAATGTACTTGTAACCATCTCACTTGACATTGCACTATTGGTTAAAGATGTGAGCATAGATGAAGTACCACTATTCCCAAAAGTGTTTAAAACAGGTACATCTTTTGTAACAGTTGAATATTCACTATTAGTCATATTTGATTTTGCATATTGCATCAATGTCCCTACAGTTCCCGTAGCTTGTTTAGTCGATAAATCCGTTGCACCTGTAATACTATTAAGTAAGTTACTTGTTGTACTGTTACTAGCATTTGTTGTTGTACTTTTTGTAGTTTCTTCTTTTGGTAAATACTCTTTTACTGAATCAAAAAAACCACCGTAGAGAAAACTTGTACTTAAAAGCACTATTAAACTTATTTGTTTCATTAATTAACCTTGATTTTGAATTGAAAGAATTATACTATAAAATATTTAATTTTTTATACTGAATATGATAAAATGAACTACAAGGAACAAAATGACCCTATTGACCAAATTGAGAAGAACCTATATTAATACAAGGCAAGGTAAATATATTTTATTTGGTGTTTTGATATCTATTTTTTGTGCATTTATTGTTTCTAAGACTATAAGTGGTAATGAAGTATCCAACTTACTTGATGCTCGCTATCAAAACTACACAGATAATATTACAAATGAGATAAAAATTCTTCTTGAAAACAAAAAAGAGGTTATGCTATTTATTGCTCTTTCTTTATCAAATGATCAAAATATTATAAATGCTTTAAAAATAGACGACAACAGTACCATAAAATTAAAAGAGTTTTCTGAAAAACTTCAAAATACCACTACTTATAAAAATATATGGTTTCAAATCATTGATAAAGAAGGTAAGAGCTTTTACAGAAGTTGGACAGATAAATATGGTGATAATATGCTTGAGGTAAGAGCTGATATTGCAAAAATGATAAAAAAACCTAAAACTATGTCAACTATAAGTACAGGGAAATATGCAATGACTGTAAAGTCAATGGTGCCTATATATGATAAAGAGAAATTTATAGGTATATTTGAGATAATAACACATTTTAATACTTTACATCATAAACTACAACAAAAAAATGTAGAAACAGTTTTTATCGTTGATAAGTCTTATAAAGGACAAATTACAAAACCATATTACCCTTTATTTATTGATAATTATTATATTTCAATGGATAAACCAAATGCAAATATCATCAAAATACTGCAGACGAATGGTATAGAAAGATATATTAATAATAGAAACTATATGATTGATAAAGAGAATGAACATATTATTACAACATATACTCTTAAAGATATTGATGATAAAAAAATGGGTTATATTATAACATTCAAGAAAATATCTGATTTTAGTATAATAGAGTTAGATTATCTTGAACATAGTATCTTAACAACTTTTTTAATATTAGTATTGTTAATTATTCTTATTGGGTATTATTTTTTTAATAAACGATATGAGACAATTATTTTTCAACAACACAGTGAACATGAAAAAGATATAGAAAGGAATACAAAGTTTTTAACAATCGGACAGATGGCTGCTGGTATTACTCATGAGATAAATACCCCTTTGACATACATAAAAGGGACAAATGAGATGAATAAGTTTGATATAGATGATATGCCTGCAAGTGAATTAAAAACTAGACTTCTTTTAGATAATAAAAAAATTGCTGATGGGGTAAATAGAATTAGCAATATTGTAGAATCAATGAGAGAGATGTCTCAAGTAACTTCATCAGTTAAAGAGAAGTCAAATCTTTATTCAACGCTTATAACAATACTTCGATTGATAAATAACCGTTCAAAACATATATCTAGAATATATATAAATGATGAACTGTTTGATGTACAATTAGCAGATAAGGAGAAATATAAATTTTTCACTTATCTTAATAAGCAAAAAATTGAACAAGTTTGGACAATTATCATTAATAATGCTTTAGATGAACTTATAAAAATTGATGATTATGAAAAAAGAAAATTATCTATTAACATTAGTTCAGATAACAATACAATTAAAATAACATTTCAAGATAATGCAGGTGGTATCAATGAAGGTATAATTGACAATATCTTTGAACCTTTTATAAGTACTAAACTCTCACATGGTATAGGAATTGGTCTTAATGTAGCTAAAAAGATACTAGATGAGCATGAGGCAGAGATTGAAGTAAGAAATCAAAATAGTGGTGCTTTGTTTGAGATTAGATTTAAAATTATAAAAACTAATTAATACATTTTTTCTTGCCCTATTCTATATAATGCAAAATCATATTTAATAGGGTCCTCTCTATCAAACTCTTGTAGTTTTCTTGTTATTAATATAGCCGATTGTAAATCATAAGTTTTACGAGTAAGAAGTCCTAGTTTTTGAGATACTTTAAAAGTATGTGTATCCAAAGGAAGTATTAAATCTTTTTTGTCTACACCTTTCCACAATCCCATATCAAGACAATCCTCTCTTACCATCCATCGTAAAAACATATTGTATCTTTTATAGGGAGAATTTCCTATATGCTTGATAACACTTTGTTTATCCCGTTTTGGTGATGTTCCAACTAAAAATTTGTATCCTTCACTATAATACTCATAAACTTCTAATACACTTTGTATAATTGAAGCTATCCCTTCTAAAATATTGCCCTCTTTATCATATCCTTTTTTAAAGATATTTTCTAGGCTATCACTTTGTTTTAATCTTTTTATTGCAATAAAAAAACTGCTAATATCTTGTGTATTTTGGAATCTATAATAGTGATTTTGCAATTCTTTTCTTATCGTTTCTTCACTACATTCTAAAAGTGAAAAGTTTAATGAATTTAAAAATTCTACTATTTTATTGGCATTTCCATAAGCAAATAATGCACAGATTAAACTTATATATTCATCATTATATTTTCGTGCTACGATCAAAGGATCAGGTTTATCAAAACTAAGCTCAGTGTGGCAGTTTCTTAAACCCACTTCTTTCTCTAACATATCTTTTATATCCATTAGGTATAATATCGAAAATCAACTTGAAGGATATAGTTTGGATCACAAAACTATACTTATTACTGGATGTTCTACTGGGATTGGACTACAAACAGCAATTTATCTTAAGCAACAAGGATATAAAGTGTTTCCAACTGCTAGAAAACAAAAAGATGTAACTATGTTACAAGAGTTGGGATTTGATGCTTTTTTATTGGATGTAACAAAAAAAGAGACTATTCAAAATACTTTAAAAGCTATACTAAACAAAACAAACGGAACTTTAGATATAGTATTTAATAATGCTGGCTTTGGACAACCAGGAGCTTTAGAAGATGTGACAACGCAAATTTTAAAAGAGCAATTTGAAACAAATGTTTTTGGACTTCATGAAGTTACATTACAAATATTACCAATCATGAAAAAACAAGGATATGGGAAAATCATACAACATAGTTCAGTATTAGGTATTATTAGTTTAAAACTAAGAGGTGCTTACAATGCAAGCAAATATGCCATCGAGGGCTTAACAGATACTTTACGGTTAGAATTACAAGATACAAAAATACAAATTACAGTTTTAAATACAGGTCCAGTTACAAGTGATTTCAGAAAAAATGCCATTATAAAAACTAAAGAGAATATTGATATTGATAATTCAAGATTTAAAGAGTTGTATTATAAGAATTTAGCGGCAAATAAAAGTGAAGTACCTTTTAATTTACCAGCTATAGCAGTTGCTAAAAAAGTTGAAAGAATTATACTCTCAGAAAATATAAAACCAAGATACTATATAACAAAAGCCACTTATATTCTAGGGTTTGCAAAAAGAATACTTTCTACAAAGCTTTTAGATAGAGTATTAACTAAAATTTAATATTCTGGTTTATCTCCATTTTTAAGTAGCGCTTTTTTAAATCTTACTACTTTATTTCTACCAGTATCTTTAGCTTCATAAAGACTTAAGTCGGCGTATTTTATTGCCTTCCAGATTTGATTCGTATCTTCTGGAACAAAAGAGTAACCCACACTTAAAGTTTTTGAGAAACTTTCATTGTTAAAGTTAAATACAATTTTAGAAAATTCTTCATTTATATTCTTTGCTAATTCATAGGCACTCTCTTCTGTTGGATCTCTTAATATAATTACAAACTCTTCACCACCAAAACGGATAATAAAATCTTTTGTACTAATCAATTCTTTCATTGTTTGAGATAATTTTTGTAAAATCGCATCTCCAGCATCATGACCATAAGTATCATTTACCATTTTAAAGTAGTCAATATCTAAGAACATAATTGCATAAGTTGTCCCCTTTTCTATCTCAGAAGGCATAGAGTTCTCAATAAAGTCATCTAAGTATTTTCTATTATAAAGTCCTGTAAGACCGTCTACTAAACTTCTTTGTTTTAAAATATCCATAAGTATTCGACTCTCTAAAATAGGTTTTGTCTCTTCTAAATATTTTTTAATAATACCTATTTGATAATTTGAATGTTGCATACACTCTTTATCATCACAAACAATATGTACTGTTACACTTTTTTGATCATTTATCATAAATGGGATACATAAATAATCTTTCTCCCCTGTACATTGTGCAGCTCTACAAAGTTGAGGAAAGTTTTTTGATACAACTACTGTATCTGTTCGTTCTGCTCTACATACCTCTTTTACATTTTTCTCAACAAAACAGCAAGGAGTCATCTCTTCACTTTGAAATACAATAGTTCTATTCCCTTTTATCAAATCATTTTCAAAGATACAGAATTTTTGAATCTTTAATCTATCTCTTAACACTTGGGTGAGTCTAAAATAAATATCCTCTTTGCTAAGATCAGTCTCTATAGTTTTTTTATAAGTATATATCTCTGAGATATCTTCAATAATCTCTTGAGCACTAAGTAGCTTATCATTATTGATATTTGTTGATCTATTGTGGACAAAAGATGTTAGATTATGCTCAATACCTGTAAGAACAGTTTCAAGTTTTTCTATTGTTTCATTGAGCCATTTGAAAGCTTCTTTGTCCTGTTCTAGTTTCGCACCTTGTGCGCGAATTGAATAATTGCCCTCATGTACCTTTTTTAGTACTTTTATCATTGTATCAAATGAAGATGTATATGGTTGAAGTTTTTTACTTATAAAAATTAACATAATAATTAAAAAAATTATAGAAGAACCTATTATCTTTAGAAGAATTACAATACTTGATATCCTATCATCTTGGATATCAAATTCTAAAGAGATAGCACCTAATACCTCACCCTCTTTTGCATCATGACAGCTTAAACAATTTGGTTGGTCATGGGAAGATGCAATATAAGGTATTGTGATTCTTAATCCTGCACTTTGTAGTGTTTCATTAATCTCTATTTTTTCAACTGCATTTTTTAAAACATATTTATCTATCTCATCTCTTGGAGGCATTTTGGCTTTACTGTCACTAAACTGCTTGTTTACAGTGTTAGATCGTACTACCCAAAGACTCTGAATCCCTTCAACTTGACTCATGCCACTTAAAAAAACATCACTTTGATGCATATTTCCATTTATCATATGTGCAGTAAGTGATTGTTTTACAGTTTGTGCAGCAAGATAAGCACGCTTTTTTGCACCCTCGTAACTATTTTCCCTTGAACCTAAAGCAACAAGTGCAACTATTACAATGATAAGTGCTGAAACCATTGTAAAGATTATGAGCGTTATTTTTTTATTTGACTGCATATAAAAATCCTTCTATTGAGAAAATAATGATTGTTAGATTCTATCCAATAATTATTAAAACCCTTATTTAATTTATAATATTTTTTGAGTTTGCTTTTTGCTGTAAATAATCAGCAATTTGCATTAAACAAAAAGTGATAATAAAAATAAATAAACCTGGAAAAAAACTTACCCACCATGCTATTTCTATAACTTCCTTTCCATCACTGAGTAAACTTCCCCAACTCATTTGAGGTGGATTTACACCAAGTCCTAAAAAGCTAAGTCCAGACTCTGCAAGTATTGCACCCCCTACCCCAAAAGTGAAAGATACTAAAAATATAGGTGCTAAAAGTGGTGCAAAGTATTTCAATATAATTTTTATTTTTGATACATTTGTAAGATTGAGTATCTTAATAAATGGTTTATTTGCTATAGCAAAACTTTCACTTCTAATCATCCTAGCCATACCCATCCATCCAGTTATAAACAACACTATGATAAGTATAGTAATATTTGCCTCCATATAACTAACAAGTGCTAAAAGAAGAAAAAATGTGGGAAATGTTAAAAAAAGATCTATAATAATAGTGATAGTTTTATCATAGTATCCTTTAAAATACCCAGCACTAATACCAACAATCAATCCGATCAATGAAGCAATTATTGCACTTGTAAAACCTATTATAAGTGATGTTTGACCACCATTTAAAATCCGTGCAAAAATATCTCTTCCTAATCTATCCGTTCCCATAATATGTTCAAAATTAGGAGCTAAAAGAATAGAACTTGGATCTAATTCATAAGGGGATAAAGTATAGATAAAAGGGAGAAAAAATACTCCCCCTATAACAAAAAGTAAAGTATAAAGAGCAAATCTATACATAATAATATGTTAAAGCACTTTTCCCAAATTTTTTTGTTTTATGTTTTGTGAACTTACCTAATATTTCAGGCATCTCTATAGTTGAGAGATGTTCAAAAGTTACTAGTATTACATTCTCATTTGTGATATTTTTTACCATATCAAATGTGCTGTCATAAATCTTTTCCATCCCATCTCTAAAATCAAAAGGTGGATCAATATACAATATAATCTCATCACCACTATTTTTGAGTTGTTCTAAAATTAAAGGTGTTTTAATAAATGTATCACCAAATATTGTTGTAGTGTTTTCTTTATCAATATTCTCACAATTTCGACTTAATACTTTATAGGAGTTTCTATCAAACTCACAAAAATAACTTTGTTTTGCACCACGGCTAATTGCTTCTAGTCCAATTGCACCACTTCCGCCAAAAGCTTCTATAAAGATAGTATCAATTATATCAAATTGAAGAACATTAAAGAAAGATTCTTTTAAAATAGATTTAGAACTTCTTGTTACTTCGAGTGAAGGCAACTCTAGTGGTTTATTTTTATATTTTCCAGCTATTATTTTTGATTGTATTTTATTGTTTTTCATATTTTACTACTTTGTTTTTTCCTGTTCTTTTTGCTTGATATAGTGCTATATCTACATTTTTTATAAAATCATCTTTTGTATTTTCATTAGGAATAAACTCTGCAATTCCAATACTAATTGTAATCGGTAGGTTAATATTCTCAGGTTGATAAGTCTCTATCTTTTCTCGTAACTGATCAGCAATTCTTGTTGTTTCATCTATGGAGGTCTCTGGTAACAATACCATAAACTCTTCACCACCCCATCTTGCAGCATAATCAGTTGCTCTTATACTGTTTTTTAAGATATTTGATAAGTCTATTAGTACCACATCCCCCACATCATGACCATAGGTATCATTGATATTTTTAAAGTTATCAATATCAAACATTAAAATAGATAAGTTATGTTGATATCTGTTCTCCCTTAATATCTCTTTTGAAAGTTCCTCATTTAATTTTTGTCTATTGTACAGTTTTGTTAAACTATCATGAGTTGCTCTATATTGTAATTCGTATGTGTATTCTTTTAGTTCTGTGATATCAGTAAAAGATACAACATAATGTTTTGTTTCATAAAAAAATGTTTTAATATCTACTCTAAAGATTTTATCTTCATTTGAAGCGTTTTTAATACGAACTACCCTTTTCATATCATCAAGTTTCATTATTTCAGATATCCAGTCATTTTCTTTTGTATAAAAATACTCTTCTTCTTCTATAAAGTAACTGTTTATTGATTTATTATTTGCAATAAAATCTTCAATAGTTTCTAGCTCAAAAAACTCTAAAAATGTTTTATTTGCAGAAGATACATTGTATTCATTGAAAACAAGTATCATATTTTCTTGAGAGTCTAAAATAGATCGTAACTCTAGTGTTTTCTCCTCAACCTCTAAAGATAATTGCTTATTTAAAACCTCTAGTTGATCTTTTAAATATTTTGGTTCTGCTGCTATGCTAATAGTATCTATTAAATCATTTATTTTTAAAGGTTTTGTAACATATCCCCTAACTCTTAGTTGAATTGCCTCTTTTAAAAAATCTGCATCACTATGTGCAGTTGTAATAACAGCAGGAATTGAATAGTCAAAATTATGAATCTCTCTAATCATCTCCAATCCATTCATTTTTGGCATATTGATATCTGTAATTATAAGATCTATTTTAAACTCACTATTAGGGGTGTTATTATATTTTTGAAATAACTCTAAACCCTCTTTACCATCTTGGGCCTGTACTATATTATTTAAAAACTTGCTTAAAATATTTGATGTTAGTTCTCTTACATCACTTTCATCCTCCACATAAAGAACATTGATATATTTTAAAAAATCTTTATCCATCATAATTCCTATTTTACTTTGAAAATTTCCAAAGCATTTTCTAAATCTTCTTTTGTATCAATTCCAAAACTTTGAGATTCAACCTTTACCATATTTATTTTTTTACCACTAGATATAGCTCTTAATTGCTCCAGTTTTTCAGTTTGCTCTAAAACTGAATTTTCTAGTGAACAAAATTCATTCAAACTCTTTTTCGTAAAACCATAAATTCCTAGATGTCCTTTATATTTAGTATTATTATAATGATCTCTGTGATAAGGTATTTTAGCTCTTGAAAAATAAATAGCATCTCCACAATCATCACAAACTACTTTAACATGGTTAGGATCATCTGCCATCTCCGAGCTTATATCTTTATAACAACTTACCATTGTAAAATCATTAGTATGTAATTTTTTCACTTCATCAATAATAGCCTGCACAACTTCTGGCTCTATAAATGGTTCATCTGCTTGTACATTTATAACAACTTCATTATCATCTAAGTTTAAAAGTTTAGCAGCTTCATTTATTCTATCTGTACCACTTTGATGTGTATTAGATGTCATGATTGCTTTTACACCAAACTTACTTGCTAACTCTACAACATCTTGTGAATCTGTAGCGATAACAACATCATCTAACTCTTCTACCCTTTTAGCCGTTCTTATAACCATGGGTAATCCTAAAATATCTACCAATATCTTATTTTCAAATCTACTGCTATTTAATCTAGCTGGTATTATTATCATCCACTTAATCCTTTTCTTTTATTATTATATCAAATTGAACTATATTTTTACTTTTTTTTCACAAATTCCAAAGGAATTAATACACTATCTCTTTGTTTGTAACCTTTATGGGGGATTATTAAATCTTTTTTATCAATAGAGATATTGTTAAAAAATATAATATCAATATCTAATGTTCTAGGTGCATCTTTAAAGCTTCTTTCTCTTTTAAACCTATTTTCATATCTTTGAAAGGCCTTTAAACACTCATAGGGACTTAAATTAGTTTGTAAAACAATAATAGCATTGAAAAAATCTTTTTGCTCTAAATATCCAAAAGGTGGATTTTGCAATATAGGTGAAGTTTTTTTTATAAAAAATCTGCAATCAGTTTCTAACATTAAAAAAAGTTTTTTAAATATTTTAGTAGTATTACCGATATTTCCACCAATACCAATTGTAACCAAATTTCTTTTCTTGCTATCTATTTTATTTTTATATGGGAAAAGAGCATTATAAAAAAGTGTTAAACTACTCGAAAGATTTTGTTTCAATATTTTCTCCATGCTCATTAGAGATACCATAAATGAAACTAAAAATTTCAGCAACAGCTTTATATAGTTCTACGGGTATCTCTTGATTTAACTCTATTTGAGTTAACATATTAACTAAGTCTTCATCTTTTTTTATTGGTATCCCATTTTTCTCAGCTATTTTTATTATATTTTTTGCTGTTTCACCACTACCCTGTGCTGTAAGTAAAGGTGCATTATCTTTCTCTTTATCGTATTGTAAAGCTGCTGCTTTTTTTAGCCCCTCTTTTTCTATCATATTTAAGCCTTTATATCCAAACCAAAACTTAAGTCAGTAGAACTTCCATAACTATTTCTAATAGATTTCTGTTCACTACTATTAAGGCTAAATATATTTAAGCTTTGTAATAATAAATCAATACTATTAATCCCTACTCTTAGTTTTTGTAAATTTTCTTGTACCAAGGATTTAAACTCCTCTTGTTCTAGTCCTATATTAATATTAATATTACTTTTATTATCAAGTATCATTAAAATTTTTAAATCCCCATATTTTTTCAAACTTAAATTGATTTGACACGAAAAACTCTCGTCATTATTTTTATTAAACCTTATATCTGAGTCCTCTATCTCGTCTTGTAAAAATGAAAGATAAGTATGGGTTGAATTTGTTGAATAAGACAACAGTTGATAAAAGTCTATTTGGGTATTAATTTTATCAATTATAGTTTTTAACTCTTTTGAAATTGGTTCATTTGAGTTTTTTGTATACTCCTCTATAATTGAAGCAGTTATTTTCAAATCATTCATAAAATTCGTTGTTTTACTTAAATTATTCTCAAATAATGCTTGTGGAAGTGTATCTACTTTTGTCTGGATAGCTTGTGTGTTATTAAATATATTTTGTAATACAAGCTGTTGTTGCTGTGGTGTTTTAGCAACATTGAAACTTCTTAATTGTTCTAAAGTATTTGAGATATCACTTTTAATATTTTTTGCCCCTGCTATTTGGTCAGCTACATTTGTTATTTTTTCCTCAACTAACATAAAACCATTTTTTATTTCAACAAAATTTTTACTAAGTATCTGCTCTTTTAGATTCAAAAAAAGATCTTTTATATTTGGTGTAATCTCATTTTTCATTATAGGACTATTAATATTATGTTGTGTTGTTAAAATTTTAGTTTCAAGTGTTGCGAGATTTTGCATTTGTTTTACTGGATTTTGTTCTGCTTTAATATTTTTGATATCTCTTAAAAGAGATTCTACTGCATTTTTTATCTCTAGTTTTAAATCAGGTGTCATTGTTGTATTTGCTTGAATTTGTGTAAGTTGCTGCTGAATAACATTAGTATTAAGTGTTCCATTTAAAATAGCTAATTGATCTTTTAATTGAGAACTTAATGTATTCAAGTTCTCAATTTTAGGAGTTTCGATTTTTAGTGTATTTTGTCCATTTTGTAGTAGGTTTTGTTGAATAACTTTTATTTGAGAATCTATTTTTGTTAACAGTGTTGATTGGTTTTGTGGATTGCTTTCTACTTTTAGAGTTTTAATATCTTTGAGTATATTTTCAATAGCACTTTTTATCTCCACTTTTAAATCTTTTGGTATATCACTTTTTATTAATTGTGTAGATGAAATATCTAGTTGCCCTTTTATTAAAGCAAGAAGTTGTTCTATATTTTTTGATACGGGAATTACTTGTTGTGCTAATTTGGACTCTAAAAACACACCGCTGTTTGAAACATTTGATTTGATCATCTTCTCGTCTATATTTTTAATGTCTATTAGTGATGATTTTAAACTTACTAGTTGAGTTTCTAATTTACTATTAGTTACTGAGTCTGTTTGAATAAACTTTATAAGAGTTTTTATATCCTCAGATAGATTTTTAAAACTAAAGTTTTGTTTATTGTTTTGTAAAAGTGATGCTATATTTTCTTTTGACTGTACCCCTGTTGCAATATCTTTAAATAAACCACTAAGTAAAGTTTGTATACCTTTATCTTTAGAGATGTTTTCAAGATTAATTTTACCATTTACACTTAAACTTTCTATTTTCTCTTTTATTGCTGGATTAGTTTTTGGAGAGATGAGATTTAATATTGTAGCTGTATTAATATTCACATAGACTCCTTAACTTAATATTTGATTCTCTTATTTTAGCATTAAAAAGATTAACATTAAGGGCAGCCCTATATTATATTTGTTATAATATCTCATATTATTATTAAAAGGGAACTTATGTCATTAAAAGAACAATTAAAGTCAGACTTAAAAGATGCTATGAGAACAAAAGATATCTTAAAAAGAGATACAATAAGAGCTATAAATACTATGATCAAACAAATTGAAGTTGATCAAAGAGTTGAGTTAAATGATGAAGATGTTATAAAACTTATCCAAAGAGGGATAAAACAAAGAGAAGAAGCTATTAGCCAATTTAAAGAAGCTTCAAGGGATGACCTTGTAAAAAACGAGCAAGATCAAATAGGTATATTTGAACTTTATTTACCTAAGCAACTAACTGATGATGAACTACAAACTATCATACAAGCTATTATTACAGAAGTGGGTGCAACTACCATGAAAGATATGGGTAAAATCATGAATCCAGCAAAAGAAAAAATAGGTGGAAGTGCTGATGGAAAAAGAATCAATGAAATGGTAAAAAAACTTTTAGGATAAAACAATGTTAGACTCAATCTCACAAATTTCTAAGCAAACTCTTCTAAACCTTACTAAAAAAGGTAAGAATTTTACCCCATCAGAATATGAAAAAGAGTACTGTAAAGTTGCTAATGAGCTTAATTTGTCTCAAAGCGAATGTGAATACTTCAAAGAGCTCTTAAGTAAAATTTCAAAAGAAGAGATTATCCAAAGCAATGTCAAAGAGGTTGAATCTATACGGGATATTATAGAAATATTACTTTTACGATCTCCTAGAAAGAATATTGATAAAATGTCTGAACTTATGCAAAGTTCTTTACAGCCCTCAATATCATTGAGTATCAATGATGATTTAAAATCTTTTTGTATTAAAATAGGTGATTCTCCATCTTTAATATTTGAAGAATCAATACAACAAGAGATGGAAAAGTTTATTGAAAAGAGATTTGAAGTTGATAAAAAAATTGTAGCACAAAAAACTGCAGATATCGCACGACTTATTAGTCTTATGAACAAATATCTTAGTGATGCAATTGATAGTAGTAAATCAGGTTCAAGTAATGTATCAGATATTAAAGATGAAATTCAATCAATTAAAATATCTGGCTCAACAAAAGATGAACTTAACCAACTTCAAACAAAACTTGTTCAAGCAGCTATTACTATAGAAAATGAGATGAGTAGTGTTAGTAAAAATTTAGAAACTGGAAAAAATGAAGTTATTGTTTTAGAAAATAAGGTTAAAACTCTAGAAAGAGAATTAGCAGAGGCAAAACTTACAAGTACAAAAGATTTTTTAACTGGTACACTTAACAGAAAAACATATGAAGAAGAGATTAAAAAATTTGAAAATGAATTTATTAGAAAAAATCAAAACTATGCAATTATCTTTTTTGATATTGACCATTTTAAAAGTGTTAATGACAACTATGGACACGAATGTGGAGATATTATTCTTAAAACATTCTCCTCTTTATTATTAAAACTTACAAGAGATCTTGATATTGTAGGTAGATATGGTGGAGAAGAGTTTGTAGTTGCATTACACTACAATGATAAAGCAGAGCTAGACAAGTATGTTTCTAGAATCAAAAGTGTTATCACTAAAAATAAATTTATCTACAAAAATGAGAAACTAAAAATTACTTTTAGTGCAGGTGTACAAATACGCTCAAATAATAACTCTATAGAGGAAACTATTGCAAATGCAGATAAATTGCTTTATAAAGCTAAACAAACAGGTAGAAATAAAATTATTTTTTGGGATGGAAAAGAGATTTAAGAGATAGTTTAATTAAAACTACTCTTTATCTAAATCATCTTTAGAAAAAAATGTATTTGGATGAAAATTTTGGAAAGCAGCTTTCATAGATACAAATATTTTCGGATTTTCCTCTTCTAACTTTTCTAATAATTTTTTAGTATTTTCTCTTGCATGTGGCATTTTTATATCCATTCTCATGGCAGGACAGCCCTCATCACCTATAACATCCACACAATTTTCTTGAGCAAATGCTCTAAGTTGTCGCTCTCGACACATAATAAGTGGTCTTATAACCATTAATCCATTTTCAGCTTTATACACCGGTGGCATACTTCTCATACTACCATTGTAAAAGAAGTTCATAAAAAAACTCTCCATTGCATCATCAAGATGATGTCCAAGAGCTAATTTGTTAAAACCATTATCTAAGGCATGAGTATATAAGTACCCTCTTCTCATACGACTTACAAAAGAACAAAAAGAGCTGTTTTTTCTAATCTTTTCTTTTGAAATATCGAAAATTTCTGTATCTACTATCTCATGTTCTATCTCATATTTTTTACAATGATTAGCTAAGAATTCTACCTGTTCACCCATACCATAAGTTATAGTAACAGCTTTAAATTCAAATTTAAAAGGTGCAACACTTTGCATTCTTTTTAGAGTGTGGATAAGTGTAAGGGAATCTTTTCCTCCACTAAAACCAACTAAAATTTTGTCCCCCTCTTTTATTAACTCATAGTTTGCATTAGTTTGACCTACGAGCTTAGTTATCTTTTTACTTAACTTTAATGACATAGCTGTTCTCTTTAATATTTTCTTCTAAATTTTTTCTTGCTCTATAAAGGAGGTGTTCTCTTGTATCTTGCTCATAAAAGTGAGCAATACCACAGTTGAATTTTACAATGATTCTTGTATCTATTTTTTTAGCATGTAATAGTCTCTTTACCAAATCTGTGATGTTTACATCATTTGAATTAGGTAAAATCATATAAAATAATCCACTATTTTCATAATAGATTACATCTGTAGTTCGTATAGTACTTCTAAAGTGTTTTTTAAAGGCTCGAAGAATTAACTCTTTTTTTGCTTCACTATTAACTTGTTCTGAAAATGTTTTATAATCATCAATTCCAACAATAGCTAAAGAAAATTTTCTACCATATCTCTTCCCTAAAGCTATCTCTCTATCTAAAACTTGCTCAAAACTGAAAGAGTTCTCTTGAATTTTTTCTGCTTGTCCATTTAAAATATGGTTTTCTCTTTCAAATAAAGTCAACTTTCTTTCGAGTTTAAAAATTTCATGTTTTGCTTGATCAAGTTCATCTTGAAGAGTAATTAGCTCTGTAGTATTTTGCCCTTTTATCTCACTTGCTTTTTGAGCATGTGTAGTTGCTTGACTTATAATATGTGATTTTAATTTTTTTAATTTTTTCTCTTCTTGTTTTTTCAGTTCTGTAATATCAACAATATTTAATATTCCATAAGTAATATCTTTTAGTTGTAACATTTGTCCACTAACAAATGCAGGAAATAGACTATGGTCATTGAATTTTTTTAAAAATATATCATAATAACTTTCATCACTATCTTTTACTGTTTTAAAAATATCCTCTTGATAATCAATTGGAATCAACTCTGCAATATTTGTATAAAGGATATTTTCCTCAATTGCTTCAAATTTTTTCAATGCTACTTTATTTACAAGAACAATATCATGCTTTTCATCAACAATAACTATCGCTTCACTCACATAGTCATATAGTTCTTTTAAGTCCGTTAACTCTAAATTAATTTTTTTCATACTATGCCTTTCCCTTTGCACTTTGTATTTTATTTACATATTCATAATTTATATTAATTTGTTTATGTTTTGGTAAATTGAGTGATAAACTTTCTATCACTGTATTAAATTCTTCAAAAAGATAATTTGACATACTTCCTGGTATTGGATTTATCTCATTTAAATATACTTCATTATCTAAAACAAAAAAATCACATCGAATCAGTGAACCTTCAAAAAATGTATTATAAATTTTCTTAAAACTTTCTTTGATTTTTTCCTCTAATTGAGTCTCTATCTCTGCACTAAGAATACTTTGTGTTCTGTTAAAATCTAAATATTTTTTATCAAAATCTAAAAACTGCTCTTTTTGTGGCTCTTCGATTATAGATAATTGATATTCATTTTCTATCTTAGTTCCTGCAAGATTATACTCTTTTATCCCTGCACAAAAAGGTTCAATAATAATTTCGTTGTCAAATTCAAATGCAACATCAAGAGCATAATCCAACTCCTCTTTATTGTTCACAACAGAAACACCTATACTACTCCCTAATCGAACTGGTTTAATGATAACTGGAAATTTTTCTACTGTAATTATCTCATTTTTAGTGAAGTATTGAAAACCTATAGACTTTACTCCACAACTATGAGCGTAAGATTTTGTTAAATATTTATTACAACTAACTACGCTAGCTTCAATTCGTGGACCTATAAACGGTATATTGTAAAATTTAAATAACCCAGCTAGTACACCATCTTCACCATCTCCACCATGAACTAAATTTAATACCGTATCAAACTTTATTTTTTCTCTTCCAAAGAGTTTTTTCCTAGTAAACCCCTTGTGATTTAACTCTAATTTATCAAACTTTTTATATTCACCACTACTGAAAAGATTTGATTTTATTATATCTGTAGGGATAAGATAAAATTCTCTATACTTATCAATAAAAATATAAATAATTTCACACTTTAAAACCTTTTTCATTGTTATTGCACTAACGATACTTATCTCATGTTCAAAACTCTGACTACCAAATACTATTGCTATTTTTTTATTATTTTTCATATTTTATTTTCTATTTTTGTAATTTTTTTAATGCTTCTTTAACTAAACCAGCAGTATCTGTCGATACTGCATTAACTAACGCCTTGTTTATCTGCTCTTTTTTAAAACCTAATGACTCCAATGCCATCACTGCTTCAGAGGCACTTTGACCAAAGTTACCACCTTCACTTGTGCTTGAGACAACAAAACCACTAAGCTCAACCAATATTCTACTAGCCCCTTTAGGACCAATTCCTGGAACTCTTTTTAGCATACCTATATCATTAGTTTGTACTATCTGAGCAAAGCTTGTTGGTGTAAATGTACTACAGATTGCCATTGCAACTTTTGGACCAACACCATTTATCTTTATCACTGTGTCAAATAACCGTTTTTCATCAAAATCTAAAAAACCATAAAGATTATTGCTCTCTTCTTTAATTATTTGAGTAGTATAGAGTTTCACACTATCACCAACAATTGTCGAACTACAATTTACCGACACGAATACCTCATATATCAAACCACCAACATTTATATGTACAAAAGTGGGGTCTTTTTTTTCTATTTTTCCTTCAATTCCAACTATCATTTATATTCTTTAAATTCTATTTTCTTTTTATTTTATGATAGCATAGATTTACTTTATAGTTAATCAAATGGATAAATTATTATTTTAATTCTAATTTTTATAACTCTAAATCTAAAATTTAACTAAATAACTGTAGAATAATATCAATGGAGTATTACTATGAAAAAAATTATGATTATAGATGATGAATTAAACATAACTGATGTTCTAGAAAGATTTTTATCTAGACAAGGCTTATATACAATTAATACCTTTTCTAATTCTCAATATGCTTTTGAAGAGATATCAAAAACAAACTATGATTTAGTTTTAACAGATATCATGATGCCTCTTCTAAATGGTATGGATATTTTAAGTCATATTAAAAAAATATCTCCAAATACAAAAGTTATTCTTATGACTGCATACAGTAGTGAAAAAAAAGTTGCACAAAGTGAACTTTTAGATGCCGATGGTTATCTCGAAAAACCATTTCAAAGTCTCAAAGAAGTAGAGTCTACAATAAATACAATATTAAATAAATAATAGATATATAATAGGAGATATGAGTTGAAATACATAAATAAAAAAATCAGTACTAAAATAATCTTTTGGATGTTCATTCTTATGACACTGAGTAGTTTAGCTGTTTTATATTCTACTGTAACAAAAGTAAGCGAAGACAATATTACCAAAACAAAAGCCAATTTAGAGATGCTTAATAGTGCAATGTTTCAAAGCTTAAGAAATGCAATGAATACAGGAGATCCCGTACAGATAAAAAAAGCAGAAGATGAGGCACGCTCAATTAAAGGTGTTCAAAACTTAACAATTGCAAAAAGCAAAGCTCTTATGGAGATGTATGGAGACACTAGTCCTTATACAAAAGATCAAAAAGTACTAGAAACATTTGACACAAAGAAAGAGCACATTATCGAGATTGATGATGACAATGAACACAACTTGAGAATGATAAAACCAATGATTGCAACGCCTGAGTGTATTATGTGTCATGTGAACCAAAAAGAGGGAGATATTGTTGGTGTAATGGATTTAACATTCTCTTTAAAAGATGCAGATGATAGTTTAAAAAGTATTATCTTAAATATTATCATGGCATCAACTATTTTGGGATGGATCACTATTGGTATTATTTTTTATGTTGTAAGAAAAGCTACAAAGCCTATAGATGGTTTAAAAGAGGGATTTCAAAGTTTAATTGATTCAACTGAATTAAAAGATGATTTTAAGTTAGATGTTAAAACTAAAGATGAGATTGGTGAAGTAGCTGAACTATTCAATAAATATATGGATAAAGTAAAAAATGATTTAAAACAAGATGAGATAGTTATCAATGAAACAAATGATGTTTTACAAAAAACAGCAAGTGGTTTTTTTGTATATGAAGTAAAATCAACTGCATCAAACCCTCATGTAGAAGCGATGAAGTCAAATCTAAACTTTATGATAAAAAATGTTAAAGAAACACTTGACAAAATAAATTTAACATTAAGAAACTACAGTCAATCAAAATATGATTTTAAAATAGATGATAAAGGTATTTATGGGGATTTAGGTGCAGTAACTGCTGGTATTAAGTTAGTTGGAAATAATACTTCAGAGATTTTAGCTATGATTATGAATACGGGTGAGCAACTAAATAATAATACTCATACACTTTCTGATGCTTCATCTGGACTATCGACTTCTTCAAATACGCAGGCTGCTTCACTTGAAGAAACAGCTGCTGCATTAGAGGATATAACATCTAAAATTAAAATAACTACACAAAATACAACAAAAATGTCACAATTGGCTTCTGATGTAACAATGTCAGCATCACAAGGTGAACAACTTGCTTTATCAACATCTGAAGCAATGGAACAAATTGTCAATGAAGTAAGTGCTATTAATGAAGCAATTGAAGTGATTGACCAAATAGCATTTCAAACAAATATTCTTTCACTCAATGCAGCTGTTGAAGCTGCAACTGCTGGTGAAGCTGGAAAAGGTTTTGCTGTAGTTGCCCAAGAGGTAAGAAATCTAGCTTCAAGATCAGCAGAAGCAGCCAATGAGATTAAAACACTTGTAGAGAATGCAACAACTAAAGCAAATAGTGGTAAAGATGTATCCTCTAATATGATAAATGGTTATAAAAAACTTAATGATAATATTTCAGATACAACAAAACTTATTAAAGAGGTTGCCACATCAACACAAGAACAGCAAAATTCTATCATACAAATCAATGATGCAATAAGTAATTTGGATCAAGCTACACAACAAAATTCAAATGTAGCAAATAACATCTCCACATTATCAAATAATATTGAAGATATGTCAAATAATCTTGTAAGTGCTGCTTCAAAAGCGAATTTTCTTCAAGAGACAAGAGGACAAGTATGTGATGTAGACCTAATTTATGATATTGCAGATTTAAAAGTCGCTCTTTTTAACCATAAAGATGCTGTCTATTCTAGACTTGCAGATTATTCTAATAACAAAATAACACAATTTACCACTTTGGATATTTGGCTTGAAAAGTATTCTAAAAAAGAACCCCTAGCAGATCATAATATTATTAGTAGTTTAAAAACTATGAATAATAACCTACATAGCTATTTAAAACAACTAATGGAAGCTAGTACTAACAAAGAACCTAACAATATTATTAATGATTTTGCTAAAAAAGTTGAAATAGAATCTATGAGAATTTTTGGAACACTCAATAAAATAAAAGAATCAAAATGTAAAGGGAAAACTGATGAAAATAGATAGTACAAGTGTAGTATTACAGTTATGTGAAGTGATTGAAGAATCTGAAAAAATGGCAAATGAAGTTATGGACCACTTAGATATTGTATTAGAAAAGTTAAATATTCTAGAAGAGAGTAAAAACTTAGCAAGTGATATAGACTCTATTAGAAATAATATCTTTATAACATTAGAATCTATGCAAGCACAAGATGCCCATAGACAAAAAATAGAGAGAGTTGTTAACACAATTGATCCAGAGAATGGAAAATTTGCACAAAGTGCAAAACACATTACAGGTGATAGAAATGATAGCGAGCTTGTGGATGAGGATGAGTTAGCTGCCTTAATAGCTGCATCTAACACTTAAAATAGTTTTTTATTAGTGAGTTAATTCACTAATAAATTCTGTTGCATAGCTTCCTTTTGGTAATTCAAAATTTAATTCAAACCAAGCTTTCTCCTCTTTGTATTCACTACTAATTTCAGATGGGAAAATCCAAGCAAATCTTCTACTTCCATCCTCTTTTGTCTCTTTTATAAACTCTTCTTCAAATTTTAAGGCATCATCAATTGCTAGTTTTGTTTTTTTACCACTTAAAAGTCCTGTTGGAACTCTATCTCTATCATAAAATTTTTGAGCCTCTTCCTCAAGCTCCTCTATATGAAATATCTTTCCATAAGGATAATGGCTAAAAACATCCCCTTTTAAAACTTTAAATGGATGTTGTTGTTTTTGAATCTCTTTGATTGTTTCCACATCAAGTTGAAGTTTTTCACTTATATCTTTTGCATCAAAATTATCCATAATTTTACTTATTTCAATTCTTTTACTAAGCCAAGAGTTAAATAAGTATGATTGATAAGCATTAATATACATCTGTCTTAGCTTTCTATCTCGCACTTTTAATGTCCCATTTATAAGAGCTTCACCTTTTTTGTAGTTATTTCCATCTAATCCAAATCGTTGAAATCCAAAATAATTTGGCATTCCAAGTGTTGCAATCTCTTTTAGTGCTGATTCTAGCTTCATTTTATGTAAAGGTTGTACTCTTTTAAGTCGTATAAAAAAATGATTTCCTTTTAGGTGCCCTATTCTTATTTTATTATTATGATATGTTTTTTCTAAAATTTTAATTTGTGGATGTTCAAACTTATCTAAAGCCTCTTCATATTGTCTATGTACAGAGATATACTGAATAGTCATAGCATTTTTATCTTTTAATCCTGCATATCCTATATCTCTCGTTTTTACCCCTGTATAATCAGAAAGTATTTGTAACATATCCCATGTAGCTAAATCTTTTTTTCTCACCTTTAAAACAAGATGTTCACCCTCCCCTGTAAACTCATATAATGGTATCTCTGTAACTACAAAGTCATCTTTACTTTGCTTAAAATATACATCTATGTTACTATGGTTCAAGTAGTGTTGTTTTATCATTTTTCCTCTTTTTGTTTAAAATGGTGATTTTGGCACTTACACTCAAAATCACCCTTAATAGTTTTAGCAAATACATTTAACTCTATATTATGTTTTCTTGCTATTTTATTTATTTTATTTATATTCTTTTTATCAAATGTAAATAACACTTCATACTCTTCTCCACTACAACCTACTTTAGCAGGAATATCTGTAAAAAATTCAAACCCCACCTTATTGGCTTTACTTAATCTTTCAAGCTCAAAAAATAAACCATCAGATATATCCATAGCACTATTTATATAGGGTGCTATCTCATAAAAAAACTTTGGGTGTAACTTTGGTTTAATAAATTTTGATTTTTTAGAAACTTGTTTTCCCTCTAGCAATAAATTTAAATCTCTTTTAACACTTCCAAGCTCCCCCGTATAACAAACTAAATCATCTCTTTTAGTTCCTGTTCGTAAAGTTGGTTTTTTTGTTGTTGAGATAATTGTTACAGATATATCTAGTTTTTCATTAGAGATTGTATCGCCACCTATAATTTCACAGTTAAATTTTTTTGCAGTTTTATTAAAGCCACTTGCTAGTGCATCTAACTCTTTTTTCCCATAATGTGGTGGAATAGCAACACTTAAAAGCGCATATTTAGGCTTTGCATTCATAACAATAGCATCACTTATATTGATTAACATCGCTTTTTGTGCTATTTGTTCTAAACTCATCCAAGAGGTTTTAAAATGAACATTTTCAAAAAAAGCATCCATACTGTAGACATACTTTCCTACAACAGCACCATCATCACCTATAAATTTTGATTTGATAAATTGATTGATAAAATATTGTTCTTTATTTTTTATTTGACTCATAAAGGAGATTATAGCATTTTATAGATATAATATTGGCTATTTTTTCAAAAAGGAAGCAACAGTTGGATTATTTAAAAGTAATAGGTAAAAAGAAATTAAATGGAAGTGTTAAAATAAGTGGAGCAAAGAATGCAGCGTTACCTCTTTTGGCATCTACAATTTTATCTTCAAATAGTATAAAAATCTCAAATTTACCAGATGTAGTAGATATCAATACACTACTAAAACTTTTAGAGATGTTGGGTTCAACTTATAATAAAAACAATAATATATTAACAATAGACTCAACAACTGTAGATCAAACAAAAGCAACTTATGATATTGTAAAAACAATGAGAGCTTCAATATTAGTTTTAGGCCCTTTACTTACTAGGTTTGGTCACTGTGAAGTATCACTTCCTGGTGGTTGTGCCATAGGTCAAAGACCTGTTGATTTACACCTAAAAGCCTTAGAGCAAATGGGTGCAACTATTGAGATAAAAAATGGTTATATCGAAGCAAAAGCACCACAAGGTTTACAAGGTGCTACAATAGTATTTGATAAAATTACAGTAACAGGAACTGAAAATATTGTAATGGCAGCAGCACTAGCTAGCGGAGTTACGACTATAGTAAATGCGGCAAGAGAACCAGAGGTTGTACAACTTTGTGAAGTGTTACAAGACGCAGGACTTCAAATAGATGGGATAGGAAGTAATACACTTAAAATTGTTGGTTCTAATAAAAAACTGTTACCTTTTAAAGATTTTAAAATTATACCAGATAGAATAGAAGCTGGAACATATTTGTGTGCTGGGGCTATTACAAACTCTATCTTAAAAGTAGAAAATGTAGAGCCAGCACACCTTGAGGCTGTTTTATCAAAACTTGAAGAGATGGGTTTCTCAGTATTAATAGAGGAAAATAATATTACACTCTTACCTGCAAATAAGGTAAAAACTGTCAATATAGTAACTACAGAATATCCGGGTTTCCCAACAGATATGCAAGCGCAATTTATGGCATTATCAACTATGGCTGATGGTGTAAGTATTATTGATGAAAAATTATTTGAAAATAGATTTATGCATGTAAGTGAACTTATAAGAATGGGTGCGGATATTACTTTAAATGGTACTGTAGCAACTATAAAAGGGACTCCAAAAGAACTTTATGGTGCAGATGTAATGGCTACAGACTTACGAGCAAGTAGTGCTTTAGTTTTAGCAGCACTTGTAGCAAATGGGGAAACAAATATTCATAGAATTTATCACCTTGATAGAGGATATGATAAACTTGAAGAGAAACTAACAAATCTAGGGGCTAATATCACTAGAGATAAGGAAAAGTAACATTATGAGACATTTTTTAACACTAAAAGATTATTCAAAAGAGGAGATTGTTGAGATAATTACTCTAGCAATTCAAATCAAAAAAGAGACAAAAGAGAATATTTTTAAAAAATATATGCCAAACAAAACATTGGGTATGATTTTTGCGAAAAGCAGTACTCGAACTCGTGTTAGTTTTGAAACAGGTATTTATCAACTTGGTGGTATTGGATTGTTTTTAAGTTCAAATGATATTCAACTAGGACGCGGTGAACCTATAAGTGATACAAGTAGAGTTATCTCTCGTATGGTTGATATGATTATGATAAGAAATGATTCTCAAGAGGAGCTTGAAGAGTTTGCGTCATACTCAAAAGTACCTGTTATCAATGGATTAACTGATAAATACCACCCAGTACAGCTTATGGCTGATTATCTCACAATCATTGAACATGACTTGCAAAATAATTTAAGAGTTGCTTATGTTGGTGATGGAAATAATATGACTCACTCTTGGCTTATGTTAGCTGCACAAATGGGATTTGAACTTAGAATTGCAACACCAAAAGGGTATGAAGTAGATAAAGATATCTATTTTGAAGCGATGCAAATTGCTAAAAAAACTGGTGCAATTATCACAACAACAGATGATCCAAAAGAAGCTATAGAGGGTGCAACAGTTGTTACAACAGATACTTGGGTATCAATGGGGCAAGAGGATGAAAAAGAAAAAAGAATCAAAGACTTCAAAGGGTTTATGGTAGATGAAGCGATGATGAGTTTAGCTGATCCAAAAGCTATCTTTTTACATTGTTTACCTGCTTATAGAGAATATGAAGTAAGTACTGAAACTTTTGAAAAACATAGTGAAGTTGTATTTAGTGAAGCAGAAAATAGACTTCATGCACAAAAAGCTATTATGGTATGGCTTGATAAAAAGAGAGATGAAAAATAGATGATTGATTTTAGTAAGTTTGAAAAATATTCACGACCAGGACCTAGATATACTAGTTATCCAACAGCACCTGAGTTTCATACAAATTTTACACAAAATGATTTAATAGAGAAATTCAAATCTCAAAGTGATGATAGACCATTGTCCCTTTACATACATATCCCTTTTTGTAGAAGTGCTTGTTATTTTTGTGGTTGTAATGTAATTTTTACAAGTAAAGAGGATAAGAAGGTTACCTATATTGAGTATCTAAAAAAAGAGCTAAAAATATTAGCACAACACTTAAATACAAATAGAACAGTTACTCAAATGCACTTTGGAGGCGGAACCCCTACTTTTCTAAGCGCGCCTCAGCTTAAAGAGGTTCTTGATGCTATTAGAGGAACTTTCCCAAACTTTAGTGATGATGCTGAAATTTCCTGTGAAATAGATCCTCGGTACTTTACTAAAGAGCATATGGATGTATTAAAAGAGGCAGGGACAAATCGTGTGAGCTTTGGAGTACAAGATTTAGACCCAAAAGTGCAAGAAACAATCCATAGAATACAGCCATTTGAAACTACACAAAATGTAGTTAAAATAGCAAGAGATGCTGGAATTAAGTCTATTAACATTGATTTAATCTATGGGCTACCATACCAAACAAAAGAGACTTTTGCTAAAACAATACGAGATATAGTTAAACTAAACCCAGATAGATTAGCTGTATTTAACTATGCCCATGTACCTTGGATGATGAAAACACAAAGAAAGTTTGATGAAACAACATTTGCGCCACCATCTACAAAATTAGAGATATTAAAAGATTGTATAGAGTTTTTTGAATCAACTGGATATAAAATGGTTGGGATGGATCACTTTGCAAAGCCAGAAGATGAGCTTTTTAAAGCTATTCAAAAAGGTGAACTTCATAGAAACTTCCAAGGATACACTACAAAAGGTGGTGCTGACTTAATAGGTATTGGTGTCACTTCAATTGGTGATGGTGTTGATTATTATGTACAAAACTTCAAAGATTTAAAAACCTATGAGGAAGCTATAGATGCTGGAAATTTACCAGTATTTAAAGGTTATAAACTCAATGATGATGATATATTAAGACAATATGTTATCATGGAATTAATGTCAAACTTTAGCTTAGATATAAAACGATGTGAAGAAAAGTTTAATATTAATTTTAAAGAGTATTTTAGTGATGCACTAAAAGCTCTTGAAGAGTTTAAAGAAGCAGAACTTTTAACTATAAGTGATAATAAAATAGAAGCAAACTCTACAGGTGCTATGCTAATACGAAATATATCTATGCCTTTTGATGCATATTTAAACAATATACCTGAAGATAAAAGAAGATTCAGTAAAACAATATAAGGGAAAACTGATGTTACCTACAGTTGAAGAGATTTGTACCAAAGATATAGTAACTATTGGTATAAATCGTACCCTAGAAGAAGCTGTTAAAGTAATGACAAAAAGAAATGTAAGAAGTATCCTTGTTGTTAGTAATAGTTCTCAAGAGTATTTTATACTTACAGTAAATGACACTATCTCTTACAGAATCAATAATATACCACTAAAAGCAAAACTTTGTGACTTACCCCTCAAAGAAGCTAAACAAATTGATGCAAAAATTAATATTTTAGAGATAATAAATCAAGAGAATGAAGTATATGAATATATGGTTGTAGTTTTTGAAAATAAACTCATCGGAATTATCTCTCAAACAGATATAATCAATAATATTGACCCTCAAATTTTAATGCAAAAACAAAGTGTAGGAAATTTAATCTTACAATATACCGCGATGACTATATACCAAGATGAATCAGCTTTAAATGCTATTAAAATAATGGAAACAAAACATATTGACTCACTTTTAGTTGTAGATGATACACAAAACCCTATTGGTATTTTTACTACAAAAGATTTTCTTACTATTATTAGTAATAATTCTAATTTAAAACTCCCTATAAAAGAGTATATGAGTACCCCTTTAGAGACAGTACCTACAAATATTACAATAGCAGATGCTATAAGGTTTATTCAAAAGAAACATTTTAAAAGAATAGTTATAACAGATACAAAAGGAAAAGTTTCTGGTGTTATAACACAAACTGAACTTTTACGATTGCTTAACAATAAATGGATAGAGATAATTAGACAAAGAGGTACTGAGCTTTCAATTATAAATAAAAAACTTATAGAAAGAACCGCTTCTTTGGAAGAAAAAGCCTCAACAGATTTTTTAACAAAGTTATATAATAGAAGAAAGTTTGATTCATTAATAGAATATGAAATAAAACAAATACAAAGATACAATGATAAGGATTTATCCCTAATACTATTAGATATAGATGGATTTAAATATATAAATGACTCCTACGGACATGATGTTGGTGATATAATTTTAAAAGATATTGCAAAGATAATAAAACTTTCAATAAGAGAAAGTGATGTCTCATGTAGATGGGGAGGAGAAGAGTTTGCTATTTGTTTATCACATACTGATATAAATGATTCTTTATTAGTTGCTCAGAAAATTAGACAAACTATAGAATCATTTACTTTTACACAAGAGCTAAAAATAACTTGTTCTTTTGGAGTATCACAACTACACTCAGCAGATACCTATATAGAACTATTTAAAAGAGCTGACGAGGCACTATATAAGGCGAAAAATAATGGTAAAAATAGAGTTGAGATAGAACATATTTAGTTTTTAACCAACTTTTCGATATAATCCAAAAAATCATTAAATAATATAATAAAAAACTAACTTAAAAGGGAATATTTTTGAGAACACATTATTGTACAGATGTAACAGAAACAAACATAGGTGAAACGGTAACAGTAGCTGGTTGGGTAAACAGTAGAAGAGACCATGGTGGTCTTATCTTTATAGATTTAAGAGACAAAGGTGGATTAGTTCAACTAGTTTGTGACCCAGCTGACAATAAAGAAGCTTGGGAAGTTGCTGAAAAAGTAAGAGATGAGTTTGTTTTAATAGCAACTGGAAAAGTAAGAGCTAGAGGTGAAGGGTTAGAAAACCCAAATCTTGTAACTGGTAAAATAGAGATTGTTCTTGAAAACTTAGTTATAGAAAATAGATCAAAGCCTATGCCATTTGATTTAAATGATGAAAAAGTAAATGAAGAGATCAAATTAAGAAATAGATTTTTAGAGCTAAGATCAACAAAATCTTATGAGATATTTAAACTTAGATCAACTGCAAATATAGCAGTTAGAAACTGTTTAAATGAGATGGATTTTTTAGATGTTGAAACTCCAATTTTAACAAAATCAACTCCAGAGGGAGCAAGAGATTATCTAGTACCTTCAAGAGTTCATCATGGTGAGTTCTATGCGCTACCACAATCTCCACAACTATTTAAACAACTTTTAATGGTATCTGGATTTGATAAATATTTCCAAATAGCAAAATGTTTTAGAGATGAAGATTTAAGAGCAGATAGACAACCTGAATTTACTCAAATAGATGTTGAGATGTCATTTTGTACACAAGAAGATGTTATCAAAGTAGCTGAAAAACTTATCCACGATACATTTAAAGCGTGTGGAAAAGATGTACCTACAACATTCCCAAGAATGACATACAAAGATGCTATGGAGAAATACGGGTCTGATAAACCAGATATGAGATTTGGTATGGCTATGGTTGATGTGGATGATATTTTTATCAACTCTACAAATGAGATATTCTCAAATATCGCAGCAAACTCAACAAAAAATAGAATCAAAGCACTAAAATGTCCAAACGGAGATAATATCTTCTCAAAAAGACAAATGAAAGGTTTTGAGGACTATGTAAGAAAATTTGGAGCAAGTGGTCTTGGGTACTTTCAAATGAAAGAGGATGGATTAAAAGGTCCATTAACTAAGTTCTTCTCTGAAGCTGATTTAGAAGAGATTGTTAAAAGAACTAAGCTTGAAGTTGGAGATGTAGTATTCTTCGGTGCTGGAGATAAAAAAACAGTACTTGACTATATGGGAAGATTTAGACTTTTCTTAGCAGAACAAATGGATATTATCCCAGCTGATGCTTTTGAGTTCTTATGGGTTGTTGATTTCCCTATGTTTGAAACTGTTGATGGGAGAACAAAAGCACTTCACCATCCATTTACAATGCCAAAATCATTAGATGATATTAGTGATTTAGAAGATATTGAATCTATCGCTTACGATATCGTTCTAAATGGTACAGAGCTTGGTGGTGGAAGTATCAGAATTCACAAACAAGAGATTCAAGATAAAGTATTTAAACTTATGGGGATCAGTGATGAGGAAGCTAGAGAAAAATTTGGTTTCTTACTAGATGCACTAGAGTTTGGTGCACCTCCACATGGTGGTTTTGCTTTAGGTTTTGATAGAATGATTATGCTTCTTGCTGGTACTGATAGTATTAGAGATGTTATAGCATTCCCAAAAACACAAAAAGCACAATGTCTTCTAACACAAGCACCAAGTGCTGTTGATGAAGAGCAATTAAAAGAACTAGCTTTAAGAATTAGAAAGACTGAAGCGTAGTATTTTTAATTAATTCAAACTAAAAAGGTGAGATAAAAGTCTTGCCTTTTTTTATGGTTAAAAATCTAAGGGAGATTTTATATCACTTTTGTTTAGTTCTTTTACGATGTGGGTATAAATCATCGTAGTTTCTATTGATTTATGCCCTAGTAACTCTTGTATGCCTCTTATATCTGTACCATTCTGTAAAAGATGAGTTGCGTAAGAGTGTCTAAAGATATGAGCTGTTACTCTTTTGTCTATATTTGATTTTGTTACAGCATTTTTTATATTTCTACTTAAAGTTACATCTAAAATATGATGCCGTCTTTGTTCACCACTTCTTGGGTCTGTTGAGATTTATCCATAGGAAATATATATTGCCATTTAGTCTCATATTTAGCCTTGGGGAATTTTCGCTCTAATGCATAAGGTATATATACACTACCATAGCCATCGTTTAAATCTTTTTGGTGTAGCTCTTTTACTTTTTGTACTTGAATTTTGAGTTCTTCCTTTATTTTCAAAGGAAGTGGTAAAGTTCTGTCTTTTAAAGATTTACTATCCCAAATATAAATTTTGTCAAATCCAAAATCGATGTCTTTTATGCGAATATTTTGCACCTCTTTCATTCTAAGACCACATCCGTATGCCCTGACTAAAAGGAGGAAATGCCCTTGGGGTGCATAGCTTTATCATAAGCTGATAGATACCTTTCATATTTATGATTATATTTTTAACTTCATCCATTGTAAGCACTATAGGAATATGCTTCCTTTCTTGTGCTCTTAAAGCTTGTATATTCTGATCTTTTAATGATATATTTAAAACTTGCTCATATAAAAATAATATTGCATTGAACGCTTGATTTTGAGTGGTTGGAGATACATTTAATTTTGAAGCAAGGTGGGTGAGAAATTGTTCGATCTCAATTTTTCCCATATCTTTAGGGTGTCTTTTATTATGATAAAGTATATATCTTTTTGCCCATCCGATATAACTTTGCTCTGTTTTTATGCTATAGTGTTTAAATCTAATTTTATCTTTCATAATATCTAATAATTTTTTACCCATAACTTTACCTTCAATATATTTATCATTTTGTTAAACTATTAAGATTTTCTCTTAATATCCATACTTTTTGATAAGCTATTAAGGGTATATCTTAATAGCTTATCACTTTTTTAGGTAAAGAATTATATCTATACTTTAAAATTTACCTAAAAAAAGTTGCATATTGCAATCTTTTTAAATATTTCAAACTCTACTTCTTTTATTTAAAGGCTTTAAAATAAATAAATATCTTAACATATAAAATGATTGCCTATTAAGAAATTTTAGGGGTAAATTGTATATAATGTATTACCAATAAATAGTTATAGCCTAATTGAAATGGAAAAGATTGAAAATTACATATCAAGTTAAACTACAAAAAAATTAAAGGAAAAGTTGATTATGACTATCTCTGAGATGTTTACAGAATTTCTCAATAACCTAAAAGTTGATAACGCAGATCAAATCAGTCAACGTTACGGAGAAATAACTGCTAGTCTCAATAAGAAATTTAGAGACACGGATTCTAAAACTGCTAATAGCTTACAAGTTGGCTCTTATGGTCGCTGGACAGCTATCCAAGGTATCTCTGATTTAGATATGTTATATATCATGCCTAAAGGAAAATGGGATAACTATAAAGACGGGAAACAGTCACAACTTTTATCGGATACTAAAGACGCTATCAAAGCTAGGTATCCGACTACGAATGTCCGTGTTGACAGATTGGTTGTAACAGCGACCTATACAAATTTTCACGTTGAAGTACAACCTGTTTTTGAGCAAGACGATGGTAGTTTCAAATACCCAGATACCTACAATGGGGGAAGTTGGAAAATAACTAAACCACGAGAAGAAATACATGCCATGAAGCAATTTGTTGAACAGAAGAACAAAAACCTTCGCAGATTATGCAAAATGGCAAGATCATGGAAGAATAAGCATGGTGTAGGAATGGGAGGACTGCTCATCGATACATTAGCTCACAATTTCCTGAATTCTACATCTGAGTATGACGATAAAAGCTTTTTATATTACGACTGGATGAGCAGAGATTTTTTTAAATATCTTATGGAACAACCTAATCAAGTTCATTATAAAGCACTTGGCAGTGGACAGAACGTCAAAGTTAAAAAGAAATTTCAGAAGAAGGCAAAAAAAGCCTATGAATTAATTTTGAAAGCTATTGAAGCAGGTGAGTCTGACGGAGCACATGATAAATGGAAAAAGATTTATGGTCGTCCATTTCCTGCTAAAGTTACGCAGGTCGACGAATCAGTCAGTAAATCTGCACGTACCTGGCATGATACAGAAGAATTTATTGAGGATAAGTTCCCAATAGATATCCGCTATGACTTAAAACTAGAATGTGAGGTATCTCAAAATGGTTTTAGAGAACACTTTTTGACTCAGATGATTGCAAAAAGAATACCTCTCTTGGCTAATAAAAAACTATTATTTACAATAGTAGAAATTGGGGTTCCTGAACCGTATTCGATCTACTGGAAAGTGCTAAATAGAGGCTTTGAAGCTGAAAGTAGAGACTGTATTCGTGGGCAAATTGTTTCAGATGACGGATATAAAAAGAGAAAGGAATCAACAAACTTTAGAGGTGAGCATATTGTTGAATGTTATGCCATTAAAGATGGTGTAGTTGTCGCTAAAGATAGAGTTGATGTCCCTATTCAATAAGGAAAAATATGACTAAAGATGAATTGTTAAAAAGTATTGCAGAGACTGGATATAATGTAGGGTTTGGAGCTAAAAAGCATTTTGCTACTTATGATATAGTAGAGAAAACGCCGGGGTATATCAGTTTTTTTTCAATGGCATTTGGTATTTATTCACTTGCTTTTGATGGATTATCTACTAAGTTTCTCTCCGCTTCTTTCATAGTTTTAGGGATTATTGGGCTATATATCTCTCTTTATGATCATAAAAAATTAGAATATGAGAATTCTGGTATAAAATTAACACAACTTTTCAATGAGCTTGCCACGTTATATCGCAAAACAAAAAATGCCAATGAAAATGACATAGAGAAACTAGAAAGTAAGTTATCCGAATTACAAAATCAGTATTACGCATCTTGCAAAAGTAAACAAATTTTGTTTAGTGATTGGTATGCGCATTATAAATTTTTTTGGCAGCACCAAATTGATTGGGTCAATGAAGAAAAAAAATTCAATTTTTTTAGAGATAAGGTTCCTCTAACATTTTCACTCACAACACTTATCTCATTCATAGTTTTAATTACTTGGTATTTTGAAATAGCTATAAAGCTTTGCGCACTTGTCACACAATGATGAGCTATAACAAATCAGAGGAGCCAATAAATTACCCTGCGGGCAATTCATCGGCTCATTTTAAACGTTGTATATCAATATAAAAAGCTGTAAAATGAATAATAAATTAAAAGTATTAATTACAAATAGTACCCCATTAACAATGGAATTAATCGTACAGATTCTTAATAATTATCGTGATAAAAATATTATAGTTATAAACTATTCTATAGAAGTAAATGAAGAAAAAATAGATGATGTACTCACTTTTTATAATTTTAAATCCTATGAAATCTTTGCACCAAAAACCAAAAATATTGATATTATAAAAACTAAAATTTACGACTTTAAAGAAGATGATATTCTCTTTTTTATTGGTTTAGAAAATTTATTTATAGATACTGCAAAAAACACTTATACTTTAAAAAATAAAAATAAAACTTGGAATTATAAATCTTCAACAGATATCGATATTATTAAACTTATGCAATTTATAGATTTACTATATGAGAGTAAACGAAATTTAGTATTGCTATTAACAACGCAAGATTACGATATTAGTGAAGAAACTGCTAAAGCTTTAGACGATTATGATATTGAAATTCTTTCTATATCAAATTCGAATCAAGATAATTTTACAGAAATTCAAGAAGAAGTTTTAAAAGCTATACAACTTGACTCTTATACTGAAGCAATGGAAATTATAGAAAAATATAAAATAAATTTAGAACCTTACTCATATAGACAAGCAAAAATATCAATTTTTATTAAACATGGGTTTTCAGATGAATCGATAGCTTTACTTACTGATAATTATGATTCTTTACACTTTCTTGAAAAAATGAGTTTATCAGATCTTTTATATGATAAAAAAGAGTATCATCAAGCTTTTAATATTGCAAAATCTCTTTTTGAAGAAAATCCTTTAATTATAAATCTTCCATTACTACTTTCTAAAATTACAATACAACTTAATTTCTTTGATGAATGGTATAAAAAAATAATTAGTGTAAATAGTCAAGATATTAAAATCTTAGAGATTTGTGCAAATTATTTTACAAGAAAGAAAAATTATCAAGAGGCTATCAAATTAAGACAACAATTATTTGCAATAACTAATGACGCAAATCATTTATTATTAATAGAAATTTTAAAAATAGAAGAAACTAAACCTGACGATGGCAAAATTGCAGAAAAAAACATCATGAGTATAGTTAAGAAATATAAAAATGATTTAGATTTAGAAAATGAAGCAAGCTTTAAATTAGGACGAATATGGTTTGAGACTTATGATAATCCTAAAAAGGCCTTTTTCTATTTTAAAGAGAATTTAAAAAATAATCATATGTTGTATTCTTATGAGTCAGCAAAATATTGCATGAAACTTCTTGCTAACCAAGGGTATGTGGATAAAATTCAACCAAATAGCCATCCTGATAAAGTACCAAATATGAGACTAAATATTCTTCTTGATAGTATAATAATTCTTACTCATAATGAGAATGGCTATTTAGAATGGGAAAATTTTATTGATAAAGCGCAAAGTATAGAGATATGGGAAAAGTACCTTGCAGCAAAGATGATGAATTTTTTAAAAGATATTGATATTCAATTAATTCTAGATTACACTAAAAAATCTTCTCTATTTAATGATCCAGATGAATTGAAGGGAGCAGTATTAGTAAGAAAATACCATCATGAAGGTTTCTCCAAGGAAGCTAGTCTAAAAGATATGGCAGATGCAATACTTATTCACACCAAATCTATCAAAGAAAGAATTTGGACAAGATATTATCTTGCAATTAATCTTATTGTAGATGGGGAAATGCAAATAGCTAATAATCAAGCTATATCATTGTGGCATCTAGCCAATGAGATACAAGATAATGAATATCTTTCTAATTTATCGAGATATTTAGGAACATTGTCTTGGGGAATAATACAAGTAAAAAACCATAAATATATAGAAGGTATTTCTTCAATAATTGTTACAATAAAATATTTAATATACGAAGCAAAAGAAGTTTTCCCTTTTATAGAGGATACGCTTAGAGTATTAAATATTTGGGTACAAAAAAACAAGGTACTATTTAAAGAAAAAGAAATTGATTTATTTATGCATCTATTCAATTCCTTAGTTCCAAATCAAGAAAAAAATGAAATAATTGATTTAGTTCGAAAAGAAGATTGGATTAACGTCTATAATAAATTAGGTCATAGAATATACAATACACAAGAATATACTTCAGAATGGGGACTTGACTTTTACAATTATAATCTAGCATCATCAAAATTAAATAAATTAGATTTAAACTTAATTATAAATAATGTACAAAACTTAGTAACTGCTTTAGCTACTAGAATAGACGTAAGAGCAAAACTATTATATGGATTAAGTGATATTTTATTTAAATATAAATTATCAGAGGATACTTTTCAACAAAATTATGTGGTTTGTTTAAAACTTTTAAGTGTTTCAATTGTAGACATAGAAGAGAGAAGAAAACAATTTACAAATAGTTATGAAAGAGCTTTTTTATCTGATGAACATAGAAAAACATATAAATTATATTTAACTATTAATCTATTTTTATACAAGCTTAAATTATATTTTCCTTCTGAAGAAAAAATGGTTTTAAATATGATTAATACTTTTGATTATTTATCTCCTAGAACAATTAAAGAGAAGAAAGAAAATTTATTAGATACAAATTTAACAGAAGAGATAAAAGAGTTAGAAAAAGAATATAAAATTTTATATGATGAGTTATCTCTTTTTAGTTTACAAAGTTCAAAACAAGAATATTTAACTAAAGAATATAAAGCGAAAAGTGATAAATATATGGAGATTAAAAAGATTTTAGAAGAACGGCATCCTTTATATAAAATAGATCTAAACTTTGAATCTGTGCCCATTACTCTAATTCAATGTTTTTTAAAAGAAGATGAAATCTATTATCAATATATTGATACAGGTTTTTCCGTTGTTTCATTGATTATTACAAAAAATTTTATTAGCATAGATTTAAATGAACATGGAAAATTAGATAAAGATATAAATATTTTATCAACTGAATTACAAAACTTTGAAAAGTCATCTAATTATGACATTAATGAAGTACATAATTTATACTTTCAATTATCCAAAAAATATTTTGGATTATTATTAAATATATACGCTAGTCATAAGTATAAAAAAATATATATAAATCCAGATTTAACAAAACCTTTACTCTCATCAAACTTAATTCGTTTAGAACATAATTGGTTAATAGAAGAGGTTGACTTTATTGTTAATGTAACAAGTAAAAATTATTTTTTAAATAGAGAGGAAAGAAAAAAAACTAATTTCAAAATAGCTAATATTGGAAAAGTAACTGACAAACAGATGAAAGAAACTGTAAAGTGGATTAATAAAGATGAATACAGAAAGAATATTTTTATTGATGATATTGAAACTAATCTAAATAATATCACCTTGACTAAAGCAGATAGCCTTTTAATTGTCAGTCATGGAGATCAAGGAAATTTTGAGAATAATATCACAGGTTCTTTACAAATAGATGGAGCAAAAAAAAGCTATACCATAGATGAGTTAAAATTTATTAATGATTTAGACTGCATATATTTTTTAACTTGTAGTAGTGGTTCTGTCTCTATTGGAGAACACGAGACAAGTAATAGCATTTTAAATAGTCTTTTGTCAAAAAACATAAATAGTGCTATATTATGTAAATGGGATGTTTTCTTGGATGTTTCACTTGAAATATCAGATAAATTTATTACTTTATCTGAAAATAAACCTATTGAATTCGCACTTAATCAAGCTTTAGTAGATACTTTACAGAAATCAAAATGGCAACATCCTGTATATTGGGCGGGAATTGAAATTTGGAAAAGTTAATATAGTAATCAAAAAATACAACAAAACCTAGCACCAAACAGCAAGCTGTTGGTGAAGTAAAACGTTGTATGACAGCTTTATATTAAAAATCAAACAATATTAGAATAAAGGGGACAGGTACAATTAAATTTACTACTATATTGTTTCCAATTTCTAGTTAAGAATATAAAAACTTAGGCAATAAAATACTTAATTATCACATCTTGACAAACCGTACGATATTTAGTACA
>JAIOSF010000010.1 GCA_021107755.1 Arcobacteraceae bacterium
TACAACAAAACATAAAACACAAGGGACAGGACTCGGACTTTATATGGCAAAAATGATTATTGAAAGTGGTTTAGAGGGAACACTTAGTGTAGAAAATAGACTAGAAGGTGCTTGTTTTACAATACAAGTACCACAAGGGAGAGTATAAGATGCAAGAAGTTTATCCATATAAGATATTATTTGTAGAGGATGAGGAAGCTACAAGAAAAAACTATGTAACTTATTTAAAAATGTTATTTAGTGAAGTTTATGAAGCAGAAGATGGAGAAAAAGCCTATCAGCTCTATAAAGAAAAAAAACCAGATATTTTAATACTAGATGTAAATATTCCAAAACTAAATGGTTTAGAATTGTTAGAAAAAATAAGAAAAAATGACTACACAACAAAAGCTATTATGTTTACAGCCCATTCAGATCAAAGTTTTTTATTAAAAGCTGTATCATTACAACTTACAAGATATCTTGTCAAACCAGTAAGCAGAAAAGATCTTAAAGAAGCATTGGATATTGCTATAGATGAACTTCTAAAATACAGTGTAACTCCTATTAAAAAAATAGACTTAAAAGAAAACTATAGTTGGAGTATGGAACTCAAAGAACTAAAACACCACAATACGCTAATAGAACTTACGAGTAAAGAAAGAATACTTTTATCTTTACTTTTTTCATATAAAAATAGAGTATTTAGTTATGATGATATTTTTGAATATGTTTGGGGATATAACGAAGAAATTAGTTTAAATGGACTAAAAAACATGATAAAAAGATTACGAAAAAAACTTCCTGAAGATACTATTATAAATGTTTTCAATGAGGGATACAAAATTAATTTTTAAGCATATGTATCACTAAAACAATAATTACTTAACTAAAATCTTTAAATGTCACTTTTATGATACTAGTATCACATACAATACAAGTTAATTATTTTCTTCAATTATAATTTAATTATAGAAAATCAATATTAAAATATTTAAGGATATAAATGAAAAAAGAAATTTTTGGATCAGTTGCAGCATTTGTTGCTTTATCAGTTTTAACAGGCTGTGTAAATACTGAACATCATGCACATGGCATGGTTAAAGATACTGTAATTAAAGAGCAAAGAGCAATGTTGGCTGAAAGCTCAAAAGGAAAAGGATTTGGTCCTCAGGCTCCACGAGATATTGATTCAGTTATAGGTAAAAATACTCAATCGTTTAATATAGCACCAGAACCCTCAGAGATGAACCTTTGTAATATTCACTTTCATAAAAATGCAGAGCACAAAGGTGGAGAATTTACTACATTTGCAGGAAATGGTGATGGACATGGGTATCTAAGTGGTTATAAGTTCAATGGTTCTTTAACAAATTCAGAATTAGTAGCATCTAAAAAAGATATTTGCCCGAGTAAACATGGTGCTCTTTTTCCAGGTGACACTATTGAAGTTCATTATGTATACTCTACAGCAAAAGTAAATCCAGGAGCAACATTAGGCTCTTGTTTAAGTGATTCTACTAAAAATCCTCAATTAAGAGTAGAGGCTCAAGTATATGTATTAGTTAACGATAAAACAGCACTTGATTTTAATGAAGTAAATAAACATACAGTTAAAAATGGTTTAAACCAAGCCTTAAATATTCCAAATAATACAGGAAAACCCGTAGAATACCTTGGTTCTACTACAGGTCCAGGGTATAATGAAAAAGCTTCTCCTTTTCAAGTATCTTGGAGTGTTAGACCAAAAGTTGCTAAAGTAAATATTGACACAGTAGGAGAGTGGTGTAAAGGAAATACTTTTAAAGAAGATCATGCACATGGTGTTAGAAATCTTGTTGTGAATCCTGATTTGATTTCACCAATTAAATAATTTATTTAAATGGGTACTAATAAGATTAGTACCTATTTTTATTTTGTGTAAAACTAAATTAAACAATTAAATATATCTTCATCTCTGTATCTATACATTTATTAGGTACTAGTTGATATAATGAAAACTGCTTATACCTATCTAGCCTACACAACTTGAATATGAAAGAATATTATCAATGAAATCAACTTTAAAAATATTTTTACTATTATGTTTATTTATTAATGCTCTTTTTGCAAATGAACTAGAAAAAGTATCTCTTCAACTAAAATGGAAATATCAGTTTCAATTTGCAGGATTTATAATAGCTAAAGAGAAAGGTTTTTATAAAAATGTTGGACTTGATGTTGAACTTAAAGAATACACAAAAACTACTGATATTAACAATGATATTCTCTCAGGACAAAGTACCTTTGGCATCAATGATGCTAGTTTAATTTTAGAAACAATGAAAGGGAAACCTATCGTTGGGATGATGGCTATCTTTCAAGAATCTCCTAATGTATTAATTGCTCTAAAATCTTCTGGAATAAAAACCTTAAAAGATTTAAATAATAAGAACTTGGCTTTATATAAAAATGTTGGTTCTGTTTCTGTTTTGTCCATGTTAAAAGCTAATCGTATTGATTATAAATGGAATAATATAATATTTGGTGTTGATAAACTTATTTCTAAAGAGATTGATGTCTCAACTGCATATATAACAAATGAGCCATTTGTGGCTCGTGAAAAAGGACTAGATATAGTGATATTTAATCCAAAAGACTATGGATTTGATTCTTATGGTGATATTCTATTTACTTCACAAGAAAGATTAAAAAATAATCCAGAACAAGTACAGAACTTTTATGAAGCATCTAAGAGAGGTTGGGAATATGCTTTTAATAATATAGACGAAACTATAAATATAATCTATGATAAATACAATACCTTACAAAAAACAAAAAAAGCTTTGACTTATGAAGCCAATGAATTAAAAAAGCTATCAGGAATAGAAAATAATTTTGGAAACATAGATAAAAAAAAGATAAATTCTATTGCCCTGATTTTAAGTTTTATGATAAATGATAAGTATGACTTAAAGAATTTAGACACCTTTATATATAAAAAGAATAGTGAAGATATATATTTAACAAAAGAGGAAAAAGCCTACTTAAACAATAAAGAATCAATTAGTATGTGTTACAACACAACAATTACACCATATACTATGATTAAAAATGGAAAGCCAGTGGGTGTGAGTGTTGATTATTTAAAAATTGTTGAGAAAAAAATTAATAAGAAGTTTGACTTTGTATATTCAGATACTATAAAACAACAATTTGAGATGTTATACAATAAAAAGTGTCTCACTGTACCCGTTATACAGACATCACCACAAGTTGTTCCTTTTGTAAAATCTACAGTAGCAGCAGGAAAAGATAATCTCGTCCTTGTAACAAAAATAGATGAACCATATATTTTTAATATGGATAAATTGCATACTAAGAAGATAGGAATAAATAAAGATTATATTCATCTAACCACATATTTAGACAATAATCATCCTCAGATAAAATATATAAAAGTAGATGGAAATGGTTTATTAGAAGTAGAAAAAGGTGAATTGTTTGGGGCGATTGGCACTTCTATTACTATGAATTATGAGTTGACCAACAAACATAAAGATACTTTAAAAGTTATGACAGATTATCCAGATAGTTATATAGAAGGTGGTATTGGAGTGCATACTGATGAACTAATACTTTTGTCTATATTGAATAAAGCAGTAACCTCAATAGATAAGGTTACCCAAGATGATGTATTTGATAAATGGATAAATGTAAATTATAAAGAGATTATAGATTATAGCTTGGTGTGGAAAATTATATTTGTATCATTTATTTTAATTACAATTACTCTATTTTGGAATAGACGATTAAATACAGAGATTAAAAAAAGAAAAAAAATAGAGAATCAACTATCTGAATTAAATATTTCACTTGAAAATAAAGTAAAAACAGAGATAGATAAAAATACAAAACATCAAGTTATTCTTATGCATCAAAGTAAGCTAGCACAGATGGGGGAGATGATTGAAAATATTGCACATCAGTGGAGACAACCCTTATCCCAAATAAATTCTTCGATACTTCTAATAGACACAGTTTTAAGGGAAGAAGAATTTAATGATAGTATTGTTGAAGAGAAACTACTAGAGATAGAATCACTTACAGAATATATGTCCAAAACTGTTGATGATTTTAGGAACTTTTTTAATCCTGATAAACAAAAAAGTATTTTTGCTATTGAAGATGCTATTGAAAAATCTTATAAAATAATAAAAGGTTCTATTGAAATTCATCATATACAACTCAATATTAACATTCCTAAAAAATTACAATGCTACAGTTATTTAGAAGAGTTGCAACAAGTTATTTTAACTTTATTAAACAATGCCATAGATGCCTTAACTCTTAAAGGGATAAAATCTCCAAAGATATATATAAAAGCTTATCAAGAAAGTGAAAATATCTTTATAGATGTTCAAGACAATGCGCAAGGGATTGAAAATGAAATTATTAATAAAATATTTGAACCATATTTTACAACAAAACATAAAACACAAGGGACAGGACTCGGACTTTATATGGCAAAAATGATTATTGAAAGTGGTTTAGAGGGAACACTTAGTGTAGAAAATAGACTAGAAGGTGCTTGTTTTACAA
>JAIOSF010000030.1 GCA_021107755.1 Arcobacteraceae bacterium
AACTCATGATGTAGCTCTTGATACAGATAAGATTGCTAAACTTGTTGTAAGTGATGCTGATGCAAAAGAGTTTATTGGTAAAAACGAGGTAAAAGCAAAAACTATGGATAAACACCAAACAGCTTCCTCAACTACAACACCCAAAACTACTTCAACAAAAGAAGAGACACCAAAACCAGTATCACAATCTAAACCATCGAAACAAATAGAACCTATTAAAGCTTCTAAAGATAATGATGATGAGTGGGCAAGCTTTTAGTAGCTTGTCTTTTCATATTTATTAAATTATCTTTTTTATTCTCAAATCATATAATCTTCTTTTAGGTACAAAATAAAATTAACAATAAAATTATATATTAATTAATTTTTGGGTAAAATCAATATTATAAATGTGACATTTTATATAAATTATGTGACATTTGAGACTTAAGAAGGAATAGTATGAATTTAAATTCAATAAATAGAAAAATTGGGGTATCTGTAATTGCTATATCATTAATAGCACTCATTATAGGTTTTTTAGTACTAAAATGGTACGCAAATAAAAATGAACAAAATGTTTATGAAAAGGTTGCTATATCTTTAACAACTACTGTAGGTCAAAAGCTTAATGCCAAAAAAGCTGTTGGTATATCAAATGCCGTAAGTATTGCAAATGATGGAAGAATCAAAAAGGCACTTAGAACAGATGAAAGAAAATGGGCAATAGTAACACTTGGATTTATTAGTGAAAAGATGAAAAAATCTACCCCATTTAAAAATATCAAAGTACATGTGCATACAAAAGATAATAAGTCTTTTGTAAGAAGTTGGAAACTTGATAAGTTTGGTGACGATTTAAGTTCGTTTAGAGATAGTGTAGTAAAAGTAAATCAGACACAAACTGCTGTAAATACTTTTGAAGTTGGAAATGCTGGTTTATCATTGCGTTCAGTTGCATGTGTAACAGATGATGATGGAACACACTTAGGTTCTTTAGAGTTTATGCAAGGTCTTAACTCTGTTGCAAAAAGTTTTGATAAATCAAAAGATGGCTTTTTACTCCTTATGGATGATAAGTTTTTAAGAGGTGAGTCCACTAACAAATTTAAAAACTATGTAATCTCACAAAAATTTATAAATAAAGATTTTTTAGCAGATGCAAACAAAATTAATATGCAACTACTATTAAAAGATAAAATATATATCACAGATAAATATTTCTATACTTATGTAGATGTAAAAGATTTCAATGACCAAAAATTAGGAATCGCACTAGTTGCTTCACCTATGTCTAAAGTAGCCCATGCAATTGAAGCTTCCCAAGAGATGATTAATGTTGCACTTATTATTATTGTATTACTTGTATTATTTATCCTGATTGCATTGATGATCCTTTTAAAAAGAATCATTAGTAGCCCTTTAAAAAGTTTTGAAGATGGACTATTAGGATTTTTCAAATATCTAAACAAAGAGACAACTTCTGTACAAGAGCTTACAATACACTCAAATGATGAGATTGGTATCATGTCAAATGTTATTAATGAAAATATTAGAAAAACAAAGAATATTATAGATTTAGACAATAACTTTTTAAAAGAGGTAGAAGATATTATTCTGACCATTAAAAATGGATTTTTAAATCAAAGACTTGAAAATAAACCAGCATCTGAGAATTTAGAAGAGTTAAGAAATCATATTAATGATATGCTTCTAAATCTCCAACTAAAAGTTTGTACAAATATCAATGACTTAAGTAGTGCCCTTGAAAAATATGCTAAACTCGATTTTACACATAGAATAGAGGGATGTAATAGTGAAGTAACTATGGGATTAAATAATCTTGCAAACATTATCAATGATATGTTAGTAGAAAATAAAGCAAATGGTTTAACATTAGGGGAGAGTTCAAGCATCTTACTAAAAAATGTAGATACATTAAATAAAAACTCAAATGAAGCAGCAGCAGCTTTAGAAGAAACAGCAGCAGCTATTGAGGAGATAACAAGTAATATCTCTAGCAATACTCATAATATTGTTGAGATGGCACAAATAGCTTCAAATGTAACTGATTCTGCCTCAAAAGGTGAAACTTTAGCAACTCAAACAACAAAAGCTATGAATGAGATAGACCAAGAGGTAAATGCTATTAATGATGCTATTACAGTAATAGATCAAATTGCATTCCAAACAAATATTCTCTCTTTAAATGCAGCTGTTGAAGCAGCAACTGCTGGTGAAGCTGGAAAAGGATTTGCTGTTGTTGCTCAAGAGGTTAGAAATTTAGCTAGCAGAAGTGCTGAAGCGGCAAATGAGATTAAAGCTTTAGTGCAAAATGCAACATCAAAATCAAATGGTGGTAAAAAAATAGCAGATGAGATGATTAGTGGATATAGCACTTTAAATGAAAATATTTCTAAAACAATAGAGCTTATCAAAGATGTAGAGATGGCTAGTAAAGAGCAACTTACTGGTATTGAGCAAATTAATGATGCTGTAAATAGTCTTGATCAACAAACACAACAAAATGCAATGATAGCTTCTCAAACTCATGATGTAGCTCTTGATACAGACAAGATTGCTAAACTTGTTGTAAGTGATGCTAATAGTAAGAATTTTATTGGTAAAGAAACTGTTCAAGCCAAAAATATGAAGCAAGCCCATCAATCTAATAGTGATTTAACAAAAACAATGGTACCAAACTCAAAAGCACCTAGTATAAAAAGTAATCAAAAAACTCAAAATACAATAAAACCTATTGTATCATCAAAAGATAACGATGATGAGTGGGCAAGTTTTTAAAACTTGCCTCTATTATCTATTGTAAGGGATAAAACTATTCGGCATATTTGAATCTACACTATTTTTTATAAGAGTATATCCAAGCCCAATAGCTAATAATCCAGATACAACCATATAAACGATCTTTCTTTTTTGTGGTGATTCATTTCCATTGTAATCATCAATTTGATTTAATGTTGGTTCCATTTTTTTCCTTCTAAAGTAAATTCAGATCAAATTATAAACCTCTTTTGTTAAGTAATTGTTAATTAACACATAATTAACAAAAGTCTATTACCATTTCAACTTAATTTCAAAACTTCAAAAGGACAAATATGAAAAAAAAGATAGTATTATCAATCGCTGCAGCTTTTGTAATAAGTGCACAGGCAGAAGATTTAGGGACTATAGAGATCAAAGAAGAAGTAAACACAAAAGTTGTTAATAATATCAGTACACAAGAGGTAAAAAATGCAGACCTAGCGGAAGCACTAGCAAAAAAATCTGCAAGTATCTCCCTTATAAGAAGAAGTGGTATTGCAAATGATATAGTTCTTAGAGGTCAAAAAAGAGATAACATCAAAGTAACTATAGATGATGGTATGGTTTGTGGTGCTTGTCCGAATAGAATGGATCCTCCAACTTCACATGTTATTACAACTATGGTTGATAGTGTAGAGATAAAAGAGGGTCCATTTGATGTAACAGAGTTTGGAACTCTAAGTGGCGGAGTAAAAATCAAAACTGTACAACCGCAAGAGGGTTTACATGGTGAAATTGGTACTACTATTGGAAGTTATGGATACAAAAAAGGTATTATAAGTGTAAGTGGTGGAAATGATAAAATCAAAGCACTATTTACATACTCAAAAGAGGAAAGTGATCAGTATGAAGATGGTGATGGAAATACAATGGCTGAACAAACTGCATTAGCTCAAGATCCTACTAAATACAATACTGGAACTGACAATAGATATTTAGATGCTTATAAGGATATGAAAGCTTACGAAAAAAGATCTATTATGGCAAAAGCTATTGCAAATATCTCAGATACACAAGACCTAGAAATAAGTGCTACACAAAATAGAAGTGATGATATACTTTATCCATCTAGTGGGATGGATGCACTTTATGATGATAGTAATTTATATAATGTAAAATATACTGCTAGAGAGTTAGGAAGTTTTTCAAAGAAACTTGAAGTGAAAGCTTATAGAACAGATGTGGACCATCCAATGTCAATTGATTATAGAATAAAAAATAATTTTGTTCCAGCAGCGATGAAAGGATTAACAAACCATCTTACTACAGATGTTACAGGTGCAAAAATTATTAATACTTTTGATGCATTAAGTAGAGAATTTACAATAGGTCTTGATAGCAGTAAGAGAAATTGGGATGGAAAATATTATAGCAATATGAATCCCTCTATAAGAAAAAGTATCAACGATACAGATACAAAAAACAATGCAATATTTATAAAGTGTAAAAATCAATTAGACAAATTAACTCTAGAATTAGGTGCAAGATATGACTCAACAAAAATAGATACTAATGGCGCAGAGCAAGATAATAAATATACTGATTTTAGTGGAAATATTATGGCTACATATAATAGTGATGAAAATACAAAGTATTTTATTGGATTAGGACAAGCTAGCCGTGTTCCAGATGCAAGAGAATTATATTTTGTAGCTTCAAATGGTACTAGCGTAGGAACAGAAGATTTAAAAGCTACAACAAATAGAGAGTTAGACTTTGGAACAGAACACTATTATAAAGATGGAAAAATTAAAGCAAAATTTTTCTATAGTGATTTAAAAGACTATATCTACTATAGAGATACAGGTGCAGCAACTAATAAGTTTGAAAATATTGATGCTAAGATATATGGATTAGAGTTTAGTGGTTCTTATTATATCAATGAACAATTTACACTTGATGGTGGATATACTTACAAAATTGGTAAAAAAGATAAAGCCATAGCTGGTCAAACAGATACAGATTTAGCAGATATTACACCAGCAAAACTAACTCTTGCACTTAACTATGATTATAATAACCACACAAATGCAATGATAGAATTTATCAATGTATCATCATGGAATAAATATGATAGTGATAATGGAGAGCAACATATATCTGGATACAATATAGTTAATCTTAAAGCACAAACAACTGTTGCCAAAAATTTTGAAATCACTGTAGGGATTGATAACCTTTTTGACAAAACTTATGCTGTTTCAAACACATACAGAGACTTAACACTTTTAAGTGATGGAACAGAAGTTATGCTTTTAAATGAACCAGGAAGATATATCTATACTAGCTTAAAATATAAATTCTAATCAAAATAAAGAGGACTTCTCCCTCTTTAATTAACTAATTAACAATTACTTAACACTTTTTTTATATTATTTTCAAAATTTATGGAGAGTATAGTGGATATAGAACTTTTAAAAAACATTGTTGATTATGGGATCATTGGATTATTAGGATTTATGAGCTTTTTATCTTTTTGGCTTTATATAGAACGACTTTTATTTTATAAAAATATTGATATAAAAAACTATTCAAAAAAAGAACAATTAGAGATTGATCTTACAAATAATATATCAATCATCTCTTCTTTTGGATCAAATGCCCCATATATAGGACTTCTTGGAACTGTATTTGGTATCATTATCACATTTTATACTATGGGACAAAGTGGAGATATAGATGTAAAAACTATCATGAGTTCTCTAGGACTTGCTCTAAAAGCTACTGCAATGGGTCTAGTTGTAGCAATACCAGCTATAATGTTTTACAATCATTTAACTAGAAAAGTTGAAGTAAAACTTGCACTATGGGATATGGAGTTTATAAGTGCAACTTAAAAAATTCGATACTATCAATGTTGTACCATTTATAGATATTATGCTAGTACTTTTAGTAATAGTACTTACTACTGCATCTTTTGTAGCTAGAGGAATCATACCAGTTGATTTGAGCGAGGGGAAAAGTGCTACAAAACTAACTGAGCAAAAAATAGTCACAATAACTATAAAAGATACCGGTGAACTTTTTTTTAATAAGATAGTTACAACACATAATGAAATCGAACAAAAACTTTCAAAGCTAAAAACCTCAACACCCATTAGTATTAACTGTGATAAAAAAGCAAAATTTGAAAACTTTGTTAAAGTGATAGATATACTAAAACTTAAAAACTTCACAAATCTAAGTATAGTTACAAAGCAAGAATAATAAACAAACGAATACTTTAATTTAAATTTAATCTTAAATTTAACACCTAGTTAACACAGCTTAGCTACTATTTCAAAATTTCAAACGATAACAAAGGGTGTTTATGAATAAAAAAGTATATATTTCGCTAATCACGGCATTAGTAGTTAATGCAAATGCAGCAGATTTAGGAACTATTAGTGTTGAGTCTTCAACTATTGGTGATGTAGGAACAATAAATAAAAAAACAGAGTCGTCTACTATAAATCATATTGACTCTGAACTCATAGAAACAATCAATCCAAAAAACATCAATGAAGTACTACAAACTATTCCAGGAATTACAGCAGATGTACGATCAACAATTGTTGAAATCCATATAAGAGGTATAGCTCAGCAAGAATTTATGTGGGAAGATACAGGTGTTGCAATCCTTATTGATGGTGTTCCATTACTCCAAAATGGTGGAAAAGTTAGATTGAATCTAGATAATATTGAATCTATTAAAGTCATAAAAGGAGGTGCAAGTTACCTTTATGGGAATAATGCAATGGCTGGTGCATTATTAATCACTACTAAAAAACAAAAGAATAAAAACGGGGGTAGTATTTCAGTTGAATATGGTAGCGAAAATTTTAAAAATATAAAAGGATCAATCTATAAAGGTACAGAAGACTACTCACTTAACCTTAATTCTAACTATAGAAGTACCGATGGATACTGGGAAAAAACTTATGTTCAATTAAAATCAATCAATGGTAAAGGGCAATACTATATTGATGAAACAAGTGATTTGACCCTTGGTGCAGATATAACAAGAAAATATGATGAAACAACAGGAGGAAGTGTGACAGGTATGAGTGAAGCACTTTCTAATCCTACAGGTGAAGGTGATGGTAGTGTAGCTAGAACTGCTGAGTTTTATACGGACCTTGATAAGTACTTTCTTACTTATAATAAAGACTTTAGTGATACAGCTAATCTAAAAGTAAACACTTATTACTATAAAGATTTATATGATTATGTTGGAGGACCTGCAGATTTAAATGGAGATAATCTTAATGATACACATACAACTAAAACTGAAGAACTTATTAATCAATACGGTATTAAAACGGAGTTTAAAGATTCAATTGATCAATTAGCATATTTAATTGGAGTAGATTTAGGACAAAAAGAGTTAGAAACAGATACTCTTACAACTGTAACCTATATGTATAGAGGTCCAGCTTCTTACCACCACAATGGAGAATTAGATAATTCCGTAACCGATGAAGACAACCAAGCGATTTATACAGAACTTCAATATAATATAACACCTAAATTAACGACAACTTTTAATGCAAGATTAGATCAAGACAAATATACCTATACAGTTAATCAACTTGATGCAGGAACGGCAATTGTACCTGTATGGAATAATGTATATATAAGTAGAAATAAAAACTTTACAAATGATTCATACAGAGTTGGTTTTGCTTATCAATTAGATGACGATCAAACTATTTACTCTAATATTTCAACAGGATTTAGAAACCCTTTAGTCTCAGATATATATAAAGGTGACTTTGACAGTGATTACACAAATAATACAGACCTTAAACCTGAAACTACTCTGAGTTATGAATTAGGGATTAGAGGAGATTATCCATTTCTAGACAATAGCTTGGGCTATGAAGTAACCGTATTTCATACTGATACAAAAGATATAATTGGAAGAAATGGTGGAACATACTATAGTAATAATGCAGATCTAATGATGGATAATGTTGGTGATGCAGTTAATAGAGGACTTGAACTTATGTTAAAAACAGATACTAGCAAAACCCTCTCTGCGAATCTTTCTTATACTTATTTAGATTCATATTACACCTCTCATCAACCATTTTGGATTGACTTAGGAACACAAAGAAGTGCTGTAGGTGACCAATCATTTGATATTAAAGGTAATGAGCTTCCAAGAGTACCGCATCATAAATTAGATATTATGGTTAATTATAAAATCACTCCTAAACTAGACTTAATGACTGAATTTTATGCGCAATCAAGTTACTATGCAGATGAAACAAACTTTGTAAAAATGCCTGGATATGAAAAAATCAATATGAAACTAACTTATGAACATAATAGTCATTGGACATACTTTACTAAAATAGATAATATTTTTGATAAACAACATGTAAGAACAGCTTTTGCTACAAGTGATAGAAATACAAATGGTGTACTTGACATCGAAGATGTAACAATCACTGTTGATCCAGGTAGAGTATTTTATATGGGTTTACAATATAAATTCTAGAATCAATATTATATATGCAATACACACCTTACATCTCTATATTTCTTATAGGGCTTAGTTTCGGAGCAACGGCGTGCATGTTTTCATGTATGCCGTTTCTTACGCCTATACTTATAAAAAGCTCAAATAACATAAAACAATCATTAGCAGTAATGATCCCTTTTAGTTTAGGGAGAATTTTTACTTATACTATGATTGCTATGCTGGCATTTGGTAGTTCATTATTTATAAAAGAGCTTTTAAAAAACAATACACTTTTGAGTTATATTTTAGGAACAGTTACTATTATCTTAGGTATCACAATGCTTTATAATAGTTACAAAAATAATAAAAGTTGCGGTATTCATAAACTTTTAGTAAAAGAACAAAGTTTTTCAAAACTAGGTTTTTTTACTATGGGTGCAACTATATCTATAAATCTATGTACACCTGTAATTTCACTTATAACAATTTCAAGTAGCACTACTACAATCTATTCAGCAATTGCTTTTGGAATAGTTTTTGGTGTTGGGGCAGTTTTATTTACACTTTTATTTTATGGATTTTTCTTCTCTACACTTATTAGAGGATTGCTTGAACAATTTACTCAGTATAAAAAACCTGTAGAAGTTATAGCTTCACTATTTTTAATATTGGTTGGTATTTTAATAATCAGTGGCAACATGTCACTCTAAAGGAACACAATGGTTGATTTTATCAAAAGAGATAACAATGATATGTTTAAAAACCCAATTTTTAGGTTTTTATTTAAAAACACAAAATTTCTTTTAGTTTTAAGAATAGCAGTTACCCTGCTTTTCTTTTATGCTGTTTATTACGGATTTGTACATCCAACTCGTGATGAAAATATTTTCACTGGTGCAGTTTTTTGGGGAATATTCTGGGCACTTTTTATGGTAGTTACACTGTCTACTTTTGGAAGAATTTTCTGTGGTATCTGTCCACATGGATTTTTAGGAAAATATATCACAAAATTTGGTTTGAAAAAAACCATGACTAAATGGATGCAAAACAGATACATCGGTATTACATTACTTGTGATTGGTTGGTGGGGAATTTATTATACATTTCCTGGATTTTGGAGAACACCACTAGGTACTGCTTCTATGTTTGGTGGTATGACTTTAGTTGCATTTGTTTTTTATTTTATCTATAAAGAGATGAGTTATTGTAAATATATTTGTCCTATTGGAACACTTACAAGAGCTTATGACAAATTATCATTTACAAAACTAGAAACCTATACTGACTCTTGTAAGGATTGTAGAACTTTTGAATGTGCTACTGCATGTGAATACGATTTAAAACCATTTACATTTGCAAAGAAAAATCAAACTGATGATTGTACTTTATGTATGGATTGTGCAGTATCTTGTGAAGCTGTTAAATTTAAACTTACAAAACCAGCAGAACAACTAGGAAGTAAACTGAAAATTTTAAGTGCTGAAGTTTGGACATATATACTTATATTTGCTTCTATTCCTGTATCTATGGGATTTGCACATGGTCTAAATAGAACTAAAATAGCAGATGAATTTATCTGGAATAAAACTGCCGAATTTTTTGGTTTAACTCCATATGCGGGTGGATTTGCTTTTCTTTATGCTGTTATTTTTAGTGTATTCTTTGCTACATTTGGAATCTATATCGCTTCTAAAATATTAAAAAAAGAATACAGTTCTACCTTTACTAATTTAGGTATTGCTTTTATTCCACTTTTTATCTTTGCATCACTTGGACATACTTTAGAAACTTTTTTTATCAAAGATTATGTAACAATAGTAGATGGCTTTGCACAAGGTTTTGGTTTTAATGTTGAAGTGGAAGCTTTGGCAAAAAGAGGTGATGGCTGGCTTCATTATTTTGGATTATTTAAATGGATAGGAATTATTTGGTCATTGATCCTTTTATATAAACGAATGAAACTTATTGATGCTACAAAACTTCGTAAAACATTTGGATACTTTTTTGCCTCATTGATGATACTTTTCTATATAGGATTAAATATCTATACAGGGTATGTATTCTCAAAATATGGTGCAAAATCACGAGGTGGACATTCTCATGGTGGAAATGGAAAAGCAATGTTCCAAACAGTACCATTTAAATCTGCAACTCTTTTACAAGCTGGAAAAGATAAAACAAGTGGCGTAGTATGTGGAATGAATCTCCCTATGTTCTATAAAACAAATCATAGTGCTACACTTGATGGAAAAGTAAGACAATATTGTTCTATTCATTGTTTAGCTGAAGATTTACGAATCAAAAAATTACCACTAGAAAATATGCAAGTGGTGGATGTGACTAGCTTAAAATTTATCTCTGTAAAAGATGCTTTTTATGTAGTGGGAAGTAAACAAGCTGGAACTATGAGTCGTACTAGTAAATATGCTTTTGCCACAGAAAAAGATGCTTTAGAATTTGTTAAAAAATATGGTGGAGAAATTGTAAATTTTAGAAAAGCAGTTTATTTTGCAATGCAAGATTTTTCAAAAAAACCTTATGGAACTCGTACAGAAAAAACTGTTTTAGATTTAACCCAACCATTATATCTTACACTTAAAGACCCATCTACATCTAAAGAAAAATCAGGTGAACACATGCACGGTGGTGGTGGAAAACCAAAACCAAAAGGATATATACCTACACAAAAGGTTTATATTTCAACTCTTGAAAATAAAAGTGTGACTCCAAAAAATATAGAGTTTTTTTACTATGATATAAAACAAATTAAAAAAGATATTATCAAAAATAGTTCAAGAGGAAAAGAAACATATAGTTTTGAAGTGCCAAATAATGGATACTATAATCTTTTTGCAGTAGCACAAAGTACAAAAGATGATAAAAAATTTTACAATGTAGCAAAACTAGAGTATCTTCAAGGGAAACATGGCATTGAAGATATTTATGATGAAGAACTTAAAAAAAATCTTGAACAAAACCTCAGTAAAATTGACTTAATAAGAATAAAAAATGAAGATGAAAATAGCTTTTTTTATAGATTTAAAATGGGAGATACTTTAAAATTTCAAGCAATGTTTAATCAAAAACCACTACCAAATGCAAAAGTAAATATCAAACTCCAAAGTGGTTGGGAAAAAACTTCTATTACTAATGAAAAGGGGGAAGTTGAACTTACTATCATAAGAGACTATTTCCCACCTTGGGATAAATTTGACAAGCGATTTAAACAAGATTTATTGATAACTTTAGAACATGATACTGCTTATACAAAATATACACTGACATACCCTGCATCTTTTTACCCAAATGAAAGTGACTACAAATCATACGCTTATGCATTGCTACTAATAACTCTTACACTTCTTGTATCTGGTATAGTTATCTATAGATTTAGAAAAAATAGAACTGCACCTTTTTCAGAGGTGAAGTTCAATGAGTAAAATTAAAACAATCGTAAATAATATGAATCTTACAAAAGTAAGATTTACTATTCAATTACTCACCTTTATACTTTTTGTATATGGTGGATATTTTGCTATTGATTTTGGATCAAAACTTCCTATATTTGCCTGTCCATACAATGGAGAAGCTGCGGGGGCTTGTTATTTAATCCCTTTACAACATCAACTAAGTATGCCTGCACAAGTTTTACTAGGTGGTGCTGGGATTGCAGTTATAATAGGTTTTTTAACATTTCTTTTTTGGTTTATCTTTTTAAATAAAGCTTGGTGTGGATATGTGTGTCCATTTGGTACTTTTCAAGATTGGCTTACACTTTTACGAAAAAATATGGGGATAAGATTTTCAACCTATACTCAAACACAATTTGAAAAACTTTCAAAAATCAAATATATACTTTTAACTATTGTAATACTTGTACCACTTCTTATGGGTGTTGGTGCATTATCAGCTGAATGGTCAGCTGCATTTTGTCAAATCTGTCCAGCAAGAATCATCTCTCCTATGTTTAGTGGAGATTTTTCTCAATGGACAATAGACTTTTCTACTAAAACAGCTATGGTATTAACAGCTATTGGGATGATATTTGCTGGACTTTTTTTAATTGGAAGTTTTGTTAAAAAAAGATTTTTTTGCTTCTTTTGTCCTATGAGTGCTTTGCATTATATTTTTTCAAAGTTCTCGATTGTAAGTTTACAAAAAGATGGAAGTAAATGTACTCGTTGTGGAGATTGTTATACTGTATGTGATATGCAAATAAAAGATATAGCAGATGATGTTACAAGTACAAATATCTTAAGAGATGATTGTATTTTGTGTTTAAAATGTATAGCTGCTTGTCCTGAAGATGATGCACTTCATTTTGATATATTAAAACTCAAAACATTTAGCTCTACAAAGCAAGGTTTTGAAAAAAGAATGGGAATAGAAAGACCAGAAGGATTAAACAATGAGTCACATTAATACAAACCAAAATCATAAAATAGAAACACCACATGAGAAACAAAATAGACATAAAGCTATGGAAGCTATTAAAGTTATCAATACTTTAAAAGAGGAATTTAAATCTCCAATAAAATCTATGGATTATTTTTATACTTTATTTGAAGATGTGTATTGCCATCAAAAATCTCTTCACAATGATAAAGTAAAAGTTGGAACTATGTGTATTCAAATACCTAGTGAGATCATCTATGCACTTGATGGAGTTCCTATTCGACTTTGTAATGGATTTTACACAGATGATGAACTAGGAAGTGATCTTATGCCATCAAAATCTTGTCCACTTGTAAAAGCGAGTGTTGGTCACTTATCAAGTCAAAATTTAAGTGATAAACCACATATGATCTATAGTCCAACAACATGTGACCAAAAAACAAAAGCTGGGGCAACCATTGAAAGTTTTGGATACGATGTAGTTGATGTAGATTTTCCACGAACAAAAGAGAGTGAAATAAGTCGTGAGTTTTTTAGAAGAAGTATAAGAAATTTTGCCGTAGATTTATCAAAAAAAACTGGAAAGAAACTTACTAAAAAGAATTTAAAAAGTTCAATTGGAAAAGTTGGATATGCCCAATCTTTATATCATAGATTATCAGATTTACGAAAGAACAAAAATGTCCCTATTTTAGGTGTAGATATGTTCTTGGTGACCAATGCTTTTTTCTTTGATAAGATTAACAACTGGATAGAAGCTACAGAACACTTACTTCAAGAACTTGAAACAAGAGTCAAAGAAAATATACATGTGGCAGGAAAAATTAGTCCTCGAATAGTCTATACAGGTTCACCTCCTATTTTTCCAAACTATAAAATACCACTTTTAATCGAAGAATCAGATGCCATAATCGTAGCAGATGAAACTTGTAGTTCAAATAGAATGTTCAATGATAGAGTTGCTGTGGATGAATGGTTTGTAAATAATATGTTGGATTCTATGGCTGATAAATATCTCAAATCTTGTACTTGTCCAATATTCTCAAAAAATGATGACCGAATAAGAAGAATCATAGAACTTGTTCGTTCACACGATGCAGATGGTGTAGTCTATCAAGCTTTTGCTGGCTGTACAGTTTATGAACTAGAACAAAGAAGTGTTTTAGAAGCTATGGAGAAAGAGGGGATCTCAATTCTTTATTTAGAAAGTGATTATTCTCCTAGTCAAAGTGGACAGCTTAGCACTAGAGTTGAAGCATTTATAGAATCACTTAAAATGAAAAAACGAAAAAAAGGTAAATAGTATGAAATATTTTGCAGGTATCGATATAGGCTCAACTGCCATTAAAATCTCCATCGCTGATGAAAATAAAAATCTCGTAGGGCACAAAATTAGTGCTAGTGGAAGTATGTTTTATCAATATGCTCATGAAACTTTAGATGCACTTATTAGTGAGATAGGGATAAAGAAAGAAGATATTATCTATACAGTTGCCACTGGTTATGGGAGAAAAATATTTAAAGAAGCTGATGAAAACATTAGTGAGATAACGGCAAATGCAATTGGAGCTAGAGCTTCTGCAAAAGGTCATGGGGAGATTAAAACTATCATAAATATTGGTGGTCAAGATAGTAAAGCTATCTCACTAGATGATGAGGGAAATGTAACAAACTTTGCTATGAACGATAGATGTGCAGCAGGAACTGGAAAATTTCTTGATGCCTGTGCTATGAATCTTGAAATTAGAGTTGAAGATTTAGGGGAGAAACATTTTGCCTCAACAGGAACTCCTTTGTCTATAAATAGTACTTGTGCAGTATTTGCAGAAAGTGAGATTATTGGACTTTTAGGAAATAGTCATAATGTAGAAGATATTGTTTGTGGAGTTCATTACTCTATAGCAAAAAGAATTGTAAAACTTGTAAAAAGAGTTGGAGTTAAAGAGGGGATATATTTTGATGGTGGTCCAGCACTAAATGGAGGACTTGTAAATGCAATTGAAAATGAACTAAGCAAAAAAATATTTATACCACAATATCCACAAATCACAACATCTTATGGAGCTGCAATTATAGGTATAGATTCTTATAATTATGAGAATAATTAAAATTAACACATAATTAACACTTCTTTTATAAAATAGAAATATTAATTTGAAAAAAGGGAGTAATTTTGAATATAAAAAGATATTTTAACTCATTGTTATTAACTTCTATATTCTATAGTTTCTTAAGTTTTACTCTTCTTTATTCATTTAATGATACTTATACAACTCCACCTAAAACACAAAATTCAACTCAAAATGTAAAATTTACCCTTATAAATTTACCAAAACAAATAGAACAACCTAAAGTAGAAAAAAAAGAGATAAAACCTCAACCAAAAAAAATAGAAAAGAAAATTGTAAAAAAAATTAATCCTAAAAAAATAGCTCCAAAAAAAATAGTTAAAAAGATTGAACCATTATTAAAACCTAAGCCAAAAAAGATTGTAAAAAAGCAGATTGAAAAACCAATAAAAAAAACAAATCAAATTGTTGCCAATCAAATAAAAAAGAATAAATCTATTATAAAAAAACAAACTGTTCAAACAGATACAAAGCAATTACAAATTAAACAAAACAAATACTATGCACATATAAAAAAAACTATAGATAAAAATAAATTTTATCCAAAAATTGCTGTAAGAAGAGGGATACAAGGTGATGTTAAAATAAAATGTGTCCTATCAAAAAAGGGAGATCTCATCTCTTTTAAAATAGTTGATGGGAGAAAAATATTTTTTAAATCTATTAACGAAGCTATTAATAACACTTTTCCACTTGCCCCACCAGAAAATATTTTTACAGCAAATTTTGATATAGATCTTACTTTACAATATAAGCTATACTAATACTAAATTCAACAAAATATAACCAAAATTATTGTATAAGACTTATAAATATACTAATTTAAAAGAGAACATTTATGAACAAAGCATATAATATAAAAGGTGATATCTTTGGTGGAATCACTGCTGCTATTGTTGCATTACCTTTAGGGCTTGCCTTTGGAGTAGCGAGTGGATTAGGTGCAACTGCTGGAATATATGGAGCTATAATATTAGGTTTTTTTGCTTCTATTTTTGGAGGAACAAAAACACAAATATCAGGTCCAACTGGTCCTATGACTGTAGTTATAGCATCCTCTGTTGTAGTACTTCACTCAGATATAAATGCAATAGCCTCAGTAATTTTACTTGCAGGAGTCTTCCAAATAGCATTTGCTTTTTTTCAAATAGGTAAATATGTAAAATATATCCCTTATCCTGTAATATCAGGTTTTATGAGTGGGATTGGCGCAATTATTATCCTTTTGCAAATCAATCCTTTTTTAGGATTAGAAAGTCAAGCAGATATAATCTCTATTTTGCAAAAATTACCTTCAAACTTATTAAATACAAACTTTGAGGCACTATTTCTTGCAACTACAACTTTACTAATTGTACTTTTTACCCCAGCAAAAATCTCTCGTGTTATCCCCTCACCCCTTATTGCATTAACTATATTAACAATTATAAGTGTGATGTTTGGACTGAATGTTGAAACAATAGGCGAAATTCCATCCACCCTTCCTCATTTTGTAATCCCTACATTTAACTTTGAAAACTATAAAACTATTATCACTTTAGCTGTAACACTTGCACTTTTAGGCTCAATTGATACTTTACTTACCTCATTAGTAGCTGATAATCTTACAAAGCAAAAACACAATTCAAATAGAGAACTTTTTGGACAAGGTTTAGGAAATACTCTATGTGCATTAACTGGTTCCCTTGCAGGTGCTGGGGCAACCATGAGAACAGTTATAAATATAAAAAGTGGTGGTACTACCCAACTTTCAGGTGCAATTCACTCTATTGTACTGCTACTTGTAGTTTTATTTTTAGCACCTTTAGCAGCACAAATACCTCTTGCTGTTTTGGCTGGTATTTTAATAAAAGTTGGTCTTGATATTTTAGATTACAAGTTTTTAAAAGTTATTAAAACCGCCCCAAAAAATGATCTCTATGTTATGATAACTGTATTTTTCGTAACAGTGTTTATTGACCTTATTACAGCTGTTGGTTTAGGTATTGTGTTAGCTGCTTTATTAATTGTGTATCGTATAACAAAAGCAACTAAGATAAGTACAACAAACTATAAACCTTCACAAATAGATGAGTATTTTGAAGATGATCCTTATATTCGTGTAGTAAAAATAGAGGGTGCATTATTTTTTGGTTCAACTATTGCTTTTGAAAATGAGATTAACTCTTTATTAGATACTAAAACTCTTATTATTGACTGTATTGATGTCCCCTTTATAGACATCACTGCTATATTTACTTTACAAGAACTTGTCACACATCTCAATGATCAAAATATAGAAACTATTTTATTATTAAAAAAAAGCCATCAAGAAAAACTTTTAAGTGTAGACAAAACAGAAATATTTGCAAATACAATTATCAGTGATTCGTTAAAAGATATACCAATTCAATGTAAGTTATAATACAATACAATGATAATATGTTAAGTAAGGATATTTTATGAATATAAAGAAATTAGTCAGATATAGTTTTCTAATAATATCTATATTAATATTTTTTATATTTGGTATTAATAGAATTATTTTATATCAATTCAAAGAAAATGATATTATTAAAGAACATATAACTACCCTTCTATCAACCCAAGAGAATATGAATAAACTAATAAAAAATATTGATAGAACTAATACTGTTGACGAGTTAGAAAAAACTAGACATGAGTTTTTTACCCAAGAAAAAAAATTTGAAAATAGAAAAGATCAGTTATATTTAAAAAAATATAGCGATATTTTAGATTATTTTATTATCGAATTTAATGAAGAAAAGACAATTCAAAATAATATATCAGAACTTGTTAAAAATGAACACTTACTAGAAGAATATTTTGATGCTATTTTTAAGATTCAATCTCAAAAAATAATAAAACAAAAAGAATTTGAGAAGCTTTATCCCCAAGAAAATAATATTCGAAAAAGTATTGAAGAAAAAATTATCTTACAAAACAACTTTAAGTTTTTACAAAAATTTTCTGATATAAAATATTATAGTAAAGAGGTATTATTTCAACATAGGAATCAAGAAACTTTTAATAAATGGAAGGAGAAGATAAATCTTTTAATCAAAGATTATCCAATGCAAGAGCTCAAAAAATATTTAATAGTTACAGATAATATTGGTATGATTGTTCTAAAAATTGAAGAACTAAAAATGAAAGAGGAGGAGTTTATTAAAAAAATTTCTCAAACTATAGATTCAAGCAATACAATCAATACTCAAATAACAAAAGAGATTGAACAACTCTCTTTAGAGTTCCAAAATACTGTATTTACAATCAGTACCCTTTTGTTTTTACTATTAATTGTATTTATTATTCTATTAGCATACAAAGTAAATAAAAATGTCTCAATGAGTGTAGATGAGATTGAACAAAAAGTTCACGATGGATTAGAGGAGATAAATAACCTCAATCAAGAGATATCAGATACTCAAAAAGAGGTTGTATTTACCATGGGTGCTATTGGTGAAAGCCGAAGTAAAGAAACAGGAAATCATGTGAGAAGAGTCGCTGAATATAGTAAGCGTTTAGCTTTGTTTTATGGATTAAGCCAAGAGGAAGCTGAGATGTTAAAACAAGCTAGTCCTATGCATGATATAGGAAAAGTTGCAATACCCGATGCTATTTTAAATAAACCAGGGCGTTTTAATGAACATGAGAGATTGATTATGAATACCCATGCACATCTTGGATATGATATGTTAAAACACTCAAGTAGAGAGCTTTTAAAAGCAGCAGCTATTGTAGCTTATGAACATCATGAAAAATGGGATGGAAGTGGATACCCAAGAGGCTTAAGTGGTGAAGATATACATATCTATGGAAGAATTACAGCACTTGCTGATGTATTTGATGCTCTTGGAAGTGATAGATGTTATAAAAAAGCTTGGGATGATGAGAAAATATTCCAACTATTTAAAGAGGAAAAAGGGAAACACTTTGATCCAGCACTTATTACAATCTTTTTTGACAACTTAGATGAATTTCTCAAAATACGAGATACTTTTAAAGACACCTAAAATATTTAGCTATAATTAGACAATGATTAAACATATATTTACAAACAGTGCTGGTATTTTAGTTTCTAGAATTTTAGGATTTTTACGAGATCTATTAACCGCTTCTATTCTTGGAGCAAATATCTATAGTGATATTTTCTTTGTAGCTTTCAAATTACCAAATCTTTTTAGAAGAATTTTTGCTGAAGGCGCTTTTACACAGGTATTTATCCCCGCATACGCAAAGTCAAACTATAAAATCAGTTTTAGTTCTGTTATATTTTTACAGTTTTTAGCATTTATTCTCATATTAAGTTTGGTTGTAACTCTGTTTGCCTCAATTATCACAAAAGTTATCGCTATAGGATTTGATAGTGCCACTATTGATTTAGCTTCCCCTTTAGTTGCAATTTGTTTTTACTATCTCCCTTTAATATTTGTTGTTACTTTTTTAGCAGCACTTTTACAATATAAAAATCATTTTGCAACAACTGCTTTTAGTACAGCACTTCTAAATATCTCTCTTATTGTTGCCCTTTTAATTTCTGCAAATATGGATAAATATACAATAACATTTTATCTTAGTTGGGGAGTTGTAGTTGGGGGTGTTTTACAAGTTATAGTACATCTCATAGCTATAAAAAAACTTCATATAAAATTCTTTACAACAAATATACGCAAAAAACAAAGAGACATAAAACAATCAAAATTTTATAAACAATTTTATCCAGCAGTTTTTGGAAGTAGTGCAGCTCATATTGCTGCTTTTTTAGATACTTGGTTAGCTTCTCTACTTGTTAGTGGGAGCATTAGTTATCTTTATTATGCAAATAGAGTTTTTCAACTACCTCTTGCTTTGTTTGCTATTGCAACCTCTGTTGCACTTTTTCCTACTATTGCAAAAGCTATTAAAAACAATGATGAACAAAAAGCATTACGATTTATGAAGAAAGCGACAATGATACTTTTTGCACTTCTTGGAACTGCAACAATCATAGGGATAGTGTTTGATAATTTTATAGTATGGTTACTGTTTGAAAGAGGTGCTTTTAGCTCTTCTGATACAACACAAACTGCCCTAGTACTATCAATGTATCTAATAGGATTATTACCATTTGGACTAGCAAAAATATTTTCTCTTTGGCTTTATGCTCATGAAAAGCAAGGGGTTGCTGCAAAAATAACTATGAAGTCTCTTGGCTGGAATATTATTTTTTCTTTAGTTTTGATACTTCCTTATGGAATTGTAGGTTTAGCACTTGCTAGTAGTTTAAGTGGTTTTATACTATTATTCCTAACTTTAAAAGAGTTTGGATATAAAAATATCATCTTACTTTTAAAAACTCAATGATTTAATACAAATAGACAGGTGTCTGAGAGGTCGAAGGTGCTTCGTTGGAAGCGAAGTGTAGCTAAAACTACCGTGGGTTCGAATCCCATCCTGTCTGCCATTAAAAAAGAAAAAACCTTTTAATAACATTCAAAATCCTTTAAAAATAAAATCAAAAAATTTATTCATCTCATATTAAAAAATTTTGGATATAATCATCTACATTTGACTAAACATAGGATTTAAAAATATGATAAATTACGAAACTATAAAAAAGATTATGTTCAATTTCGAACCAGAAACTGCACATCATATAGCTTCATTTGGTTTAAAAGCACTTCCATACTGTAGAACTATAAACAACTATATGACTGAAAAAAACTTTGTTGATAATAGCATATTAACACAAGAGGTTTTAGGGATAAAATTTCACAACCCTATTGGTCTAGCTGCTGGGTTTGATAAAAATGCAGATATGATAAAAGCTATGCCCTCCCTTGGGTTTGGATATACAGAGATTGGGACTATGACACCAAGAGCACAACCGGGGAATGATAAACCAAGGCTTTTTAGATATCCAGAACAAGAATCACTACAAAATGCTATGGGCTTTAACAATGAAGGTGCTTTTGAAGTGATTACTAATCTTAAAAAAGTATACCCTTTTGCTATCCCCATTGGAGCAAGTATTGGAAAAAATAAAACAACACCTGAAAATGAGGCTTTAAATGATTATGAAACGCTTATCAAAGGATTTAAAGATATTTGTGATTATTTAGTAGTAAATATCTCTTCTCCAAATACACCAAATTTACGAGACCTACAAAATGAAGAGTTCATAAAAGCTGTATTTGGTATGGCTAAATCTCTTACAGATACACCTATATTATTAAAAATTGCTCCTGATATGGAAGCCCAAACTGCTATTACACTGTGTAAAACAGCAGTTGATGCAGGTGCTGATGGTATCATAGCTACAAATACAACAAATGATTATACTCTTTTACCAAATCCTCAAGATTTTGGTGGAATTAGTGGAAAAGTTATGAGTGAAAAATCATATAATCTTTTTAAAGCAATTGCCGCTGAACTACACGATAGAACCACACTTATAAGTGTAGGTGGAATTAGTGATGCAAAAGATGCTTATAGACGAATTAAAGCGGGTGCAAGTTTAATTCAAATCTATAGTGCTTTTATATTCCAAGGTCCTTCAATGTGTAAAAACATCAATGAAGAGCTAATAGCGCTAATTAAAGCTGATGGATATAACAATATAAGTGAAGCTATTGGAGCTGATTATAAATAAGGAGATAAAATGAAACTACTATTATTTATCTTTTTAACTTTACAAGGAGTATTGATGGCAAATAGCCTACCAAAGTATTATGAGGAGACTTTAGAAAATGGTCTTAAAATTGTTGCAATCCCTATGGATAATGAGAGTAAAGTTATCACTACAGACATTTTTTATAATGTAGGAAGTCGTGATGAGATTATGGGGAAAAGTGGAATTGCACATATGCTTGAACACCTAAATTTCAAATCAACAAAAAATTTAAAAGCTGGTGAATTTGACACTATAGTAAAAGGTTTTGGAGGGGTAAATAATGCTTCAACAGGATTTGACTATACACACTACTATATAAAATCAAGTAATAAAAATCTTGATAAATCACTTGAGCTTTATGCTGACTTGATGGAAAACTTAACTTTAAAAGATGAAGAGTTTCAACCAGAACGAGATGTTGTAGCAGAAGAGAGAAGATGGAGAACAGATAACTCTCCTATGGGTTACCTTTACTTTAAACTTTTTAACAATACATTTACATACCATCCATACCATTGGACACCAATTGGTTTTATGTCAGATATTCAAAACTGGTCTATAGAAGATATTAGAGAGTTTCACTCAAAATTTTACACACCTGAGAATGCTATTATTGTAGTTGCTGGAGATATAACAAAAGAGGAAGTTTTCTCAACTGCCAAAAAACATTTTTCTTCTATTAAAAACAGTGAAAATAGTAAAGAGATTACAAAAACGCTTCACACTATAGAGCCAAAGCAAGATGGAGAGAAAAGAGTTGTTATACACAAAGATTCTCAAGTAGAGATTTTAGCTATAAACTTTCATATTCCAAACTTTTTAGATAAAGATCAAGTAGCACTTTCTGCACTTAGTGAGCTTTTAAGTAGTGGAAAAAGTAGTAGACTAAATGAACTATTAATAGATAAAAAGCAAATGGTAAACACAATATATGCTTACAACATGGAGTTAAAAGACCCCGGAGTTTATCTATTTTTAGCAGTTTGTAACCCAGGAGTTAAAGCTGTGGATGTTGAAAAAGAGATTTGGAAAGAGATAAAAAATATACAAAAAGGTGATGTGAAAAAATCTGAACTTGCAAAAATTAAGAAAAATACAAAATCAGATTTTATATTTTCTCTAGAAAGCTCTAGTAGTGTAGCTTCACTATATGGAAGTTATTTTATCCGTGGTGACATCTCTCCACTTATGGACTATGAAGAAGATATTAAAAATTTACAAACAAAAGATATAATAGAAGTTGCAAAAAAATATCTAACTAAAAACAACTCAACAACAATGATTTTAAAACAAGATTAAGCCTGTGGCAACATCTCTTAACAAAAGAGATGTTACTCTTTATTATTTAATCTAGCTCTGGCTTTGGAGCACTAAAATAATAACCTTGTGAGTAATCTATCCCTAATTCATTTACAATTTTTAATATCTCTTCATTCTCAACAAACTCTGCAATTGTTTTCATATTCATCTTTTTAGCAAAGTTTACAATAGTTTCTACTACCATTTTAGCATTGTTATCAGTATCAATATTTTTAATCATAGAACCATCTATCTTGATATAATCTGCTTCAAGCTTCATAAGATATTCAAAGTTACTGTATCCTGTACCAAAGTCATCTATGGCAATTTTACACCCAAACTCTTTCACATTTCTAATAAAACTTACCACTTGATTAAAGTTTTCAATAGATTCTGATTCTACTATTTCAAATACAACTCGTTCCCCTATCCCATATTTATTGAGTAACTCAAAAATATAGTCTTGTATCTCAATATTTAAAATATCATCAATAGTGAGATTAACAGAGAATTCAAACTCTTTTTTGTGGAACATTTTAAAACTTTTTTCCAACATTATTTTTGTTAAGATATTATAATATTTTGTTTTCTTGGAAATTTCAAGGAAAAAATATGGTGAGATAACTTTATCATCTTCTAATATTCTTATAAGTGATTCATATTTTTCATTACTATTAGTTAGATTATTTACAATTGGTTGGAAAAATGGAACTACTCTATCCTCTTCAATTGCAATTTTTATCTTTTTTGTCCATTTTAAGTTATTTTCATACTCTTTATTTAAAGAGTTATCTTCATTATAAATAACTATATCAATATTTTTCTTTCGTGCAATTTGAAGACCCATATCTGCAGTTTGTAAAATCTTATCATTTGATTCAAATGAGATAGCTGCCGTTAACTTAACTGATAGTTGTTCTGTTTCAACTTCTATATTATCATGACTAATAAAATTAACTATATTTTTAATTCTTTCATAAAAAAGATCATTAGATTTTTGCTCTCCTAAAACTACAAACTCATCACCTTGTAACCGGTATAATTTATATTGATTGTGACTAGCGATTAAACTTGAAAGTATTTCTGATATTTTTTTAATCAGCTTATCTCCAAATACATGTCCATAAAAATCATTCACTTGTCTGAAGTTGTCTACATTTAATATTGCTATTGAATTTTTTGAACCCTTTTGTATATCATTTGTCAATTTAAATCTATTGCCAAGATTAGTAAGCAAATCTCTATTTACTAAGTCATCTAATTTTTCTCTTTGTTTGACAAGTTCAGTAATCTCATGACGCACAGCAATATATTCTATAATCTCATCCTTACTATTTAATATAGGTTGAATAACGATGTCTACCCAATAAAATGAGCCATCTTTTTTTCTATTTTTCAGTATCCCTTTCCAAACTTTTTTTGACTGTATTGTTTTCCAAAGATTTTCAAATACACTTTTTGGAGTTTCTGGGTCTCTTACTATATTATGAGGAGTTCCTATAGTTTCATTTTTAGAATAACCACTTACTTTATAAAAATTATCATTGGCATAGGTAATGTTCCCTTTTAAATCTGATTTTGTAACAATACTTCCCTCATCCATAACACCTTTATAACTATTTAAAAAAGAGATATTATCCTGTAGTGTTTTTGAGAGTTTATTAAAATCTTTTGTGATACTACTTATCTCATCATATTTATCAATTTTAATCTCATCATATTTATTATTTTTAATATTTTCAATACTCTCTTTTAAATTATCAAGAGGCTCTACAATTAATCTTTTTATAAAAAAGAATGAAACTAAAAAAGTAATTACTAATATTAAAATCCAAACAAAAAATACCTGTAAGTAAGTTTTAGTTAGCTGTTCATTTAATCTTTTTTGATCTAATAAAAACATCGATTTTAAACCAATATCAGCATCTATTACTGTGTACTCTTCTATAAAATAATCTTCTGAATTAAGTTTTTCATGTAACTCATCACGATCTATTGTAGTATCGTAAATATATTTATCTTGAGACTTTAAAACAACTAAAGTTCCTAACTTATTATTTAAATATGTTATAAAATCACTATTTAAACTATACCCTACTCTAATATATCCTATAATATTATTATCTAATATTACTGGTGTAGTAAATTTAATATAATATTCATTATCTATGTGATAAAAATTAAAATCTATATCATTTATACTTAAAACAGATGGTGTTACTATATATTCTTTAGTGTAATAATCAATAAAATTTTTCACTCCATTATTATAAGAAACATATCCCATATCTTTTTTCTTTTGATGTTTTCTATTTATCAAAATAAGATTTTTTTCTTTATCAAATATTGTTAATGTGTAGTTATCTGATTCTTTTATCCATTTTTGAGTATTTTCTAAAATTGATCTTTTCTCAAAATCATAAATTTCAGGAATATACTCTACTGGATTTTCATAATTAGTTATAAGGTTTAAAGAGTTTACAATATCTTTATCGTTGGCAATTTGCTTTGAAATTTTCAAAGTATTGTCTTTGATGTTTTTTATTGTAGCATCTATTATCCTTTTATCATGTGCTATCTCTTTTAACCTTTGGGTATGAAAGATATCTTCTACTACTTCTAAAGTTATATAACTACTTATAATTAAAGCAATTGTAGAAAGTGAGATAATAAGAAGAAATAGTTTATTTTTTAATGGCATAAGACTCTCTTTCTTTTAAAAAATTGGTTCAATTTTATTTGCATTTTCTTTTGTTACCATTATTGATTCTACAATAATGTTCTTTGCAACTTTCTTTCCATTGATTATATCAACTATAGCTTGAACACCCTCTTTTGCAGAAGTTGGATACACAAAGCTTGCCATTTGACTTCCCTCTTGGATTGCAGTTTTTGTTTCTTGGATATAATCTATACCAACCATCGGTATTTTTGTATTCTTTTGAAGTCGATTCATAACTTCTCTTGCACCTATTAACATACTATCGCTATGAGAATAAATAGCATCGAAATTGACTTTATCTTGATATATCTCCTCCATCACTTTTATAGCATCATTACGAAGATAGTTTCCTCTTCTTAAAACTATATTGATATTTGGATATTTTTTAACAATATCTAAAAAACCATTTTTTCTTTGTGTTGTAGAAGATGCTCCTTCAACCCCTTGCAACATAAGAATAGTACCTTTTTTATTTAACTTTTTTACTAATAATTTTGCAGCATTTTGCCCTATTTTATAATTATCAGGAGCTATAAATACAGTATAATCATCACTTCTTATTGTTCTACTTATCAAAATAACTTTGATACCCTTATCCATTGCTTTTTTTAATACAAGTGATGTGATTTGTGCATCTTTGGGACTTGCTATAATAAAGTCAACACCTTGATTTATAAACTCTTCAATATCACGAATTTGCTTTGATACTTTTGCATTTGCATCTTTAACATAGAGTTTTAAGTTTGAATACTTATTAATTTCATGTTTCACTTGCTTTACTTGAGCTAGTCTCCAATCATTAGATAATGTATCTTGTGAGAATCCAACTACATACTGTTTTGAAAAAAGATATATTGGAAATAATAACACTAAAAAAAACTTCATCCAATACCTTTATTATTTATATAATTTATTATTATACATAAATAAAAATAAATGTTCACAACTAATTTTTATAATTTTATTATTATAAATATCTATTATCTATAATTTTATCATAAAACTTATTTAGGAGTGGGTTATGGAACTAATATTTGCATTAATTATTGTTACATTTTTTGTGGTACTAAATCAAGTAAGAATTGCTCTTGTAGGTGATAACAATTCTGCTTCTGAAATTTTAATAGGTTTATCTACTATTTTATTTGGATTTCTTTATTCTCTTTTTGTCTAATATCATTATTATACAATCTTTGATATAATCGCCAAATTATATTAAATATAGTAAGGGATAAAGTAAATGACAATTGTTACAGGAGCTACTACAGCTATTATTACCCCATTTAGAAATGGACAATTAGATGAACAAAAATATGCTCAGCTAATACAAAGACAAATTGACAACGGTATAGATGGAATTTGTCCAGTTGGAACAACGGGGGAGAGTGCAACACTCACTCATGATGAACACAAAAGATGTATTGAAATTGCAGTTGAAGTTACAAAAGGGACAACTTCTAAAGTACTTGCAGGTGCAGGAAGTAATTCAACAGCAGAAGCAGTAGAGATTGCAAAACATGCTCAAAAATGTGGTGTAGATGCACTTTTTTCTGTTAGCCCGTACTATAATAAACCATCTCAAGAGGGATTATATCAACACTACAAAGCTATTGCAAATGCAGTACCAGAGCTTGGTGTTATGCTTTATAATGTACCAGGAAGAACTGGTGTTGATATCGAAGCTGATACAGTTATCAGACTTTTTGATGATTGTAAAAATATTTATGGTATCAAAGAAGCTACAGGAAGTTTAGAAAGAACTACACAACTTCTTTCACGAAGATCTGAACTAAAAGTCTTAAGTGGAGATGATGCTATTGATTTTCCAATGTTAGCAAATGGTGGTGCTGGTATCACTTCTGTTACTGCAAACTTATTACCTGATTTAAAAAGTAAACTCACCCATGAAGCACTAAAGGGTAACTTTTTAGAAGCTAGAGAAATCAACAATATGTTGTATCCTATAAACAGTGTACTGTTTTGTGAATCAAACCCTATCCCTATAAAAGCAGCTATGTATATAGCTGGACTTATAGATACATTAGAGTATAGACTTCCACTTACTGCTCCAAGTAGTGAAAATATGAAAAAAATTGAAGTAGTTATGAAAAACTACAACATTGTAAAGTAATCTAAATTAATGTATACAATTATAGCTATCTTACTTCTTTTTTTGATAGCTATATTTTCTATCCTTCTATATTTCAAATCAAAAAAATCAAGACAAGAGATGCTTGATAGTGGAACTTGTCCTTCATGTTTAGCCCAACCAAAAAGTTTTAAAGATGAGAATACCAATACATTTTTTAAAGTAGAGCCTATCAAAAAAAGAATATTAAAAAGCCATGGTTGTAGTGGTATAACTGAATTTGAATATATCTGTAATAACTGTGGACTTAAAGAGGTTCACACTAGTGTGGGTCAAAGTTGTAGTATTTAAAATAGTAGTTATATATCATCTTATAATCTTTAATTCAATACTACTATCACTATAACTATATTCTAAAGCATAACCATTTAATGCAATAATATTTTTTATAATAAATAATCCAAAACCATATCCCGTAGAACTTTTATGTCTTTGATTTTTATCTATTTTCCAATTCTTTAGATCTTGGGATAAATCAACTGGTAGTTTATCACCAATATTAATAAATGAGATACTATTCTTTGAGCATTTTATAATTAATTTTTTATCATCTGCATATTTTAAAGCATTGTCAATTAAATTTTTAAAACATAATATCCATAACTCTTTATCACCTTGTATTTCAAAATTATCACAATTTTCTATTAATATATTATTTTTGTTTTCCATGCCAACTTTTTCAATAGCTAAGGTTAAAATATTATGGGTATTATGAGGTATTAGTTCTATATTATTTTGATATACGATTAAACTCTCAATTACTGAAAATTCATCTAGTTCATTATTCAATCTATTTAGTAAGATATTGAATTTATCATGTGTATATTTAGAAGGCTCTTGTTTTAGATAAAACATCCCTTTTGCAATTGGCATTTTCATCTCATGCATAAATATTTTATTGAACATCTCTCTAGTTTCTAAAATATATTTTATTTTTCCTATTGATTTATTATAAGAACTAATCATCTGTTTTATCTCGTCATAGCTAGAGTCTAATTGAAGAGGAGTTAAATCTCCATCTTCTAAATTATGTAATTTATTTTGCATTAAAGATAATGGATTTAAAGATTTTTTTACTCTAATATATAAAAGAATTTGAGAGATAAGTAAAACTAAAAATACTCCATGTATAATAATCATATTTTCATTTTTTTTAGTATCCTCAACAAATATTTCAGATATTGAGTTATATATATGGATTACTTTTATGTTATTGAATTCTATTACCGTAAAGCCTTTGGCACTATTTCCTTTTTGGGTAACTATTTTATGCTGTTTTGGTATAGATTTTTTATAAACTTGCATATCTAAGATTTTTAAATTATCATTATTTATTGGGATAGATTGTACTAATAATGGTTGTAAAGAGCTAACAGCACTAAAATATCTAGCCATAGTATGCTCTTTGTGCTGATGAATTTGTTGGATATAAAAAACAATCCATAATATAACAATAAATAAAAAAGATAAAACAAATAAAAAACTTGTTTGTGCTAAAAGTGAATTTTTAATTTTATTCAACAATTCTATATCCTCTACCTCTTAGGGAAATTATATGTTTTCCCTCTGAATATGGTTTTATTTTTTGTCTTATTTTGCTGATAATCATCTCTAAAGAATTTCCATTATGTGAGTGTATTGATAGTGCACTACCTAGAAGTTGTTCTTTTGAAGATATTCCACCATAGTTTTTTACAAGTGTTTTACACACTTCAAATTCTGCTTCTGTTAAATAAAGTAGATTATCTTTATATTTTATATCTCTTGAGTTCTCATCTATAATAAAATCTCTTTGAGCTTGTTGATTTTCTTTTAGATTTTTTGTTCTTCTAAGTATGCTTGAAATTCTTGCGTATAATTCATCTGGGTCATAAGGTTTTGGAAGATAATCATCTGCCCCAATCCCTAAACCCAATACTTTATCAGATGTACTACCTCTTGCTGTTGAGATGATAATAGGAATATCACTTTTTTTTCTAAATTCTTTACAAACTTCAAGACCATCAATCCCTGGAAGTCCTAAATCTAATAACACTAAATCATAATCATTTAGATTTAAAACCAAAGCTTTAAAAGGGTCATCACAAACTTCAGTCTGTATATTTCTTGCTCCTAAAAAATCATCAATAAGTTCTGCAAATTCTAAATCATCTTCAACTAGTAGTAATTTTATCATTTTAATCCATTAAATATTTTACTTTATCTTTGTATGCTGTATGACAATTGATACAACTTGTACTAAATTCAGTTACAGCGTCAAAAGCTTTATTCCAATCTTTTGCATTAACAGCTTTTTCTATTGCTTCAACATCTTCATCCATTTTCTTATCATAATAAACTAGCATTGATTTAAATCCTTCTTGATCCTCTTTTGCCATAATAACCCATGGTTTTTTTCTTGGAGCTGGATGAGTTCTAATCAAATCAATACCTCTATCAACTAAAAATTTATTCATACTAAGTATACCAGTTTGGATATTATTATTTGCCATTGCCATACCACTCATAAGCTGTGTATAGCTTATATCTTCTTTCTTCATACTTTTTACTAAATCATCTGCTGTTTTTTCTTGTGCAAAAAGTCCACTTGTAAGTGATGTTGTTGCAACTGCTATTATTAATAGTTTATTTAATGTTTTCATTTTCTTTCCTTTGTTTTATTAAAGAAGTATATCAGTATAAGTTAATCAATATTTCAAGTAAAACTAAATGAACTTAAATAGAATAATACCTCTATATTATGATTTACTATTTTTTAGTAAACCACATTCTACTTAAAATATTTTCTTTAGTCTTTAACCTATAAGAGAATACACCTACTATATGCATTGCAATTAAAAATAATAATACCTTGGTAAGAATACCATGTGCTATTCCCATATTATAATCTTTAAAACTATTATATATTTCACCATCCATACCAAAAAATATCATTTCTCCAATCCCTGAACCTTTGGATAATAATATACCACTTAATCCAACCAAAGTAAGCACTACATATATTGCTATATGATTAAATTTAATCAATTTTTCTCTAAATGAACTTACCTTTAATGGTTCTAGCTTTGGATGTTTTCCAATATTTATAATTCTAATAATAGTTAAAACTAAAACTATTAATCCCAGTATCATATGTATTTTAAACGAACCAAATTTTTCTATTGTATTTGGTATTTCTGATAATACAAATGTGCCAGTTACTAATAGAAATACAATCATTAAGCCTTGAACCAAGTGAAAAATAATTGCACTTGAGTTATATTTTGTTAACATCTAGTTATTCTTTTGTAAAGATAACTTTTGTATTACTATCTTTTTTTGCTCTTCATCTAAAATATTGAGTATTTTCTCAATCATACTAGCTTGTACTTTAATCATTTGCTTAGAAAATTGAGCTCTATTGTTTATAAAATCTTCCTTGTTAAACTTACCATCTTTTGTAAATGTTAGTGTTAAAGTTTTTTTATCTTCCATTGTTTCAATATTTTTTTCTTTTAAATCAAACATAACTTTTCTTATCTCAACTCTTTGTACTCTTGTAAGATCTAACTCTGAAATAGTTGACATCAAACTATACATACTATTAGAACTTTTGTGGGAATTAAACAGCATACCTCTTTTGTAATCGTTTGGAAAATCATCTCTACAACCTTGACCATCTCTCATACCAAATCCATAAGCTGTACTTCCAGCAACAAACACTGCTAATCCTAGTGTAATAATTTGTTTTTTCATAATATTCCCTTTTCTTTATTTTTGTAAGAGAAGTATAACGGTACAGCTTAACTGATATTTCAAGTGAAATTAAATGAAGTTAAATAAACTATCTAAAATACACTTGACAAAGAAAGACTAAAGTGTTATAATTTTATTAGCACTTAAAGTTTAAGAGTGCTAATCTTAACAAACAAAGGTATAAAATGAGTAATAATATATTTGAAAAACTAACAAACCAAATGCAAGAAACAATAGAATCGGGATTGAGTTTAGCATTGCACAATAAAAATCAAGAAGTAGAAGTGGTACATATACTTTGGGGACTTCTTACAAATACAAGTAGTGTATTAAATCAACTGCTAAATAAAATGAATTTAGATAAAACAGCTATTGAATTAGAGGCTAAAAGTGTTGCAGGAAAACTTGTAACATCAAGTTCTGTTTCAAAAGAGAATATAAAAATAAGTAGAAATGTAGTAGATACTTTAAACAATGCAAGTGGACTAATGGCAAGTATTGGAGATAGTTTTTTAGCTGTTGATACTTGGATAATAGCAAATTTAAATCATAAAACTTTTCAAGATGTATTAGGAAAATATGTAGATTTAAAAGAGGTAAAAAAAGAACTAGAAACAATAAGAGGTGGAGCTAAAGTTGATAGTCAAAGTGGAGATGATAACCTTGAAGCATTAACAAAATATGGTATTGATTTAAATCAAAGAGCAATTGATGGAAAACTTGACCCTGTAATTGGACGAGATGAACAGCTAACGAGAATGATGCAAATACTTATTAGAAAAACAAAAAATAATCCTATTTTACTAGGTGAACCAGGTACTGGTAAAACTGCAATTGCTGAAGGTTTAGCACAAAGAATAGTAAATAAAGATGTACCAACTTCACTAGCAAATAAAAAAGTGGTAAGTCTTGATATGTCAGCACTAATTGCTGGGGCTAAATATAGAGGAGAATTTGAAGATAGACTAAAAGCTGTTATTAAAGAGGTACAAAAAGTTGGAAACATTATCCTTTTTATAGATGAGATTCATACTATTATAGGTGCCGGAGCAAGTGAAGGGTCAATGGATGCTGCAAATATCTTAAAACCAGCACTAGCAAGAGGTGAGTTACATACAATTGGTGCAACTACACTTAAAGAGTATAGAAAATATTTTGAAAAAGATGCAGCAATGCAAAGAAGATTTCAACCTATTAATGTAGATGAACCAAGTGTAAATGAAGCATTACAAATTCTTAGAGGTATTAAAGAAAAATTAGAAACTCACCATAATGTTACTATCAACGATAGTGCACTTGTAAGTGCAGCAAAATTGAGTGATAGATATATTACAGATAGATTTTTACCAGATAAAGCTATTGACTTAATCGATGAAGCAGCAGCTGAACTTAAAATGCAAATTGAGTCTGAACCAACAGTACTTTCTACAACAAAAAGAGCTATAGGAACTCTTGAAGTTGAAAAAGAAGCACTAAAAATGGAAAAAGGTGATAAAAATAAAACTCGCCTTGACGAGATAGAAAAAGAGTTAAGTGATCTAAAAGAGAAACAAAGAGGTCTTGAAACTCAATTTAAAAATGAGAAAGAGACTTTTAATGCTGTTTCAACTATCAAAACTCAAATAGATGAACTAAGAGGAAAAGCAGAACGAGCAAAAAGAGAAAGTAAATTTGAAGAGGCAGCACAAATTGAATATGGACAAATCCCAGAACTAGAAAAACAGATAAAAGAAAACGAAGACAAATGGGCAAAAATGCAAGAACATGGAACACTTTTACGAAATTTTGTAGATGAAGAGGCGATTGCTAGTATTGTGTCAAGATGGACTGGTATCCCTGTAAATAAAATGCTTAAAGATGAAAAATCTAGAATTTTAGAAGTTGAAAATGTACTTAAAAAAGATGTTATTGGTCAAGATGAAGCACTCAAAGCAATATCTAGAGCAATCAAGAGAAACAAAGCCGGATTAAGTGATGAGACAAGACCAATAGGAAGTTTCTTATTTCTTGGACCAACAGGTGTTGGTAAAACAGAAAGTGCAAAAACATTAGCAAAATTTTTATTTGATGATGAAAAATCACTCATAAGATTTGATATGTCTGAATATATGGAAAAACATAGTGCAAGTAGACTTGTGGGAGCAGCACCTGGATATGTTGGTTATGAAGAGGGGGGACAACTCACAGAAAAGGTACGAAGAAAACCATATAGTGTAATACTATTTGATGAGATAGAGAAAGCACATCCAGATGTATTTAATATCTTACTTCAAGTTCTTGATGATGGAAGATTAACTGATAACAAAGGTGTAACAGTTGATTTTAAAAATACTATTATTATTCTTACATCAAATATTGGAAGTAGAAAAATTATAGAGATTGAAGATAAAGAGCAAAGAAAAGAGGAGGTTTTAACTGAACTTAAAGGGCATTTTAGACCAGAATTTTTAAATAGACTTGATGATATAGTGATATTTGAACAACTAGGACTTGAAGCGATTGCAAATATTGTTGATATTATGTTTAATTCTATTGCTAAAAAAGTAGCAGCAAAAGCTATACTACTAACTATAACAGATGAAGCAAAACATTATATAGCAGAAGCTGGATTTGATCCAGTATATGGGGCAAGACCACTTAAAAGAGCACTATATGAAATAGTTGAAGATAAACTAGCTGACTTGATACTTGAAGAAAAAGTTGAAGAGGGAAGTAGTGTAGAGTTTGATATAAAAGATGGAGAGATTGTTGTAAACATCTCTTAATAACAATAAAGTTTCCAAGAATACCTTGGAAACTTTATACTAAAAAACTATTTTATAGTTTGAACATAAGCAGCAACTGCAGCTATATCTGCATCGCTTAATTTATTAGCTTGTGGTACCATAACAGCCTTCATAGCTCCACCATAGCTTCCATCTTTGTACCCTTTCATAGTAGATACAATCTCTGCTTCACTTAAACTTGCTAACACTTTTGATTTACCAAGTGCAACTTTTTCTGCTTTTGCACCATGACAAGTTTTACATGCACCATTATATATCGCTCCACCATCTGCAAACAAGCTCCCAGCAAATAGGGTAACTAAAATCAATTTTTTCATAACTTTCCTTTTTTAATATGATTATGAATTTTACTATATTTTATATTAGAAAATGCAATTTAAATTTAAATTACAACTAAACTAACCTTAAGGATTTTTTAAATATAATCCCGAACTCAATTTAGAAAAAAGGAAATTAGGGATGAAAAGAACATATCAACCACATAACACACCGAGAAAAAGAACTCACGGTTTTAGAACAAGAATGGCTACAAAAAATGGTAGAAGAGTTATCAAAGCTAGAAGAGCTAAAGGTAGAAAAAGATTAGCTGTTTAAGCAAATCTCACAGAATAAATACTCAAAAAGAGTTTAACTACATTTATAAGAGCAACAAAAAGTGGCACACTAAAAGTTTTGTTGTTTTTTTTCAAAAGAGCGATTATTTAAATATCGCTTTTGTATCATCAAAAAAAGTTGGCAATGCAGTACATAGAAACAGAGCGCGTAGAGTATTGCGTGCTTTAGTTTTAGAAAAAGAAAAAGAGCTAACTAATGGGAAATATATATTTGTAGCAAAAAATGAACTCTTTCTTAGAGACCATAAAACTTTACAAAAAGATTTTAACTTTGCAATGAAAAAATTAGGTTTATATCAATGAATAGATTAGTACTTTTAGTTATAAAATTTTATCAAAAGTACCTCACAATATTATCTTTTGGAAGTTGTCGATACTATCCAACTTGCTCATCATACGCAAAAGTACAATTTGAACACAACAATTTTTTTAAAGCTATTTTACTTTCAACTTTACGAATACTAAGATGTAATCCACTTTTTGATGGAGGATTTGACTATGTTAAAACAAATTGCCCTACAAAAAACAAAATAAATCTAGAATTTAAAAAAATTAAGGTAAAATACTGGCTCGTTCCAGTAAATACTAATCAATGCTTAATACTGAAACACAATACAAAATGGGATAAATAGATGTCAATAAACACAAACAATATGAACAAAGAGAAAACACAAAAAAAAATATTAATAGCAACAGCCTTATCATTTGCTTTTTTTATAGCGTATGATTTTTTATACTTACAACCAAAACAAGCTGCTGTAAATGAGATAAATAAACAAACTGCAGTACAACAAACAACTACACAAGCAACACAAAATAGTGCTCCTGCTACTATAAATAAAAGTGTAACAACACAAAACAGTGCTCCTGCTACAAACACTGTAGTAACATCAGATATTATTTCAACTATTGAAACAAAAAACAATATTATTAAAATTGATAACTTAGGTAGAATTTCACAAGTAACTTTAAAAGAGGTACAGTATGTAGATTCTGACAATAAACAGATTCATCTTTTTGAGCAAAACCAGTTAAGACCTTTAGAGGTAAGATTTGCAAATGCAACTATAAACAATGAGGCGTTTAAAGTAAATGTTGTAGCGAGTATGGATAAAATAGATGCTATTAATTCTGTACAAAAATTAACACTTACTCAAAACCTTACAAGTACAACACTTACAAAAGTTTTAACATTTTACCCTGATGGACACTATGATCTCGAAGTAAGTAGTACAAATAAAGAGGAATTTTTTATCACTCCAGGTTTTAGACCTAATGTTTTAGCAGATATGTATGCGGATCATGGAGCATTATTAGCTTTAAATGATGGAACACTCAATATCATCGAAGATGAAGATATGGAAAAAAGTGCTGAACTCATTGGTGTAAATGTTGCTTCAGCATTTGATAGATACTATGCAACTGTTCTTTACAATTATGATGTAAGTATGGCTGTAAGTGTAATGAAAGATATTAATGATTCACCAAATATGTTTATCCAAGCAAAAGATAATATTAAACTTCATGGATATATGGGACCAAAAAACTACAAATCTTTAGTAGCACTAGATGAAAGATTATCTTCGGTTATTGAATATGGTTGGTTTACATTTATAGCAAAACCAATGTTTACTATGCTTCAATATATTCACGACTATGTTGGTAACTGGGGTTGGACAATTGTTATAACTACAATTTTAATCAAACTTATATTATTTCCTTTATCACATAAAGGTATGGTATCTATGAATAGGCTAAAAGATTTAGCACCAAAAATAAAAGCTATTCAAGAAAAATATTCAAACGATAAACAAAAAGCATCTATGCATATGATGGAATTGTATAAAAAAGAGGGTGCAAATCCTATGGGTGGATGTTTACCAATTATCTTACAAATACCTGTTTTCTTCGCAATCTATCGAGTTTTATTAAATGCAATTGAACTTAAAGGAAGTGAGTGGATTTTTTGGATTACAGACCTAGCAGAGATGGATCCATATTTTATACTACCAATTCTTATGGGTGCTACAATGTTCTTACAGCAAAAGATTACACCAAATACTATGACAGATCCTATGCAACAAAAAATGTTTCAATTTTTACCTGTAGTATTTACATTTTTCTTTTTATGGTTCCCAGCAGGTCTTACACTATACTGGTTTATCAATAACTTATTTACAATTGCTCAACAATACTATGTAAATCATATATTTTCAAACGCTAAAGTTCAAAGACATGAAAAACATGTAGAAGAGAAAACACATAACAAAAAATAAAGGATAAAGTATGGCACAAGAGTTTCAAGGTAAAACTTTAGAAGAAGCATATGAAAAAGCAACTTCTACTTTAAAATGTTCCATAACTGATCTTCAAATAGATATAATACAAGCTCCAAGCAAAGGATTTTTAGGATTCTTTGCAAAAGAAGCTATCATAAGTGCCATTCTGCACAAAGAAAAAAAACACCAAAAAAAACATCATCAAGAACAACACAATGAAAGAAAAAATAAAAATACTGAAACATTAACCTCAAAATTAAATGCTTTAAGAGATGATGAACCAACTATCAGAAGTACAAATGTTAAACAGATCGAAAAAGAGGAAATTTTTAGTGATTTTTATAATAATGAAGCACAAAAACTTCATAAAACACCTGTTATAAATAAAGCAAATCAAGAAACAATTCAAGAGATAAAAGAACAAGTTGAAAACCTATTTTCAAAAACTTGCTACCAAATTGATGATATACAAGTTGATATAATAGATGAAGGGAAAACTGTTTATATTGAATTTAATGGTGAAGATAGTGCCTTACTAATAGGGAAAGAAGGATATAGGTATAAAGCTTTATCATATATCCTTTTTAACTGGATCAATGATAAATATAATATGATGTTACGACTCGAAGTTGCTCAATTTTTAGAAAATCAAGAACAAGCAATACACACATATCTTGAACCAGTAATTCAAACTATACAAAAAGAAGGTTTTTATAAAACAAAACCACTTGATGGAATCTTAATACATATAGCTCTTACAAAATTAAGAGATGAATTTCCAAATAAATATGTAGCTGTAAAAACAAATATCAAAGGAGATAAGTATATTTTAGTGAACGAATATCGTTCTAACTAATTATACTTGAAATTCTAGTGATAAATGAAGATACTATAGTTGCTATTGCAACTGCAAATGGGATTGGTTCTATATCTATTGTTCGATTAAGTGGAGATGATGCACTTAATATTGCAAAAAAAATATCAAAACAAACTACTCTAAAACCTAGATATGCAAAACTCTCACAACTATATGATAAAGATGATGAACTTATCGATGAAGCGCTACTTCTTTATTTTCAAAACCCCTCTTCTTTTACAGGAGAAGATATCGTTGAATTTCAATGTCATGGTGGAGTTGCAATTTCAAATATAGTTTTAGAAACTTGTATAAAATATGGAGCAAGAATTGCAAATCCAGGGGAGTTTTCAAAGCGAGCATACTTAAATAATAAAATTGACCTCTCCCAAGCACAAGCAATATCTAAAATGATAGAGGCAAAAAGTGAAGATGCAGTAAAACTTCTTGCACGACAACTCAAAGGTGAACTCTCAAACTTTGTAGATGAGATAAGAAAAGATTTACTTTTTATGTTAGCCTATACTGAGGTAAATATTGATTATGCGGAGGAAGATTTACCAAAAGATATTTTTGAACAAATCAAAGAAAAGCTTGATTTTACACAAGTAAAACTAGAAAATACTTTGGAAGCTAGCAGAAGAAGAGAGGGTTTAATTGAAGGTTTTAAAGTAGCTATCGTAGGGAAACCAAATGTTGGAAAATCTAGTCTTTTGAATAAACTTTTAAATTTTAATAGAGCAATTGTAAGTGATATAGCAGGGACAACTAGAGATACTATTGAAGAGAGTATTCGAATTGGTACACATATCATAAAAATAGTTGATACAGCAGGGATTAGAGAAGCAAGTGATGAGATAGAAAAGATAGGGATAGAAAAATCAAAAGAAGCTATTGAACAATCAGATATTGTAGTAGCACTATTTGATGGAAGTAGAGAGTTTGATAATGAAGATAAAAAAATATTAGATATTATAAATACAACAGATAAACAAACTATTGTTATCATAACAAAAGCAGACCTTATTCAAAAAATAAACCTATCAGAAATTAACGATTCCTACTTAACCCTTAATACAAAAGTTGATATCTCCCCTTTAATTAAAAAACTAGAAATGATATTAAATCAAAATACAAGTGGAGATGATATCACTTTGATATCAAAACAACAAATAGTAGAAGTTGAAAATACACTTTTAAATATACAAAAAGCTTACACACCACTCAATAGTGGTGAATTAGAGTTTTTTGCACACTATATTAATGAAGCAATTGAAAACATCTCAAATATCACTAGACCTTATGAACATAGTCAAATGTTAGATATAATGTTTGGTGAATTTTGTTTAGGAAAATAATATGTTTAGAAATTCACAGGTTTTAGAGTTTTTAGAAGAGAATAAAGATTGTTCCTATTTTGATGATAAATCTTCAGATATACGATATAAGTATATGGAGCATTGCTCTTCAGAAGAACAGATGAAAATGTTAGAGCGTGGCTGGAGAAGGTTTGGAAATATGCACTTTGTCCCTGAGTGTAAAAATTGTAATGAATGTAAAACAATTAGAATAGATGTTAAAAATTTTAAATTTTCTAAAAATCAAAAAAGAATTATGAAAAAAAATATCGATACACAAGTTTATATTCAAAAACCAACTGTAACTTATGAACATATTGATCTTTTTAATAAATATCATAGACATATGCAAGAGAAAAAAGATTGGCAAGAAAATATTATAGATGTACAAGAGTATCATAACTCTTATGTTAATGGAGCACATGATTTTGGGAAAGAATTACTTTACTTTAGAGATAACAAACTTGTAGCCGTTGCTCTAAGTGATATACTAAAGCATGGTGTTTCAGCTGTTTATTGTTACTATGACCATGAATATAAAGATTTATCTTTAGGGAAGTTTTCAATTCTTGCACAAATAAGTATTGCAAAACAAGCAAATATACCTTATCTTTATCTAGGATATTGGATAGAAGATCATTTTAGTATGGGTTATAAAGAGAGATACAAACCTTTTGAAGTATTAGAAAATAGACCAAAACTAACAGAAGAAACAATATGGAGTTACCATGAGCGAAAATAGAAAAACAGAAATTGTAGAAGAAGAGATTGAAGATTTTGAGGAAGAGATAAAAACTTCTGACTCAATGTCAGAAGTAGGTTTATCGAATATAGATTCAACAGAGATTTTAAGAGATGAAGTATTTGAACAGTTTAAATTAGCACTACTAAACGAAGACCCTACAAGAATTCTTGGAAAATTTTATAACTATTGTTATCAATATACAAATTTTGAGTTTGATGAAAGTGCTATGAATATGGATGAAGCAGATGATGTTTTACGAAAAGTAAATATCTTACGAGATAAGCTTCTAGAATCTTTAGAAGAGATACTTTCTTATAGATTTGAAGATATAAAAACAAATACATTAGAATTTCAAATCTCTTTTACAACAACTATTGAAGATAATAAATATACTATTATTATTGAAGTATTTCCCGATAGTTTTGATTTAGAGATAGAATAAGTTTTACTATGAAATTCTCTTTTGTTTCCCTTTTCCCAAATCTAATCAAACCTTATTTTGAAGATTCAATTCTTAAAAAAGCGATAGAAAAAAATCTCATTAATATAGATTTTTATAACCCAAGAGAGTATTCAAAAAATAAACACAATAAAGTAGATGATACACTTTGTGGAGGGGGAGCTGGTCAACTTATGTTTCCCCAGCCACTTTTTGATTTGCTTGATGAGATAAAAACAAAAGATAAAGATGCTTATATTATCTTTCCACTAGCAGCAGCAAAACCTTTTAAACAATCAGATGCTATACGATTAGCTAAAAAAAAACATATTGTGATGGTAAGTGGTAGATATGAAGGAATTGATGAAAGAGTCATAGAAACTTATGCCAATGAAGTTTTTAGTATAGGTGACTATATCTTAACGGGAGGTGAGTTAGCATCAACTGTGATGGCAGATGCTATAAGTAGAAACTATGATGGTGTACTTGGAAATAATGAGTCCTTAGATGAAGAAAGTTACAACCTAAATGAAGACAATAAACTCACCCTTGAAGCTCCATCTTTTACAAAACCTATAGATTTTAACAATTTAAGAGTGCCTTCAGAATTATTAAAGGGAAATCACGCTAAAATTCGCAACTTAAAATCAAAACTGTCTAGGTGCAAAACTAAGTACTTTAGACCATAAATGGGGCACTTTGGGTATTGAAAAAGACACATACCCCCGACATAAGGAAAAAAAATGAAAAACAAATACATTGCAGCTTTTGAAGCAGCACAGATTGAATCTAAAGAAATACCACAATTTAGAGCGGGTGATACACTAAGACTTGGTGTTGAAATTAAAGAGGGTGAGAAAAAAAGAATTCAAAATTTTGAAGGAATTGTTATTGCTTTAAAAGGTGAAGGTGTATCTAATACTTTTACAATCAGAAAAACTGGTGCAAACGGTGTTGGTGTTGAGAGAATTTTCCCATTATACTCTGAGAGTTTAAAAACAATCGAAGTATTAAGAAGAGGTGATGTAAGAAGAGCTAAGTTACATTACTTAAGAGGTCTTAAAGGTAAGGCTGCAAAAATTAAAGAATTAAGAAAATAATTTTTTATATCTTAAATTTTTGAAAGGTAAGTATCTTTTGATACTTACCTTTTTTTATATCTTATGAATAGTATAACTAACTCACCCGTACAACAAATAACTTTTCAAAATCAATCTTTTTTAATCAAAAGAGATGATCTATTGCATAAAGATTTTAGCGGTAATAAAGCACGAAAATTTTACTACTATTTTATCAATGATTTTCCAAATATAGACACAGTTATCAGCTATGGTTCAAACCAATCAAATGCAATGTATAGTTTATCAATATTGGCTAAATTAAGGGGCTGGAAGTTTCTCTATTATGTAGATCATATTCCATCTTTTTTAAAAGAGCATCCACAAGGAAACTATAAGTATGCTATAGCAAATGGTATGCAAATAATCGAAGATAAAGAGTTTAATAAAGAAAATTTACAGCTAAAAAATAATGAACTTTTTATAAGTGAAGGTGGTGCAGTAAAAGAAGCACAATTTGGACTTAAAATATTAGCAAATGAGATTAAAGAGTATCAAGAACAACATAATATAAAAAATTTAAAAATCTTTCTCCCAAGTGGTACAGGTACAACTGCCCTATTTTTACAAAAGTTTTTAGATTGTGAAGTTTTAACTTGTCCTTGTGTAGGAGATAGTGAATATTTAAAAAAACAATTTTTAAAACTAGAACAAAAGGAAAAAATACATCCAACTATTATACAAACGGATAAAAAATACCATTTTGGAAAACTTTACAAAGAGAATTATATTTTATGGGAAAAGTTAAAAGAAAAGACAACTATAGAATTTGACCTGTTATATGACCCAGTAGGATTAAAAACATTTTTAAGCCTACCAAAAGAGAAAAACTTCACTTACCTTTATATCCACCAAGGTGGTCTAAAAGGAAATGAAACTATGATTGAACGGTATCTTTACAAATATAAAGATTTAGTTTAAACCATCTAACCACTCTTGGAAATATTTTACTTGTTCTTGCGTTCTAGCTGTACTTGTACCACCAAAACTTGTCCGTGCATTCATAGAATTTCTAAGATTTAAATACTCTAAAATATCATCATTGATTGAAGCTACTTCGCTATTTGCACCTCGTATCTCTTCTATTGTTAATTCACTCATATCTTTCCCTAGTTTATTTGCAACAGCAACTACATCTTTAGTAATATAATAAGCTGTTCTAAAAGGAAGATTTGCTTTTTGCACTAAATAATCAGCCAAATCTGTAGCACTTAAATGCCCTACTTTACAAGCATTTTCCATAGCATCAACATTAATAATCAGTGTATCCATCACAGAAGTTAATATATCTATAGATATTTCAGCTGTTGCGACACTATCAAAGACACCTTCTTTATCCTCTTGTGTATCTTTGTTGTATGCTAGTGGTAAACCTTTCATAACTGTTAATAGCCCCATTAGATTTCCATAGACTCGTCCAGTTTTTCCTCGAAGTAACTCAGGAACATCTGGATTTTTCTTTTGTGGCATAATAGAACTTGTAGTTGCATACTCATCACTCATCTTTACAAAACCAAACTCATAACTTGACCATAAAATCAACTCTTCAGAGATTCTACTTATATGCATCATAGTTGTTGAGATATTAAAGAGTATCTCCAAAGCAAAATCTCTATTACTACTCGTGTCAAGTGCACAAGCAGTTGGTGCATCAAAACCTAAAAGTTCACTTGTTTTAAATCTATCAATATTATGTGGAGTTCCTGCTAGTGCTGCACTTCCTAGTGGACAGTTATTGTTTCTCTCATAACTGCTTACAAATCGTTCATAGTCTCTTTTAAACATGTTTGCATAAGCTAACATATGAAAACCAAAATTTACTGGCTGTGCATGTTGTAGATGTGTCATACCAGGGATTAAAGTTTCTGTATGTTTTGAAGCTATATCTACAAATGTTTTAATAAGATTTTCTAACTTCTCTTTTATCACTATAGTTTTATCTTGTACATATAAAGCAAAGTCCGTTGCTACTTGGTCATTTCTACTTCTTGCAGTGTGCAACCTTCCTCCAGCATCCCCGATATATTCTGTAAGTTTTGATTCAATAGCCATATGTACATCTTCATGTTCTATTTTCCATTCAAACTCTCCAGCTTCTATCTCACTTTTGATTCGTAATAGTCCAGCTTCTATTTTCTCTTGATCTTCAACAGTAATAATCCCTTGTAAAGCTAACATCTTACTATGAGCGATGCTCCCTTTTATATCTTGTGCATATAGCTCTTTATCGAACATAACCGAAGCATTGAATTGATCTAATAATTTTGCATTTGTATTTTTTAGTATCTGATCTTTTGACATAAGTATCCTAATATTTGTGATTGATTTTTGGAATTATAACATAAAAAAAGGTAGAGTCAAAACTCTACCTTTTTATCTAACTCTATTAGAGATTAAACGCTTCTTAAACCGGTAAAACTCTAATATTTTCATCCACTTTTTGTTTCAGCGTAGACTCAATAGCGTATAGTGTTCCTGTACTTCCTGTTGCACAAGAGCTACAAGCTCCCAAGTATCTAATATAGATATCA
>JAIOSF010000025.1 GCA_021107755.1 Arcobacteraceae bacterium
TAGAGAAGGTAAAAATACAAAAGGTATTAAAAGTGCCAATTATCAAAAGAGGAAGAAAAAAAGTGTTTTTTAGGAGCTTGTAAATGCTTTAGTTATGGGCTTTATTGCTTAACTTAACAGCATTGATACTGTCCCCGATTTTTAAGTTACTCTTTTTTATGGAGATTTATTATGTTATGATATTAATTAGAAATTTTAAAATTTAAAGTTTTTTTAAGGTGGCGACTGTCCGAAGATTTTCTAAGTTTGTATTATTTTAATTTTATTATTACTTCTTCTGTTGAAATCTTTATATTGAAGTGTTTTTTATATTTTTCTAATTTAGAATAAATATCACATATTTCACTAACTTCTCGGCTAGAACCAGATTCATGTTTTGATTTTGTTATGTGTATTATATTATCTTTTTCTGTAATCTTTTTAAAACATACATTTTTTTCTAATTTTAGTTCTTTAAGCATTTTATCTTTCAAAATGATATTCCTTTTGATTTATATTACAGTTAGTCATTCAGCTATAGCTGAATGACATTAAAAGTTTATACTTATATACTTTAAAACTAAATTAACCATTAGGTGAATATATTGAATTTAATAAATAATGATGACATAAATGATGTTAATGAGGAAGTTGATAATTTTTATAAACTTGTTTCTGAAAATGTAAAATTTTTTCGTAAAAAAATTAAAAAATCACAATTAGCTTTTTCAGCTGATGTTGGTTTTAATTCTGTAAGTTTTTACTGTGATTGTGAAAATAATAAAAATGGAAAACATTTTAATCTAATTCATGTAGTTAGAATTTCTCAATATTTGAATATTGATATTAATGAATTAATTAAATCTACTAGATAACTTGCTATTTGACTATAACGGTTGACTTCAGTGACACTTTTAGTGTTCACTGCTAGGCTTTGTTATCTAAATCTAGAAAATTGAAATGTGCTTTCTACTTTCATAAATCTCAATAGCTTTATTTATTTTTTCTAATATACTTTTAAACTGTTCATGAGACATATTTTTTATCAAATAATCTAATTGGTTTTGTAAGGTATATAAAATACTTGAAAAAAGATTACCATCCTCATACTGTTTCATATACTCTTCCAGTCTAGAAATAATTTTATTATCAAAAGCTTTAAATTCTTTGATTATTAACAATAGCTCAAAAACTAAATAATTTTCTGTTTGATTCTCTTCTTGAAGGTTAATATTTAAGATAAATTCTTTAATCTCATTTTGTATGTCACTGCTTGAAATATCGTATAAACTTAATAAAAGTGATTGAGAAATATCAATCTTCTCTTTTACAGTAATGTTTTTTAGTTCTAATATTAGTCTTGTCACTAAACTTTTATTAGTAAAAATTGCTTTACTTTCTTTTGCATATCCGTAAAGATTATCAATAGAATTGCTTGTTATTGCATGGTAATCATATCCATTATAAGTTTTATAAGCTAGTTTTTTTATAATCATTTCAATGAAATTTATTAAAAGCTCATCATTGATTTCTGATTTAAAAAGATTGTATTGTACCCCTAAAAATTTATTGATTGTTCTATAAATGTCAATAGTGTTTTTAGCCTCAGTAATGATGTCTAAAAACATCCTCATACTTTTTTCAAGTTGTTCATTATTCATTTTTATCAATGATAATAAAAATATCACATTTTTTAAATGATTCTCATGATTATTCGAAATGTCTTGAGCTTTTGCAAAAAGACTTCCTAAATTTGGTAATACTTTTTTAATTAACCATTCTTTATTCTCATCAGTAATTTTAAAAATATATTGTTTATCTGAATTATGAGTATAGAACTTTTTAAATAATGGTTCTAATTCTTTGTTATCAATATATTTAATACATGAATACAGTTCAAACTTGTTTAGTGAAATATAATCGTTTTGAGTTTGTCTGATTATAGAAATTTCTACAAAATATTTATTAATTGTTTTAAATTCTATATAATCATCAATCATAATCTTATTTTGTATAAGAAATGTAATGAGATTTATATGCTTTAAAGATGACTCTGTTCCATTATTATGAAAAATAATTCCACCATTTTCAATAGTTCTCTGTGCTTCTTGTTTCTTTTTTAATTCGCTTGAAGTATTAAATGCATATTTATATAAATAGTCAAAATTTATAAAATAATATATTGGGTCAAGTGCATTTTGTAAATCTTTGGGTAAATTATTGAATTTTTCTTTTAAATTATATTCTTTGACACTCTGAAATTTTTCACGACTATTACTCAATGAATATTTTAATCTCTGTAAAAGAAGATTTCTATTGAACATTGAAAGAAATAGCTGAGTATAGTTTCTTTGTCTCATACATATAATAATTAGTTCTTCTAAAATATTATAGGCATCCTCATACTTTTTGATTTGATAATATTGATATGCCGATTCTGTCATTCTATGAATCTCATTTGTTCTTTCAAAGGATACAGTGAAGTCAAAATCGAAGCAAGTGTCTGCAAAGTTTTGTAAAGCTTGATTACTAATAAATTGGCTAATGTCAATATACGACTTATTATTACTTTTGTTATTATCAGAAATGATAATACCACTAATATTTGCTTTAACTAGAATATAAAATATTTTTTCAATATGGCTATGATTATATTCATCTTTCTCGTATTTGTTTAATATTGATATAAACTTCTTATGTATAAGACGTTTTTCTTCATCCAAATCAGTAGTAAGAATCGTTGTGTAAAACTCTAATAATATACGATTGTCATCTGTATAAACAAAGCCACAATTTGTTAACAACTTTCGAATTTGTTCCAGCAGTACACCATCTAAGCTATTCAGGATATTCAGTTTTTCGTATACGTAGTTTATGATTTCATCATCACTTTGATTACTATAAATTTTACTAGGATTAATAAGTAAATCTAAAAATGTCGCTGTTTTATTTGAATACTTATCTAAATCACTATATCTTGTATCCTGATTATTTAGTACTATGGTAGTAATACCATGGTTATTTAAGTATTTTTCTTGAGTAGAATTTTGTTTAAAAGATATTAAGTACCTAGGCGGACTAACTTTTGAATGATTTTGTAGCCACTTCATAATTTGTTTTAGATTGATATCATTATACGAATAGCCTAGAAATAAGATTGTATGAGTAGATAAAGTACTTTTTATATAATTCTCAATAATTGGAAAATTATATTGATAGTTGAGATAATCATCTTCTTTGAAAACTATATTATGGTTTTTAAAATCACCATGCATTTTAATAAGTTTTTTTTGTAATGTTGATTTGACTAAATCTTCATCTGATAATACGACATCATAGATATATGCATTATTCTCAATAGTCTTTTCTAAAATAGTATCCCAGTTTGTTGTAATAATACATTGAGGATTTATATCAAATATTAACTTATGTACAAGCGAAGGCTCAATACTAGTGGGAAAATAACTTTTCAGCTTCTCATAATATATATATTCATCAAATTCAAGAAAGTATAACTGTGCAATCTTTAAAAAGTCATTTTCTTCTTTGGGTAGTCCAAGATCATCTTTTAAGTCTTTAATCAAATCATTCCATGTTGGAAGTTTAACGGTAGAATTTTCTGAACTTTTTGAAATCCCAGCTCCAATAAAGATAGCAAGTCTATTATCGTTATTTGCCTTAATTATATTTTGTAAATGCTTTTCTCTAAAATTCATGTATCCTCTTGCCTTTTTATAGATAACTATTTATTGAACATTCATTATATACAACACAGCCTGAAAATAAACAAATAACATACATAAAAATGTCGTATATTAAAATAAAAACAACACCCTTTTTAACTATTTTTTATTATCAAAAATTCTCTCAGTAAACTCCGCAAATTTCCCTCGTACTGCTTTATCTAACTCAATAGCAAACATTGAAAGCTCTGGGTGCTTTTGATTTGTTTGTTTCAGAAGCGTTGTAAGTCCATTGTTGTATTTATTTAAGTACAAGTTATCGATTTGTCTATTTGAACCTATTACAATTGCACTACAACTTTCATCAAGTCTTGATAAGATAAGTTGAGTTGTATTTTCACTACTATTTTGCCACTCATCCATGATAACTATTGCATCACTTAGTGTTCTTCCTCTTGCTTCCCCAGGCCAAAGCATCTCAATATTGTATTTTGATATAAGTTCCTCTATTTTTGACTTTATAGATTCTTGGTTCTCTTTGTTTTCACCTTTTTTAAGTCGTTTTTTTGCTATAAATTCTAGTGTATCATATAAAGCCATATTGTATATTCTAAATTTTTCATCATTTCCAGCAAGATACCCTACATCTGCACCTTTATCAAGTGATTCTACAGAGTTTCTTACATATACTATCTTTTCATAAGCACCCAGATCAATAAGTCTCATAGCACTTGCAATACTCATCAAAGTTTTTCCACTTCCAGCTTTAGCGTCAATTACCATAAGGTTGTACATATTTGAAAGCATCGCTTTTAGAAAAAACTTTTGTTTCAAGTTTGCAGGTCTTATTACAAGTGAGTTAAAAAGTGAATCTTCGATGATATCAATTTTTTCATTGATAATAACCCCATAAGTTGAGTTTCCATCACTTGATAAAAATTTATAACAAAAGTTTTGTATATGATACTCTGGATCTATATCTTTTATATCTGTAAGATGCAATGAATTAAATCGTGATGAGTCAAGTTCTATCTCTTTTACAAACTCAAATTTTGGTATATCTGCTTTATCTTCATGGAGTGTTTCTGTTTTGATATTTGCAAACAGTGCAAAAGTTCTTGCATAGATATCAATCGAAAGGAAGATTACTTTTTCACCTGTATAATATTCTTTTGCTACTTTTGCAACCTCTATAATTCTTTTGTCATTACTCTCTGCAAGGTTATGTTCTAGCATCTCACTTTCATATTTATCTTTAGCGATGATATGAAGTTCTATATTTTCATCATAAAGTTTTACAACTTTGAACTCTTTTTTGTAGTCTATCTCTTTGATTTTTGTTTGTGCCAAAAATCTTGCGAATTGTCTTGATTGGTATCCTAGTTCATTAAAAAGTTTTTTCTTATCTTCTAGTTCTATTAAAACTGTTTCAGGTACTACAACTATATTTGTACCATTATCAGAAATATTGAAAAGATTTTGCATGTTTTGTAGGATAACATTTGTATCAACTACATAGATTTTTTTTCCCATAAAGAAGCCTTTTTATATTTGGTTAGTATATTATTTTATATATTTTTATTTTACTGCAAAAATACTTTAGCAATCTCATCGCTAAGTTCTAGTTGTGTAGATATCCCTACACAAGAGCAGTTTATCTCACTTAAGACTAGTTTGTCTTTTCCCTTTTTATCATAATCAAGGATATAGTCCATAGTCCAAAGTAGGGGATAGTTTTGATTATTAAGATGTTTTTTTATATCTTTCAATGCTTTATTTGTAATCTCAACCACATCTTTGTATTGTGGATTGTCTGGTTTGTTATATTCATACTTTGCTCCACTAAACAGTGTTGCTGAAAATTCACCGTTTTGTGGTTTTTTGTGTACAATACTTACTATTTTATCGTTTACAAGTAGGGCTCTTATCTCACCTTCATTTATTCTTGATAGATATCTACATCCTACAAAACCACTTTTCCCTTTAAAGTAAGTCTCATTTGAATCATCATGTTCAAATTTTTCTTTAAAACTTTTGATAAATTCGTCCATATTGCTATAAAAATATTTGATATTATCAACAGCCTCAGTACAAACAATACTTTCATCATCTCTTAAATTTATAAGATAAACTCCTTCACCGGTTGAACCATAGTTTGTTTTGAGAACTCGCACTCTATATTTTTCAAGGATTTGAGGAAACTCTTTTTTGAACTCTTTGTAGGTGTGGAAAAACATAGTTCCTTTGTCCCCTACAAGGGAGTTTTTGAGTTTTTCTAAGATATCTTTAAAATCAAGATTTATCATCACATCAGGGTGAGTATGTATATCAATACCTACATCACTTAAAGATTTTAAAAAAACAAAATACTCATCTACCTCTTTGAGATTTCCTGGATTGATTCTACTTATAACTATAGTTGCAGTAGATTTTATATATTTAAATAACTCTTTTTTTCTTTTTGGATTATAAAAAACAACTTCACCATCAATATTTGCTATATTTTTTAGTGACTTTAAAATAGGTTTCGTATCTGGTCTAAATCCATCAAAATTTTTGTCACTACCTTTTGCATACTCTATAATAATTGCGTATTTTTTCAACAATACTCCTCTATATTTAATGCTTTTCTAATTCTTTTTTTATTTTTTCAATGGTTTTTTTGATAATAAGAATTTCCTCTTGGGTATCCTTATCTTTTTTACCATCGAGTTCTTTGAGTTTCTCTTTCATTTTTAAAAGTATCTCTTCATGCTTTTCTTTTTTTATATCTTTTTTTTTGAGAAGTTTTTTGATTTTTTCTCGAAGTTTTTGGAACATAACTTATGCAGCTTCTAACTCATAAAGGTCTATGAGTTTTTCTGTTTTATTTATAAAGTCTATAATGATAAACTTGTCCCAACCATAATCATTTGCTATTTCAAGTATATAATCTTCATCATCAATATTATTTAAACAATAGATATCTAAATCACACTCAATAGGTATCATCACAGCTTCATAGCTATTTGCCTTTGCTTGTGATATTTCAGTTCCATAATGTGACTTGATTTTGTTTAGATTGATTTTCATAATCTTCCCTTTGTTTTAAGTTAGAAGATTATAAGTGAAGATTATTTCAATTTGATTACTATAGGGTTACTGTTTGATTACAGTATTACCCCATATACCTATCAAGTTTTGATTGTTTGATTTTTGCAATCTCAACAACGATAAAACTATCGATACAGTTAGAAAAATCTGGATCGATGTTAAAATCATAAAATTTTATACCACCTTCTTCACACAATTCACTATATTGTTTATAAAGTGTAGGAATAGTTAAGTCCATACTTTTAAGTTTGTTTTTTAGAAGTTTAAAATCATCCTTATACTCTTTGTAGCTAAAAGGGTTGTCAAGTGCTATATCACTAGTTTCAAATTCAAATTCTAATTGTGCCTCAACAAGTTTGTCAGCACTACCAAAATAGTTACTATAAAAATCAACTATCAACTCTTTTGCATATTGTGGATAGTTTCCACTAAGGCTTACTGGTCCAAACATATATTTTACTTCTGGATTGTGTTTTAAATATGCACCAATTCCATACCAAAGATAATCTAAAGCACGAGTTCCCCAATATTTTGGTTGTACAAAACTTCTCCCGAGTTCTATGGAGTTATCAAGGTATTTTACAAAAGGTTTTTTAAATCTAAAAAGGGTATTTGAATAAAAACCATATTTTCCATACTGTGCATTAATATTTTTTCCCTCACCAATTCTGTAAGCCCCAACTATCTCTAAATCTTCATCATCCCATAAAACTATATGTTTATAGTATTGGTCATATTGGTCAAGGTCTCTTTTTTTATTGACACCTTCATTTACTTTTCTAAAACTTATCTCTCTTAATCGTCCAATTTCATTCATCACTGCACTGTTATCAACATAATCATAAAGGTAAATTTTTTTACCATCAGCTGTTTGTCCTATAAGCTGTGAAGATTTTAATTCTTTTTTGAGACTTTGTCTATTTTCTTCACGGGCAATAGTATTGATAGTTTCAAAATATTGTTTTTTCCCTTTTTTAAGACCATAGAGGTGTTTTTTATATTGATCTACAATACTAAGTTTATCTGAGGTGCTATGAAGTATATGCTCATTTGCTATAAGTTTTCCAACTTTTATTGTGACATTTTTATCTCTTTGTTTAAACATCTCATCAGATAAAAGGATAGTTGAAAATGTTTTATTTAAAATAGAAACAGTATAAAAAGTTTTAGAGTTTTTTGCATCAACAAGTATTGGTAAAATAGGGCTATTTGATTTTTTAGCAAACTTTAAAAAACCTTTTTGCCACTTACCATCTTTTATACCTGTAGGAGATACACGACTCACTTCACCAGCTGGAAATATAATTACCGCCTCTTCATTGTCTAAAGCTGTATATATTTTTTTGATATTCTCTTTTGATTGTTTTGTTTTGTAGTTATCAATTTTAATAAATAGAGAGTTTAAAGAGTCAATACCTGCTAAAAAATCATTTGCAACGATTCTCACATCTTTTCTAACACTGCTAACAAGCTTTAGTAAGCAAAGAGCATCTAATGCACCCAAAGGATGATTTGATATTATCACAACTCTACCTGATGAGGGGATATTTTCAATATCTTTACTTGAATATGAAAAGTCAAATTTAAAATAATCCAACACTGCTTCTACAAATTCAAATCCTTTTAAATGTGAATGTTGTTTCAAAAAATCATTTATTTTATCTTCATGTACTAGTTTTTGAGCTATTTTAAATAAAGACTTTTGTAACATAGGTGTTTTTGAACTTAATTTTGGAAACTTAGTTAGTATCTCTTTTTCGATATTTATCATCTATTACTCCGTTTATAATATGAAATAATAATATAGATAGATTACTTTTTGATTACAGATAGTTTATTGACTATTTTCACTTAAAGATATACCAAGAGGATAAGGATATTTTTTTGATTCTTTTTTGATGATACCTAAAACTTTATCCAAATCAGCATGTTTTTTTTGTTTACTTATCTCTATAATTGCACTACAAACACCTAAGAGTTTAAATTTTCGAATCTCTCCAAATCTATCTTTTGTTTCTATAAATCCATTTTTTTTATCAAGTGCATTGTATAACTCTTTAACCTGACTACAAAATTTTATTTGGATATTATTAATAACATTATATACATCCTCATAGGTACTATCTTTAAATCCGATGAAAAAGTCATCACCACCAATATGAGCTATAAACTGATCTTTAGTTAACTCTTTTTTTAATATATCAGTAAAAAGAATTATCGCTCTATCGCCTTGTCTGAAACCATAGATATCATTAAAGGGTTTGAAATCATTAAAATCAAAATATACTATATGATATGTTTTATCTTCAACACATTGTAAAGCATCAGTAATAAAAAGTTCAATTTGTCTATTACCTGGAAGTTTAGTGAGAGGATTTTGATCTTTAGCTATCTCTATATTTCTATGATAAGAGATAGAAAGAAGATTATTCACATCGATAAAGCCATAGTATTGACTATTTTTTGTTATAAAAATACCATAAGAACTATTTTTATCCATATTATATATCTCTAAAATTTTATCCACTCCCCATGTGATTTCAGAAGAGATAGTATCTTTGATAAACTTTTTTAATTTATTATTAGTTTTATCATTTTTTGCCAACGATACGCCAAATTGAGAGTAGGAGAGTTCTTTAATATCTTTTTCATAAATCACACCGTAGAGTTGACCAATTTTATCAACTATAGGTACAAAAGTATTAGTTGGATGATTTTTAAAATATTCAAAGAGGTCATTTAAAGTAGTGTCAAGTTTAAGAGGTTCAATAAATTCTATTTTACTTTTATCAACAATATTTGTTGTGTAACTTCTTTGGTCATTTTTATAAAGTTCATTTATGTGGTGATATTTCCCTTTAATTTTTGTGATATCTGTTTTAGGTTTTTGGATAAGATATCCTTGTACTAAATCCACACCAATATCTTTACAAGTGAGATACTCCTCTTTTATTTCTACACCTTCTGCTATAACTTTCATACTCATAATATGTGCCATATTAATAATAGAGCTACAAAATAATCGTTTTTTAGCATCTTTTTGGATATTTTGAATAAAGAATCTATCTATTTTGATAAACTTTGCTTTAGCATAATAAAGAAGTTGCAGTCCAGCAATCCCTGTACCAAAATCATCTATTGCTATATCATATCCCTCTTGTTGATATCTTGTAACCATATTTGTTATAGCACTAGGATCTTGCAATGTTCCCCTTTCACTAAGCTCAAAGCATATTGATTTTTTATCAAAATTTAATTTGTTTAAAATACTAGAGGTATTGCCAGTAGTAAAATCTGGCATATACATTATTCTATTATCAATATTATAAAACATCTGTAGATATTCAATATCTATTTCGGAAAATTTTTTAAGAGCAAGAGAACGCAGTTCCAAATCAAGTTGATATAGTACAGCATCGTGAAAGGCCTCATCCAAAAGATTAAAGATAGAATAAAATCCTCCCGCTTCGTGAAAATTTCTTAAAAGTGCCTCTACTGCATAAATTTTTCCACTTTTAACATTTACAATGGGTTGAAAGGCATAGTCTAGTTTTGAGACGATATCTGTCCATTTTTTATTTAACATATTTAATCCTTAGTTGGTTCAATATGGTTAGAATTCTAGTGGAGGATAGTAACAGTACGATTACATTTTAGAAGAGAGCTTATTGTAACCTTTCTTTATATATTGGATTAATGGAAGTTTATATCTGAAAAATACATATTGTTTAATTAGATGACCAATGAAGCCTTTTACTTGTACCAGTCCATATAAATCACATACAGCATATCTCCCACCAAGAGCGATAAGAGTACCTTCTAATTTTGGGTTACAAGCTTGAAGTTGTTTATCTGTTATTTGATTTAAAATATTTTTTGCAGCACTTATTCCACTTGCTCGTGCAATAGTTACATTTGCTGGCATTATTTTTCCTGATCTATCTTTGACCTGTGCAATATCACCTGCTGCAAAGATATTTTCATATCCCTCAACTTTTAAATATTCATCAACTAAGATTTGCCCTTTTTTATTTTTTGGTAAATCAGACTTTAGGATAAGATTTGCAGCTTCAATACCACCCGCAAAGATGATAAAGGAGTAGCGTATTTTTGTCCCATTTGTGAGATAAAGATACTCTTTATCACAACTTTGCATCTTTGTATCAGTGATAATATTAATATCCAAATCTTTTAATCTTTGGCTTGACATCTGTATCATTTTTGGATCAAAATCTGGTAATATAGTACTCCGTGAACTAATAAGAGAGATTTTGAAATTATCACAATGAAAACTTCCTCTTTTGAAAAACTGATTTGCATAGTAAGCCATCTCTGCTGCTATCTCAACACCAGAAAGACCAGCTCCTACTACTGCAATATGTGTTTTATCACATTTTTTTGCTTCATCTTCTATTTTATTAAAAAGTTGTTTCTCAAAGTTTTGTTTAAAATATAAAGCTTTATGAAGCTTTTTTAAATCATTTGTATTATTTAACCCTTCAATATTTTGTGGGAAAAAAGTTCTCGTACCAACACAAAGAAGAAGAGAATCAAATTTAATAGTTTCTTGTTCTGCTGTAGAGATTTGCTTTTGTTTATAATCAATATCAGTAACGCGTAAATTTTTATATTCTAAAAATGGATGATCAAATCCACTACAAAGTGAAGACAAGTCAATAGTTACATCTGCAATAGTGCCTTTGTTTGCAATAAGGTCATAAACTTCTGGTTGAAGATTATGATAAGTATGTTTATCAATAAGTGTTATTTTGATATTTTTATTTTTTATGAGTTCCTTTAAAGCATAAACACCTGCGTATCCACCACCAATTATTACTATATGTTTCAATTTTTCTACCTATTTTAAAAATTTTGTTATTGTAACATAATAAAATTTCTATTAAGTTACAATAAGGTAAGGGTATTTAAGATTTATATTATTTTTATTTATATAATTCAATGTTTCGTGTGAACCGTGAATGAGAAATGAACTCTTTGCATCTATTTTGTCTAAAAGTTTTGTTGCTTGCTCGTAATTTAAGTGATTGGTATCAGGATAATGGGGTACATGACATGCATCGATATAGCATTCATCGATATTTTTTGAAAGCAAAAATTCCATAGAGTGTTTTTCTATCCCTGCACAATCAGTTAAATATGCTATTGTTTTTTCTTCACTTTCTATAAGATAACCAGTTGTATTTTTAGAGTGTTTTAATGGAATTGGAGTAAATGCCAAGCTATTTACAATAATCTTTTCAAAAGGTTTATTTTCTTTATATTCAATAGATAACTTATGTTTAAATAGATCTGCAAAACCCTCCTTATCTTTTGGATGATAACATACTATTTTATCTTTTCCATATCGAAGTTTTAAAAGTCCTAAAACATGATCAGCATGAAAGTGAGTAAGAAATATAGTTTTTAATTTTTTACTATTAAATCTTTGTGATAAATCATCATTTCCTGCATCAAGTAAGATAATCTCACCATTTGAACACTCAATATAGGCACTTGTACTATTATTGAACTTACCCTCACTTTTATAATTTTTACAAATCGTGCAATGGCAATTAAATACAGGTATTCCACTGGCATTTGCCGTACCTAAAAATTTTATATTAAACACTTTTTTCCCTCCTTAAAATATATAAAGTCCCTATAGAAAATAAAGATAAAAATATCAATATACTAATAGTGATACTATTCCCTAAGTTTTCTAAAGATAAAGCAAAAGAAAATGGTGCAATTGCAGTTACTACTTTTATATATAGATTTAAATAGCCAGTATTTCTTCCAAAGTTTTCACTCCCTAAGATATACAAAGGGAGGCTCCCTCTTGCGATATAGTTAAGTCCCTGACCCGCACCAAAAAGAATCATAAATAAAGCCACAATCCAAGAGGAATATCCACAAAATAAAAGTATAATAACACTCATAAATACTAAACTTGTAGATATAATAGATGAAGTTACAGGAGATATCTTTTGAGCAAAAATCATCTCAAAAACTCTTGCACTAACTTGCGCTGGACCTATTAAAGCTCCCAACATAACTGCAATGGAAGCTTCAACACCAAAACTGTCTAGTATACCAATTAGATGAGTTTGAATAGAAGCAATAGGGATAGCAATAGCACACAAAGCAATACCTATTAAAACCATACTTTTTTTACTCCTTTTCTTTCTTTCAAATCTATTATAAATAGCATTATCTTCATGTTGAACTTGTTTATTTTTTAATTTGTTATTAGGTAAGGTAAACAGATGTACAGGAAATGCAATGAATAGATGAAATAGTGCTAGAATAATGTAGACATCTTGCCAACTAAAATAATTTAGTAAAATACTTACAAGAGGCCAAAATATAGTAGAAGCAAACCCTGCTATTAATGTAATTTGTGTCATAGGAACTCTTGCTTTTTGTTTAGCGATTTGTGAAAATGCTACAAATGCTGCTTCATATAATATAAAAGTTGAAACTATCTCTATAAATACTATTGCTAGTATAAATTCAAGTTTTGTTTCTACCATTGATAGAAAAAGCAAACCTATAAATGCTAAAATAGAGCCTATACTCATAATAGTTCTTGCACCATATTGGTCTAGTTTCTTTCCAATATAGGGTGTTATTAAACCGCCAAGTAAAAGTCCAAAAGAAAAAACCCCAAATAAAAAACTTTTAGACCACCCAAAGTGATTTTCAAGTGCAACAGACATTATAGTAAAAGAGTAAAATAAAGTACCATATCCAATTGTAGTAGTTATTCCTAAACCTAAAACAGATTTAGCTGTACCTTGTATAAAAACTTTGTTTAGTTGTTTTTTCACGAATTTACCAACTAAAATTATTTTGTAAACAATAATGATCACTATGTTTTTTAATAATAATTTCAGAGTCAATTTCAATATTTAATCTACTTTTATAAAAAATGTAATCTAAAATCAAATTATCCTCATAAGTTGGTAATTGATTTTTTGAGTTATATCCACACCGTTTTATTATTTTTATTTCTTTAGATTCAATGGTTGCATTCATATCCCCACAAAAAATAGATATATCACTTCTATATTCTTCTAGTGTGTATTTTATAATTCTAATTTGTTCTATTCTTTGTTCTTGATTGAGATTTGTTAAATGTGTATTTATAAGAATGATTTTTTTATTTTCAACACTTAATTGAACAATTTGAGTACCTCTCTCATCCTCTTTATTTTTGTTAAAATATATATTTTCTAAAAGTGTAATCTCATATTTTGATAAAATTGTTAGATTTGAACTACTTTTTTCCCCATTTCTCTTTTTTTCTCTAATAGGGAGGGTTAGTTTGTTATATTGTAAAGTTTCATTAATCGTATCACTACTTGAAAAATTATTGTCATGATAATCTTCTTGGAAACAGATACAATCTATATTTTTTAAGTGATCTGCAATTTTAAAAATCCGTTTTGGAAAATCTCCACAATTTTTCCATAAGTTGTATGTTGCTATGCTAAAACTATTTTTCATTTTATATGTTTTTTAAAAGTTGTATAAATTTTTTAGATGATTCATCTATAGAACTTGAATTATCAAACTGTATTATATGCTTTGCCTTAATTGTATTATAACTTCTATTGAGTCTATTCTGTATTTGCTCCTCGTTTTCTCTCCCTCTGTTTTTTAATCTTTGGTATAAAATATCTTTTGGTAGTGTTACCTCTATTGTTGTAACATCATCAAAATAGTTTTCAAAATCTTTTATAGTACTTCTTGAAATTGAGATAAGATTAACTCCCTCTTTGATTTGACTTTTTGCAATAGCATATTTATTTGTATGGGCTTCCCAAGTTGAGATAAAAAAATCTTCTTGTTTTAATTTTTCAAATGCTTCATCATCAATATAATAGTTGTGTTCATTCTCATCTGGTACTCTAGTGATATATCTTTTTACAAAATTTATATCTGTTTTATCTTTTATACTTTTTAATAATGTATCTTTCCCTACACCACTTGCTCCAACTATTAATATGATTTTTTTCATTTTTTATACTTTTCAATAAATGTATTGATATCTTTAAAATCATCAATAGCTATTTTGATTTTTTCATAATCCCAATCCCACCAAGATATTTGTTGTAAAGCTTGAATAGTTTGTTTATCAAATCTATATCGTATAACTTTTGCAGGATTTCCAACTGCTATGGCAAAAGGTGGTATATCTTTTGTTACAACAGCACTACTCCCAATAACAGCTCCATCTCCTATAGTAACATTCCCCATTACAACTACATTATGACCTAGCCAGACATCATTCCCTATTTCAACTTTTTTTTCCCTTCTCCAATCAAAAAAGATATCATCGTCAACTCCAAACCCAAACATCTCTTTTCGATATTGCATATGGTGTTGAGAAGCCCACATCATAGGATGCTGACTGGGATTTAATCGTACATAAGAAGCTATATTTACAAACTTTTTAATTGTACTATTCATGATTTGGCAGTTTTCACTAGTATAACTGTAGCTATCAAGTATACTTTCTTGAATATTGTTATTAGCCCCAATCTCAACATACTCTCCAAAGGAACAATCTTTTATGAGTGATGTTTGACCAATATTTGGTTCTTTTGTTAATATTTTTTTAGATTTGGTATTAAAAGAATCTATTTTATACATTATATTTTAAATCCTCTAATCCCATTGTATACAACTTCTCCATCTTTAAATGTTAGTACCACTTTAGGAAAATGTGACTCATCTATGACAACTATATCTGCTAGTTTCCCCTCTTTAATTTCTCCTCTATCTTTTAGATTTGCTAGTTTTGCAGGTGTTGAACTAATCATTGAAAAACCTTTCTCTAAAGGTAAGTCTACATCCTCTTTTAATCTATAAGGACTTAGAAGTAGTGAAGCTGGATGGTAATCACTACAAAGATAATCACAAACACCTTGTGCAATAAGTTCCTTTGCTGCTATATTACCACTTTGGCTTCCACCTCTCACCACATTTGGTGCACCCATTCCTGTACTAATACCCATACTTTTTGCTTTTTTTGCAACTTCAATACTTAAAGGAAATTCTGAAAAAGTTACGCCCAAAGCTTTGAGCGTATTAAGTTTATCTTCACAATCATCATCATGGCTTAGTACTGGAATATTATGCTTTAAACCAAATGTTACTAAATCTTCTACAATACCAACTTTATCTTTGGAAAGCTTTTTTTCTAAATATTGTGCAACATCTTTATCATCAATAGTGTACGCACTAAGATGGTATTTTTTCCAAGATTCAAGGGTTTTAAATTGTCCTTGACCAGGTGAGTGATCCATAATAGATAACATATCTACTTTATTTTTAGAAATAAGTTCTTTTATAGTTTCAAGTGAACTTTCACTTGTGATTTCAAATCTGGTATGTATAAGATTGTCTACACCTAGATGCGCTTTATTAGCTTCGTAAATTTCTTCTATTAGTTCCCGAGACTGTTCTGTACCTCTCCCTTTACTTAGCTCTTCGTCATTAAATCCAACAGCATGATACATAGTTGTAACTCCAGCCATTGAAAGTTTTTTATCAAGTTCAATCACTGCCATTTTTGTAGGAAACTTTGCTCCAGGTCTTGGTTCTAGCTCTTTTTCTATAGCATCCCCATGGAGATCAACAAACCCAGGTACTATTCGTCTGTCACCTAAATCTATAGCTACATCAATACTTTTATAAGGATTAACTGCTGTTATAACATCCCCTTGTATTACAATATCAGCACTTGTAAATTCTCCATTTATAAGAATATTTGTACTTCTAATAATTGTCTGCATATTTTTTTTCCTTCATATCATAAATCTTATCACTGATTCTTCTCATGCATTCCATATCATGAAAAATACCAATCATCGTTACCCCTTGTTTTTTTATCTCTAAAAGTTTGTCAATCACTTTATTTGTATTTGTCATATCTAAAGATGCTGTTGGTTCATCAAGGAGTAAAACTGATTTTGGTGCAATAATCCCCTTTGCTATATTCACTCTTTGTTGCTCTCCACCACTAAAAGTTAGTGGAGAGATAGCAAATAGTTCCTCTTTTATATTTAAAAAACTCAACATCTCTTTCGCTTTATCTCGTGCTACTGTTTGACTTTCCCCTTTTTCAATCAAAGGTTGAGCTACTATATCAACAGCACTAATTCTTGGTAATACTTGTAAAAATTGAGATACATACCCTAAATGTTCTTTTCGTAAATTGAGTATTTCACTTTCAAGTGCAGTTGCTATATTTAAAGATTTTCCATCATCATAGTTAAATAAAATATCACCACTTGTAGTTGTATATGTTCTATAGAGTGCTTTTAATACAGATGATTTACCCAATCCACTTGGACCATATAAAGATAAAAACTCCCCCTTATCAAGATCAAAATTTATATCGTGATAGCCATTTATTTTAAGACCACCTCTTGTGTGTATTGTAAACTCTTTATGTAAATTTTTTACTATTATTTTTTTCATTCTACAACCTTTACAATATACTTGATACAAGAAGTTGTGTATAAGGGTGTTGTGGATCTTCAAGTATTTGATCTGTTAACCCTTTTTCAACTATTTGACCATTTTTCATAACAACAGTAATATCGGTGAGATGTTTAATAACACCTAAATCATGGGAAACGATAACCATAGAAAATCCTATCTCTTTTTGTAATACTTTGATAAGATCTAATATTTTTGCTTGTACTGAGAGATCAAGTCCAGTTGTTGGTTCATCCAAAAGTAATAGTTTTGGATTACTTGATAACGCTTTTGATATCTGAATTCTTTGTTGTTGACCACCACTAAATCTATCTGGATAATTATCGATTCTACTTACTGGTATCTCTGTTTTATCTAAAAAGTATTCTGCTTTTTGGCGTATCTTTTCATACGACTTATTTCCACTTCCTATAACTTTTTCGGCAATATTCCCACCTGCACTAAATCTATAGTTTAGTCCAAGTCGTGGATTTTGATAAATCATTGACATCAATACATTTCTTAAATAGTTCATATCATTGAGATTTGCTTCTATGATATTTTTAGGTTTTCCCTCTTTATCTTCATAGTTTTCAACAAAAACTTCTCCAAAAGTTGCTTTTTGGTCTTGATAAATAAGTTGTAAAAGTGTAGATTTTCCACTACCACTTTCCCCTACAATACCTAGTACTTCCCCTTTTTCTAACTCTAAATTCACATTATTTACCCCAACAACTGCATTACACTTAGGACAAATTGATGAGTCAATTTTAGCCCCCGTAAGCTCTAAACAATGTGGGCAAGATGTTCCAAATATTTTTGATAAATCTTTTATTTTCAATACCATCATTTACCCTTACTTTCTAATGTTTTATCACAATAAGAGGTATCACTACAGTAGTAGTTGATATCACCATTGTTATCATATACTTGATCTAAAAATACTCCACTATTTCCACATCTTTGACAATGTTTATCTTTAAATGTTTCAATTTTAAACTTTCTATCTTCAAATTTTAAAGGTTGTACATCACTATAAGGTGGGATCGCATAGATCTTTTTTTCTCTCCCTGCCCCAAAGAGTTGTAAAGCTTTAGAATCTCCAAGTTTTAAAGTATCATATTTTGGTATAGGACTTGGATCCATCGCATATCTATTCTCAACCATAACTGGATATCTATTTGATATACGACTATCTCCAAACTGAGATGTATCTTCATATAAAAGTACCCAAAGTTTTGAATAATCAGCATTTGCATGCATCACTTTAGCTTTTGCTGTATCTGGTTCTACTGTCTCTAAAACATCTGGCATTGGAACTTGAAATACTAATATTTGCCCCTCTTGTAGCTCTTCTTCTGGTATTCTATGTCTTGTTTGAATTAAAGTAGCTTTTAGTGTATCAAGTGTTGTTTTGTTGTCTGTTACTGAAGTTATAAAGTTTCTCATATTTACAGCATTTACACTTCCGTCACAACCTTGGTCAATCACTTTTAATGTATCATCCTCTTTTATTAAAGATAATGTAAGTTGTAAACCACCGGTTCCCCAACCTCTTGCTATTGGCATCTCTCTACTTGCAAATGAGACAATATATCCAGGGATTGCAACTGCTTTTAATGTTGCTCTTCGTATCTCTTTTTTTGCATCTTCATCTAAAAAAGCATATCTCATTTTTTATCCTTTGCAAAATCTGAAGCGTTTGATAATACTTGTAAATCTGCTTGAAATGTAACATAGTGTGGAAGTTTGAAGTGGTTTGTAAATCCCATAGAATCTACACCATCAATATGGTGTACAATCATCTCAAAATCACTTGCAAACTCTTTTTCACCAACACTAAATTTAGCACTATAAAGAGATAAATCTAAAATACTCATACTAATAGCTTTTGTCTCATTAAAGCCAAAACAGAAACCAAATCCAGTTGTAAGTTTTACTTCTCCATTTTCTTGTTTTTCAAAAGTACCAGCACTCTCACATGATGTAAGTTCCAAATCACCAACTTTTACCTCATTTTGAGTAAAAGGGTGTGTAAATTTTAACTCACAAGTTCCAAGTCTTAAATCACCAATAGTTGGATGAACATCACCGTATCCACGAATTGAAGTGTAAGCAAATCCTAACATACTACCAGCTTCTCCTCTTGTTAATGTTTGCATTACTGCACTTCTTGGATAGGGTGGTTCTGGAAATACTCTTGTTATATCTGAAATCTCGCTATCTTTTTGTAAAGTTTTTACAATCCCTTGTACTCTTAGAGGTTCTAGGGAACTTTTTATTATATTTTCGTTGTCACTAAATTTTTCCCATTTTTCATTTCTATAAGATTTATTGAGTAATAGTTTTACCTCATAATCATTAGATGGACCTAATATTTGTCCCCCTTGAATATCTTTAAATGCTGATGAGATTCTTCGTATAAGTTTCATTTCATTTACATCTATAGGTTTAGCAATACCAATTCTTTGACAAGAGCTTCTATGAGCTCGTAAAAAAAATGCTGCATTTAGTAAATCACCTGCACTTTTTTTTATAGCAATAGAGGAGAGCTTTTTACTATATAAGGAACCCTCACTCATCACTTTATCAACAGCATATCTTAATCCATCAGTTATATCTTGTGTTTCTAATTTTTTTGCACTTTGTATCGTTTCTTCATAAAAACTCATTGAGTTTTCAATCGCTTCCTCACCACCTTTTATAGCAACATACCCCATTACACTAACTCCAATTTTGTTGTTCTACTTAACGCTTTTATAGTTCCATCATTTTTATTAAGAAAATAGATCTCATTCCCTAAAGGATAGTTTTCATTATTACTATTAAATTGATTGATAAAATCTTCCTTTACTGGATATGATTCTTCTTTTTGTTTATCAATACCTGGACCTTTTAGATTCAATAAAATTCCATCTAATGAATTTACAACACATATAATTGTTGCTGAAAAATCCGGATTGATATGAGTCCCTTTTTTTACTATTGATAATATCTCTGTAACATCATCACAAAATATATAATCTGCATCTTCAATATTTTCTTTTTGTACATTTGTTATTGCATCTATTGTGCTAAAATCTTCTTTTGTTTTATTGATATAACTCACTTCTGAATACAGTAATACACTAGCAACTGAGAGAACATGAGAATCAAAAAGTTTATTTACTTTTGTTGTAATCCCTGGCATTGATAATGCATCAAGCAAACTTCTAAAATTTTTTCTATTCTTTTTTTCTATATCTACACTATCCATCTCTTACCCTTGCATTAAATCAAAGTTCACTCTTGTTGAATTCACTTTTTTATTTACTGTTTTTTGCTTATTTTCTAAATCTAATTTTGTTTCATTGCATAATTTGATAATCTCATCTTTGAACTCAGCTGATTCAAAAACTGCATCACAACATGCAATATAAAGTGATAGTTTCTCGTGATCATCTTGAACCATAGACCAACCTTTATTTTTATTTACTTCAACAATTGTTGATGTCACAAGTACCTCTCCTGCATAAAATTCACCACCACTAATAGGATCAATTACCGGAACTAATAGTGTCTGACTACTTGGTTTGCTTACAATCATTACACCTAACTTCTCATCTATCTTTTTATACAACTTTTTTAGAGTTTCTATCTTTACATGTTGTAAAATATAATTTAAATTTTCCCTTTTTATACTCATACTAAATAAACCTTTTTCTAATAACAGCACTTATTTTATCAAGGATCCAAACTGTGATAATGATTAATATTAAAATAGTACATACATCACCATTTTCAAAACCTCTTAATTTATCAAATAGATAAAACCCAATACCACCAGCACCCACAAATCCTAAAATTGAAGCAGATCTTACATCTGATTCAAACCTATATAAAACCATAGAGATAAAATGTGGCATAGTTTGAGGTACAACAGCATATGCTAATATCTTTACAAATCCAGCACCACTACTAGTAAGTGCTTCAACAGGACCTGGATCTATAGCTTCATTTCCTTCACTTAACAACTTACTTAATACACCAGCTGTATGAATCCCTAAAGCTAAGATACCAGCCATTGGTCCAAGACCTACAGCACTTACAAATATTAAAGCCCATACAAGTTCATTTACAGAACGAAATACATTGGCTATAAAAGTTCCAATTGCATAGAGTGATTTTCGTAAAAGATCATGCCACCAAGATTTTCCAGGTACTAATATTAAGAGTATGTTTCTCGAGGTAATATATGATAAAGGTATTGCTAAAATAACAGAAAGTATTAATGCAATAATTGCCATCTGTACCGTTTCAATCATAGCCCAAAAATATACTATTAAATCTCCACTATATGTATTTGGTGGAAAATATGAACTCCCTTCAATCTCTGGATTTCCCTGAATATATGAGACCATATAACCCCATCCATCAAGAAGTCCTGTAAAACTCATCTCTGTATCAATCCAGCTTTGAGTGATTATATATATAAATATAAAGAGTAAAACCATATTAAATATTTTGAATGGATTTGATTCTTTTTTTAAATCATTAATTGACATTTTGTTTCCTTGTTTTAATTGAGTTTAAAAAGGGCATAAAATACTATTGTACTTTTTAAACTCAATGATTGTTTATAAGAATCAGCTGAAAATCAGCTGATTCATGTTGTATCAAAATAGAAGTTCTATTTCTTTTTTAATTGTTTTTTTAATTCAATAAGTTCTCTTACTGGATTATAATCGCTATCTTTTGCAGGTGCAAAACCTTTTAGTTTTAGTTTAGATAGACCAGCTTTATCGTTATATGATAAAAATGCACCCATTACAGCCATTTTAAATGATTCAGGTAAGTCTGATCTTACTGTCATAGGTGAACCAGGAATTAATTCAGATTCCCAAATTATATTAAAGTCATCTCTCTTCCAGTTTCTTCCAAGACCTCTATTGAAATCAAGGTTGTTTGTAGATGCAGCATCAACTTTTCCAGCTTTTACAGATAAAATAGAAGCTTCATGACCACCTGAGTATAATACTTTTGAAAAATATTTTTGAGGGTTAATACCTTTTTTAGAGAACATAACAGTTGGAACTAATGTACCACTTGTTGATTGAGAAGATGTAAAAGCCCATTTTTTACCTTTGATATCTTCTAAAGTTTTAAGACCACTCCCTTTTTTTGTAAGAATCATACCGTAGTATCCTGGTAAACCTGTTTCTTCCCCTACCTCTACAGCAACTGCTTGAGCTTTTGCTCTTTTTTGAGCTTCAACATAAGATTTTGGTCCAAAGTATGCAATTTGTACATGGTTATGTTCCATTGCCGAAATCACACCTGTATAGTCACCGGCTGTTTGCAAATTTACTTTAATACCTAATGTTTTTTCTAAGTATGTTGATAGTCCACCAAAAGTATCTTTGATAGATGTTGCACCTGCAACAGGAACAACACCAAAGTTAACCTCTTTTGGCCAGTTTTCTGGATTTGCACTTAGTGTTTGTGCACTTATTGTTACAGCTAATGTAGCAAGCCCAAGTTTTTTAAAAAAATCTCTTCTCATAGTTTTATACCTTTTAAATTTAAAATTTGCTACACTACAAGTGTTTATTTTGTAGTGTAATTGTTCAATTATTTTGTAATAATTCACCAAAATAGCTCTGGTTAGCTCTTGCTTCATGATTCGCCAAAATATTCAAGTAAGAGCTACTGTGTTTAGATATTATTCGTCATTTTCGTTTTGTATTGAGTCCCCCTCATAAATTTGTTCAATAATCTCTTCTGTTAAGTCTGAAGGATTACCATCAAAGATAACTTTCCCACTATTAATACCAATAATTCTACTACAGTATTTTTCCGCTACTTCTAAGTGATGTAGGTTTGCAATGATTGTTACTTTTAATTCTTTATTTACTTTTTCAAGTATCTGCATAACTTTTTTTGCACTTTTTTGATCAAGTGCAGATATTGGTTCATCTGCAAGTATTATTTTAGGATTGCTTGCCAAAGCTCGAGCTATTGCAACTCTTTGTCGCTGACCTCCACTAAGTTCATCGCATCTTTTTAAAGAATGCTTTTGAATATCAACTATCTCCATAAGCTCTTGTACTTTTTTTAACTCTTTATCTCTGTAATATTTTATAACAGCTCTCGCCATAGGGATCTCTTTTAACATACCACTTATTACATTATCTAAAACACTTAGTCTATCAACAAGATTATATCCTTGAAAAATTATTCCAATTTGTTCTCTTAAACTTATTAAGTCTTTTTTCTTAATATTATCCATATTGTAATTTAACACTTCAAAATGCCCATCAAATACTTTAATACCACCAACAACTGACATAAGTAGTGTTGATTTTCCAGCACCACTTGGTCCAATTATTCCTATAAATTCTCCCTCTTTAATTTTTAAATTAAGTTTATTGAGTATTTTTTCTTTTTTATAACCTAATGTTAGGTTTTTCATTTTAATCATCTTTTGCTCCATTTTTATAATTAACTACAATTTTTGCCATATCACTTCTAAAATAAGAATAACAATAATCTATTGTATTATTTGTATTTTGATCAGTTGTTATTGTTGAAATTTTAATAAGAGGTAAATTGTTTTGTATAGCAAAAATCTCTTTTGACTTTTCATTAGAAGCGATAATATCTATTTCTGAACTTTCTCTTATTGGATCTAAATTATATTTATTGATGTACATTTCTGAGATGGATTTTGTTTTAGAGATAATTTTCTTAATCCCTTTTAGGTGAGAAATATTTATATAATATTTTGCAAATAAAAATGGAATATTATCTACATATCTTACATTTTTAAGATATAAAATATCATCATTTTCATTTATGTTGAGTTTTTTTGCTATTGTTGTATCAGCTTTTATGACTTTAACTTCTAGAAATTTCATTGTAGGTATTTTATTTGCTTTTAAAATCTCTTTAGTAAAAGTAGTATGTGGAGAGATTGTATACTCTATTTTACTCGGAGTTACAAAGTTTCCACTCCCTTTTTTTGAATAGATTAAACCTTCTGTTTTAAGTTTATTTATCCCTTGTCTTACAGTTGCTCTAGAGATATTAAATTTTTGAGATAACACATTTTCAGATGGTATTTTCTCATTTTCTTTAAGTTCGTTTTTTATCATTACTACAATGTGATTATAAATTAATTCATAGTCAAATATTTTTGTCATATTTTTATCTTTTTTTTAAATTTTTGATGTGAAAGTATAATAAGTGATAGTTACGAAATGATTACAAGTTGTCTATACAAGTTGTAATCACTTTGTAATTGAATTATATTATTATTGGAAAAATTATAAGGTAAAATATGAAATATAAACAGTTAGGAAAAACAGGAATACAAGTATCTGAACTATGTTTTGGAACAATGACATTTGGTGCAGAAACAAATGAAAAAGAATCAAAAAATATGTTTTCAATAGCAAAAGAAAAAGGGATAAATTTTTTTGATTGTGCCAATAAATATGCAAATGGTGAGTCTGAAAGAATTTTAGGAGAGTGTATTAAGGATTGTAGAGATGAACTGATTATCACAACAAAAGTTGCAAGTAGAGTAGGTAGTGATATAAATAGTATAGGGTTATCAAGAAAACATCTTATGTTAGAGTTAGAAAAAAGTTTGAAAAGACTAAATAGTGATTATATAGATATATACTATTTACATTACTTTGATCCATATACATCGATGGAAGATACAATGCGATTTTTAGATGATGCAGTGAAACAGGGTAAAATACTCTATACAGGTGTTAGTAATTGGTCAGCATGGCAGATAATGAAAGCAATTCATATCTCAAAAACTAATTTTCTACAAGCTATTGATTGTATACAACCAATGTATAGTTTAGTTAAAAGACAAGCAGAAGTTGAATTGTTTCCTTTAGCTACTGATCAAAATTTAGCAGTAGTACCATACAGTCCCATAGGTTCTGGTCTTTTAACAGGAAAATATAAAAATAGAAATGTAGAACAATCTACAAGATTAAATGAAAAAAACTATTATAATCAAAGATATATTGATGAAAATTATCATAATATAGCGGATAGATTTTGCTCTTTTGCTGATGAAAGGGGTTATGATAGTGCACAGTTAGCTATTAGTTGGGCCATGAATAATAAAAATGTGACCGCACCAATAATTGGAGCAAGAGATAGTAAACAACTTCAGTCCAATCTAGAAGCTGTTAATATAAATATGACTCAAGAGTTAAGAGAAGAGATATCAAACTTATCCATCACTCCACCACCAGCACATGATAGACTAGAGGAATTTGTAGATACAAATAACAAATTAAGATAAAAGAGTATTATTCTCTTTAATCTTTTTTCTTTTTAGAGAATCCTGCTCCCTCTTTTGTCTTGGCAGTTAAATTTAAATCTTCAACGAGTGTTCTATAATCTACACCTGCTTGATGCATAGAAGCAAAACAAGTCACAATAACAGCAATAGCATTTGGTACATCACCTTTTTTTTTGTAAGCTTGTAAGTTTTTTTCACTTACTTTTATAAGTTTGCTAAATTTTGGGAGGCTAATATCTGCATCTAATAAGTTTTTCTTAAATTCTATAAAAGTCATATGTATCCATTACATTAAATTATTTTTCGGAATTATACCATATTTTATTACTATAAGCAATATAAAGTATTCAGTTTAGTTTAAAGTAGATAATGTAATAATGTCTATAATTTATTACCAATAGTAATAAAATTAAAACTAGGAGACCAAAATGGCAAAAGAACTAAAGAAAAAAGCAGTAGCTAAAGTAGCAAAAAAAGCAGTAGCAAAAGCTGGTGTTAAAAAGAAAAATACTAAAAAAGTATTAAAAGTAGTAACAAAAGCAGTAGCAAAAAAATCACCAAAAAAAGTAAAAGTAGCTAAGAAAATAGCTAAAAAAGCAGCTAAAAAAGCAGCATAGTTTTATAGTATAGACTTTTGTCTATACTATTCTTTTTACAATTGTAACTATTATGTTACTCTTCAGCGATAACATTTCATATGTTATTATTCAAAAAGTTAATCATTTTTATTTTATTATTACAAGTTTCTATCATAGGAAAAGACTCTTTTGATATTCATAACGAAGTAATTAATAATCCAACAGCATATATTCCATCACAATGTTATACAATAACAAAAGATTTAAAAGGTGATCTACATAATCCTTGTTACAGTTGTCATCAAAAATCCCAAGAACCAAATTATATAAACGATTTTGATTTGCAAGAAAATTACTCTTTCCCTCTACAAGCGAGAGAAAATCCCTATAAAAACTTATTTAAAGACAGAACAAAAAAAATAGCAAGAATTAGTAATAAAAGTATTTTGGATTATATTCGACAAAGTAATTATTTTGATAAAAATAATGAGATTATTTTAAAGAAGAGATTACAAAATATTCCAAAAAATTGGGACTATGATAATAACAATAAATGGGATGGATATATTCCTGATTGTTATTTTAATTTTGATAATGAGGGCTTTGATAAAGATCTAAAAAACAATTATACTGGTTGGAGAGCTTTTGCATATTATCCTTTTTTAGGAACTTTTTGGCCAACGAATGGAAGTAGTGATGATGTTTTAATACGACTTGATACTCTCTTTATGGAAGATAAAAATGGAAAATTTAATTTAGAGATTTATAAAATTAACCTAGCAATTGTTGAGGCACTTATTAAAAGGGAAGATATATCTATAGATGAAATTGATGAAAATCTGTATGGTGTTGATTTAGATAAAAATGGGATACTTGATAAATCAGATATTATAAAATACAAATGGGAACCTTTAAAAGGTATCAACATGTTTTATGTGGGGATGGCAAAAGAATACCAAGAAAAAAATAAAATCTTTGCAAGAGCAGGGCTTTATCCAAAAAATACAGAGTTTTTACATACAGTTCGTTATTTAGATATAAAAAATAATAGTATAGGATTATCAAAGAGATTAAAAGAGCTACGGTATGCAAAAAAAGTTTATGCACCTAATTATATGGATTTATCAACTACTACAATTCAAGCAAATATTGAAAAAGAGGATGATGGAGATATTCACGAAGTATTTAAAATAGACCCTGAAATTGGTATTAGTAATGGAAAAGGGTGGAGATATTTAGGTTTTCTTGAGGATAAAAATGGGGATTTACGACCATCTACAAAAGAGGAGCTTATCTATTGTATAGGGTGTCATAACAATCTAGGTGTTACAACAGATACAACTTTTGTTTTTCAAAGAAAGCTTGGTAGTGAGGAGTTTCAAAAAGGTTGGTATCATTGGAAACAAAAAAGTTTACAGGGTTTAAGTGAACCAAAACGAGCTGACGGCAAATATGAATATAGTTATTATCTTAAAAACAATCATGCAGGGGATGAGTTTCGAGAAAATAAAGAGATTATGGAGAAGTTTTTTAATGAAAATGGTGACTTAAAACAAAATGAGATAGAAAAACTTCACAAAGATATTACACATCTTTTAATCTCATCTTTGAAAAGAGCTATAAATTTAAATAAAGCTTATAAACTAATAGTTGAGGAACAGAGCTTTATATATGGGCGAGATGCTACAATAAAGCCTTCAAAAAATATTCATAAAAAACTTAAAGAGAATCAAACTACATATTTAAAAGCGATAAATTAGAAGATTCTCTGGCGATAACTAAATCTTGTAACCTAAGTGTAATTTAGTTGTTTTAAACTTCTTCAAATTTTTTATAAAGGAAGAAGATGTATAAAAGTCTTATGGTTAAAGGGTTATCAACAGCGTTAATTGGTCTTACCATTGTTGGATGTACAAATGAGGCATCAAAACAAAATATTAGTAAAACACACAATAGTATAGTATTTGAAAATGTACCAGCACCAGTGAGTGTTGAGGAGAAAAAATCTATCTTAGCATCATCAAAAGTGACTATCAATGGAAAATCTTATGATATAGGTTTTCATACAATTGCTAGAACGGGTCAGAAGTTACCAAGTTTAGATGGGAAAACTACTGAAATATTTGGGATGGTAAAAGATGAGATGGGAAATCCACTCAAACATAAAGATGGAACCCCATTTGTTTGTAGAACAAGTAAAGATGGATCGGGTCCAGATCATACAACACTCCATGAAAAAGATGGAAACCTTTTTGCTATCACACAATTTGAGTGTGCACCAGGTGCTATTTATATCTCAAAGTTAGAAAAAACAGCTCAAGGTGGACTTAAAGCAGTAGCAACTAGTCATATCTCTCAAGCTTCTCATCATGGTGGTTGGGTACATTGTGCTGGGATGAAAACACCTTGGGGAAGTCATCTTGGAAGTGAAGAGTATGAATCAAATGCAAAAAAATTAACAGCAAACAACCAAATAGAAGATGAAGATGGATATTACAATAATACATCACTATTTTTTAAAGATGGACAACTAAACAACAGTCCATATTATTATGGATGGACACCTGAAGTTACTATTACAAATTCAAAAGGTGAAACATCATATACAAAACACTATACTCTTGGAAGATTTGCTCATGAGTTAGCATATGTGATGCCTGATGAAAAAACAGTATACTTAACAGATGATGGAACAAATGGTGCTTTATTTATGTTTATCGCTGATAAAAAGGCTGATTTATCAAGTGGTACATTATATGCTGCTAAATTAAATCAGAAAGATGCTACTAATGGTGGAAAATTTGATATCTCTTGGATAAATTTAGGTCATGCAGATGATGCATCATTAAGAAGATTTATAGATAAAAAACCAAAGTTTTTTGAGATGTTTGATGAGGTGAAACCACAAAATGGTAAATGTGAATCTGGGTATTCATCTATTAATACAAGCTGGAAACATGAGTGTTTAAAAGTAAAACCATTTATGGATATGTATGCTTCAAGACTTGAAAGTAGAAGATATGCAGCAATCAAAGGTGCTACAACAGAGTTTAGAAAAAAAGAGGGTATCACTTTAGATAAAGCAAGAAATACACTTTATATTGCAATTAGTAGAATTCAATATGGTATGGAAGATTTTATGAAAAAAGGGAAACCAGAATCAAAATATGATATTGGTGGAAACAATGATATTAAACTTAAAAGAAATGATTGTGGTGGTGTATACAGTTTAGCTTTAAGTGATGGACAAAAAGATACTTCAGGAAAAGTAATAGATAGTAACTATGTAACAGTTGATTTTAAAGGTGAAGTGCTAGGAAAAATGCATAAATATCCAAAAGGTGATAAGTTTGAGGGGAATAAATGTGCAGTTGATGGACTAGCAGAACCTGATAACTTAACTTTTATAGATAACTCTGATATCTTAATCATTGGTGAAGATACAGGTGCTCACCAGATAGATTATATTTGGGCATATGATGTTGTAAAAAAAGATTTAACAAGAATATTTACTACACCTTATGGTTCTGAAACAACTTCACCTTTTTGGTACTCTAATATTGCTGGAAATGGTTATTTAACTACAGTTATTCAACACCCATTTGGTGAGAGTGATCAAGAGAAAGCTGATAGTGAAGCCGATAAAGAATCTTGGGTTGGTGTTGTTGGACCTTTCCCTATTTTAAAATAGTTACTTTTCAATTTATATTATACAGGTTATTAAACCTGTATAATCTCTTTTATAGATTCAAAAAATCATCCTCTTTATAATAATAAATTTTATGTTTAAATGTTACAATCAACAATATTCTTACTAAAGGTAAACAGTTTATGTTAGATACCAGACGACATCTCACACGATTTTTTGATAAAGCATACACAATGTCTTTACAAGTTGTTTTTACAAGTTTTACAATCTCTTTTTTAGTAGCTTTCATTGTTGCTTTTATCCCCGAGTATGGGATTGATAAAAACATGACTTATACTCTTTTTATTTTACTCTTTGCAGCTGGACTTTGGGTAACTGAAGCGATACCTGCCTTTGCAGTTTCTTTGTTAGTTATAGCTTTAGAGATGGTTCTTTTAGGATTTAATAATTTTGATTTTTCAAGTGGTAGTAAAGAGTGGCAAGTATATTTACAACCTTGGTCCTCCCCTTTGATATTTCTATTTTTAGCTGGGTTTATTATGGCAGCTGCAGCTTCTAAAACAAAACTTGATGTATGGATGGCAAAAAAAGTTTTATTTTTTGTTGGTGGAAGACCCCATAATATTGTCACGGGGCTTATAGGTATTACCTATCTTTTATCAATGTTTGTATCAAACACAGCAACAGCTGCTATGATGATGACGATACTTTTACCTCTTTTAACACATATCAAAGAATCAAATCCATTTCAAAAAGCAGTTTTACTTTCTGTTGTTGTTGGGGCAAACTTAGGTGGTATGGCTACAATTATAGGAACTCCACCAAATGCTATTGCTGTTGGTATATTAGGAGATAGTGCTCCATCATTTATTGGGTGGATTTTTTTAGCATTACCACCATCTTTAATAGTTGTGTTGATTTTAAGATTTGTAATTTTAAAAATCTATAAATCAACAGAGCCTTTTATAGATTTGAAATCTATAAAAGAGGTGGAGCATTTTGATGATTCTACAAAAAAGTTTTCTAAAATACCTACCGTTCCAAGTTGGAAAAAAAATGTAACTGTGATAATTTTTAGTTTAACTATTTTATTATGGCTTACAGGTCCATTGCATCATATTCCTACAACAGTTGTATCTCTTTTACCAATAATTGGATTTACACTTTTTGGGATACTTGATGCGGATGATATTTGTAAAATACGATGGGATGTAATAATACTAATTATTGGTGGATTAAGTCTTGGGCTTGCAGTATCTAAAACTGGTCTTGATATGTGGCTTGCAAATCTTATCTCAACAGATGGGATGTCTATATTGTGGATTATGTTTATCTTTTCCTACTTAGTTGTTGTAATTTCAAACTTTATGAGTAACACTGCTGCAACTAATATAATGCTTCCAATAGTTATAGCAATAGCTACAACCATATCACAAGAAGCCAGTTATTTAGCAGTTGTTGCAGTTGCATTAAGTGCTTCTTTTGCTATGAGTTTAGCGGTATCAACACCACCAAATGCCATTATATTTTCAAGTAAAAAAGTTCAATCAAAAGATTTTTTAATTTTGGGTATAATTACGGCATTATTAGGACCAGTAATTGTAATAGGCTGGTTGTTTATGATAGATAAAATTTTTGGATTTTAAATAAAGAAAAATGTAATCAATGTGTTATTATAAATGATTATAATGACTGATTATAAAAATAAGGAAAAATAGATGCAAATAAAACAGTATGAGTTTAGTGAGGATTATAGTAAGGCGGTTGCCTATTTTTCAATGGAGTTTGCGATACACCAAGCTTTAAAAATATATTCAGGTGGATTAGGTTTTTTAGCAGGTTCTCATATGAGAAGTGTCTATGACTTAAAACAAAATGTTGTAGGTATTGGGATTTTGTGGAGTTATGGATATTATGATCAAGCTAGAGATGAAGATAGAAACTTACGAATAGAATTTAGAAGAAAATATTATCACTTTTTAGAAGATTTAAATATCAGTGTAACGGTAAATATCAATGGTAAACCAGTAGTTGTAAAAGCTTTAATGGTACCTGCTGAACTTTTTGGTAGTGCACCTTTGATTTTATTGACTACAGATGTTGAAGAGAATGATTATCTCTCACGAACAATTACCCATAAATTGTATGATATGCATGAAGAGACACGAATAGCTCAAGAGATAGTGCTAGGTATTGGCGGAGTAAAAGTGTTAGAGGCTTTACATCATCAAGTAGATATTTATCATATGAATGAAGGTCATGCTTTACCTATGGTTTTTGAACTGTATAATAAAGTAAAAGATAAAGAACAATTAAAAGAGATGATTCGATTTACAACACATACACCAGAAGCTGCTGGAAATGAGATACATAATATTCATCTTTTAAATAAAATGGGATTTTTTGACTCAACTCCACTAGAAAAAGTGAGAGAATTAACACAAACATATGATGACAACTTTAGCTTAACAGTGGGAGCATTAAGGATAGCAAAGATTGCAAACGGGGTGTCTAAAATGCATGCAAAAGTAGCTACAGATATGTGGAGTAGTTATGAGGGAGTGTGTGAAATTATTCCTATTACAAATGCTCAAAATAAAAGATATTGGGCTGATAAACCAATGTTAAGAGCTTTAGATGAACATGAAGGTTATGAACTTATAGCTAGAAAAAAACATCTTAAAAGGGTTTTATTTAATGAAGTTGCAAATCAAACAGGAAAAATGTTTGACCCAGATATTTTAACAATTGTTTGGGCAAGAAGATTTGCAGAATATAAAAGACCAGGATTACTAAAATACGATTTTGAAAGATTTGAAAAACTTATTACTCGAACAAAAGAACCTATTCAAATCATTTGGGCAGGAAAACCTTATCCACACGATACAAATGCAATTAATATTTTTAATGAGTTAACTTATATATGTAGAAGTTATAAAAGTGTGGCAGTTTTAATTGGTTATGAGTTAGAGTTATCAAGACTTCTTAAAAAAGGTGCTGATATTTGGCTCAATACTCCAAGAATCACAAGGGAAGCTAGTGGTACAAGTGGTATGAGTGCTGCTATGAATGGAGCAATTAATTTTTCAATAGCAGATGGTTGGCATCCAGAGTTTTGTAAAGAGGAAAAGAATAGTTTTACAATTTTAGGAGCAGATGCTAGTTTAAGTGTTGAAAATCAAGATCAAGTAGACAACAAAAGTATGATGGATATACTTGAAGAAAAAATCATCCCAACTTATTATGAAAATGAAAAAGAGTGGATAGAGTTGATGAAAAACTCTATGAGTGATGTATTATTTGAATTTGATTCAGGTTCTATGGCTCACAAATATTATGAAAAAATGTATAAATTCTAGGAGAAGATGATGTTAAGTAATATTGAATTGATGCAAACAGTAAAGTCTTTAAAAGATATAGATATAAAAGATAAAAGAGTTTTAATAAGAGTTGATTTTAATGTACCTTTAGATTCACATAACAATATAACAGATGACAATCGTATCAAAGAAGCGCTTCATACTATAAATCATTGTATTGATAATGAAGCTAAAAATATAGTTTTAGTAACACATCTTGGAAAACCAAAAAATGGATATGAAGAGAAGTTCTCATTAAAACATATAGTTAAAAGATTGGAAAGATTACTTGATAGAAAAGTTGATTTAATCGATAACTTTATGGAGCAAAAAGATACTTTAAATAGTGGAACAAATGCAAAGATATTTTTACTAGAAAATATAAGGTTTTTTGAGGGAGAAACTAAAAATGATAATAACTTATCAAAAGAGTTAGCATCGCTTTGTGATGTATTTGTAAATGATGCTTTTGGAACAAGCCATAGAGCTCATAGTTCAACTGTAGGAATTACAAAATATGTAGATAGAAAAGTGGCTGGCTTTTTACTAAAGCGTGAAATAGATGCTTTTGCTAAAGCACTTTTTAAACCAACACAACCAATATGTTTAGTTGTAGGTGGGGCAAAAGTTTCCTCAAAAATTACACTATTAAATAATATCTTGCCTAAAATTGATAAGCTTATAATTGGGGGAGCTATGTCAAATACTTTCTTAAAAGCTATAGGGTATGATACAAAAGCTTCACTTGTAGAAGATGAGTTTTTAGATGAAGCAAATATGATTTTAAAAACAGCGAGAGAATCTAAAGTAAATGTATATCTTCCTGTTGATGTGGTAATAACAGATAATATAGATCATCCAATAGATATAAAAATAGTTCCCTCTCAAGATATGCTAGATGGTTTTAAAGCTGTAGATATTGGACCTGCAACAGTGAAACTTTTTGAAGAAGCGATAGGATTATCAAATACTATTATTTGGAATGGACCTATGGGTATTTTTGAGATAGATAGATTTAGTAAAGGGACATTTAGAATAGCTCATGCTATTGCCGATACTTATGCTTATAGTATAGTAGGTGGTGGAGATACTGCAAGTGCAGCTGAAAAAGCTGATGAGAAAGAAAATATAAGTTTTATCTCAACAGGTGGGGGAGCTAGCTTAGAACTTCTTGAGGGAAAACTACTTCCAGGATTTGAAAACTTAGAGAAAATATAATGAATATAAAAGCTATCGATCTCTATCTTCAAAAGCTTAAAAATGGTGTAAAAGATGAACACAAGATTGATGATGCAGATTTAGCTGATTATTTAGAAGATGTAAAACAAAAAGATGAAGAGAAGTTTTTTGAGTATCTAAACTCTTTACCATTAAAAATTCGTGCTGAAACTTTTATTGAGTTACCTACACCTTTTCAAGTTGATTTAATTTTAAAATATGATGCACAAGGTTTGGCAGATATTATAACTGTTTTAGATAGTGATGATGCAACTGACCTTTTTATCGCAATCACGAAAACAGACAAAGAGAAAGAGGAAGAGGTATTTTCTCTTTTAAGTGATACAAAACAAAAAACTATTGAAAAGCTTATAACTTATGAAAAGGATGAAGCTGGTTCTTTGATGCAAACAGAGATACTGAAAGTTTCAAATACCAGAACTGTATTGTATGCAATAGAAAAACTTGCAAAACTAAAAGAGGATGGAATAGGAGCAGTTCAAAGTGTTTTCGTTACAGATGATACGGGTAGATTATTAAAATCAATACCAATTGATGATTTAATATTAGAAAAAAATGAACGAACTTTTGATGAGATATTAGATAAGTTTCCTCAGTCTTATTATGTTACTTCCCATGATGCAGTAGATAGTGTTGTAAATATTATTGAAAAATATGACTTAACTACATTGGCTGTTGTAGATAGAATGGGACATCTTATAGGGAGAATCACCCATGATGATGTTGTTGATATTATGCAAGAAAGAGCAACGCAACAAATTTATAATCTCAACCAATTAGCTGCTGATGAACATATCTCCGAAGAGTTTTCAAAAACAACAAAGACAAGAGCAATATGGCTTACTATAAATCTAATAAATGCAGTGATCGCTTCTTTTGTTATAGGTTTGTTTGAACATACCCTTGACGCAATAGTTGCATTAGCTGTTTTGATGCCCATTGTTGCAAATATGGCAGGAACTGCATCTGTACAAACTATGACTGTAATAGTAAGACAAATGGGGATAGGGGAGATTACTTTTGAACACTTAAAACCGGTATTAAAAAAAGAGTTAAATATCTCTTTAATCAATGGACTTTTATTTGCTGTGTTGAGTTTTTCTATAGCACAGTTTTGGTTTTCAGAAGTACTTATATCTATCTCAATAGGACTTTCAATGTTTATAAGTTTTGTGTTCGCTGGTATTTTAGGAACAACTGTACCGATGTTTCTAAAAAAAGTTCATTTAGACCCAGCAGTTGCTAGTTCAGTTGTTGTGATTACACTTGTTGATATTATTGGTTTTTTTAGCTTTTTATGGTTAGCAGAAATAATAATGCTATAATAAGAATAATATAACTGTTTTGTAACTATAGTGTGTTACAATAGCGAATATGTAGGGGGTATTATGGATAATCAGTTGATAAAAGATAGTTTAGAATCAGGTAGCTTTTCTAGCAGCACTCATGCTATTGAAACAATATCATTTGATAGTGCACAAGTTGTACAAAAAGAATATTCAATACCCCAGAGGTATTACAAAGATCAGTTAGTGCTATTACCAATAAATAGTAAAAAGTTTTATATCTATTGGGAATTTACAAATAACTTATTGGAACAATTTGAAATAGAATATGCAACACAAATACAATTTAAAGTGATAGATAATCAATCACATATCATTAAAGAGATTGATTGTCTAGGTGAAGTTGGTGAATATTTTGTAAATGATTTACAGTATACAACAAAGATAAGAGTCGTTGCTGGATATTATAAAGATGATACCTTTGTAGAGATAATGTGTTCTAATAGAATCGGTGCTTTTAATACACAAATTAATTATAAAGAGAAAGATAAGTTAGTATATCTTAAAAAAGAAAAAGGGTTTACTGAAATTATCCGTGCATCTTTACAGCACTTTACTATTGGAATGTCATCGGCATCTTATCTAAAAGAGATAGAGAGATTACAAGAGGTTTCAAAATCATCTCAAAATATATTCTCTTCACATACTCTAGGGGGGAAATAATATGTTAAAAGGTTATTGGGTTCCAGTACTACATTCACATTTACCATTTGTAAAACATCCTAATTATGAATACTTTTTAGAAGAGCATTGGTTGTTTGAAGCTATTAGTGAGTGCTATATTCCTTTATTGAAAAATTTAAAAAGATTGTATGATGAGGGGATTGATTTTAGACTTACTATTTCTGTTACTCCACCACTAGCAGAGATGCTTGATGATAGACATCTTATGGAAAAATATGAAAGATATCTTGATAGACAGATTGAATTAGGAAACAAAGAGTGTCAAAGAACACAAGATGATGAGGTTTATAAAGGGATTGCAAACTTTTATAATGACAAGTTTGTAGAGATAAAAGAGTTTTTTACAGATTTTTTGCAAAGAAATGTTCTCAATGGATATAGATTTTTCAATGATTTGGGAAAAATAGAGGTTATCACTTGTGGTGCTACCCATGGATTTTTACCACTTTTAAGTGTAAATGAAAAAGCTGTAGAGGTGCAAATAGAAGTTGCAGTTGCATCTCATAAAAAACATTTCAAAAAACCACCAAAAGGGATTTGGCTTCCTGAGTGTGCTTATTACGATAGACTTGATAAAATTTTAAAAGAGAATGGGATTGAGTTTTTCTTTGTGGATTCTCACTCTTTAGTATATGGGGAACCGACAGCTTTAAATGGTGTATATGCACCTGTATATACAGAATATGCAGTTGCCGCTTTTGCAAGAGATCCACACTCAGCCAAACAAGTTTGGAGTTCAAAAGAGGGGTATCCTGGAGATGTTAACTATAGAGATTTTTATAGAGATATTGGATATGACTTAGAGTATGATTATATCAAAGATTATATAGACCCAGATGGTACGAGAGTTTTTACAGGCTACAAGTACCATAAAATCACAGGTGAAACAGACTATAAAGAAGTGTATGACCCTTATGTAGCAAGTGAAATAACAAAATCACATGCAGCCGATTTTCACTATAAAAGAGAGCAACAGTTTGAGCACTTAGGAAAATATATGGATAGAACTCCTATGGTTGTATCTCCTTATGATGCAGAACTATTTGGACATTGGTGGTTTGAAGGTCCAGATTTTTTATATAATCTTTTTAAAGAGATTAGTGATAAGCATATATTTAAAGCAGTAACACCAGTGGAATACTTAACTATGTATCCACAAAATCAAGTGATAAATCCCAGTGCATCTTCTTGGGGAGATGAGGGGTATTATGATGTGTGGTTAAATGAGGGGAACTCATGGATATATAGACATCTTCATAATATGGCAGATGATATTATAAATCTTGCAAATACTTATCATAATGGTGCAGATTTTAATACCACAAGACTATTAAACCAAATGACAAAAGAGTTACTTCTCGCACAAAGTAGTGACTGGGCATTTCTAGTGACAACTAAAACAGCAGTTGAGTATAGTGAACAAAGAACAAAAGAGCATATCGCAAATTTTCAAACTCTGAAAAATATGATAAATGGAGATATTGACTTTAATTTATTAGAAGAGTTAGAGTACAAAAATTCTATTTTTAGTTTTATAGATTATAGGGTTTTTGCATCGTAGAGTAGGGGAGTTTACAACTCTCTCTTAAATGTTTTATCTAAAATAGAAGTTTTTAATGCTTTTATGTTATTCATTTTCTTCACTTTTAGAGTTTATAATATCAATATTTCTATCAATTTAGGAATTGAACATGTAGTCTATATATTTTCATTTATGATGTAGTTATAAGTTGCTCCATCAGTTTTAGCGTATTCATTTTTTATTTATTGGGAATGTCTTTAAAATACTTATTTAAAATATTTTTTTGAAGTTCATCACATTCTCTAATAAACCCAATTACTCTATCTTTATAACCTTTTAAAATTCTGTCTCCCACAAAACTTAACATACCTTTGTTGTTATAATGCTTCAATGTTTCATCATAGTTCTTTGAAGTACACAAAGCATCCAATAATTGAATATGTTCGTCATAAAATTGCTTGGGAGGTAATTGTTTTATTTCATTTGTAAGCTGTTCTTTTAACTTTTCAGGGTCTGATGATTTGCCAACTAAACTATTCAAGATTTTATCTACTTTAAATCTTGTATATTCCATCGCTTGCTTGTCTTTCGATTCTTGAATTTTTACAAAAATTTGTTCTTTTGCAGAATTATAATCTTTCTCAGTAGCATGAACTTGAGATTTTATATGTTTTAATATTTCATCATCACAAAGAATATTTTCCACTTCCATTACATCAAGCGTATAAATCTTACTTCTATTCCATGCTGTAATTTCTTCAGTTTCATAAAAATCTTTATCAATTATTGCAATTGCTCCTAGATTAAAAAGTGCATGATTTTCATTAAAAGATTTACAGTAATCTATGGCTTTTTGGTGTCCACCAGTTGGTATAATTGTAAAGTTTTTAAATAAAATAGAATACAGTTTATAATCATAACTATCTTTTTGACCTTCACAAAATAAAATATTTTTTTTACTTCCTACAAGTTCAACTATTAACTCCTGAGGTAATACATCATCAGTCGGAATCTCAATATATTCCCAATTAGAAGGTGGAATATATTTTTTTATCCAAAGTATTTTTGCTTGAGTTCTACCTATTGCAAAACTTGGATTATGAGAGAGATATACAAATTGACAATCACTTCTTTCTCTTTCAAGTTTATCCCACAGCTTATTTACAATAGACATATTAAGATGATTTTCTGGCTCATCAACAATAATATAACCATCTTTTTCAACCAATAATACACTTGCGATACAGTAAAATATATTTTTTTCACCATCACTTAATCCCATAAAATTATACTCTTGCCCAGATTCTGATTTTGCTTTTATATTACCTTGCCCATCATAATCTAATTTAATATGTAATATAATACTTTGCCATATACTTATTACATCTTCTAATATAGAATTTTCTTTACTAAATCCATCCGTACTATAATTTTTATGAGTATTATTTGCAACTTCTTGATGTTCTGCTATTAAATAGTTTATCATCTGTCCAAATTCACTGTTTGCAAATCTCATATCATTTATATCTTTATATAATTTATCATGGGTATGACTCTGTGTAAAATCAGCGTGTGCCTGAGCTTTTAAGGGGATACTGCTATTATTTTGAATACCAAATGTTTTTTGAGCAGGTATAACTGCTACAAAAGAACTGAATTGACTTTTTATATTATTTTTTATTCTACGAGAAAATGTACTTTTACCAGAACCATTAGCACCTATTAATACTAAATTTTCATTTCTATTCTTTAGTAAATCAAAAAAATCTATTATAGATAATGATTGAGAAGTTGCATCTAAAATTTCTTTTATACCTTGAATGGATTGTAAAAAATTACTTCGTATGTTATGGTCAACATTCATAATTTGTTCATTGTCTATTAGCTTTTGTACATCTAAATTTTTATTATAATTATTTAGATTTTCTAAGTATTGCAATTGCTGAGGTAACTTATTGTTAATTGAGAGTTGTCTGTTTAATAATTCAACATATTTTTCTATAAAAGCTGTATTTTCTAACTCATTGCTTAGTTTCTTAAGTGCTTCTTTAATTTGTTCAATTTCGATTTTCATAATATTTTGCACTGAATTATCATAGTGAGTAGGATTTTGAGAATAGTTTTGAGAGTTTGAAAATGAAAAATAATGAGCAGTTATTTTCTTTATAAATTCACTATTTGTATTCCAATAGTTTTTAAGTTCCACGATTTTTTCAATGTACTCAATTCTTTTTTTTATTTTCTCTAATACTTCTTTTTTCATGTTTATGTTCCTTATCCCAGCATCTCTAAATCTTCCCAGTCATCCATAAATCCAATAGCATTTTATCTACATTTGGATAATTATGAAGTAGCTGTTGAATTTTTCTTTAAACTTAACTTCACCAATACAAGTCAATATGTACTCTATAACACTCAAAGCAAAAAATATTTTGTCGTTCATATAAACAGTGCGTGGTAAGTTGCTTTTTTCATCGACAATTGTTTTATTTATTTTTTAAAACTTTCTAGTTTATTAGGAACTACAATCTTAACACCCAATGTTTTGTTTCAACATCTACTATGATGGGCACAAATATTTCGTAAAACAGACAATGAATGAAGCCAATTTTTAAATGCTATATTATCGATGCCTCATTTTAATATTACAATTATTTTTATTTTATTGATATAAATTTTATCTAAAACTCTATTTACTTTAGATTTTTAAAGAGAAGTTATAAAAAGTATGGTAAAATATGGTAAATAATAAAAAGGTTACCGTATGACTAAAAAAATGACAGTTACTTTAGAAGATAGTTTAATAGAAGAGTTAAGTACTCTAGCAACACAAACAGGAAAGAAAAAAGCTCAAGTAGTAAGAGAAGCTTTACAAGATTATTTTGATGTAAATGAAGTAACTACGACAGTACAAGAGTATAAAATGGGTACATTAAAAACTGTATTGCATAAAGATGTAAGAGCTTCACTTGGCTTATGATATCCAATATGATCCAAAAGCTGTAAAACAACTACAAAAATTAAATAAAAGTATAGCATCTGATATACTAGATGGTATAGAAGAGTTTGCTTCTAATCCCATACTTACAAAAATAAAAAAGTTAAAGACTCCTTTTGATGGAGCATATCGACTTCGTATTGGAGATTATCGAGTAGTTTTTTATCAAGAAGATAATTTAATGCTTATATCTAAAATTGCTCATAGAAAACAAGTTTATATTTAAAAGCTTAAAGTGTATTTTGACACTTTAAGCTTTTATCTTATCTCTAGTTGTAGTGAGTTTTGTTCTGTTTTTGTAAATGGATGAACAAACCCAAAAGTCAGACCTTGGTTTGTTAAATCAACACCTTGTTCACTTTGACTTACACTATTAAGAGGAAAGATGATTATCTCAATCTCTTTTTCAAAACTAAAAATCAAAGTTTTCTCTAAATAACTATCATAAATTTCTAAACATCGTGTTGTTAAAGTATATGGTTCGCTTTTAAGTTCTTCTGTAATAATCATACCATTAAAAGTAAGGTTTTCTAAGCTAGCAAAGTGAAGATTCCACTCTTGGATATATTGTAGCGGTGTTTCAAATTCAGTATCAATAGATATATCAACACTGATTGTATTTTTAACAAATTTATATTTTTTTTCTAATGAAGTTTCATATTTTTTATCTGTGAAAATTCCACCAGCTCTTGTAAGTGTTAATGTTTTTGCTTTATATTTTTTTAGTTTATACGGTTGATTTGCAAAATCTGATAACTCATGAAAACTACTATTATAAAAATCTATTGCAGTAGTATCACTAGGCACTATATGATCAATAGCAGACTTCTTAAAGTACCAATCAGTGATTAAAGAGATATCTTCATCTACTATGAGTTTATTGTCGTGAATTGTAGCTATATCATTACTAGTAGGAAGAGAAGTTGTTAATTCTTCCTCCTTATTTATTTCTATTTTACTATGATATGCTTCTTCATATCTAGTAAGGGTATTTTGAAGATTGAAATTTTTCTCTAAAATATCTAGTTCAAATATTTGTCCACCATTTTTTAAAGAGATAATAGTTAAAAGTTCACTTGTGTTGTATTTATACTCTTCATAACCATCAAAATCTATATCAAGTTTTTCTCTTTTAGATGGGATTAGTTTCTCACATTCTATGATATATTTAAAAGCATTATCTCGTAAGTTTGGCAAATAGACACCACCAAAAACACCATGCCATAGTACATCATTACATTGAGCTTTATAGAGTGCATCTTTATATTTTAGTTGAGTATCTTGTTTTTTTGAGAGCTCAATATATCTTTTGTGTATCCAGTTACTCTCTTGATATTTTGTTAGAAAGTTTTTCCATGTTCCACCTCTGATAAACTGATGTGCTTCTGGATTATTTTCTAAAAGATGTTCTAAAGCAAGAGTATCGTTACTTGTCATTGACCACTCACCCATTTCAAAGTAAGAAACAGTAGGGAGATAACTTAAAGCTATAGGGGGATTATTTGTATAAAACTCTTCAAATGTATCTACACTAATTTTTTCATTTGCTAATGTTTGTGCAAAAAAATCTCTCAACCAATTTTTTTCATATACTGTTTCATAAGTTTTTGGCCAGATACCAAACTTTTCACCATCATCAAAAATGATTGCTCCGTTTTTCCCATCAAGATTTGAAAATGATTCTAAAATATTTTCTGTTTTTTCTAAACTATAAAAAGGGATTGCATATCTTAAAGCTTGGTTTATAGGAAATAGGGCGATACTCTCTCCACTATCTTCTGTTAAAAAATATCCATTAAGATTTTCAGTTTTTACACCACTTGTAAGAAGATGATAATCATCTACTACTACATATTGGATCCCACACTTTTTTAAATCTTTGATAATAGAATTATCCCACACACGCTCAGTTAGCCATAGCCCTTTTGGTTGTTGGTTAAAATGTTTTTTAATATAGTTACTGAGTTTTTTTATTTGACCAACTCTATCAACTGAAGGTATAGCACTTAAAACTGGTTCATAATATCCACCTGTAAAAAATTCTAATTGACTTGATAGAGATTTTATTAAAGAGAAAAGTTCTTCATCATGTTTTTCGATATATTCTAAAAGCCAACCACTATAGTGAATAGAGCATTTAAACTGAGGAAACTCTTTTAAAATTTTAAAGAATGGCTTATAAGATTTTTCGATTGCTTCTTCTAAAACCCAATCAAAATTATCAACTGGTTGATGGCAATGTATACCAAAGAGTAGAGATGTTTTCATGTTTTTCCTTATGAATTAAATAGTATCATAATAAGTTTTTTGACATATCAGTGTAATGAGAAATTATATCTTAAAATGCTTCAATGCGTACATATATGAGTTTCTTTCATAAGCTGATGGATTATCTGTATGGTTAAGTGAGATACTTCCAATCATTTGATTAATTGACTCATACTCTTTCTCTACCATCCATTGTTCCATTTCTAAAAGCATATTATAGAGATATTTTTCCCCTTTTTCTAAAAGTATAGATGCTACTGCAACACTATTAGCACCACTCATCATAGCTTTTAATACATCTTGTCCAGTTTTTATTCCTGTATTGATACAAAGATCGGCATGAATTTTTTTATAAAGAATTGCACACCATCGTAGTGATTCACTTTTATCTTTTGAGTTTGTTAGATGAGCATTTTGGATAGCACTTAACTCTTCTAAATCTATATCTACATTTATAGGATTATCAAAAAGTGTTAAACCATTTGCCCCAGCTTCTACAAATCTTTTTGCCATACTTGCAGGATTTGTAAAATAAGAGTTCATTTTTACATTTAAAGGGATTGAGATATGCTGTCGTAAGTTTTTAACAGTTTTGATATACATATCTTCTATCTCTGCACCACTCATATCAATAGAAGTTGGGATATAAGTGATATTAAGCTCCAAAGCATCTGCCCCAGCTTCTTGTAGTTTTGAACCATATTTTATCCAGCCAGCATCACTTACACCATTTAAACTAGCAATAATAGGAAGATCAGTAGATTTTTTTACTTCACTTACAAACTCTAAATAGTGTTCACTATCAAGATTGTCAAATTGCATATCAGTAGGAAAATACTCTAAAGCTTCTGCATAACTATCATTTTCTTTATATAAAAAGTGGTCTAATACTTTTTGTTCATGATTAATTTGTTCCTCAAATAATGAGTGAAGAACAACAGCAGCTATACCATTATCTTCTAATCGTTTGATACCGCCTAAACTATTTGTAATAGGTGATGCTGAAGCTATAACTGGATTTTTAAGTTTAAATCCTAAATAGTTTGTTGTTAAATCAATCATTTTGTAATCCTTTGTTTTCAAATTGATGTTGTAAGTTGGTGTATCTTTCATAAAGTGTTTTAGCTGCATGAGTTGCTGTATCAAGATAGGTTAATGCAGAGTTTTTATCTATCTTTTCAACCATTTTAAATCGTGTTTCATTATACATATAATCTTTTACACTGATTTGTGGTCCTTTATAGTCTAAAGTAAGTGGATTTTCCCCTTTTTCTTGAAGCTCTGGATTAAATCTAAAAATAGGCCACAATCCACACTCAACAGCTTTTTTCTGTTGCTCCATACCATATCTTAAATCATATCCATGAGCTACACAATGAGAATAAGCTATGATAATTGATGGACCATCATATTGTTCAGCTTCCATAAAAGCTTTTACAGTTGCTTTATCATTTGCACCCATAGCAACTTTTGCTACATAAACATTTTGATAATTGATAGCCATTGAAGCTAAATCTTTTGGTAATCCAGCTTTTCCACCTGCTGCAAATTTAGCAACGGCACCTGTAAGAGTTGCTTTACTTTGCTGTCCACCTGTATTTGAATAGACTTGTGTGTCAAGTACTAAAATATTGACATTTTTACCACTTGCTAAAACATGGTCTAAACCACCATAACCTATATCATAGGCCCAACCATCTCCTCCCATAATCCATACAGATTTTTTCACTAAATAATCCACAATAGATTCTAACTCTTTGGCTTTTTCATCATTTGAGATAGTTTTAAGTGACTCTTCTAGTTGTGAAACTCTTGCTCTTTGAAGATTGATTTGCTCTTCTGTTTTTTGTTCAGCAGCTAAGATTTCATTTACTAAAGTTGTATCAAGCTTTTCTTGTAACTCTTCAAGTAAAGTTCTCGCTTTTAAAGTATGACTATCAACAGAGAGTCTAAATCCCAAACCAAACTCTGCATTATCTTCAAATAAAGAGTTTGACCAAGCAGGTCCTCTTCCACTAGCATCTTTTTTCCAAGGAGTTGTTGGCAAGTTTCCACCATAAATAGAACTACATCCAGTAGCATTTGCTATTAGCATTCTATCCCCAAAAAGTTGTGAAGTCAGTTTTACATACGGTGTTTCCCCACAGCCTGGACAAGCACCGCTAAATTCAAACAATGGTTCTAAAAATTGTGACTCTTTTACATTTGTATGGTCTAGTTGTTCTCTTGGTACATTTGGTAAAGAAAGAAAATAATCCCATTGCTCAATCCCTTCTTCTCTTATAGGAAGTTGTGTTTTCATATTGATAGCTTTGAGATTTGTTTGAGATTTGTTTTTTGCAGGACAAGTTTCTACACATAGTTCACAACCAGTACAATCTTCAACGGCAACAGAGATATTAAATACATCATTTTCCCCAAAGTTTTTCCCTTTTGCTTTTTTGTAATTAAAACCATCAGGTGCATTTTGCAGTAATGTTTTATCAAATACTTTTGAACGAATTACAGAATGTGGACAGACCAAAACACATTTGTTACATTGGATACAAGTATCAGCATCCCACACAGGAACCTCTTGTGCTATATTTCTTTTTTCATATTGTGTTGTCCCTGTTGGCCAAGTCCCATCTGCTGGTATATCAGAAACAGGAATATCATCACCTTTATATTCTGTTATTTTTTGGATAACATTAGCAACAAAAGGAGATAACTCACCTTTGAGAACACTTTTAAGTTCAATGTCACTTGAAATTTGTGATGGAACTTTTACTTCAAAAAGATTTTCTAAACTACTATCAACAGCAGTATAATTCATTTTTATAATAGAATCACCTTTTTTCCCATAAGTTTTATGAATTGAGTCTTTGATTTTTTCTATCGCTTCCTCTTTTGGAAGTATGCCACTTATTGCAAAAAAACATGTTTGCATAACAGTGTTGATTCTTGAACCCATGTGGCTTTTTCTAGCTACACTATAAGCATCTATTGCATAAAATTTTAGTTTTTTATTTACAATTTGTTTTTGTGTAGCTTTTGGTAATCTATCCCAAATCTTCTCTTTTGAATATGGAGTATTGAGTAAAAATGTAGCTCCATCTTTAGCAATCTCTAATAGATCCAACTTTTCTAAAAAGACCGCTTGATGTACACCTACGAAATCTGCTTTTTGAATCAGATAACTTGATTTAATAGGTTTTGCCCCAAATCGTAAATGGGAAGTTGTCATAGAACCAGATTTTTTTGAATCATAGACAAAATATCCTTGTGCATAATTCTCTGTTTCCATCCCTATAATTTTTATAGAGTTTTTATTTGCACCTACTGTCCCATCACTTCCAAGTCCATAAAATACAGCCTCATATTGGTCACTGTTTTTCATAATAAGATTTTTATCATATTCTAAACTTGTATTGGTAACATCATCATTGATTCCTATTGTAAAGTGATTTTTAGGAAGTGATTTTCCTAATTCATCAAAAATAGTTTTTATCATACTTGGTGTAAATTCTTTTGAAGAGATACCATATCGCCCACCTATGATTTTTGGCATAGGAAATGGTAGTTTTTCTTGTGATTCAAAAAGTGCTGTAACTACATCGTGGTAGAGTGGTTCTCCTGTGCTTCCTGATTCTTTTGTTCTATCTAGAACTGCTATAGCTTGTAGTGTTTTTGGTAAGGAGTCTATAAAACTTTCTACACAAAATGGAAGTGCTAGTCTTACTTTTATCATACCAACTTTTTCTCCATCTTTTGTAAGATGTTCGATAGTTTCATCAACAGCACTCGCTCCTGAACCCATCACAACTATAACTTTTGTAGCATCAAATGCTCCCACATAATCAAAAAGTTTGTAACTTCTTCCTGTTAAAGCAGCAAATTTATCCATCTGTTCTTGGAGGATTTTCGGAGTTTCATTATAATATTTATTGACAGTTTCTCGTCCTTGAAAATAAACATCAGGGTTTTGACTTGTACCTCTTAAAATTGGTTTATCAGGTGTCATGCCTCTTTGTCTATGAGCATTTACAAGTTGGGTATCAATCATTTGCTTTAATATATTTTCGTTTAAAACCTCGATTTTATTCACTTCATGAGAGGTTCTAAACCCATCAAAAAAATGCAAAAAAGGGATTCTCGATTGTAAAGAAGCTGCTTGAGAAATAAGCGCAAAATCGTGGGCTTCTTGTACACTGTTTGATGCCATTAAAGCAAATCCTGTTTGCCTTACACCCATCACATCTTGATGATCTCCAAAGATGGATAAACCTTGCGCTGCTAAACTTCTTGCTGCAACATGAAATACTGTAGGTGTTAATTCTCCTGCAATCTTATACATATTTGGTATCATAAGAAGTAAACCTTGAGAGGCTGTAAAAGTTGTGGTTAAACTTCCACATTGTAAAGCACCATGTACAGCACCACTAGCCCCTCCTTCACTTTGCATCTCATATACTTCTGGAATAGTTCCAAAAATATTTTTCTCTTTTTTTGCACTATAAAGATCACTAAGTTCACCCATAGGGGATGATGGAGTAATAGGATAGATTGCTATAACTTCATTTATTTTGTGGGCTACTAAAGCAACAGCTTCATTACCATCGATTGTTTTAAACTCTTTACTCATAGAAAATCCTCGTAATGATATTGGAAGTATTATAAGAGATTACTATTACATTTTAATTACACTTTGACAAATTAACTGATGACTTTACTACCTCTTATTATACTTATGTGAAAGCTTTTAGATAAAAAACTTAATGTCATCATTTTACAACTAGTTTTCTTAAGAATTAAAAAATTATATTTAGTTAATAAGTAAAATTGAATACTTAATTTGTTTAGTTTTTTGTATATAGAAGTTTTGAGCCTTGAAGAGAACCCTCTTGTAGTTGTGAAAGAGTAATATTTAAACTTTCTCTTTGGAAAGCACTTTTAGTGAATTGTTCTTCTAAAAAACTTTTGATATTTTCATTTTTTCCAACACTTCCACCTAAAACCAAATTATTAAAATCAAAGAGATTTAGGCTTGAATGAAATGCATATTCTAAACCATGATAAAAATTTTCTATAATAATTTTTGCTTTATAGTCATCAAAAGATTCTAATAAATCTAATCTTCTGTATTTTGATTCGATATTAAAATAATCACACCAATTTTCAATAGCATTTCCACTCACATAGAGTTCTAAACAGTCCTCTCTACCACAGCCACATTTAAAAGGGGATTTTTTAAAAGGGATATGTCCTATCTCTCCGCTTTTATTATTTGCACCTTTGATTAATCTATTATTATCAATAAAGGCACTGCCAAAACCTGTTCCTATATAAAAAACTGCTAGAGAACTTACTTGTAAAGCATTATGTTCAGCCAAAGCTGCACAATTTAAATCATTGTCAATAGCTAAGGGGATATTATATGTTTCTTTTATATATTTTTTCACAGCAAAGTTTTGTGTATTTGTGTTTGGAGAAGAGATGATTTTCCCATTTTGTACAATTCCTGCAAAAGATATACCAATATATGATATATCTGAATGTTTTTGTATCATCTCATCAAGAAATTTTTTTAAATCTATATTATCACTATTGAGTGTTTTGATTTTAGAGTCATTGAGTTGATATCTAAAATGAGTACCACCAAAATCAATATAAAGATTCATTTTATGACTCGTAAAGTTCTATATACTTTTTAGAAGATTGTTTCCAAGAGTGATCAACTTTCATATTATGTTTTGATATTTTCTCAAATTTTTTATGATTTCCATAGAGTGATAATGCTTTTGCAATAGCATGCATAAACCAAAAAATATTATGTTCTTCATAAGTGATACCAATCCCCATATAGCCTTTTAAAGCAGTATAATCAATATCTGTAAAGTCTGTTACACTATCTTTTAGTCCACCAGTTTTAGCAACAATTGGTACAGTTCCATATTTCATACAAATCATCTGATTTAAACCACAAGGTTCAAATAAAGATGGCATCACTAAAAAATCTGCCCCAGCATACATTTTTCTAGCAAAAGACTCATCATATCCCACTTTGATATACACATTTGGATAACTAACAGAGATATTATTAAATACAGTATTATAGTGCTCTTCACCACTTCCAAGAACTATAAAATTTGCTTCAAAATCTTTGAAAAAGTTAAAGTTTTCTATTAAAAGTTCAATCCCTTTTTGATGTGTAAATCTCCCTATAAATACAAAAAGAGGTTTATCACATTCTACAAATCCTATCTCTTTTAAAAGTTGTTGTTTATTTTCATCTTTACTTTCATAGGTTTTAACCCCAAAGTTTTTATAAATCATATCATCTTTTTTAGGATCAAATATCTCATAACTAATCCCATTTAAAATACCTTGCAGTTTATAGCTATTAGCTTTTAAAACATCATCTAAATCATTTCCAAAAAGTGGTGTTTGGATTTCAGCTGCATATGTAGGACTCACTGTTGTAACATGATCACTATAAAATATACCAGCTTTTAAAAAGTTAACTTGATCATGATACTCCAAAGCTTCTGGTCTAAAACACTCTTCCCAACTTATATTTAAAGCAGACATAACATCTTTAGGAAATACACCTTGGTAAGCTAAGTTATGGATAGTAAGTATAATTTTCTGTGATAATTGATATTGAGTTTTAGCTAGCAACGCTATAAGTGAAGTTTGCCAATCATTTAAATGAATCACATCAATATCCAAAGGCATTTGTAACATAACCTCAATACACGCATAACTAAAAAGTCCAAATCGCAAAGCATTATCACCAAAATCACCAAAATCATCAAAATATAAACCATCTCTATCACATAAAATTGGATTATAGATAAAAAGTTCATATTTGTTTTTAGTGTTTATAAAAAGGTCAAACTGATGCACAACACCATCTAGTGTATAATCAAAAGTTAAATTTGCATATTCAATATTAAACTTTTCTCTATTGATTGTTTGATATAAAGGAAGTAGTGTATAAACCTTCTCTTTTTTTCGTAAGGCTTCTGGTAAACTTTGAGCGACATCAGCAAGACCTCCTGTTTTTGCGTATGGATACATCTCACTTGTACAAAATAATATTTTCATTTTTAACCCCTTTATTAACTCTCTTTTAAAATTTCTGCTGCTGTTTCTGGTAAAAAAGTATTCACCATTATATCTGTATCTAACTCAAATCCAGCCGTCTTATAAAGTCGAGGTAAAATTTCTATATGAAAACGATTTGAGTTTGTAGAAGATTGTATATCTCCATTTTTAATAAGCATATTAAAATCTGGTTTTCCCAAAGCAGACTTAAGTTTTAAAAAACAAAAACTGATAACTTCACTTAATGAATAGATATCCACATCAGTAAAATCAATTAATGAGGTGAGGTTTTTTTTAGCAACAATAGTTATCTCAAAAGGATATCGAGATGCATAAGGACAATAGGCTATAAAAAAGTTATTTTCGAATAATATAGCTTTTTTAAAACTTTTTTCATCAGCAATCAAATCATCAAAAAAATCTCTTTCTGTATCAGTTTTGTATTTTTCATAAAATTGTAATGCTTTATGTGTAGTTTTAGGAATAAATGGAGTTGCAATAAGTTGAGAATGGGAATGATGTATAGTAGCACCACCATTTTCACCATAGTTTTTAAATATTGAAAAATATTTGATTCTGGTATCTTTTTTTAAATCTTTTAGTCGTAAGCGTATAATTGAGAAATAGTCAAAAAATTCATCTACATTAAAATCAAACATCTGTTTTGTGTGACTTGGTGTTTCGATGATAACTTCATGAGCACCAAAACCACTTTTATTTTCAAAACAGCCATTTTTATATGATTTTGGTTCTTGTTCTATTGAAAGTGCATTGTAAAGGTTTGCAACTATTCGACATCTCCACTGTTTATCATTCCCAATTCTTGCCAGTTCATTTGGTGTTTTTGATTCATTTCCTAACTCAAATGGACAACTTTTAATATCTTGTATAGTTGTATTAGAAGTGCTGAAGTTTGTTGGTCTTTTTGCACGGTTTGGTGCAAATAGTATCCAATGTTGCGTAAGTTTGTTATATCTAAATTCTGACATTAATCACCCTATATATACCAATTATTTAAATCTAAGTCTTCTATCTCAATGGTAAAGTTACCATATAAAGGAAATGATTGAAGAGTTGAATTATTTTCTATTATAAAAAATTTAAAATCTATTTTTTGACCTATTATAATATCTTTTTGTAAAATTTCTAATTCAATATTATCATTTACATTACATGCAAAGAGTGTTATATCATCTTTTGTTATAGTTTGTGTAGGTTTTTGTAGCTCTATTTCAAATTCAATAGTATTGATTACTATTTTTAAAATAGTATTTTTCTTTAGTTTTTTAAAACTACCATCAAAAAAGATATATAGCCTCTCTTTACAATACCCATATCTCACATGTTTTACAATACTTTTTGTAGAATCCATTACTGAAAACTCTTTTTTAATATCAATAAGTCCTGAGTTAAGCCATTCAAAATAATCACTTTTGAGCCCATCAATTTTAGGATAGATGAAATTTATAGGTTTTGTATAAAAACTATTTTTTTGATGTGTTTGTATTATAGGTGTTAATATTTTCTGTGGGATATCAACATTTAAATACTGAAAAATATTTATAAGATGTTTTCTAAAAAGCTCATCAAATTCTTTAGCTTGAATAGTAAAATGGTCATCCCCATACCACCAAAACCAATCACTTCCAAGTGCTATCATAAACTCGTTTTCAATTAACTCAAGAGTTTGAGGATCAAGTGTATCTTTTACTTTATTGAATTCTTGTTGTGTGATATCAAGAAGCTCCCAAGCTTTGTTTTTCTCACCACTTCCTATCCAGATATCAAAGTTTCCATTTATCCAACTTCCCGTTGCTAATTTAGAAATATTGACAGTTGTGATTTCATTATTATTGGTTATCTCATCCATTGTAACTGTTTGTAACCATGGTGTCTTTTCAAAAAGAGTATAAAGTTCATTAAAAAACTCCCAACCATTATTTGGAAAAAACTCCCAAGCATTTTCCCCATCTAATATAATATTCACCAATGGTGAAAAATTACAATTATCATAAATATTTTTCAAATGTTGTACAAACTCAATAGCTGCATTTTTTGGATCTTTTTGACTATAATCAAAACCAATTGCATCACTTAAATGATGATCTCTAAATCGTACTTGAATATCACCATTTGAAGTGGATAAGTTATAGTTTTTATAAATATTGAGTTTTGTATTATTATTTAGAGTTTTGTAAAGTATCTCTTCATCTGTACAGAACCACTGTAGATTATTTTGTGCAAAAAGCTCCGCTGTTTGAAAATTCACACTCCCCTCTGCTGGCCAAAATCCAGATGGTTTTTTCCCAAATAGTTTTTCAAAATACTCAATAGCATATTGGGTATTTTTCACCCCAAATTCTTGAAAATCGCAAGTGATATTTGGTAAAGTTACATTTGGTTTTGCCTCTTGAGCACTTTTAGTATCAAAAAGTAAAGGAGTGATTGGGTGATAGTATGGGGTAGTACAAAGTGTAATTTTTCCATCTTTATCAAGCTCTTTATAAAAATCTAAAATTGTTGGTAAAAAAAGTATAAGTTCATTAAGAAGTTCATGTTTATCTTCTTGAGTAAAGTATTGCTTTTTTTCTAAAAGTTTTTGTACAGTATAGTTATTTTGTCGTAAATAATTTCCACACCAAGATAATAGAAATAATACCTCTAAATCTATTAATTCATTGGATGAAAAATCAGATATAGTATTATGTACTTTATATCTAAGATATAATTCATAGTATCTTTTAAAAGGTTTTATCATGTTGTGTTCATTTGATAAAAAGAGATAACTTTGTAGATACTCTATATCATTTTTTGTTAAATTTGAAACATCAATTTTTAATGTTTCAAGAAGTTTATCATTTGCTGTATGATTTATATAAGATAGTATTTGAGATATTAAAGAGGGTACAAGATTATATGTAGCTTTTAGGTTTTTAAATTTTGAACCATACCAAGGTAGATCGTAATAATCTTTTATAGCATGTAAAAACACCCAAGGCATAAGAGTAGTATCCTCTTTATCATCTTTGTAGTAGGGTTGGTGCATATGCCATAAAAAGGCAAGTTTTAATGTTTTATTCACTAATCCAGTTCTCAATTTTTTCTTGGTATTTCCAGAATATTTTACTAGCATTTTTCTCATCATCTGCTTGGATATAGATATTTAAATAATCATTGTATTCATCTGGAACCATTAGAATCCATTCATCATCACTTATCCAAATTTTCACACCATCTACAGAGCTAGTTTTTTTATTTTTCCCATCCTCTAGAAACTTTCTCATCATCTTCCCTTTAAATTCACTAGGGCATGCTACATTTTCACCTTTATAAGCAAAATATGGGATATGTGCAATTATATTAGAGAGTGTTTTTCCAGATTTTTGAAGTAGTTCAAGTATTTTAAAACTTGAAAATACCGCATCTCGATTCAAACCAAACTCACTAAATGCAAAATGTCCATCGGTAGTTGCTATTAAGTTATACTCTCTTAAGTCAGTAGCTTTTAGGTTGTTGAGTTTTCCTCTCGTGATATCTAAGTTATTATACTCGATACAATCAGGAGCCCATGCTGGTAAAAATATTTTTAATCTTTTTTCAGTTGTCAAATCAAGTAAACATAATATCACAAGTAAAGTGATATAGTCATAAACAAGTTCACCCTCATCATCAATAATTTGAAATTTTTGACCATTTGGATAGATTAAAAATCCACAATCTAGATTCATAGCTTTTACCATATTTGCCATATCTTTTTGTGATTTTGTTACACAATTTGGCATTTTAGACAAACTTTTCTCATCATGATAACCATTGAGTAGAATATTTTCAATTCCAAGATGATTCATAATTTTAGGATAGATATCTGCAGTTGAGCCAAACATCATATCTACTGCTATTTTTAAGTTATTGTTTTTAAAGATAGTTAAATCAAGTTTTTCTATTACGGCACTTAGATATCTATTGTTAATATTTTTTTTGTTTGAAATCTCACCAATCTCTGTATAGTCCACTCGTCTGAAGTTTTCTCTAAAGAAAATTCGCTCAATAGATTTAGCTAATTTTGAATCTATAGCTAATCCTTCACTTGTGTAAAGTACAATTTCTGTATTTGCAGGGTCTTCTACAGATTGTCTAAAATGTACCCCTGCTGCTATTTTTTCATCATTTGCTAAACAGTGTCTCATCACATTTGATGGTACATTTTCTATATCTATTACATCAATTCCTGTTGAGAGAATCCCTGATAAAAATGCTCTTTTTAACATTCTTGAACTTTTATGATAATCTCTTGAGATATATACTTTGCTTCCAATTGTTAAAATTGACCCAAAAGATTCTGCGAGTTTTACACTGATATCAGGAGATAGTTCAATGTTAGTTCTACCAATTACTTTCCCATCTTCAAAAATAGAAGCTTTGTATTTATTTCCCCAAATTACATTATTACTTACAACAGAGTTAGCATCGATAATTTTATCAGGCCACATCATAATATCTTTTTCAAAGCTAACTTTTTTTCCAATCTCACAATGTTCAGCCATAATAACACCAAAATTTGCTTTTACTTCATCTTTGATGATATTGTCATTACAAATAGCACTATTGTGGATAATCACTTTTTGTCCTACGGCGATATTATCCCAAAAAACACTATTAGATATTTCAGAATGTTTTTTTATTTTTACATTAGCACCTATTGATACATTGCTTAGTGTCACACCTTCAGCTACTTTTGAATCTTTTCCAATAATTACAGTGCCATTGATTCTTATTTTTTCATGAAGTGTTACCCCATCTTCTATATATGCAACTCCATTTTCAAAAGTTATTTTTTCACCTTTATAAGGAAGTGTAATAAGACCTTTAAAAATATCATCATATACCTCTCGATAACTTTGTGGATTTCCCACATCTCTCCAATATCCTTGGGCACTATATCCCCAAAGTGCTATATCATTTGTCATCAATGTCGGGAAGAGGTCTTTTGCAAAATCAAAGTTTTCACCATGTGGTATATAGTTTAAAATTTCAGGTTCAATTATATAAATACCTGTATTGATAGTATCACTAAACACTTCACCCCAACTAGGTTTTTCTAGAAATTTTTCTATTTTATCATTATCATTTGCAATTACAACACCAAACTGGAGTGGGTTTTCAACACTTGTTAGAGTGATAGTAAGTTGTGATTTTTTCTTTTCATGAAATTTTTTAATCTTTTTAAAGTCAAAATCAGTAACCAAATCACCACTTACAATTATAAAAGTATCATCAAGAAATTCTCTAGCAAAAGCAACAGCACCAGCAGTCCCATAATCATCATCGGGTTGTACATAAGTTATATCTACACCAAAATTACTCCCATCACCAAAATAATCTTTGATAATTTCTGGTTTGAAATAAAGTAAGACGGCCATCTGTTTAATATCAAGTTCATCTCGAAGCTTGATAATAATATGTTCCATCATAGGTCGATTTAATATTGGTAACATAGGTTTTGGCATCGAGTTGGTTAAGGGTTGGATTCTTGTACCAAATCCACCTGCTAATATTATTGCTTTCATTGTATCTCCTACTTTTTAATCTATATACTTATTATATTCTTTTTTTGTAACAAAAAGTTAATTTACTTTCCAAGCTTGACAAATACTAAATAGTTGTCTATTCTTTTGAAATAGTGTATGCATCTGTCTTAGAATATTTTTGATAACTATTACAGTATCTGTTACATAAGGACCTTTATTTAACATAACACAGTCTGCCCTTTGTGCAATCGCGGCGTCTGTAACTTCTGCACGACTAGGGAGATTATTTTTCATTTTTCCTTCAAGAATTTGAGTTGCATAAATAACTGGAGTATGGGAAGCCTCACAAATATTTAAAATCTCCTCTTGAATATAAGGGAGGTTATCAAATCCCACCTCTATTGCCAAATCTCCTCTTGCTATCATTAATGCATGATTTTCCCATTCTAAAAGTTTTTCTAAAATAAGAGGCAGATTTTTTAGAGCAGTTTTTGTTTCTATTTTTGGAGCTATTGCTATATGTTGTTTCTTTTTCATCTTTAGCATATTTTGCAATTTTTTTATATCTTCTGCAGTTTGGGCAAATGAAAGACCAATAATATCTGCAAACTCAACAATATCTTCAAAGTTTTTCTCATCAGTTGGAGTTATAGCATCGATTTGTAAATCAGTACTTGGAAAATTTATTCCCTTTTCCTCTTTTAAAGAGGTACCATTTTCTTTGGCTAAAAATACTTCACATACTAAACCTATCTCATTTATATGTAAAACTTTACAACCAATTTTCCCATCATCTATATAGATATCATCACCTATATTTACATAAGGGAAAATCTCTTTATTTGAACACCCAATAATAGCATTATAGACAACATTTTCATAGGAATAATCACTAGCTCCAAGTATATCTTGCTTTGTGATAATAATTTGGTTTCCTTTATAAAGTTTTATATCTTGTGGAAGTTTTTCTATATTGTAAAAACAACTAATATATTTGTGATTTTCATCTTTTATTTCCATAGTTGTATTTTCATAAATTGTTATTTTTTTATTTACTTCTAAAAAAATCTTATCATCTTTTTTTATGATTATATAACATTGTCTAGCATCTCTTTCAAAGTCATCAATTTTAACTTTTTTGCTTGATTTACAAACTTGAAAAAAATCATGGCTTACAACAAGTGTAGCTTGAACTGGATTATTGGTGTTTTTTTCATGTTTTTTTGTAAATACTTCTTGGTTTGAAACTGGAACTATCTCTACAAGCTTTGGATTTCTCCATGAACCTATTTTGAAGGGTTTAAAAACTTTTATAATAGGTTGAGTTCTATTTTTAGGTCCAGCTAGATCTACATATATTTTTGTTTGTTTATTTTGTTTTTCATTTTCCTCTTTTATGTAAGAAGCCATTTTATTCCAAGTAGTTGCATCATCATGAGCAGTGTTGATTCTGAAAACAGAAGTACCGTTTGTAATAAGCTTACTTATTAGTTCAGGTGAATTTGAAGCTTCACTTGGTAATGTAACCATAACTTTTGTTTTAAAGCTTGTATCAGATTTTCCAAATACTTCACTATTTTTTAACATAATATTTTTGGCATCATCATAATTTAAAACATCTAAATCGTTTTGTGATTGTGTATAAGGTATATGTAAAAGTTTTGATAATATAAGAATATCTTGATTGATAGAATTTATAACACAACTTTGAGCTCTTCCTAGTGAAGATAAACCTAAATTTGTAAGATGATTTTGTAACTCCCTTAAATCTAAAGATCTTAGTTTTATATATGCTTGTAGATTTTGTATACTTTGATTTGAATTAGTTTGGTCTACACACGATAAAATTTCTTCTTTTAGTTTTTTTAGTTGCGAGTAAGTTGTTTCTATTATTTTAGATTCCATTATTTTATATTATCCTACTTTGTCATATCTTCTGCCATATCTAACAAGTTTTGTTTAATGGCATATTTATTACTATTAACATAATCAATAGTTACAAACTCAAATTTTCCCTCTGCATAAACAATCACTAAACCTTCATTTGAGTTTTCATTGATTAATTTATCAACCGCATAAGTTACAAACTCAACAGCCATAAGACGATCATATACTGTTGGATTGCCACCTCTTTGTATATGTCCTAATATTGTTGCTCGAGTTTCAATACCAACTTCATGTTCTAACCACTCTACAAGTTCTTGAGTTTTTTTTGTCCCCTCAGCAACTACAGTTACAATATATTTTCTCCCCAAAGTGATTTGGTTTTTGAGTTTTTTTGCTAAAGAATCTAAATCGGTTTCAAGTTCAGGTATCACACAAACTTCAGCTCCACAAGTAATAGCAGAAACTAAAGCTAAATATCCACAATCTCTCCCCATAGTTTCAATAACACAACCTCTTCTAAAAGAAGCAGAAGTGTCTCGTATAGCATCAGTAGCACCTCTTATGATATTTAAAGCTGTATCAACTCCCAAACAATAATCAGTTCCAAAGATATCGTTATCAATTGTAGATGGAATTCCAACAAACGGCACACCAAAATCTTTATAAAATTGATTTAATGCCCTAAAAGAACCATCACCACCTAAAATAACAAGTTTATCTACTCCATGTTTTTGTAAGTTTTCAAAAGCAATTTTGCGATACTCATATTCAAAAAACCTTTTTGAACGAGATGAACGCAACATTGTTCCACCTTCGTGCATAATACCAGCCACATCATTGTGAGTTGCTGCTTTAATATCACCATCAATAAGACCTTCTAAACCATCAAAGATGATATATGGTTGGATATTGTGATTAAAACAATGGTCAACAAAGTGTTTGATACCAGGATTCATTCCTGCACAATCTCCACCTGAAGTTAATATAGCTATCGACATAATTTTGAACCTTTTTATAATATTTAAAATTTACTAATTTTTATTATAGTATATTATAGCACCTGAAATTTTCTTGTAATATATTATTTAGTTCCAACAAATTTAACCATATCCACTAGTCTTGAACTATATCCCCACTCATTATCATACCATGCAAGTACTTTGACAGTTTTTCCATCAACGACACTTGTCATATCAGGTACAAATGTAGAACTATATGTACTTCCTATAAAATCACTTGAAACTCTTTTGTCATTATCAACTTCAATTAAACCTTTAAAAGAACCTTCACTTGCTTTTTGTATAGCTTCATTGATACTCTCTTTTGTTACCTCTTTTGTTAAGTTTACAGTTAAGTCTACTACTGATACATCAGCTGTTGGAACTCTCATAGCGTAACCATTTAGTTTTCCTTTAAGATTTGGCATAACAAGTGCGATAGCCTTTGCAGCACCTGTGGTAGTTGGTATCATATTAATAGCAGCAGCTCTCGCTCTTCTTTTGTCACTAGCGTGTTTTACATCTAAAATATTTTGGTCATTTGTGTATGAATGGATAGTTGTCATCAACCCATTTACAATTCCAAACTCTTCATCTAAAACTTTACAAATAGGAGCTAAACAGTTTGTAGTACAAGAAGCATTTGATATTATCTCTTCACCTTTATAGTTATCTGTATTGATATTTAAAACATAAGTAGGTGTATCATCTTTAGCAGGTGCACTCATTACAACTTTCTCTACACCATCTTTGAGATATGCTTTACATTTTTCAGTCGTTAAAAATGCACCAGTACACTCTATAACAACTTTAGCTCCACAAGCACCAAAACCTAACTCATCAGGATTTCTAGTAGAAAATATTTTTACATCTTTTCCATTGATTTTCATAGTTGTATCATCAACGATTTGGGCTTCTACCCCTTTATGAACTGAATCATATTTTAATAAATATTGTAACATATCCATATCTGCTGTTGAATTTATTGCTACTAATTCTAAATCATCTCTTTGTGTAACTATCTTTGTTACTATTAAACCTATTCGTCCTGTTCCGTTGACTGCTACTTTTAATGCCATTGTGTGTCCTTATGAAATTTATTTGAAGATTGTAGAATAGTTTTATTTCTATTTGATTACATGTTCTACACCTAATTTGTTCTGTAATCAAATTGTATCTCTAAATACCTATACTTTTGTATAACTAAATAAATAAAAGGTAAAAATTTATGGGATTATTAAAGATTGTTAAAAGTGGCGTAGTAATAGGGAGTGATGTAAAAAAGGTTTTTGATTATGCAAAAGAGAATAATTTTGCAATACCTGCAATCAATGTTATAGGGAGTGAATCAATCAATGCAGTTCTTGAAGCTGCAAGCAAAGTAAAAGCACCAGTAATTATTCAGTTTAGTAATGGTGGAGCTAAATTTAATAGTGGAAATATAGCAAATAGTCAAGCAGATGTAATAGGAGCAATTGCTGGGGCAAAACATATACATCAAGTAGCACAGTATTATAATATTCCTGTGATTATCCATACTGATCATGCCTCAAAGAAACTTTTACCTTGGATTAATGGACTTTTAGAGGAAAGTGAAAAATATTTTGAAGCTACAGGAAAAACACTTTTTTCATCACATATGTTAGATTTAAGTGAAGAGAGTTTAGAGGATAATATTGAGATTTCATCACAATATTTACAAAGAATGGCAAAACTTGGTATGACTTTAGAGATAGAATTAGGTATCACAGGTGGAGAGGAAGATGGTGTAGATAATAGTGAAGCTGATAGTAATGCTTTATATACTCAACCAAGTGAGATATGTTATGCCTATAAAGAATTATCACAAATATCTCCAAACTTTACCATAGCAGCGAGTTTTGGGAATGTTCATGGTGTCTATAAACCAGGGAATGTAAAGCTTCGACCACAAATACTTGATGATAGTCAAAAATATATCAAAGATACTTTGGATACCCAAATAAAACCAGTAAACTTTGTATTTCATGGTGGAAGTGGAAGTGACTTAAATGATATACGAGATGCAATAAGCTTTGGGGTAGTGAAGATGAATCTTGATACAGATATGCAATGGGCATTTTGGGATGGGGTTAGAGCTTATGAAAAAGAAAATCATGAGTATCTCCAAGGTCAAATAGGAAATCCAGACGGGGAGGATTCTCCAAATAAAAAGTATTATGATCCAAGAAAATGGTTACGAGCAGGGCAGGAAAGTATGGTAAAAAGGGCTATTGAAGCTTTTGAAAATTTAAATTGTACAAATAGATTATAAGGAGTTTACAATGAGTGGAATAATTACAGATATAAATGCATTAGAGATATTAGATAGCAGAGGAAATCCTACGGTTAGAGTTTATGTGGAATTAGAGTGTGGTATTGTGTCATCAGCTTCTGTTCCAAGTGGTGCAAGTACAGGTGAAAATGAAGCTATTGAGTTAAGAGATGGCGATATGAAAAGATATGGTGGGAAAGGTGTACTAAAAGCAATTACAAATGTGCAAGATATAATAGCTCCAGAATTAATAGGTATGAATGTATTAGAGCAAAGTGATATTGATTTTGCTATGATTGAACTAGATGGGACACCAAATAAATCAAAACTTGGTGCAAATGCTATTTTAGGTGTTTCTATGGCTGTGGCAAAAGCTGGAGCTATGTATAGTGATATGCCACTATACAGATATTTAGGTGGTAGTAATGCACGCAGAATACCTGTACCATGTATGAATATCTTAAATGGTGGAAGTCATGCTGATAATAGTGTAGATATTCAAGAGTTTATGGTTGTACCACATGGTGCTCCTACTTTTAGTGAAGGATTACGATATGCTACTGAAACATTTCATGAGTTGAAAAAACTTTTAAATGCAAAAGGGAAAGCTACAAGTGTAGGAGATGAGGGTGGATTTGCACCAAATCTTGATAGTAATGAAGAAGCTATGGAACTTATAGTTGAAGCTATTAAAAATGCTGGATATAAACCAGGAAGTGATATAAGTTTAGCATTAGATAGTGCTGCTAGTGAATTTTTAGCTCCTAATAGTTCAAATGTATATGATTTGAAATGGTCAGGTGCAGGAATAAAAACTAGTGATGAGATGATTGTTATGGCTAAAAAATGGTGTGAAAAATATCCTATTATCTCTTGGGAAGATCCACTTGGAGAAAATGATTGGGAAGGATTTTCAAAGTTTACAAAAGAGTTTGGAGAAAGTATTGAAGTAGTTGGTGATGATTTATTTGTAACAAATACTAAATATGTGCTAAAAGGAATTGAACAAAAAAGTGCAAATTCTGTTTTAATTAAATTAAATCAAATAGGAACAGTAACTGAAACTATAGATACCATTAGAATGTGTAAAGATGTAGGTTGGAGAACATTCATCTCTCATAGGTCTGGGGAAACAGGAGATACTTTTATAGCAGATTTTGCGGTGGCTTTTGATGCTGGACATATAAAAACAGGTTCTGCAAGCAGAAGTGAAAGGATAGAAAAGTATAATAGACTTTTAGAAATAGAAGCACAACTTGGAGCATCAGCTCAATACTTTTGGAAATAGGATATATAAAGAATGAGAAAAACAAAGATTGTAGTAACACTAGGGCCAGCAACAGATAGTTTGAAAATGATAGAAAAACTTATCAAAAAAGGGGTGAATGTATTTAGACTTAATTTTTCACATGCCACCCATGAATACCATCAAGAAGTTGCAAAAAGGATACGAAAAGCATCACAAAATGTAAATAAAGAGGTAGCTATCCTACAAGATATTGCAGGTCCAAAAATACGAATATCTCATTTAAAAAAACCAATAGAATTAAAAGCAGGAGATATTCTCACCCTTACGAAAGATAAAGTAGATGAAGATAAAAAAATAGTAAGTTTGAGTTACCCTATTATTATAGATAGCCTTAAAGTTGGAGAACCAGTATATTTTTCAGATGGAACAATAAGAGCTAAAGTGGTAGAAAAAAATCCAGATGAGGTTAAATGTGAAATAATAGTAGCGCAAACACTCCAATCAAAAAAAGGGATGAATCTTCCTAAATCAAAACTGGCTATCAAATCAATCACACAAAAAGATAAAGAGGATTTAGCATTTGGTGCAAAGATTGGAGTTGATATAGTGGCATTATCCTTTGTAAGTAACAAAGAGGATATACAAGATGCAAAAGATATTTTAGAACAACATAATTCTAACCCACTTATTTTTGCAAAAATAGAGAAAAAAGAGGCTATAGAAAATATTAAATCTATTTTAAAAGCAGCTGATGGAATTATGGTAGCAAGAGGTGATTTAGGGGTAGAGTTAGGATTGAAAAAAGTTCCACTTATCCAAAAGAAAATTATAGCTCTTGCTTTAAAAATGGGAAAACCAACTATAACAGCAACACAAATGTTAACTTCAATGATAAATTCGCACTACCCAACAAGAGCTGAGATATCTGATGTGGCAAATGCTGTTTTAGATGGAAGTGATGCTGTTATGTTAAGTGATGAAACAACGATAGGAAAATACCCTTTAAGTGCGGTAGAAGTTTTAAATGAAACAATAATAGAAACAGAAAAAGCATATCCTTACTTTCAAGATACAGACCATGTCTCTTCAGATGATTCAATAGCAGCTGCAGTTACAACACTAGCAAAAAACATCAAACCAGATGCACTTATAGCTTTTACACGAGCTGGAAGAAGTGCTATATCTATGGCAAAATTTAGACCAAAAGCAAAAATTCTAGTAAGTAGTTATGATTTAAAAACTTTACGAAAACTCCAAGTTGTATGGGGAATAGAGGGTATTTATCTTTCCCATAAACTTAACGATGCAGATGAGTTAATAAAAAGTTTTTTAACTTGGGCATTGAAGAAAAAACACATTAACAAAAATAAAAAATATGTACTTACAATCGGTTCACCTATCAATGTAAAACATTCAACAAATGATATAAGAATTTTAGAAAAAGAGAGTATGGAATATATTCTAGCAAAGTAGCAGTTTTAAAAAATAATAAGTTTTTTTCCAGTATGATAAATTATAATTTTATTTGAGGAGTAATTGATGAAAAAAATAGTAGTAGGGGTATTAGTTGTTACAGCTTTGGCATTTGCCAACCAAAATGTGAAAGAGACTGCAAAAAAAAGTATGATGATGTTAGGTTCAACTTTAAAAGGTGAACTCAAAGCTAAGTTTAAAGAAGATCCATCTGGAATGGCTGCGATTGATTATTGTTCAAATCAAGCACAAACTATTACTGATGAGGTAAATGCAAAGTTAGGCGATGGTGTAAAGGTACGAAGAACAGCTTTAAAATATAGAAACGATGCAAATGAACCATCAATACAAGATATAGAAGTGATGCAAAAATTTCAAAAAGATATTGAAGTTGGGAAAAAGAGTCCTAAAACTATGATGAAGATAGTTCAAACTGATAAAAAAACTTATGTATATAAAGCACTAGCAGTTGGAAAACCATGTTTAAAATGTCATGCAGATGTATCAAAAATGGATAAAGGTATCTTAAGTAAAATTGATGAAAGATTTCCTTATGATAGAGCTAGAGGTTTTGCACTTGGTGATTTTAGAGGTGCTATGGTTGTTGAAATAAACAAATAAATCTACTTTTTAAAAAGTAGATTTAACTATCTCTATCTCTTCCATTTGACCCCTTTAATTCTTTTAATTATAAAAAGCAACTAGACTTCTATACTCTAAAAATATTAAATAACAATGATGAATACCTCTATAAATGGCTTATAGAAAAATACTCCTCATATACAACCACCCTTATCTCACAAGCACTTGATCAACTCAATAGTGCCTTAAGTGTACTTGCTATAATAAATACAGATGAACTATTAGCTATATATAAAGATATGATAGTCTACCGTATCCAAGAAGCAAAAACTATCATCTATGAAGCAAAAAATACTCAAGAGAGATATAAAAACTATCAAGAGAAATATGCAAACCTCACAGAAGATATGCCATACAAGGGGATGTTTGATAATAGTGAATATAAATACTTCTATAAAATCCTAAAATCAGATGTATTTGGTCGTATCACTAAAATATTTCATGGAAATGGACTAGTAACAAATAAAACCTATGATACTCACAATGGACAACTCTCTAAAATAACAACAGGATATAACGATAACAACGATATAAGAGAGATACAATACACCTATGATGTACTCAATAATGTAACACAAAAACAAGACAATAAACAAAACATCACCCAAACTTACACTTACGATACCCTAGATAGAATAAAATCAGCACAAACTATCTCTACAAACTCAAATACCACTTTAAGCTATGCCTATGACTCTATAGGAAATATGACTCATAAATCAGACTTAGGAGACTACACCTACTTAAAAGCTCATCAAGTAAAAACAGCAGGAGATATAACCTATACCTACGATGCAAATGGGAATGTAATAGAAAAAATAAAAGATAATGAAACCACCCAGATAGAATACAACGCTTATAATAAACCAATCATGTTCCAAAATAGTGATACTACTACAAGATTTTATTATAACCCAGAGAGAAGTAGATATAAAAAAACACAAAATGACACAACCACCTACTATATCTCAAAACACTATGAAGAGGAGATAAGCTTAACTAGTATCCTACAAAAGAACTTCATCTATGCAGGAGATAAACTAGTAGCAATACACACAACA